>NZ_JAFBFI010000004.1 GCF_016909175.1 Peribacillus deserti
CTTTTCACACACAACTCCTATAGGGACCATGATCAACGCGTTTTATTGTAAACACTTCTTTCATAGAAAAGCAGACACCTGAAAGGCATAAGAAAAAGCGTCATCAAAAGGCTATTCTTGCCTTTTGATGACGATTGGCTTATGACCAAAGGTGTCAGGCCGCAGCTGGACACCAGGACAATTATCATACTCAAATTTTTATACTTATTCGTTTTTTTTAAAAAACTGCAGGCTCTCTTTACAGCCTGCAGTTTCTTACTGACTTAGAACTATATCTAAAAGATTATCATTAAATTCCCGGTTTTTTAACATTTCTATTTCAAACTTGTATGGCGATTTTTTATTCTTTTTATCTTCACCAACAAAAGGAGTTTCCAAGATTTTAGGTACTTCCATAAGCTGGGGGTGATGGACAATATAATTAAGAGCCTGAAAGCCAATTCGCCCAAAACCAATATTTTCGTGGCGGTCTTTTTTCATTCCCCGCTCATTTTTGCTGTCATTAATGTGAAGCACTTTTAACCGGTCAATGCCGATTATTTTATCAAATTGCTCCAGCACCCCATCAAAATCCTCGACAATATTGTAGCCGGCATCATGAGTATGGCATGTATCAAAGCATACGGAGAGCTTATCACTTAAATGAACCCCATCCATAATCATGGCAAGTTCTTCAAAGTTTTTCCCACATTCGGAACCTTTTCCAGCCATTGTTTCGAGAGCGATCTGTACCTGCTGCTCTGGGACAAGAACTTCATTTAAGCCTTCTACGATCTTTTTAATCCCCGCTTCTGTTCCAGCCCCGACATGAGCCCCTGGGTGCAGGACAATTTGTTTTGCGCCGAGAGCTTCTGTTCTTTCAATTTCAGATCTTAAAAATCGGACTCCTAAATCAAAAGTATCCGGATTTTGCGTATTTGCTATATTAATGATATAGGGGGCATGTACGACAATTTCTTCAATGCCGTTCATCTCCATATGCATTCTTCCTTCTTCAATATTAAGGTCTTCGATCTTTTTTCTCCTGGTATTTTGAGGGGCACCTGTATAAATCATAAAGGTGTTAGCGCCATAGGAAACTGCCTCTGAGCTTGCAGCAAGCAGCATCTTGGCTCCGCTCATGGATACATGAGAACCAATCTTTAACATACTTCATTCTCTCCCCTAATGCTTTATTTCTTCTTTCTTTCAATCCGTCTCTGGCGTTTTTTAATGTTTTCCATTTCGTATTGCATTTTTTTCTTATACCCCGGCTTAACCTTAGACGGTTTTTTTACAAGGCGTTTAGCAGTTTCCACGATTTCATCAGTCTGCTTCTTCCTTTTCTTTCTCTTGTTTCTGTCTTCCGTCTTGATCATCTCACCGTTTTGTAAATCAGCGTTATGGAAGGTTACTCCCATTTTTTCCAGTCTGTTCAACGCATCTTCGTTTGAAGGTTCGTAAATGGTCGCGGCAATACCAGAATAACCAGCTCTTGCCGTTCTGCCTGTACGGTGGATATAAAAATCTAAATCAGGCGGAAGTTCAAAGTTGATAACATGGCTTACCCCTTTAATATCGATGCCTCTTGCTGCAAGGTCTGTAGCCACGATATACTGATACTCCAGGTCATTAATCTGCTTCATCATTTTCTTACGTTCTCGAGGAGTCAAATCTCCGTGTATGCGGCCTACTTTCAATCCTTGTTGACTAAGGGAAATAGCAACTTCTTCAGCCTTCTTTTTCGTATTGGCAAAAATAATAGCAAGATAAGGGTTATATGCAATCAGCATGTCATGCAATAACTGATACTTATTCCGATGCTTTAAAGGAATTAGAATATGTTCGATCTGCTGAGCAGTAGCATGCTCAGGTGATACCTGCACATACTTAGGATTTTCCATATATTTCATTAAAAATGGTTTCAATTTTTCCGGGATTGTAGCCGAAAATACAAGCATCTTCGTTTTTTCTGCCATCTTTCCGGCAAATTGGTCCACATCTTCGATAAAGCCCATATCGAGCATCAAATCGGCCTCATCAACCACGAGAATCTCTGCTGAAAATACATGCAGGGCATTTTCATTAACAAGGTCTTTAATTCTTCCAGGTGTCCCAATTACAAGCTGAGGCTGTTTTTTCAGCTTATCAATTGTTCTTTGCTTGTCAGTCCCACCCATAAATAGCTTAACCGTAACAGGATGCTCCTCCGGAAAGTGTTCAGCAATTTTCACGGCCTCCAAATAAATTTGGTTGGCAAGCTCTCTTGTAGGTGCAGATATAACCGCTTGTACTTCTTCTCTGTCAGGATCAATCTTGTTCATAATCGGAAGCAGATAAGCATGTGTTTTACCTGTTCCTGTCTGCGATTGTCCAATCATGCTCCAGCCATTATTAATGGCTGGTATAACCCGCTCTTGGATCTCGGTCGGCTTGTCAAAGCCTAAGTCATTAATAGCGTCTAATATGTAGTTTTGAAAGCCAAATCTTTCAAAATTATTTTTATTCATAGTTTGTCTCCTTAATAAATCAGCATATTTCATAATTTTTCACGCAGTATACATCCTGTTATCATAATATATTTTATAAAGAAAACGCAACCCCGGGAGCAGACAGCCTTAAGATTCGGAACCCTTTTTTCTCGAGGAATGGTTTTAACCACCCCCTGCTCTCATTATTCCTCAAACCTTTTTAACTTACTTGCATATTTTAATAAGAGTTGAAGAAAAATTATATATTTCTTTGTTCAGAAAGGAGTGAATGTATGCCTCCAAGACAGCCGCAAATACCATTTGGCCCCGGACCGTACGGGCCTCATCATTATGGAATGGGTGCCCCGAGAACCCGTTACCATCACCCGCATATGCCATTTAATCCATATCAAGGCGGAACTTCCCCAGCTCGTCAGGCCCCTATCCACAATGTTAGGAAGCCTAAACGAGGAGGCGGAGGACTGATCTCTAAATTGCTTGGCAAAAAAAGCAGGGGTCCAGCCCCTCAGGCTGCCTCTCCCTTTACCCTCCCAGCTCGTGCTGCTTCAAACTCAGCAGCTCCAGGAAGCGGAGGAATAATCCAGAGCTTAACGCAGGGCGGCGGTCTTACCGGTATTTTAAATAATACTCAAAAAGTGCTGCAGACCGTTCAGCAAGTAGGTCCTATCGTTGAACAATATGGCCCTTTAGTAAAAAATCTCCCCGCGATGTGGAAGCTTTATAGAGGACTTAAATCAGCTGATACACCACCAGATTCTGACTCAGAGGCGGCAAAAACAGAACCTGAAACTGAAAAGGAATTCAGCCGCAATGACAGAGATGAGCTGCAGAAGGAACATGATGAGGACGTTAATCATGAAGAATCCGGAATCTCAAGACCCAAGATTTTCTTTTGACTAGAATGCAGCTTCCCTGCATTCTTTTTTAGTTAAGGGAACCCAAAATAGCTGCCAATTCAAGAGCTGTACATATAAGCTTGCTTTGTAATTCCACCAGAGGTCATATATAATAGAAGGGTAGATTAGGATATCAGTCCTGATGCCCGTTTGTAAGGAGGACTTTAGTCAATGAATGTTTTAAAAATATCACCTCGCGGCTATTGCTACGGCGTGGTCGATGCTATGGTTATTGCACGCAATGCCGCTTTAGATAAAACTCTGCCGCGGCCTATATATATTCTAGGAATGATAGTACACAATAAACATGTTACAGACGCTTTTGAAGAGGAAGGCATCATTACACTGGATGGCAGCAATAGAAAAGAAATACTCGAAAAAGTAGATACAGGCACTGTAATATTCACCGCTCATGGTGTATCACCTGAAGTAAGAGAAATAGCTAAGCAGCGTGGTCTTGTTACACTTGATGCCACATGTCCAGACGTGACAGCCACACATGATTTAATCAGAGAAAAAAAAGCACAGGGCTATCAGGTTATCTATATTGGCAAAAAAGGCCATCCTGAACCAGAAGGCGCTGTTGGAGTAGCACCTGAAATTGTCCACTTAATTGAAAAGCCAGAAGAAGTAGAGAATTTAAAACTTGATTCTGAAAAGCTGATTGTTACGAATCAAACCACAATGAGCCAATGGGACGTCTCCGAAATAATGGAGGCAGTTCAGAGAAAATATCCTCATTGTGAAATTCACCGTGAAATCTGTATGGCTACCCAGGTACGCCAGGAAGCGGTAGCTGAACAGGCTAAAGAAGCAGATTTGCTGATTGTTGTCGGCGATCCAAAAAGCAATAACTCTAACCGGCTCGCACAGGTTTCTCAAGAAATCGCTGGAACTAAAGCCTATCGTGTAGCAGATGTTACAGAAATCCAGGTGGAATGGCTGTTAGAAGCAGAAACTGTAGGCGTTACTTCAGGAGCTTCTACTCCGACTCCCATTACAAAGGAAGTCATTACTTATCTGGAGCAGTTTGATCGTCACGATGAATCCACATGGTCAAGGGAGCGTAAAGTTCCTTTAAACAAAATTCTGCCAAAAGTAAAAAAAGCAGCAAAGGCTCATTAATGCCCTGCTGCTTTTCTTTTATATATAGGTCCTGTGTATTGTTGCTGCAGACCATCTGAGTAACTTGAAAGAACCAACAAAAGGACCCCAAAGGTCCTTTTGTTGGTTTTACCATGATTAAACAGAAAGCCTGGATTATAAAAAGGTAAAAGGGTCAGTATGAATGGATGAAGCCAGGAACTCTGCCGCATAACCTTTTTCTTTACATAACTCAGTTAAAACGTCGGCAACACCCTTCTTCATTACTTTCTCAATGTTATGTCCAGGATCAAGCAGATTCAGCCCCATCATCCTTGCATCATGTGCTGTGTGATAATAAATATCTCCTGTTACGAAGCAATCTGCTCCATGGTACTTTGCGGCCTTAATAAATTTGTTTCCATCTCCGCCTAATACAGCCACCTTTTTAATAACAGCATCCTCGCTTCCTACAATTCTGACATGCTCAACATCAAGTGCCTTTTTTACATATTCGGCAAACTGGACAAAATTCATTTCTGTTTCCAGGGTTCCGACTCTTCCAAGCCCCAATATCTCTCCCTGAGTTTCAAGCGGATAAATATCATATGCGACTTCCTCGTATGGATGCGCACGGAACATTGCTTGAAGAACTTTTTTCTCAATTTCTGCAGGATACACGGTCTCAATTCTTACCTCTTGGACGGCTTCCAGCTTCCCTTGAGTTCCTATATGAGGATTCGTTCCTGCTTCAGGGAGGAATCTGCCAGTTCCGCTTGTACTAAAGGAACAGTGGCTGTAATTCCCTATATGACCTGCACCTGCTTTCCCCAGAGCATCAAGCAATGCTTTCTCGTCCTCTGCAGGACCATATACAACGAGCTTTTTAAGCTTTTTCTCATAAGTATCTGCCAGTACTTTTATATTCTGAAGCCTTAGGGCATTTGCCAGCAGGTCATTCACTCCGCCTTTTGCTACATCCAGGTTGGTATGGGCTGCGTATACAGCAATATCGTGTTTAATCAGTTTCTCGTAAAGTGCTCCCGAAGGCAGATCTGTTCTTAAATTTTTTAACGGCCTGAAGATAGGCGGGTGATGAGCAATAATTAGTTCGGCACCAGCTTCTATTGCTTCCTGAATGACCTCTTCCGTCACATCAAGCGCAATCAAGACTTTGGTTACAGGCTTATTCAGCCTTCCGACTTGAAGTCCTATAGGATCTCCTTCAACTGCATAGGCTTTTGGTGAAAACTGTTCAAATAACTGGATAATTTCATGCCCGTTAGCCTGCTTCATGATTTAGAATCTCCTCCACAAGGTTAATATTGTCCCGAAGTTCTGTTTTTTTAGCTGCAAGTTCTCCGCCTTGCCCGGACTTTTCAATCTGATTAAGTATTCTTCGCATATGAGCTAATTCTAAAGCCCACTTCTTTTCAAAAATGCTGTTCTTTTCCTGAATTAAAAAGGGACCCATTAAGAGCGATGCGTCTTTGTTGCAATGCTCATAAGGAATCATTGAATTTCCGGGTTCTGCTACAAGAATCTCATAAATTTTTTGATCCTCTTCCAGGATTTCCTCTTGTATAAGCTCCCAGCCATTTTCTAAAAGCCAGACACGTACATTCTTAGCTCCAATATTCGGCTGGAGTATTAATCGTTTTACACCAGAGAGCTTCTCTTTACCATGCTCTAAGATACTTGAGATCAGTGTGCCGCCCATTCCCGCAATCGTTATACAATCCACTTCATATGGTGAAATAACCTCAAGGCCATCCCCCTTGCGGACCTCAATGAAATCGTTCAGTCCAGAAGCCTGAACTTGGCTCCGTGCGGAATTTAATGGCCCCTGGCTTACCTCCCCGGCTACACCCTTTCGTATGATCCCTTTATTTAACGCATAACAAGGCAGGTAAGCATGATCTGAACCTATATCAGCGAGTGTGCTGCCAGGCGTAATATAGCCTGCTACAGCCTCTAAACGCTTTGAAAGTTTATCTATATTCACTTAAGTCATCTCACTTTTATGTAAAGTAAAACCCGCTGCCTAAAGCGAGTCCTGTGGTCTAACTATAATAACATAATTTCAGTATAGAAAAAGTCCTTTGCATATGCAAAGGACCCAATCATATATTCTTATTATTTCAAAGTTTCCAGCCATTTAGCCATTTTGTCTGCATTCTCAGCTTTAACTAAACCAGGAGGCATATTCCCTTTACCCTCAGTAATGATGGTTTTAATTTCATCATGGGAATAACGGCCTCCGACACCCTTAAGTGCGGGCCCTGCTCCGCCTTCATATTGATTTCCATGGCAGCCTGCACAAGTCTGCTTGTAGACATCCTCAGGATTTGAAGCAACTTCTTCCGTCTTCTTTTCTCCGCCGCCTTTTTTCTCATCTGCCATTTCTTTACTATTATCGAGCCCCATAAAAGATAACATAAACATAAGCCCGATACCTAAAACCATAATTAAAATAAATGGAACAATCGGATTGCGATTCACAGTTTTACCTCCCTATGTATGAACACTATCTGTCTATAATAAATCCCCACAACAATTTTTATTTTACTTGAAAATACTTTCAAGGAAAAGCCCTAATTGTATATCTTTCCTAAATTCTCAAAATTGACAAATATTTACCTGCTTGGGTGAGGACAAAGTACATCACTGCTCCATACATATCCATATTTTACATTTTTAAACTTTTACAGCTATATCATAGTATAATTTTTAATGAGAAAATAAGCAATAAAACAACTCCCCAGCACCCCAGCCAAAATAAAGTAAATCATTTTGAGCCTTTTTCCAATGTACATCCATATCAGGCAATGAATGAGCAGGATCGGATAAAATACCTTACTATGACCCGGAAATGCATATTCCGCCAGCTTTACTGTTAACAGTAAAAAAGTAAAGGCCAGGCACACCAGCGCAATTTGTAAAGGAATCTTTTCGTCACGTATTAGGAATAAAAATCCTGCTGCCAGTATCAAAAAAATAATTGTAAGGAGTATTTGCAAGTTAAAACTCAGTTCTGTAAAATAGTTTACATATAATGTTAAGCAGACACTTAAGAAGGCACTTACAAGGGGAACGGCTTTTTTGTTTTTGTTTACTGTAAGCGGTTTCTGTGAAACGCCGGCCTCTTCATCTCCCTGGTATAAGGCGAGCAAATAATCGCAGTATTGTTCAGGCAGCATTTTGTTATTTTTCCAATAATGAACTTCATTCATTATTATTTTCCTTCTCGTCTCGTTCAAAAAGAACACACCCTATAGAAGATTATCTATTTGTAGTATAATCTTTTCATTTATAGGAAGGAAACAAAATTTTTAAAATAAAAAATAGCCCACCCTTCAAAGAGTGAACTATTTCAACATAATGGTAATTCTATTCTAAGAAATCTTTCAGACGTTTGCTTCTGCTTGGATGTCTCAGCTTGCGAAGGGCTTTAGCCTCTATCTGACGGATACGCTCACGAGTTACTCCAAATACTTTGCCTACCTCTTCAAGAGTCCTTGTACGGCCATCATCCAGACCAAATCTTAATCTTAAGACGTTTTCTTCACGGTCCGTTAAGGTGTCAAGAACATCCTCAAGCTGTTCCTTCAGCAGCTCATATGCGGCATGTTCTGAAGGAGAAGTGGCGTCCTGATCTTCGATAAAGTCCCCTAAATGGGAATCATCTTCTTCACCGATTGGAGTTTCTAAAGAAACAGGCTCCTGAGCAATTTTCAGTATTTCCCGAACCTTATCAGGAGTAAGATCCATATCCTCCGCTATTTCTTCCGGCGAAGGCTCACGGCCTAGATCCTGAAGCAATTGCCTTTGAACACGGATTAGCTTATTAATAGTTTCGACCATATGAACCGGGATACGAATCGTCCGTGCCTGGTCAGCGATAGCTCTCGTTATAGCCTGGCGGATCCACCATGTAGCATAAGTACTGAACTTAAAGCCTTTACGATAGTCAAACTTTTCTACAGCTTTAATTAACCCCATGTTACCTTCCTGGATTAAGTCAAGAAACAGCATTCCACGCCCCACATAGCGTTTTGCAATGCTCACTACAAGCCGCAGGTTAGCTTCTGCCAGACGTCGCTTAGCCTCTTCATTGCCCTGTTCAATTCTATGGGCCAGCTCTATCTCTTCTTCACCGGACAGGAGGTCAACTCGGCCAATCTCTTTTAAATACATGCGAACCGGATCATTTATCTTAACTCCCGGCGGGACACTTAAATCGTTTAGGTCAAACTCTTCTTCTTTCTCAAGCTCTTTAATATTGGGATTTTCTTCATCGTCTTCCTCTTCGCTTTCAGCAATTACTTCTACTCCCTGATCGCCAAGATATTCAAAGTACTCATCCATCTGCTCCGAATCTAATTCAAAATTAGCTAAACGGTTTGCAATGACTTCATAATTAAGAGATCCTCGTTTTTTCCCGATTTCTAGTAACTGCTCTTTTACCTGTTCAAGGGTCAACTCACTATCAACTTCTCTGGAACGTGCTGATTTTTCAGACATCTGTTCCCCTCCTTCCAAAACTGTACAACGGCCTTGCTATAATAATTTCGTTAATTGAATAATTTCCATCGCAATTTTTGCAGCTTTTAAATGATCCTTTTGCAGCTCTGCTTTTTTTCGCTCTGCCTCTTTTTCTTTTATCATTAACATTTTTTGATACTTCAACACCTGATTGACACAATCTCTTATTTCCTGATCCGAAAATTCATCATTAATCGTCATCATTTCGATATCCGAAACGATTTTCCGGAGATTTACATCTGCCAGAAAAGATAAGAAACGGCTTGTATCAGATTCATGACCTTCTTCATAAAAAGCATAGAGGTACGTGATAATTTCCTGGTGCTCATCTAAATTAAAAAAATGACCATCCATTAAATCCTGTATCTTAAAAGCTATATCTTTATGCTTAAGCATATGGGCTATAAGTGTTCTTTCCGCATTATGATGTGCCGGCTTCAGCTTCTTTTCATATTGAAGGGTTACAGGTCTGTCAGTCCTTGGTGCGGCATTTCCCTTTTTATTTCCGGCAAAATAGATTTGTTTCAGCTGTTTTTCCAGAGCGTCCAGAGAAAGTGAAAATTCAGAGGCTATCTGCCGGAGATAATGATCCCTTTCCACAGCATTAGAAAGCTTAGAAATTTCCTTCAACACGGCTTCAAGATACTGAATCCGGTCTCCTTCATTATTTACATTTTTTCCTCTGCGAAGAAATTGCATCTTAAAGGATGTATAAGTCAGGCTTGCCCCTATTACTTCATGGAGGAACTTATCCGCTCCATGCTTTTTAATGTAGTCATCAGGGTCCATATTATCGGGCATAAGGGCCACCTTAATGGTAAATCCTGAATCAATAAGCAAGCCCGCTGCCCGGTTTGCTGCTTCTAATCCGGCTGAATCGGAGTCAAAGCAGATAACAGCTGTATCGGTATTTCTTCTTAAAAGCTGAATATGATGATCGGTTAATGCAGTCCCCATTGTGGCTACACCATTATCTACGCCGGCAGTGCTTGCGGAGATGCAGTCCGCAAAACCTTCAAAAAGTATGACTTGTTCCTTTTTTCGTATGGAAGGCCTGGCTTTTTGAAAATTATATAGAATCCTGCTTTTATTAAAAATTGCTGTTTCCGGGCTGTTCAAATATTTAGGATTATCGTCCCCCATTGCCCTGCCGGAAAAAGCAACTGTATTTCCTTGGTGGTCAGTAATAGGAAACATAATTCTGTTCCTAAATCTGTCAAAATAACTATTTGTTTTATCACTTTTTATGATTAATCCTGACTTTTCGAGAAGGTCCTCGGAAAATCCTCTTTTAATCAAAAATTTATAAACAAGATCCCAGCTGTCTAAAGCGTAGCCAATCTGGAATTTATTTATTGCCTCTTCAGTAAATCCCCTGCCCTGTAAATATTCCAGGGCATCTTGGCCCTCTTTTGTGTTTACTAACAAATGGTGGTAGAATTTCCTTAGAAGATCATGTGCTTCGACCATTGAACTTTCAATTGGGGATTGTCTTTTTTCACCCACATTCTGCATGTCAATATCTAAAGTAATATTTGCCCGGTCGGCAACTTTCTTCGCGGCTTCTATAAAAGAGATGCCTTCTATATCCATTACGAACGTAAAGCTGTTTCCGCCTGCCCCGCAGCCAAAGCAATGGAAGATCTGCTTGTCAGGAGAAACTGAAAAGGATGGCGATTTTTCACCGTGAAAAGGACAAAGGCCGAAATAATTTCGCCCTTGTTTTTTAAGCTGGACATATTCGCTGATAATATCAACAATATCAACAGCAGCCCGAATCTCACTAATTTTCTCTTCTGGTATACGGGTGTTTGACATTTTATCACCTATACATACACATAATTTCCATCCGGAGCGAACCAGATCAAGCAGAATGCTGAATGTGCAGGAGATTTCACCTCTTTTATCATCAGTAATTTTCTAAGAAAACTCTTAGTGATGATATGTAATTAATTCGTGAAGAATTTTTATTTTCCTGCAAGGTTCGACAACATTTTTGAAAGATTCATGAGAAAATTATCTCTATCTTCTTTTCTAAAAGGTTTTGGACCTTTTGTATATTTACCCTGCCGGCGCATTTTCCCGGCGAGATAACGCATTTCAAGCATTGAGCCTATATTGTTTTCCGTGTATTCCATTCCCCTGGGAGAGAGTACGTAAACGTTTTTTGGCAGAAGAGTACCAGCAAGCCCTATATCCCCGGTAATCACAAGATCACCTTTTTTTGCGTGGTTAAGAATATAAAGATCTGCGGCTTCTTTTTCATTTTCAACGTATACCCAATTCCCTTCAGAAGGGCTGTTCATCATGTTATTGACGGAAGTAACAAAACAAACCTCTAAATTATAGTGTTTAGCTTCCTTGGTTATTTCATCTTTAACCGGACAAGCATCAGCATCCACATAAATAATAGTACCTTTTTGTAATTCTACATTCTTCTTCATTATCCTTCTTATACAGCCTTTTCTTTTAAAAAGTATAATTCATTGTCGAAAAATTCCATCAGGTAAAACTTGACATCTCACATTTCTTAGTTTATTCCTTATTTACCAAGTCTAAACCTTAAAAATACTTTTTTATCACAGCTTTTTATTATAGTACATTTTATAGTGAAAATCTATTATTTTAACTTGTGTCAAAAATATGAATTTTTCCAGCTAAGATTCATCGTCTATATATAGTTTCAAAAAAAATAGCACATGGTATGTGCTATGCTTCTGTACCTTTTTGAATGATATTAATAATGGTGTTAGCTGTTTCTTCCACCGCTTTATTCGTTACATCAATGACTGGGCAATTTAATTTCGCTACTATTGTCTCAAAGTATGTTAACTCTTCTTTTATTCTCTCCATATTAGCATAAATGGCATGGTCATTGAGGCCGAGTGTTTTCAGGCGTTCTTTTCTGATGTTGTTCAGCTTTTCCGGGCTGATCTTTAATCCTATGCACTTATGAGGGGCAACAAGAAACAGCTCTTCAGGCGGATCTACTTCCGGAACAACTGGTACATTCGCAACCTTTAGCCTTTTATGTGCGAGGTATTGCGACAGAGGAGTCTTAGATGTTCTAGATACACCTACTAATACAATATCAGCTCTTAATATGCCTCTTGGATCACGGCCATCATCATATTTAACTGCAAATTCAATGGCTTCTACTCTCTTAAAGTAGTCCTCATCCAATTTTCTGACCATCCCAGGCTCATATAGCGGCTGTGAATCAAAGCTTTGCTGCAAATTATCCACTAAGGGGCCGATAATATCGTAGGCAAAGATATTTTCGCTCGCTGCCCTTTCTGTCATATAACTCCGGACATCTGGTTTTACAAGGGTGTACGCAATGATACCGGAGTTTATCTTAGCCAATGAAATGACTTCATCAATATTTTCATGAGTTTCTACGTATGGAATTCGTTTAATAATAATTTGATAGCCTTTAAACTGGCTTGCTGCAGCTTTCGTAACAAGTTCAGCCGTTTCCCCCACTGAATCAGAAACTACATAAATTATTTTACTGTTCATTTAGTTTCCCTCTCCTATATGCCATCGTCAGCTAGAGCAACAAAGGCTTTCGCTATATTTGTCTTCGTAATTCTTCCTGTTACTTCATAGCCCTTTTCTGTTTCTTTTACAACTGGGACGGCATCTATTTGCTTATCTATTAGTCTTTTGGCCACATCAATCAGTAAATCTTCTTTTGTGCACATAGTTACATTGGGCATGCGCGTCATTATTATATTTACCGGAATGGATGTTAGTTCCTGCTTTCCAATACTTGCTCTAAGCAAATCCTTCCGGGAGAGAACCCCCTTAAGAATAGCTTCCTTATCAACCACAAATAGAGTGCCGACATCCTCGAGGAACATTGTACAAATAGCGTCATAAACAGAAATGCTGTCGTTCACTACAACTGGGATAGACTGATAATCTTTCACAATAATTTTTTTCAGGTTATCCGTTAGCAGTTGTGTTTCACTTTTGCCCGAAAAAAAGTATCCAACCCGGGGTCTTGCATCCAAATATCCTGCCATCGTCAGGATTGCTAAATCTGGACGGAGAGTTGCCCTGGTAAGATTCAATTGGTCAGCAATGTGTTCGCCTGTTATTGGCCCATTTTGTTTTACAATCTCTAAAATGTGCTGCTGACGTTTATTAAGTTCGATTTTAAACACCACCCTAATGAAAAAGCGATTAGCACCATCCCGTAGATGTGGATGGTACAAACATCTTTTTAATGTTCCTCTCGCTTAAGCTGGATACCTGCCTTAAGCACGGCTCCTAAGCCCGCAAGATTGGATTGTCTTTTAACCCTATGTAATTCCATAAATGAGTTATACTGTTTTCTATAATTATATACTATTATCTCGAATTCACAAACTATGGATTTATAAGAAAAGCCGTTTAGTGAAATACACTAGTCGCTGGGCTGCTTCCGCCTCACAACAAGAAAAACGGAAAGCGGTGCCTCCTACACTAAACAAAACGATGAAGTGTTAACTAATTAAATACTAAGAAGATAATTCAGACAGGGACAAAGCCCTGCTTACGTCCTGCTCGTCTTATGCATTTCGGGGGTACAAGAAAAGACCGGTCATTAGGATAGACCGGCCTTTCCTGGCTTTAACCTGTGATAATTTTGTTAAACTCAGCATATTTCCGAATGACAGAGGTGATTTCAGATAATAATGCCAGGCGGTTATTCTTCACTTTCTCATCTTCCGCCATGACCATTGTATGATCGAAGTATTGCTCAATTTCTTTTTTCATGGAAACCAGCAATTCAAACTTTTCTTCTTCACTTTGTTGTTGTTCATATGAGTCTGCCACGATTTGATATTTAGTAAATAGGCTTTGCTCATATTCGTTTTCGAAAAGGCCAGGATCTGGAGTTACATTTGCAGAAGCCTTACTAGAAATATTCATCACGCGGCTTAAGGCTTCTATTGAGCCTTTAAAGGCCGGCTCGTTCTTCTTATCTTCCAATACTTGCGCTCTCTCCACCAGGCTTGAAATGGCGCCTGCATCACTTTCTAAAACAGAATCAATCAGATCGTAGCGTATGGCCTTTTCATTTAATAGATGTTTAATTCTCATCTTAAAGAAGCTCCTTAAATCTATACGTATATCTGCTCTTGATTTCTTAGCAAAGCCTTCTTCCTCAATAATGTCTAATGACATGTCAAGTAAGTCTTCTAACGGAAGATTCCACTTTGTTTTTTCCAGAACGGCTACAATACCGCTCGCCTGCCTTCTTAGAGCATATGGATCCTGCGAACCTGTAGGTATAATGCCAATTGAGAAACAGGAAGCTATGGTGTCCAGCTTTTCGGCAATAGAAAGAACGGAGCCGATCACAGAAGGCGGCACAGCGTCTTCTGCATTCCGCGGCATATAATGCTCATTAATGGCAGCCGCTACTTCTGCATCCTCACCTTTTAAACGAGCATACTTCTCACCCATAAAACCTTGTAATTCAGGGAATTCATAAACCATATGAGAAACAAGGTCAAACTTGCCAATTTCAGCCGCACGGTCTGTCTGGCTCTGTTCCTTCTCACTAAGATTTAATTCCTTAGAAATTTGAGCGGCCAGCCTTCTTACACGCTTTACTTTATCGGCTAAAGTTCCTAATTCTACCTGGTAAACAATGGTCTCGAGCTTCTTTAATGATTCCTCTATTGTTGTTTTTTGATCTTCTTTGAAGAAAAATGAAGCATCTGCAAGACGGGCACGCAATACTTTTTCATTTCCCTTTGCCACTGTATCCAGATGCTCTTTATTGCCGTTTCTTACGGTAATAAAGTAAGGAAGAAGACTGCCTTTTTTATCTTTTACTGGAAAATACCGCTGGTGCTCTTTCATAGAGGTGACCAGGACTTCTTCAGGCAGTTCAAGGAATTCTTCTTCAAATTTACCAAACAAAGCAGACGGATATTCCACTAGATTATTAACTTCTTCAAGCAAATCTTCATCAATTGGAATTTCCCAATTCTGTGTTTTTTCAATCGCTTTGATTTCAGTAATAATTAACTGTTTTCTTTCTGCAGGATCAGAAATAACAAACTGCTCCTTAAGTAATTTTTCATACTGCGCTGGGCTTTGTATCAATACGTCACTGCCAAGGAAGCGATGCCCGCGGCTTTTATTACCGGTTTTAACATCTGTAATTCCAAAAGGAATAATTTCTTCCCCAAATAGAGCAATAAGCCATTTAATAGGCCTTACAAAACGGAGATCTTCATCTGCCCATTTCATATTTTTAGGGAAATTCAAGCTAGTAATAATATCTTTGAGTTCAGGAAGAAGATCTCTTGTCGGCTTTCCTTTTATAAACTTATTCACATATACATACTCAATTCCATTAAGCTCTTTAAAGAATATATCCTCTACAGACACTCCCTGGCCCCGGGCAAATCCAACCGCTGCTTTTGACCAGTTCCCTTCACCATCTAAAGCGATTTTCTTAGCTGGTCCCTTAGCTTCCTCATTGATGTCTTTTTGAGATTCGGCTGCACCTTTTACCCAAACAGCCAGCCTACGTGGTGTAGAAAACGCAGTGAGTTCACTAAACTCTATTTGTTTCTCATTCAGCCAGGCGTTTATCTTATCTTTCAGCTGGTTCATGGAGGAAGTCACAAACCGGGCAGGCATTTCCTCAAGCCCGATTTCTAATAAGATATCTTGTTTACTCATGAGTAAGTCCCTCCTTTTTTAAAATTGGGAAACCAAGCTTTTCTCTCTCATCATAAAATGTCTTTGCGACTTTTCTAGCAAGATTTCTAACTCTCGCCAAATACCCGGTACGTTCTGTAACTGAAATGGACCCTCTTGCATCCAAGACATTAAAGGTATGCGAGCATTTTAAAACATAATCATATGCAGGATGAACGAGTCCATTTTCCATCTGGCGGTGCGCCTCTTTTTCATAGATATTAAAAAGCTGGAAGAGCATATCAGGATCAGAAGTTTCAAACGTATATTTCGAATGTTCGTATTCTGGCTGGTAGAAAATATCTTTCACTGTAAAACCATTAGTCCACTCTAAATCGAATACATTTTCTTTGTCCTGAATGTAAGATGCAAGGCGTTCTATTCCGTAAGTAATTTCTACCGAAACAGGCTTACATTCTAAACCGCCTACTTGCTGGAAATAAGTGAATTGGGTAATTTCCATCCCATCAAGCCAAACCTCCCAGCCTAAACCCGCACAACCAAGCGAAGGGTTCTCCCAGTTGTCTTCCACAAAGCGGATATCATGCTTCAGGGGATCAATGCCTAGTGCTTTCAAAGAATCAAGATAAAGCTCCTGAATGTTATCAGGAGAAGGTTTCATGATGACCTGAAATTGATGATGCTGATAAAGTCTGTTGGGATTTTCCCCATAACGTCCATCAGCCGGTCTCCTTGACGGCTCAACATATGCAACATTCCAAGGTTCTGGACCTATTGCACGGAGAAACGTGTAAGGGCTCATTGTGCCAGCCCCCTTTTCGACATCATACGCCTGCATGAGAATACAGCCTTGTTCTGACCAATGCTTTTGAAGAGTTAAAATCATGTTCTGAATATTCATATTGCACCTCCATATTTTTTAACGGATGAAAGAAAAGCGGAGAACGGTGCTTTTCAAATCCAACTATTTAAAGAGTTGGATTTTAGACCAGACAATGCTGACGGTCAGTTCATTTGAAAAGCAGCCATCCGAGCAGCATAAGACGAGGACTGCTGGAAGGCGCTCATTGCCTTCTGGCAGGGCTTGGCTTATGACGGGAGACGGGAGGATGGCAGTTCGGAGCTGGACAGACAGAAAAGCGGAGATCCGTTTTTCAAGTCTTTGGTATTTAATAGCTGGATGAGAAACTGACAATCGTTTACGATCAGTTAATATGATCGTACCCCATAATGCCTTTTATTTGGCCAGCTCCAAGCTGCAGCCCTCGAGTCATAAGCCAACCAGTCCATGAGAAGAAAATCGCTTCTCACAGCCTGCTCGTCTTATGCTTGTCGGGCGGCTCCTTCGCTCTCGCTCAGGACCGCTTTCCGCTTTTCTATTTGTACAAACAAAAAACTCCCGTTCCTATGCTTTCGCATAGGGACGAGAGTTTACCCGCGGTTCCACCCTATTTGCCGATAAATCGGCCGCTTTTGCTGGTATTCCAGCCTGCTCTGCTCGGGACTGCCTTCCCTAAAGTCTCTTTTCCCGGCTTTCACCGACCCGGGCTCGCTATAAAAGAGTAATTTCAGGTACTACTTTCCTTCAACGCATCCATATAATTAAACAAATTTTATAAGATTGCATGATAATTTGTCAATAGCTTTGTATCTTTTAAACGCTTTTATGTTTAAAACTGCTGTTTGAACTTGTCCATCTGGTCCAGGAATTTTTTTGATTTGAGCTGAAGTCCTGAGTATTCCTCGTAATACGTATGAATTACATGCTCCAGTTCTTTTTTAGTTTCGGGCTTTACCGAAATGCTGCCAAGCCTGCTTAAATCAAAATAATAAAACACTCTTAACAGTTTCACTGCTGCAGGAGATATTTTCAAATGGTAAGGATCTTTTTCAATACATCGATGGCAGATAAATCCGCCCTCACGGATTGAAAACGAAAAATTCCCTTCGGCTGAGCCGCAGCTGGCACATTGATTTAAACTAGGATGCAGCCCCAATACATCAAGCATTTTCATTTCAAAAATAAACTTGATGATTTCACTGTCATAGCCTTCATTTATGTAATTAAGGGATTGATACAGCAGTTCAAATAAATAAGGATTGGGTTTTCTATCCTCCACACTCTTATCGAGCAATTCAACAATATAGGAAGCATAGGCCGTTGAAATGATATCCTCCCTTATAGATCTCATAGAGGAAAATGTCTCTCCCTGCTGCAGACCGCCCATTCCTTTAGAAGACTGCACGAGGTAGGAGCCGTAATTGAATAATTGGGTGACAGAAGAGAACCTGCTGCTCGGTTTGCTTGCGCCTCTTGCCATCACCGCAATTTTCCCCCATTCACGGGTATACAGTGTAATAATTTTATTATTTTCTCCGTAATTGGAACGTCTTATTACTATTCCCTCACATTTTTGGAGCATGATAAGGTACCCACCCTTCAGAGTGGAAGCAAGACATTCTACGAGATAGGGAAATCTGTTTCTGCTAGCTCAGTTTCTGCCATTTCGGGTTTATCGCCATGATCCAGCTCCAATTCTTTAAACAGGAGATAGGTATCAATATTACCTGTACTGCTAAATACTCTCCAGGTAAAATCCAACATTATAAGCCCACCTTTCAAATGTATAAACTAGCATTCATAAATACTATCCCAAACCTTAAGATTATCTTGACCATTCTGTCCGTTTTCATGTTAAACATTTTTTACTACGTATAAATTCAGTAATTCCTGAAATTGCATGGGTATGAGCTTAATATTCGTCTTCCCGGAAACCATAGTCCCTTAGCTGTCCAGCCTTATTTCTCCAATCCTTCTGCACCTTCACCCAGAGTTCCAGAAACACCTTGGACCCTAGAAGATTCTCAATGTCAAGACGGGCACGCTGGCCGATTTCCTTAAGCATTTTCCCTTGTTTTCCAATAACAATTCCCTTTTGTGAATCCCTTTCGACAATTACAGTCGCCATAACATGTACGGTCTCACTGTTTTCTTCCCGTTTTATAGAGTCAATCACAACAGCTATTGAGTGAGGAATTTCTTCTCTTGTTAAGTGCAGAGCCTTTTCCCTTATTAATTCTGAAATAATGAATCTTTCCGGATGGTCTGTAACCTGGTCGGCTGGATAATATTGAGGACCTTCCGGCAGAAATTCCTTAATTTGATTCAGAAGTGTATCAACGTTATTTCCCTGCAGGGCTGATATGGGAACAACTTCTTTAAACTGCAATTTTGAGGAGTATGTTTCTATCAGCGGCATTAACTCATCTGGGTGTATCTGGTCGATCTTGTTAATCACTAAAAATACGGGAGTGGTTATGGTTTTAAGCTTTTCAATGATAAACTCGTCGCCTCTGCCAAAGCCTTCCTCCGCATTAATCATAAACAATACAAGGTCTACACCTTTTAGTGTATTTTGTGCAACCTTCATCATAAAATCACCGAGCTTGTGCTTCGGCTTATGAATTCCCGGAGTGTCAATGAATATCATTTGAGCATCATTAAGAGTAAGAACTCCCTGAACTTTGTTTCTCGTTGTTTGAGGCTTATCGCTCATAATGGCAATTTTCTGCCCGATAACCCTATTTAAATACGTTGATTTTCCAACATTCGGGCGTCCAATAATGGATATAAAACCTGATTTGTAATTCTTTGATGTATTCTCATTCATATTATTCATGTAAATCCTCCGGTGAAAAAGCTCCTGGTAATAATTCTTCCACAGTTATTTCCTTTATTTCCCCTTTTAAATTCGTTAAAACTACTTTCATATCTTTTGGACAAAATTCTGAGATAACCTGCCGGCAGGCTCCGCATGGTGAAACAGGCCCGTCCGTATCGGCGACAACAGCAAGCATCGCGAAGTCCTTGTCTCCTTCTGAAATAGCTTTAAAAAAGGCAGTTCTTTCAGCACAATTCGTCATGCTGTAACCTGCATTTTCTATGTTGCATCCACCATAGACTTTCCCATCTTTCGTGAGAAGGGCGGCTCCTACTTGAAAATTTGAATAGGGAACGTAGGCTTTTTGTCTAGCTTCTTTTGCTTTTTCAATAAGTTCCTGAATGTTCATAAAATAACTTCCTTTCCGATTGCTGTCCAAAAATTGAATCAGCTTTTTAATAATTTTAAAATCTCGATCAGCCTGGGTAAAAAAATGACTGCACCAATGATGATTGAGATCAATGAAAAAACGAGTACCGCCCCGGCTGCCATATCTTTTGCCTGTTTAGCCAGCAGGTGATACTCTTCCGTTGCAAGATCAACCGCCCGCTCTAGAGCAGAATTGATCATTTCAAGGGAAATCGTTACACCTATCGCGAGTAGAACAAATAACCATTCAGTATAAGTCAGGTTCAGGACCCACCCCGAGATAAGAACTAAAATCGATACTACAGCATGGATCCGTACATTTCTCTCCGTTTTTAAAGCCGTATAAATTCCTATGGCAGCAAAATATATACTTTTATAAAAAGGGTGCTTTCGTCCCTTATGACCGTGTAAGCCCATATTCATCCAATATTTCCTTTTGCTTGCCAAACATTATTTTTTCTTCTTCATCTGTCATATGATCATATCCAAGCAGATGGAGAAATCCGTGCAATGCCAGGAATCCAAGCTCTCTTTCAAAAGAGTGTTCATAGTCACCCGCCTGTTCCCTTGTTTTTTCTACAGAAATAATAATGTCACCAAGAACTCTTGGCATGTCTGCCCCTTTGATTTCGACCTCATCTTCGCCCATCTCTTCGAGTGCGAACGATATAACGTCGGTCGGTTTGTCTTTGCCTCGGTATTCCCGATTTATTTCCTGAATTCTGTTATTATCCACAAACGTGACAGATAGTTCCGTCTGCGGCTGGATGGAAAGCTTTTCTGAAGCAAATTGGAGCAGTTCTTCTACAAGTCCCTGCTCTCGTTCTGTTGTTTCGTTGGTTTCATCAATAAAGTCAATACTTAGCATCGTTTTTCACCTGCTATTTTGTTTTTTTGAAATCCGGGTATTCTATGCGATTATGGAATATTCCCTTAAGAGTCTCGCTCAATGATTTATTCACCATATCCAGCTCTTTCATTGTTATATCACATTCATTAAATTGCCCATCCTGAAGACGTTCTACAATTATGCTTTTTATTAATTCGTCAATCTTGTCGGAAGTGGGATTACCCATCGACCTAACAGCTGCCTCAACGCTGTCAGCAATGCTTATAACCGCCGTTTCCTTTGTCTGCGGTTTCGGTCCCGGATACCGGAATTCTGCTTCTCTTACGTCTTCTCCCTGCTGTGCTGCTTTATGGTAGAAATATTTTAGCAAAGTAGTACCATGGTGCTCTCTTGCAATAGAAACGATTTCTTCCGGCATCCGATATTTCCTTAAGGATTCTACACCGTCAGATACATGAGCAATAATAATGTCTTTACTTATTTCAGGGTCGAGCCGGTCATGCGGATTTTCTATATTCATTTGATTTTCAATAAAAAATTGCGGCCGCTTTGTTTTCCCTATATCGTGATAATAGCAGCCTACCCTGGCCAATAATCCATTCGCTCCTATGGACTCACAGGCAGACTCTGCCAGGTTTGCTACCATAATACTATGATGATATGTTCCCGGCGCTTCGGTTAAGATTCTCCTCAGCAGAGGATGGTTTGGATTCGATAACTCAATCAGCCTTACGGTTGTCAATATTCCAAAGCCAGTTTCAAAAAATGGCAGTACACCCATTGTGAGTATTGAGGATGAAAGCCCTGAAACCAATGAGGAAATGATGTAAAAAATAAATTCTATTTTAAGTGAACGGACATCCATAATAAACAAAAGGGCTAATATGAGCAAGAAGTTAAGCACTGATAAAAGTAATCCTGCTTGAAGAATTTTCGTTCTATAGTTTTTAGTGTACAAAAGGATAATTCCAGCAGTACCGCTGAGCAGTATATACAGCCCGGCAGCGATATGTAAATTAGATGCAGAACCATCGTTAAAGATAATGGTTCCATACGATGCTAATACAATTGTTATAGCTATAGCAAGTCTTTCATTCAACAGAACCTTAATCAGCATAGCCGCAAATGCTGCAGGGAAAAAGTAGACCATATCAATATATTCTGCTCTTTGAAACAGAGAAACAGTTTTCATGATTAATAAAGCAAGAAGGTATACAAAACTGAAGAGCAAGATCTGGCTTTGCTTTTTGTCGGTATTCTCATTAATAAGCTGAAAGTAATAATACAATCCGCTCATAGTCAACAGAATAAGCAGTCCCAGGCCGATAAATGGAAGATATGAAGTCTGCTCTTCGAGGAACCCTGCCAGCTTTAGCTGGCGGTAAATATCCCGGTCTACCAGCTGCCCTTCCTCTACGATTACCTCACCTTGCAATATCTTTACTGGTTCAACGCTTTCTACTGCTGCCTGCACCTTTTCTTCAGACTTTTGGCTGTCATAAAATTCATTCTGGATAATAGCGAAACGGGCTAATTCAATTGAGGCTTGCTTAATCTCCCCTGGCAGGCTTGATGCCTTAAGTTGTTCTTCTACTCTGTTCTTCGCAGGCTCAACTTCTCTGGCTGGTATTTTGGTGCTCATAACATTATGTATGGCGGTCAAGGTAAGATCCCTTGCCATGACAAAATTTTCATCATCTGCTTTTAAAAGGGCAGAAAATACCGAATCTGACAGTTCTTTTGTTACATCTCCAGTCAGCTTTTGTTTGGCTAAGGTTACGTGAGCTGGAATACCTTCTGATACTTTCTTTGATGGGGGACCATCAATCTGGCTTTCCTCATTATCTACTTGTTTAGTTTCCAGTTCTTCCTTTACTTCTTTAACAGAATCAAAAATAGAAGATATAAGATCAACACGGTTTTGGGCATACTCCTTTTTGAGAGTAAATACATCTTCAACATCCTTCGCAGCTTCCTGCTTGTCTTGTTCTGTTTTCTCTTTATCTACAACGGTTTGAGGTGCACGAATCGTCTTGTCTGACGGGGTAAGCAATGACACATTTATTTTTTCTGGCTTGACATTATCGAACATAACGAAATACGAAATTAACCCCAATAGAATAAAAAGCAAAGCCTGAAAAACCTTCATTCTCAAAAGTTCTTTTAATTTAGCAATTGCTTTATGCACTCTGCTCATTTCCAGCCCCCCTGAACAAAACAATGATACAGCTAATTCTATTTATAATCTATGTACGTAAAATAATATCAGTTTTCCAGTGAAGTTTCATCCTAATTAAGAATAGCCATGTCTTTGTCATTTCGTATGCCTTAAAAAAAGCCTACCAATTGGCTTGGCAGGCTTATCTTACCTTATTGATTCGCTTTTTCGTATGCGCCAATAATTTTTGCAACTAGTGGATGTCTTACAATATCACTCTGTTCGAGTATAACAAACGACATGCCAGACACATTTTTTAAGATTTCTTCAGCAGTTAGCAAGCCAGATTTCGCTCCCTTTGGCAGGTCAATCTGTGAAGGGTCTCCGGTTATTACCATCTTTGAGCCGAAACCAAGGCGTGTTAAAAACATTTTCATCTGGGCTTGTGTAGTATTTTGTGCTTCATCAAGAATGACAAACGCATCATCCAGGGTTCTTCCTCTCATGTATGCCAGAGGCGCGATTTCAATGGTGCCCCGCTCTATCATCCGCTCTGTATGGTCAGGGCCTAAAACGTCGTGCAGAGCATCATAGAGAGGCCGTAAATAAGGATCCACTTTTTCTTTTAAGTCACCCGGTAAAAAACCGAGGCTTTCACCAGCTTCTACAGCCGGCCTTGTAAGAATGATCCTTTTTACACTTCCATTTTTCAAGGCATTGACCGCCATAATCACAGCAAGATAGGTTTTACCGGTACCTGCCGGGCCAATGCCAAAAACAAGATCATTTTTTCTTATTTCCGAGATATATTGACGCTGGCCAAGAGTTTTAACCCGGATTGTTTTCCCCTTGGCATTCTTCATAATTTCTTCATTGTATAATTCCAAAAAATATTCTATAGTCCCTTTTTGAGCCATTTGTACAGCGTACATTGTATCCCGCGAACTAATATTGATGCCTTTTCTAATTACTTTTAATAACGATTTTAGAACGGTTTCTGCCTTTTCAGCAGAAGTCTGGCTGCCTGTAATAGTAATGTCCTCACCACGGGTAACGACAGACACAGCTAATTCTTGTTCAAGTATTTTTAAGTTAGAATCTGAATTTCCCAGCAAAGCAAGTGCTTCGGCAGGAGATTCGAGGTGTAAGTTGACTACTTTTGCTTCTTCTGACATTCGTTAGTCTCCTTGAATAATTGGTTGTCCTACAGCTATGTTTTCTATAACTTGGTAATGTAATGATAGTTTTACTTTACCATTGTCGCTTGTCTGGTGCAAAATTTTCTCCCCAACAATCTTAGATTCCTCAGGCAAAAGTTTCATTAAATCTTTTTTTCCCATCTCTCTTGCTTTTGAAACTGCCTCTTTCACACTATACTCTCGGGTAACGTCTTCTTTTTCTCGATGAGTCGCCGTATTATAATAAATTGGCAGCTCCCATTTGAGAAACTTCAGAGGCCGTTCAGACATTTCCGTTTCAAAGTTTTTATATTTCGTCTTTTTGAAATTCCAAATAGGGATCGAATACTTAGCTATTTTTATATAATGTTTCACGTTTTCTCTTCCATTAAACACAGAAAAATTGGTTGATAGTGGTACCTCTACCTGTGATTGGTACCAAGTCTCTCCCCACACCTCGCCATCTGCTGCAACAATCTTAGGTTTATCAGGATTTCCGATGCTGCCGGATACAAGAAGCTGTCCTTTTTTTACATAATCATGAACAGCAACCATCGACTGTCCTTTAACCACAAAAACTTTTGAGATTACAGCTTTCTTTCGGGCCACAAGGTTTCTCGGCGACAGCTTCACCTGTTCTTCAGGCTGTTTTTTTTCAACAACTTGAAAATGATAAGTTGTCCCTTTAAGCTCTACACCTATCCAGGTTAAAGCAGAAATATTAGTGGTCAGCTTCCGCTGGATATCATCTGCATCATCTAACAAAAATTGAATTTTCCCTATCTGCACACCCATCTTGTCCAATTCCTTGCGGATCAAATGCTCGGTTTCTGGCTTAGCCCCTTTGACCTCGATGCCCCATACCATATTAGACAGAAGGAAAATAAGTGTTAGGAAAGCGAGAAAACCTGCTAAAAAACCGCTGTTCTTTAGCAGACGTTTGAATAAAAAAGGCCCTCCCCTTCCTTCTAACAAAGAGAGCTTGCACTCACTATTCCTTACAGCCTTCCGAAAATTATGCAAATCCCGCAGATGAATATTAAAAAGGATGGAATCGGTTTCGGCCTTTTTCACATCCCATATATAAATATTCTGCTTAACCATTTTGTTGATTACTCTCTCCGTGCCGCGACCATCTGCTTTTACTCTTACATAGCCAGATAAAAAGTTTGTCCATTGATTCTTCATGGGTTTCCCCCCGTATTATTCATTAATAAAAAAGACATGTTCTATTTTCCCTTCCAGAAGGATCTCTTCAGGGAGGATAGCTTTTATAGAAAAAGAGCTTCCCTTAATTAACAGCTGGCCGTTTTTTAACATCAATCTCAATTCAGTATCTGTGAAGGTCAGTAATCCTCTATGATTTTCAATATATATATGTAATTGGCCAATCATTGTAATACGGGGCAGGTCCATTATTACATCCTGTGGAAGGTCCATTGAATTCATCATAAGCTGCCGTAATTTTTGTCCCCACTTTTGAGCCATAAAAAAAGAACCCCCTTTTATCTCAAATGTATGAGGTAAAAGGGGGTTCTAGCACCGAAATTTCTATTTTTTCAATACAGCTGCAGATTTAGCCCGGCGGTAACGAGAGGTATGTCCTTTTGGCTTTCCGAGAATTTCAGCCATCAATATTCCATGCACAATCTGATCCTGCCCGAATTCGAGTCTTTTGGGTTTTTCCTGATGTATGGAAGTTTTTTTACTGTTCACCACAGCGGATCGAGCAGCCGTAAATCTCCTTTCAAGCTCAATTTCTCTTTTCTCGCTGTTAATTGCTTGCTCAAGTCCTAGATCATGGTATACCCCAGTCTTGGCCGGAATAACATCCAGCACATCTGTTTGTAAAATATCCTGCCTAGACATCGATGAAGCGGCACGGGCTGAGGTTCCGCCAAAAGGGTCTGTACCTTTGTAATCCTTCTTGAGATTACCTGGTCTTGCATCTGTTTTAAACCTTTTAAAAAGGGAGGAAACGATTCCTATAATTAGGATGATAAAAAAAGCATTCCCAAATAATAAGTCAAACAATGTCTCCACAGAACTCCCACCTTTCAATTAGGCATGTGAGCGTTAATCTCGGTCGCCATCTTTAGGATCTTTGGACATTCTGCCAATAGAGTCTCTCATTTCGGTATCAGCCGTAATATTCTGGAGATTAACATAGTCCATTACCCCTAAATTTCCCGATTTTAAGGCTTCTGCCATAGCCAGCGGAACTTCTGCTTCGGATTCCACTACTTTTGCCCTCATTTCTTCGACACGAGCTTTCATTTCCTGCTCGTAAGCGACTGCCATTGCCCGGCGTTCTTCAGCTTTAGCCTGAGCAATTTTCTTATCAGCCTCAGCCTGTTCAGTTTGAAGATTTGCACCTATATTGCTTCCGATGTCCACATCCGCTATATCAATAGACAGAATTTCGAAAGCAGTCCCGGAATCCAATCCCTTTGATAAAACAGTCTGCGAAATCATATCAGGGTTTTCCAATACTTTTTTATGACTGTCAGACGAACCTATTGTTGAAACAATTCCTTCCCCTACACGGGCAATGACTGTTTCTTCCCCAGCTCCTCCTACAAGTCGGTCGATGTTAGCCCTCACCGTAATTCTTGCCTTAGCTTTTACTTCAATCCCATTCATGGCCACCCCGGCAATAAATGGAGTTTCAATAACTTTAGGATTTACACTCATCTGCACGGCTTCCAGCACATTTCTGCCCGCGAGATCAATGGCTGCACTGCGTTCAAAGGAAAGTTCTATATTCGCCCTGTGGGCTGCAATCAATGCATTTACAACTCTATCCACGTTACCACCTGCAAGATAATGGCTTTCGAGCTGATTGGTTGTCACATCAATGCCTGCTTTATGTGCCTTAATTAAAGGATTAATTACCCTGCTGGGAATAACACGTCTAAGCCTCATTCCAATCAATGTAAATATACTTACCCTTACACCAGCAGCGAGTGCTGAGATCCAGAGCATGACCGGGACAAACGTTAGCAAAACTGCGAAAACAATAATACCGGCTACAACCGCGATTAATAATATGATCGAGCTTGTCGATAACATGAATTCTCCTCCTTTATTCTACAGCTTCCCTGACAACTATTCGTGCACCCTCTGCTTTCATAACTTTAATTTTTACCCCGCTGGCAATAAAATTGCCTTCAGATACAACATCAACACGCTCATTATCAATTAAAGCAATACCTGAGGGCCTCAAAGCAGTCAAAGCAAGCCCTTCTCTCCCAATTAGATCAATTCGATTCTTATTGGAAACATAGCCTTTATCGGTTGCGGTCGAGTCATTTAAAATAATTTTATTTAACATCCTCATTTTTTTGCCATACACCTTTATCATTAAAATGGCCGTGCCAATAGAAACCGTAAGAGCTATAAGCAGGGATACTGATGTTAATATAAGATTTCCCGTAGCTAAATATAAACTTCCTGCAATACAGGCAAAGCCAAGCACCCCGGCAATAGCCCCCGGCAGGAACAGCTCTAAAATAAGCAAGATTATTCCGATACCGAAAAGAAAGATGGATTCATAGCCTGTTAATCCTGCAACCATGTGGCCGAAAAAAAATAACAAAAAACTAAAAAAACCAATCAGCCCTGGAAGTCCGATTCCAGGTGTAAACAGTTCAATAACAATTCCGAGACAGCCTATCGTAAGAAGAATCGGAATAATCGCAGGATGTGTCAGAAATCTGGCCGCTTTTTCGGCAAAGGTTTCATTTATAGACGTAACTTTGGCCCCAGCAAGATTCAACGCACTTAATAATTCCTCTTGATCTTTGACAGTTCCTTCACTGTAGCCGGCTGTCCTGGCCTGCGCTGCATTCAGCGTAAGCAATTTTCCATTTCCAGCTCCATACGCATCTAATTCATTTTTTTCACTGGCCATAGCTAATGCAAACTTTGGATCGCGCCCATTGTTTTCTGCCGCTGTTTTCATGGCAGCGAGCCAATAAGACTGTGCTTTCTTTGATGCAGCATTCCCAGCAGAGTCTATAATTGCAGCTGATCCAATGGTCCCGCTTGGCACCATGTATATTTCGTCAGCATGAAGCGATATATACGCACCCGCAGACAAAGCTTTATTATTTATAAATGCTATTTTCTTTACTGGTGTTTCATCCATTAGTTTAGCGATCTTTTCAGCTGCTGCGACAACTCCCCCCGGAGTGTTTATTTCAAATATGATGGCGCTTGCACCCTTTTTCAAGGCGGTATCAATTCCACGCTCCAAAAAAGCATATAATCCATTCTCAACGGTTTCGTTAACAGGAATGACAAACACTGTCTTATCAGCTGCCATAGGCTTATTTGGTAATATACACAACAGGAGCAGCAGTAAAGACCATACTGTAAGCAGCCATTTTCTCACCTGAACACCCCCCTTTTCCCAATAATTACAATACGTATGAGTTCCAAAAGAGTTTCACTTTGCCAGAAATAAACAGATCCGTGCTGCACTGCTTAGTACAAGAATATGTATAATCGTTTTATTATAACTCAGGTCTGCACCAATAATAATTTTACACAGTAAAAAACCGCAAGCAAATAACTGCTCGCGGTTTATAGTTAGTTAGTTAGTTTGAGATAAATGCTGCTGTACTAGCTTGTTAACCAAAGAACCATCAGCTTTGCCTTTAACTTTCGGCAGGACAGCTCCCATTACTTTTCCCATATCAGCTTTTGAAACAGCGTTAACTTCTGTAATTGATTGTTTAACAATTTCAGATAACTCTTCTTCAGAAAGCTGCTCTGGCATATATACCTCAACGTAATTAATTTCGGTAAGAACTTTGTCAGCAAGGTCCTGGCGACCTGCATTTTCAAATTCTTGAAGGGAGTCTTTGCGTTGTTTAAGTTCGCGAGAAAGTACTGTCAATTCTTCCTCATCTGTTAAATCTTGCTTCTTATGCTTAATGGCTTCATTTTGAAGAGAAGCTTTCAGCATTCGAATAACAGAGAGTTTGTCTTTGTCTTTGTTCTTCATCGCTTGTTTCATATCATTATTTAAACGCTCGAGAAGACTCATATTTCCACCCTCTCTTACCATTTACGTTTTCTAGCTGCTTCTGACTTTTTCTTGCGCTTTACGCTAGGCTTTTCATAGAATTCGCGCTTTCTAGCTTCTTGCAGTGTACCTGTCTTAGATACAGTACGTTTAAAGCGACGAAGAGCATCTTCAAGCGATTCGTTTTTACGAACGACGGTTTTAGACATCTCTTTCCCTCCCTCCGAACACAACACACTAACTCATAATGCATATATACATCATGTACTTAGCAATTATAATATAAGAGGATTACAAGGTCAACTAGTAAAGAAGAATTATACTCTCACATAACTAGTTTTTATTCATTTTATTTTTCTAAGCATTTTTATAGGCATGTCCTCCCCAGCTTCTCCATATGATGTGGCGAGGGGGATCATAATGAGAGAATTACTATATTTCATCATATATCTGGCCATATTCCTGGCTGGCATGGCAATACTGCGTATTGGATTGTTTAATGTGTCTGGTGATAAATTAAAGCGGTTCTTAAAAAGAGTCACACACACACCAGTTAGAGGCTTTTTCGTGGGGATAATCATTACTGGCATCCTTCAGAGCAGTTCGGCTGTAATGGTGATGACTATCGGCCTTGTTTCGACAGGGAGCTTAAATTTCACTCAAACAATCGGTATTATCCTGGGAACAAATATTGGTTCTACATTTACAACAGAATTTATGACTATTCCTTTAGAAAGATGGACTGTCCCCGGCGCCGTGTTTGGGGCTATATTATGGCTGGTTCCTCATATACTGGCCAAAAGTGCCGGAACCTCACTTATTGGCTTAAGCTGCGTTATTGCTGCTATTAATGGATTTAAAAAACTTGCAGAACCTATATCTTCCTTTGACTCTGTTCAGCATTTATTAACAAGCATGGAAAGCAACCTGTTCATCGCCCTTTTTACCGGCATGGCCGTTACGGCAATTATACACTCTAGTTCAGCCATGACTGGTATTGCCATGGGTTTTTTAGCTGCAGGAGAGATGTCTGTGCCTGCAGGCATTGCCATTATGCTGGGATCCAATATCGGAACCTGTGTAACTGCGTATATGGCAAGCTTAGGGGCTGGCAAAGAAGCTCGTTTTACATCTTATGCACATATTTGGCTTAACCTTATCGGTGTCGCGATTTTCTTCCCCTTCATAAGCTCCCTTGAAAAATTAGCAGCTTTGTTCACAGTCCAGAAAGATGTCCAGCTGGCTCATGCCAGTGTTATATTTAATATCCTATCATCTCTGATCGCCCTGCCTTTTACAGAGAAATTCACCAAGTTCATCATGTTCATACATAACAGGAAATCAAAATAAAGGCTTATCCTTTTAAGTAAGGATAAGCCTTTTCTTCAATAATCAGTATCAGCCGTTAAGCCCTTTACTATGGATACACCTGCGCTTGCTCCAATCCTGGTTGCTCCCGCCTCGATCATTCTACTCGCACCTTCTGTATTTCTAACACCGCCGGATGCTTTAACACCTATATCAGGACCAACCGTTTTTCTCATTAATTCAATGTCTTCAAACGTAGCCCCGCCTGTAGAAAAACCTGTAGATGTCTTGACAAAATCAGCTCCTGCCTGAACAGCTATTTCGCAAGCCCGGACTTTTTCCTCGTCTGTCAGAAGGCTGGTTTCAATGATTACTTTTGTCAGCGCCTTGCCTTTAGCTGCTTCTGTCACTGCTTTAATGTCACGCAGCAGCAGAGCATCATTTTTATCTTTAAGAGCTGCGATATTAATTACCATATCAACTTCCTGCGCTCCATTTTTTATAGCATCAGCCGTTTCAAATGCTTTGGTTTCTGGGGTATTTGCTCCTAGAGGAAAACCGATAACCGTACACACTTTAACCTCTGTGCCTTCTAAAAGTTCTGAACACAGCTTAACCCACGCCGGATTCACACATACTGAAGCGAAGCTATATTCTTTAGCTTCTTCACAAAGAGTTCTTATTTCCTTTTCAGTTGTCTCTGCTTTAAGTACAGTATGATCAATCATTTTAGCAATGTTTACGCTCATTTAAATTCTCCTTTTAACTATGTATTGTTCTTACATTATACCAGGTAAAAACACAACATGAAAAACCGGGGCTGGAGCCCCAGTTATCATTAGACAATCACAGATTCAAGTTCATCTATATCTTCTATAATCCGCAAAAATTGACCTTCGTTATAAGGATAACCTGCTTTTGTAATTTTTACTCTTACAATTTCGCCGATCATCTCTTCGGTAGCAGGGATAACCACTTTTAAGTAATTGTCGGTATATCCTACATATAAGCCGCTGTCTTCATCTTCTTTAAACTTTTCCTCTGGGATAACTTCAAGAACCTCATTTTCAAACAATGAAGCATATTCTTTCGCAAGCTGGTCAGATAGAGTAATAAGTCTATGAACACGTTCATTTTTCATTTCCTCATCCACTTGATCTTCCATTCTTGCAGCTGGTGTGCCTGTACGTTTAGAGTATGGAAAAACATGCAATTCTGAGAACTTATGCTCTTTAATAAAATGATAGGTTTCCATAAATTCTTCTTCCGTTTCCCCCGGGAAACCTACAATAACATCGGAAGTAAGCGCTAATCCCGGAAGAGCATCTCTAAGCTTTTCTAAGCGTTCTGCAAATGCTTCCATCGTATATTTACGGCGCATTCGTTTCAGAACTGAATTGGACCCCGATTGAAGAGGCACATGCAGATGACGTACCACTTTTTTAGAACTGCGAAGCACTTCAATGACTTCATCCGTTATTTGGCTGGCTTCTATCGATGAGATCCGGATTCGTTTTAAACCTCTGACATTTTCAAGATCGCGCAGCAGCATAGCGAGATTGTAGTCCTTCATATCCTCACCATAGCCTCCAGTATGGATGCCTGTTAAAACAATCTCTTTATAGCCGGCATCTACTAATTGCTGTGCCTGCTTAAAAACTTCCTTAGGATCTCTGGAGCGCATTAAGCCGCGGGCCCATGGAATAATACAAAAAGTACAGAAGTTATTGCAGCCTTCTTGAATCTTTAAAGAAGCACGAGTACGATCAGTAAAGGCTGGAACATCAAGCTCTTCATAGACTCTTGATTTCATAATATTTCCCACACCGTTAATAGGCTGGCGCTCTTCTTTAAATTGTTCAATATATTGAAGCATTTTGACCCGGTCCTGGGTTCCAACTACCACATCAACCCCTGGAATCGCCATGATTTCAGCCGGGGATGTTTGGGCATAACAGCCTGTAACACATATGACTGCATCAGGATTTTTGCGGATCGCACGGCGAATTACCTGACGGCTTTTTTTATCTCCCGTGTTTGTTACTGTACATGTATTTATCACATAAACATCAGCTGTAGATTCATAGTCTACACGGTCGTAACCTTCTGTTTTAAACAACTGCCAAATTGCTTCTGTTTCATAATGGTTCACTTTGCATCCTAAAGTATGAAAAGCTACTGTTGCCAAATCACTCACCTCAATAATTCAGTATGATAGGAAATTGCAGATAGAGCATACAGCGGTGCGGTTTCGGTTCTTAAAATCCTCGGTCCCAGCCCGCAGGAGGCAAACCCGTTTTCCTTAAGTTTTACTATTTCGTCTGAAGAAAGTCCGCCTTCAGGTCCAAATACAAATAACACCGATTCTCCGTATTTAAGTTCTTTGAGGACGCTGGCAAGAAGGCTTGATTCCCCAGTCTTTGCATCTTCCTCATAAGCAATGAGCTTATAGTTAAATCGGTCTGACAGCTTAATTAATTCATGGATTCTGACAGGAGTGGCTACAGAAGGGATTAACCCCCGATGAGACTGTTCTGCAGCTTCTTTAGCTATTTTCTGCAGCCTCTCTATTTTCTTAGCTGCTTTTTTCTCATCCCATTTTACAATGGAGCGAGCTGCAATAAAAGGGATAAATTCCGCTGCACCAAGTTCTGTGCCTTTTTGAATAATATAGTCTAACTTATCCCCTTTTGGCAGACCGCTGGCTATCGTAATTTTTATAGGCATTTCCTTACTTTCATCTATCCATTCTATTACGTTTCCGTGAACCGCTTCATTAGTAATTTCTGTTATTTCCACTAAAGCCGTCTTTTCTTGTTCGGCCACACACAAGATTTTTTCGCCTGGCTTTGCTCTAAGAACATTAGCCAGATGGTGAAAATCGCTGCCAGTTATGGTAATGGAAGAAGCTTCGATGCTTTCATTAGAAATAAAATAGCGCTGCATGATTTGTAAACCCTCTTTTCGCATGTAAGGTAGCGTATAATCACTATACTATACTGGACTCTACTAAATAAAGAAAGGAGGGAATAAATTCCGCTCCACCTGTTCTTTATTACTTTTTAGCAATAATTGCAACCCAGTCTTCCATGAGAATGGTTTCTTTAATTTCAAAACCGCATGAAATTAATTCTTCTTTTACTTCTTCCTTCTTCTGTTTTATAATCCCGGAAGCAATAAAGTAACCATCTGGCTTAACCACTTTACTCACATCTTTTGCAAAACGGATAATCACTTCTGCAAGAATATTGGCCACAACAACATCCGCCTGCTCCAAAACTCCGTCTAGTAAATTGTTCTGGCTGACCGATACAACTTCCTGTACTTTGTTCAGCTTCACATTTAATTTGGCAGACTGGACAGCTACTTCATCCAAGTCCAGTGCTTGAACCGATTTTGCTCCAAGCATAGCCGCCGCAATACTGAGAACCCCTGACCCTGTGCCTACATCCACAACCAGGTCACCGCTCTTAACGGTACGTTCCAGAGCCTGAATACACATAACGGTAGTCGGATGTGTGCCCGTTCCAAAGGCCATTCCCGGGTCAAGTTCTATAATTAATTCATCGGTGTGGACTGGTGTATAATCCTCCCAAGTTGGAACAATCGTGAATCTTTCAGATATCTTAACGGGATTATAATATTTTTTCCAGGCTGTTGCCCATTCTTCCTCATTGACCTCACTAATTGAAATGTGATTTCTTCCTAAGTCAATGTCGTAGAGCATTAAACTATTAATTGCCTCTTTTATTTCATCAACTGTTTCGCCTAGAAAGCTATTAACCGGTAAGTAAGCCTTTACTATGACTCCTTCTTCTGGGTAATCATCTTTATTGAGCTGGTAGATTTCACCGAATCTGTCTTCGCGCTCTTTATATAATTCGGCAGGATCTTCTATAACTACACCGCTTGCACCTGCCTCATGCAATATATTAGACACAGGTTCCACTGCTTCGTTTGTTGTATGAATTGCGATTTCAGACCACTTCATTTTACTACCAGCTCCTAAATAAAATTAATCTCCCTTTATAGCACGTTTTACCTTAGCAAAAAAGCTTTCTTCCTGTTCATCAGGTGAATTTTGGCCGCTTAATTCAGCAAATTCCCTCAACAGCTGTTTCTGTTTATCGGTCAGTTTAGTTGGCGTAACCACTCTAATCGTAATATGCTGATCTCCCTGTCCATAACCCCTGACATTTGGTACACCTTTTCCTTTAAGACGGAATGTCTTGCCATTCTGAGTTCCTGCAGGAATCTTCAGATTGACCTTCCCGTGTATGGTAGGGACCAGTATTTCATCACCTAATGCAGCCTGCACAACTGTAATTGGCATTTCACATTGAATGTCGTCTCCATTACGATTAAAAAATTCATGAGATCGTACTCGGAATACGATATATAAATCTCCAGGAGGACCTCCGTTTATCCCAGGTTCACCCTGACCAGAAACACGAAGCTGCTGGCCGTCATCAATTCCGGCTGGAATGTTCACATGAATTTTTTTCCGCTTTGTAACGGTTCCAGTACCGCCGCAGGTAGAACATTTATGAGGAATGAATTTTCCTGTTCCATGACAATGATTACACACTCTTCGGTTGACAATTTTACCGAAAGGTGTGTTTTGTTCTACGTTAAGCTGGCCAGATCCTTGACAATGTGAACAGGTCTCTGGTTTTGTTCCCGGCTTAGCACCTGTTCCAAAGCACGTTTCACATTCTTCATCACGAGGAATTTCTATATCCGTTTCCTTGCCAAATACAGCCTCTTCAAATTTGAGAGTCATTGTATATTGAAGATCAGAACCCTGGCGCGGCGCATTAGGATCTCTCCTGCGGCCTCCTCCGCCAAAGAAGGTGCTGAAAATATCGTCAAAACCACCGAAACCTGCAAAATCGCCTCCGCCGAATCCGCCGCTATTCGGATCAGTATGCCCAAATTGATCATAATGGGCTTTCTTCTGGTCGTCGCTCAAAACTTCATAAGCTTCTTTAATTTCTTTAAATTTATCAGCGGCATCCGCTTCCTTGTTAATATCAGGATGATACTGTTTGGAAAGCTTCCGATACGCTTTTTTTATTTCGTCCTTCGAGGCACCTTTGCCAACCCCGAGTACTTCATAATAATCACGTTTACTCATTTTACATTCACTCCAGATTCTTTCACATAAAGATCATTTTATCACTCAGACAGATATATACGCAATAACGAAAAACGGAAGCGCCTTGCTCTGACCCGACTAGCACAAGACAAGCAGGCCGTAGGAAGCGGTTTTCTTCCTATGGACTGATTGGCTTGTGACCTCGAGGGTCTAGGCGCTGCAGTTAGACATAACGAAAAGTCGAAACCGGTGCCTGGCGGTCTTCCAGGCAGATACCCGATAAAGTAAACTTGCCGACTGGCTAGCGTTAGCGACGACAGAGGCCTAGTTGCCCTTATGCGCTAGTCAAGCACAAGACGAGCAGGCTGTGGAAAGCACTCTTCTTTCCATGGACTGATTGGCTTGAGTCTCGAGGGTATCAGGTTTAGACTAGACAACATGAAAAACGGAAGCGCCCCCGGAGAAAGCGATCTTGTATGTGTCATTTGGTCCTTCATCAACCGTATGAAGGACATTATTTTAGTTCATTTACTAACTTTAGTCCTTTATCAGCGAATGAAGAACTTTTCTCTTTCTGATTCACTGAATTCTATCCCTCATTCTCTAGCTCATTGACTAAAATTTTGTCGCACCCTTTATACTTTATAGCCGCACTAGTAAGACATACAAGCCATGCTTCCTTAGGCAAAACCCCAATACATAAACGAGACTATCACAATGTCATCATCATATATTCCCAATCCAGACGTGCATTTCCTTCTGGTCCGAACTGCAAAAAAAGCCAAAGCCAAGATAACCTGACTTTGACTTTTTTACGAAGTTAGTTATTATTCTTTATCGTCTTTTACTTCAGTAAACTCTGCATCAACGATATTGTCATCGTCTTTCTGCTCGCCTTCTCCTTGGGCTTGTTGAGCTTTTGCAGCTTCTTCATATAATTTAACAGTTAGATTTTGAACGATTTCCTGTAAGGCATCCTTTTTCTCACGGATTTCGTTTAAGTCGTTCTTTTCGATCGCAGCTTTAAGGGCTTCTTTAGCTTCTGTTGCTTTAGCTACCTCAGCTTCGTCCACTTTGCCTTCTAAATCTTTAACTGTTTTTTCAGTTTGGAAAACTAACTGGTCCGCTTCGTTGCGCAATTCAACTTCGTCTTTGCGCTGTTTGTCCGCGTCAGCATTTTCTTCAGCTTCACGTACCATACGTTGTATTTCTTCGTCTGTTAGACCTGAAGAAGATTTGATTGTGATGGTTTGTTCTTTATTCGTGCCAAGGTCTTTAGCTCGAACACTAACGATACCATTCTTATCAATATCAAATGATACTTCAATCTGAGGAACTCCGCGTGGTGCTGGCGGGATATCGCTCAATTGGAAGCGTCCTAGTGTTTTATTGTCATTGGCCATTGGGCGTTCACCTTGAAGCACGTGAATGTCTACAGCAGTTTGGCTGTCAGCTGCAGTAGAGAACACTTGTGATTTACTTGTGGGAATAGTTGTATTTCTATCGATTAACTTAGTAAATACACCGCCCATAGTCTCGATACCAAGTGACAATGGAGTTACGTCAAGAAGAACTACATCTTTAACATCCCCTGTTAATACTCCGCCCTGGATTGCAGCACCCATAGCTACAACTTCATCTGGGTTAACCCCTTTGCTTGGCTCTTTCCCGATTGCTTTGCGGATTGCTTCTTGTACCGCTGGTATACGAGTAGATCCACCAACAAGGATGACCTTGTCGATTTCAGCAGGAGTTAATCCAGCATCTTTTAATGCCTGACGAGTCGGCCCCATTGTACGCTCTACAAGATTAGCTGAAATTTCATCAAATTTCGCACGTGATAGAGAAACTTCCAAGTGCAGCGGACCAGCATCACCAGCTGTAATAAATGGCAATGAAATTTGAGTAGAAGTAACACCAGAAAGATCCTTTTTAGCTTTTTCTGCAGCGTCCTTTAAACGTTGAAGGGCCATTTTATCTTTGGAAAGATCAATTCCATTTTCTTTTCTGAATTGCTCTACTAAGTAATCAATAATAACCTGGTCGAAATCGTCTCCGCCAAGCTTATTGTCTCCAGCAGTTGCCTTAACTTCAAATACTCCATCTCCAAGTTCAAGAATGGAAACGTCGAATGTTCCGCCGCCAAGGTCAAATACAAGGATGGTCTGATCTTCATCCATTTTATCCAAACCGTATGCCAGCGCTGCTGCAGTAGGCTCGTTAATAATACGTTCAACATCTAAGCCCGCAATTTGTCCAGCGTCTTTTGTTGCTTGTCTTTCAGCATCGTTAAAATAAGCTGGAACTGTGATAACAGCTTTAGTAACTTTTTCACCAAGATAATCTTCTGCATAAGATTTTAAGTATTGAAGGATGATGGCAGAAACTTCTTGAGGAGAGTATTCTTTGCCTTCAATCTCTTCTTTATATGAAGTACCCATATGGCGCTTAATAGAAATAATAGTGTTTGGATTTGTGATGGATTGGCGTTTTGCAACTTCCCCCACCTGACGCTCTCCGTTTTTGAAAGCTACTACTGAAGGTGTTGTACGATTACCCTCTGGATTTGGTATAACTTTTGGTTCTCCGCCTTCTAAAACGGAAACACATGAGTTTGTTGTTCCTAAGTCAATTCCGATAATTTTGCTCATGTCTAACTTCCTCCCTGAAATGTATGTAGTCTAATTTACTGGTTTACTTTTACCATAGAAGGGCGAATAACTCGGTCTTTCAGCATATACCCTTTTTGGAATTCTTCAACCACAATGTTTGACTCATATCCCGCATCATCTACCTGCATCACTGCCTGGTGAATATGGGGATCAAATTCCTTGCCTACTGCTTCAATAACTTCGACGCCCTCTTTTTTCAATGATTCTAAAAGGCCATTATGAATCATCTGCATTCCTTGAATCAGAGTTTTCGTCTGGTCATTATCAGCTTCGATGCCCATAGCTCTTTCTAAATTGTCAAGGGCTGGCAGCAAATCGGTAACTAAGTTTTGGGCTCTATACTTGTGTGCTGCTTCAATATCAAGGCGTGCACGTCTTCTTGAATTATCGAAATCCGCTTGCAAACGAAGGTAACGGTTATCCATTTCTTCTATTTTAGCTTCTAGCTCGCGTATTTTATCTTGTGCAGCTTTTAACTCGTCCTGAGATTCTGCATCATTTCCCATTTGAGCCTCTTCAGATACCTCGTCAAAAATCACTTCTGATTGATTCTCGGCATCCATTTCAATATTGTCTTGTAATTTAGTATTTTTTTGTTCTTCTGTCATGGATTTCACCTCCCTACAAGATTAACATATCTGTGATTTTATACAATCAAAGGGGCCAGCTCCTAAAGTTGGAGCCAGACCCATTCTATCTCTTTGATGAATCAAGCGGCCTTTTTGCCGCCCTTACTCAATATAACCACCGTTATTTATTCTGATACAGCCTGGTTAAAACAGATGACAAATCATGTGAAAATAAATCAAGAAGACTTATAACCCGTGAATACTGCATCCTTGTTGGCCCCAAAATAGCAATCGTCCCAACCTTCTCCTCGCCAATGGAATAGGAGGCTGTAATAAGACTGCAATTCTCCATTGCACTAATTTGGTTCTCCCGCCCTATCTTTACATGGATTCCAGCTGGAGATTTTTCTAACAAGTCGAACATACCTTTTTCATGGTCAATCATTGATAAAAGAGTTCTGATTTTATCAATATCATGAAACTCCGGCTGCTGAAGCATATTTGTTTTACCGCCAAAAAACATTTTCTCATGGCCTGGAAGCTTGAGAGATTGAACCAATATTTTAATAACCTCGTCATAGCTTTTTATATGCCGGCTTAGTAAAAAGGCCACTTCCCGGTATATTTTATCCGTCAGTTCAACAAGTGGCACACCAATTAATTGTTCGTTTAGGATGTTAACCATCTTTTCAATTTCATTTACATCCACTGACGGCGGGATGGTGATCATTTTATTTTCAACATGGCCGGTGTCTGTCACTATAATAGCAATTGCCGTTTCCTTGTTTAACGGAACGATCTGCAGCCGGCGAAGCTTATTTTCCAGCACTCCAGGACCTAAAACGATTGTTGTATAACTTGTAAGCTCTGAAAGTATTTTCGCCGACTTTTGCACGATTTTTTCTAATTCATAGATCTTCTCGGCAAATACGGATTTCACAAGCTCAATATCGTGCATTTTTAAAGTATGCGGTGACAACAAGTGATCCACATAGTACCTATATCCTTTTTCGGACGGCACTCTCCCTGAAGAAGTATGTGTTTTTTCTAAAAAACCCAAATCTTCCAGGTCAGCCATTTCGTTTCGGATAGTAGCCGAGCTAAAAGTAATTTCTTCCTTTTTGGACAGGCTGCGGGATCCTACTGGCTGAGCAGACCGGATAAAGTCATCTATAATTACTTGCAGTATTAATAATTGACGATCCGTTAACATCTTGACCACCCCTGTTAGCACTCTTTGTTATTGAGTGCTAATTCTAAATAATAAATTATCAAATCATACAAATGATGTCAACGTTTTAGATTTAATCATTTAAGAAATGCTTGAAACACTTCATTTCCAAGAAATTTCCCTTGCTTAGACAGCTTTAGGAAGCCTTCTTCAAGCACTAATCTCCCTAGTTCAATTTCTCGCTTTATTTCTTCCCCGAAGACTTCCATTAAAGGACGATGGAATTTGCTTTGAAACCCGCTTAAAGATACACCTTTTGTCTTCCTTAAGCCCAAAAACATTTCTTCTTCCATCTGTTCTTTCACAGTCACTGTATTTTCTTCAATGACGGGCAGATTCCCCTCTAACAAAGGAGCAAAGTATTTTTTTAGAGGTCCGTGGTTCGCTCTTCTTTTATCTGCTAAATAACTATGAGCACCTGCACCAAAGCCATAATAGTTCTCATTATTCCAGTATGTCAGGTTATGCCTGCTTTCATAGCCTGGTTTAGCAAAATTGCTTATTTCATATTGAGAATATCCGTGGAGCTCCATCTGTTCCATTAGCATTTCAAACATGGCGGCTTCTGATTCCTCAGGAGGAAGTGTAAGTCTTCCTTTTTGCAGTAGATTATAAAAGACAGTTTTCGGCTCGATAATCAATGAATATCCTGAAAAATGAGGAAGCTCCAGTGACATGGCCGTTTTCAGAGTATCGCAGAAATCCTCAAGCGTCTGGCCCGGCAAAGCATATATCAGATCGATGCTGATATTCTCAAAGCCTGCATCCCTGGCTTTATCTAGTGTAGTAAATACATCCGCAGCCCTGTGAGCCCGTCCAATTTTTTTTAGAAGTTCATCATTGAAGCTCTGAACACCAAAGCTGAGCCTGTTCACCCCGTATTCCTTCAAGATTGCAAGCTTTCTCTCGGAAAGATCCCCCGGGTTGGCTTCAAACGAATATTCTACATTTTCACGGTCATATGGGAGTGTCTCATTTATAGACAGACATAACTGTTCCAACTGTTCTTCATTTAGAGCAGTAGGTGTACCTCCCCCTACGTAAATTGTTTTCAGCTGGTCGGTTTTGTATTGATGTAAGGTTAATTCCATCTCCTTTTTAAGCAAACTAAGATATTCCTCAACCGGCTGGTTTTTTAAGAACACCTTATTAAAATCGCAATAATGGCAGATATGTTCGCAAAAAGGAATGTGTATATATGCTGAAGATATCATGAACCGCACATCCTTTTATATGTGATAGTAAAAAGAGGCTAGATGGGCATGCCCACTAACCTCTGCTAAAATTATTTCTTGGAATTACCGCTGTCATCCATTTTCAGGACAGCCATGAAAGCCTCTTGAGGAACTTCTACAGAACCTACTGACTTCATCCGTTTTTTACCTTCTTTTTGTTTTTCAAGAAGTTTTCGTTTACGAGATATATCTCCGCCATAACATTTCGCTAAAACGTTCTTACGCATAGCGCTGATGGTTGAGCGGGCAACAATCTTCTGGCCGATTGCTGCCTGGATAGGCACTTCGAATTGCTGTCTTGGGATTAAACTCTTCAGCTTTTCTACAATAACCTTACCGCGTTCATAAGCAAAATCGCGGTGAACAATAAAGCTGAGTGCATCAACCGTTTCAGCATTAAGAAGGATATCCATTTTAACCAGCTTGGATTCTTTGTAGCCTATTAATTCATAATCAAAGGAAGCATACCCTTTTGTGCTTGATTTAAGCTGATCGAAGAAATCATACACGATTTCGGACAACGGAATTTCGTAAACAATACTTACCCGGTTTTGATCCAGATATTCCATGTTCATAAAATCGCCGCGTTTAACCTGGCAAAGCTCCATGATAGCACCTACATAATCTTTCGGAGCCATCATAGTTGCCTTGACATATGGTTCTTCAATCCGCTGTATTTTTTGCGGATCAGGCATAGCAGAAGGGTTATCCACCTTAAGCTGTGATCCGTCAGTCATGATCACATCATAGATAACGCTTGGAGCAGTAGTAATCAGATCGATCTTAAATTCCCGTTCTATACGTTCTTGAATGATTTCCATATGAAGTAGTCCTAAGAATCCGCAGCGGAATCCAAAGCCCAATGCCTGGGATGTTTCGGCTTCAAATTGAAGAGCGGAGTCATTAAGCTCCAGTTTTTCAAGGGCATCACGCAAGTCGTTAAATCTTGCAGAATCGATTGGATAAAGCCCGCAATATACCATAGGGTTCAGCTTACGGTAACCAGGCAGAGGCTCCGCAGCTCCTTTTTTTGCATAAGTAATCGTATCCCCTACTCGAGTATCACCAACATTTTTAATAGCCGCTGCCAAATAGCCTACATCGCCTACCGTTAGTTCATCCCGAGGGGTAGCCTTAGGTGTTGAAACCCCGATTTCAGTTACTTCAAATTCTTTGCCGGTGGCCATCATTCTTACCTTATCACCGACTTTAACCGTTCCTTCAACAACCCTTATATACGTAACAACTCCGCGATACGGATCATATAAAGAGTCAAAAATCAACGCTTTTAGAGGCGCATCTGGATCGCCTTCCGGAGCAGGAACCTTTTCTACAATCTGCTCAAGAATGTCCTCAATCCCAATACCGGCTTTAGCAGAAGCCAGAACCGCCTCAGAAGCATCTAGCCCAATAACATCTTCTATCTCGCCACGCACACGCTCGGGATCAGCACTTGGCAGGTCTATTTTATTGATAACCGGAACAATTTCCAGATCATTATCAATGGCTAAATATACGTTTGCCAATGTTTGTGCTTCAATTCCCTGCGCAGCATCGACAACCAGTATAGCCCCTTCACAGGCTGCAAGGCTTCGTGATACTTCATAAGTGAAATCCACGTGTCCCGGGGTGTCAATCAGATGGAAGGTATAAACCTCTCCATCCTTCGCTTTATAATTAAGCTGTACTGCATTTAATTTAATCGTTATTCCACGCTCACGCTCTAGATCCATTGAATCCAACAGCTGATCCTTCATTTCACGTGAAGTCAACGCATTTGTTTTTTCTAAAATGCGGTCAGCAAGTGTTGATTTCCCATGGTCAATGTGAGCAATGATGGAAAAGTTACGTATCTTAGATTGTCTTTTCAGCTTTTCTTCTCTGTTCATCACTTTCACTCCTGTTAATCGACAGAAATACACTATTTTTGATTATATCAGCCAGAAATACAAGATACAAGGAAAAGCGCAGAACGGTGCCTTTCAAAACGTAATTAATAAAAGCGCCCATTGATAGTTTCATTTAGTTTAACAATTAATCTTAAGAAGAAAAGCAGACACCTGACAGGCATAAGGTAATCCCGCAAATCACCTTAAAAATGCCGCAATAAAGTTTGAATATCCCGCAATTATCACGAGACTTCCCGCGTCTAAGTAACTAAAATCCCGCAATTATATTAAAATATTTCCAGGCTGGGCACTCAGTTAGAACCGGAGCGTTCGATCATATCTAATTTCTTATCCAGGTGAATCATAAAGTAAAAAGCCCGCCCAATAGTCTATTGAACGGACTGCCATTATTCTGCTATTTTTTTCATCAGTGTATTAAACCCGCCTGATATTCCATCGGATACTTTCTTCCCTGTCTGGGAAAAAAAGTTATAAGCCTTCATGTTTTCGAGCTGCTGCTTTTTTTCCTTTAGGTCATGGCTTGTTACTTTTTCTCCAAGTATGGAGGCTTCTTTTTGTCCTTTTTCTGTTTCATTTATAGCTAATGCACTATATAAAGCAGGGTCATCGAAGCCCTTCATTTTTTTCATAGATTGATTTGCATGCTGCATTCCGATTAGGACTCCGAAAAATAATACCATCATTAATAGGAAACATTTGCCGGTGAACTTAACCACTTCTACTCCTCCTCGTACTATTAGTGGTTATTGGGCTTCTTTTTTGGATCCAGGGGAACTTACTTCGTTTGCATTCCAGTAGATTCCGCTAAAGGCGTCAGCAAAGGCATCTAAAGAGGCATAGAGTTCTTCAAAGGTATTATCGACTCCTCCAGCTTCAATTAACAAGGCATTCCCTGAGAGATCCTGATTATATTTCCCATTGTTGCCGCTTCCCTGCTTTTTAAATACACCTCTGCTTAATTTAGGGTATTTCTGGTCCAGGGCTTTATGGATTTTTTCGGCTAGGGCATAATTTTTCTCAAAGTTTGCATTATCCCCTCCAACGACAAAGGCCAGTTTGGCATAAGACTTGCCTTTTATGGAGACTGTCGTAAGATTTTTCCTGCTTGCATCGCGGTGTATATCAATTAAGTAGTTTATATCCCGGTTTTTTGCCATCGCTTCCTGAACGATCGGGCGTGATTCATCGTATGCCTGCCAAAACTTTTTATTTTTTTTGTCCAAGATGCCCATTACATCGGTAGTGCTGACAGAGGTGCCGATTCCCTTTTTTTCGAGGGATGATTGAAGCTTTTCAGAGAGCCTGGTCACATTAATCTTTGAACTGTAAGCAGAATCAGGGTTTTTCACCCCTTTTAGGTAAGGGAGATAAGATTCCCTGGAATGCGTGTTATAAATATGGACGACTTTTTTCCCATTAGTACTTAGTGGCGGACTTGGCGGATTCTCTTCTTTTGGTTCTTCTTTTATATTCTCAACATTATGAACGTCAGCCTCTTTCCCGTTAGTTTCGGGCGGAGCAGATTCATATGGCATATTTGTGTAATTGGTTCCTTCTCCTGCCAGCAGGATTTCATTATCATAAGCAAAAAATCCGGGTAATTCTCGTCCGAGAAGACTTCTCGGATCATCAAACGATATATTTGTCGAAAGTTTGAATAGCTGCCCGGCAAGTGAAGGTGCTTCATTTTTTTTAGGCAATGACTGTGCAAAATAATGATTTTCTCTGCTAAGCAGGGCATATAGCAGCTCTCCAGGGAACTGAATGGCCGCTGAGTTAACCGAATCCGATGTAATTCGATATTTCGGTTTAATCGAGGTCAAGAGACCGCTTAAAGAAAAAATAAAAAGTAACAGCACAAGGATAAAAATGAGAGATTTAATCACAGTGCCAAGCTGAATAACGGCAATTGTTCCTGCGTATCGGCTTCGTTTCATGGTTCCACCCTTTCCAAGCTTGTCTAGTAAAATTTATGACAATGCTAGATAAAGTAGAACCAGCTTTTTATCTCGTATAAAAACCTGTATTATCTTGATTTACGGCCTCATGAAGGGCAGCATTTAAACCATTGGCAATAAGGTTAGACATATCCTCGATAAATACATCTACTTCCTTTGGTGTAACCATCAGATTGTGCCCGATCGGCGCCAGCACTTCGTAGATTAGTTTACGCTTTTCTTCATCTCCTAGAGTACCGATAATACCGAGGAATGCTTTCCGTTCTTCTTCACCGGGAAGGTCTTCATCTGTCAGCTTCTTCTTCTCCCCCATAGAAAAACCGGCCGGGACCAGGGAGCGCGAGGGGGTGTCTCCTTCTTTCATTTCCCTTCCAAAATGCTTAAGGATAAAATCAATCGTATCGCTTGTAATAGATACCGCATCCACCACGGTAGGCACGCCGATGGCAATAACAGGAATACCAAGAGTTTCCTGACTTAATTCTTTTCTCTTATTTCCTACCCCTGATCCTGGATGAATCCCAGTATCAGAAATTTGGATCGTCGAATTTACTCTTTCTACAGAGCGGGCGGCCAATGCATCAATTGCTATAAGAAAATCAGGCTGGGTCTTTTTAATAACACCGTCAATAATGTCGCTGGTTTCTATGCCAGTAAGCCCCATCACTCCTGGTGAGACAGCACTCACAGGTCTATATCCTTGTTCAACCTGCCCGGGCTGCAATTCAAAAAGATGTCTGGTAATGAGGAGGTTTTCTACTACTGAAGGCCCAAGCGCATCCGGTGTAACATTCCAGTTTCCAAGTCCAACAACTAAACAGCTGGCATCAGGGGCAATGTTTAATTTTTTAAGATATTGGCCAAATTCACGTGCAAATACAGTACTCACTTTTTTTTGCAGAACTGTATCCTGCTCGCGGATTCCTTGAACCTCTAAAGTTAGATAACTCCCTTTTTTCTTGCCTATTACAGACTCCCCTGCTTCTGTGACCTCCACAAGTGATATTTGAATACCATCTATCTCTCTTTCCTTAATAACGACGCCTTCAATATGGGAGACGTTTTTTTCATCATGGACTACTCTATTTGCCAGGGCCATTTCACTGGCTTCAATAGCCAGATCTGTTCTTACGGAATACATGCTTAAATCTAATTTTTTTTCCATAGCTTCCTCCAGCTTCGCAACTTTTTTCACGTATTTCTATTTTTTCCATAATTTTGCCGCCTCATTCTAATAAATTTTACTGACACAGATCTCAAGCCGTGATAAACTAGTAACAGACTGTCCCATAACAAATAAAAGCAATTTAGTGTATTCTTCTTAAAGAGTATTGCATTATAAATTTAAGTTTGATAAAATATCCTTTGTTGCGAATTGTTATGTATTTGATAAATCGAGTCCATATAAATCTCGGTTTTTGTAGGAGGTGAACGGAATGCCAAACATTAAATCTGCTATTAAACGTGTGAAAACTAGCGAAACAAGCAAAGCTCAAAACATCGCTGTTAAATCTGCAACGCGTACTGCTGTAAGAAACGCTGAAGCATCACTTGCAGGTAGCGACGCAAACGCTGCTAAAGAAACACTTGTTACAGCTGTTAAGAAGTTAGACAAAGCTGCATCTAAAGGACTTATCCATAAAAATGCGGCAGCCCGTAAAAAATCTCGTCTGACTAAGAGACTTAATTCTTTGAACGCGTAAAATAAACGATCCTTATGGGTCGTTTTTTTATATGACCTAAAAAAAGAAACCAGGCAATTAGCCTGGTTTCTTTTTAGGTTCCCATCTTTAACAATATCAATTCAATGGCTAATCTTTTTTCCGCCTGGCCTGTCTTCATTTGATAGTCAGCTTCAGCCAGCTGATAAATAAGCCTAATCAATTCTTTTTCACTAAAGCTGCCAGCCTTTTCAAGAGCCAGCTTCACTCTATATGGATGCACTTTCAGTACAGAAGCTATTTTTTGCTGGCCATATCCTTGTCTGACTAATTCTTTTACCTGATAAAGCATTCTAATCTGGCCTGCCATTACTGATAATATTTTGATCGGCTCTTCATTCTGCCTTAAGAGCTCGTAATAAATTGTTAAAGCGGGCTCTATTTTCCGCTGAAGAATTTTATCTATTAAAGTAAATATATTCTGCTCAAATGATTTAGCAACGAGCTTCTCTACCATTTCCGTATTAATCAGCTTTTCTTCAGCGTATAATGAAAGTTTTTCTATTTCATTCGCTAAAAGCATTAAATTGGTTCCAGATATCTCCATCAGCAGGTTGATGGCTGCTTCCTCAATCTGAACGTTAGATGCGGCAGCCCGCTCTCTTACCCACACCCTTAACTCCTGTTCATTTAATTTTTTAGCTTCCAATATCGTGGTTTTGCGCTTGAGCTCTTTCGTAATTTTCTTTCGTTCATCCAGCTTTTCGTAAGGAGCGGTTATTGCAACAATTGAATAAGGCGCCGGATCTGCTAAATAGGCCTCTAATCTGCTAACTTCATGTTCAACCTTTGACTTGTTTTTCTCAGCGGTTAAGAAAAAGGCATTTTGCAGAAAGACCAGTTTTCTTTCTCCTAAGAAAGGGAGTGTTTCCACATCTTCCAAAGCAGCTTCTATCGGAGTTTCTTCTAAATCAAATACAGACAGATTAAAATCTATTTCATCCTCCGACAACACATGCTTTGTTAGCAGCTGTTTGGTTTCATTTATCAGGAAAGCCTCGTTCCCATATAATAAATAAACAGGTGCAAATTGCTTTCTTTCAATACTTTTCCATATATCCAATATCAAATTAGTTCGCCTCGATTATGTAAATAAACTAAACTTTCTCCTTTATGGTATATTGGCAAAACCAATTTGACAAGCTAAAGGGGAATTAGCCCATAGGCCAATTCCCTATCTATATGAACGTATGCAAGAGAGGGCCTAGGAAACCTTTCCAACATACAGGGATCTGGAACAAGGCTAGCAAGAAAATATTTGCTGGTTAAAAGCTTTGTACTCTTATTTTTGCCCTTCAATTTCAAAATATTTGTGACAACTCTTGTCAGTAAAGGAAAACAAAAAGGGAGTTGTAGATTTTTTTGGAAACATAGCTTATACTATTAGGGAAACAGGAGGGGTAGAAATGAACGAATTTGAGAAAAACATTATCAGCAAGCGTAATGATGCTGTTGACTCTGGTGTTGGATTTGCCGTATCCTTTGGATTTTTTGCGGTTATGTTTATCATTGCTACCGTTTTTAAATTTATCGGATAAGCCTGGGCTCATACATATAACCATGGCAGCAGGAAAATGACAACGTTTTAAATTTATCATTGCAAGGTTGGGGCTGCTTTTATTGGCGGCCTCATTTTGTTTTTTAGTGCTTTATTTGCTGATATATTATGGCAGCATTTGTGAAAAGGTTCCTTCCCTCTTTGAAAACCTAAAACTAACCGCCCCAGCTTTGTCGGTACGATAAATAAATACGTTATGGGCTTCTAACACATCCAGCGCTTCTTGATTCGGATGTCCATATCTGTTGCTCCTCCCAGCTGATATAATGGCATACTTTGGTTTGATCTGCCCTACAAATAAATCTGAAGTTGAATTTTTGCTTCCATGATGTCCTGCTTTAAGAAAATCTGCTCTTAGAGCCGGATATTTTTTAGCTATACGCGCTTCTCCTTCCTCTCCTAAATCCCCCATAAACAGCCACTTTTTGTCCGCTATCTGGGCTAGAAGAACAATAGATGCTTCATTAGAATCTTTTGAGGTTTTCTGTGGATTCAATATAACAAACCTTTCTTCACCTGTTGTCCAATAGTGTCCTTGTCTCACCGGGACCACAATGCTATTCTTTACATTTGTGAAAACCTCCTTCTCAAGATATTCCTTTATAACTGCTTGGCTGATCATAATTTGATCTGCTTCTATATCCTTTAAAACATTGGCTGCCCCGCCGATGTGATCCATATCCGGATGGGTCAGGATTAATTTATCCAGCCTGGTGATTCCTTTCCCTTTTAAGAAAGGTGTTACTATATCTTCTCCCACTTCAAACGTACTGCTCTTCATTTCCCACTTTTCCTGATTAAATTCCAGCTGACCTCCAGTATCAATTAAATAAGTTCCCCTTCCAAAGGGAAGCTGTATGAAGATTGAATCTCCCTGTCCTACATCCAGAAAAGTTACCTCGCCAAAAGGTGTTATATATTCAGCAAAATATTGATAACAGAGCAGCATGCCTATTAAAAGCCCCAAAACTTTGGCATTTTTCAGCATCTTAGCTTCCCAATAGTAAAACACCCCCAGTATGAATCCAGTCAGCATAATTAGGACAATAAAAGGCGGTTTTCCAAACACAATGGAGGAAAAGGGTACTTCTGTGAGCTGATCTAGTATTCCATATAAAAATTGCAGGATTAAATGAAAGAAGTTTATTAAAATTTCTGCAGCAGGAGCATGAATTATTAGAACACTAAAGGAGAGTATTGCCAGTGGTAAAATGATGAAGCTATACAAAGGAACAAAGACCATATTGACCAATATCCCTGCTGAAGAAATTTCAAAAAAATGAAATAACATAATTGGAAGTGAACAAATCGTGCAAATAAAGCTTATGAGAAAGGACTGAATCAAATAGTTTGGATAGCGGGAGATTATTTGTGAGGAAAACAATAAGGAAGAGGTTACTGTAAAAGAAAGTTGAAAGCCGGGGTCAAACAGGATATAAGGATTTAAGGCAGTATAGCATATATTAGCGATACAAATCGTTTGAGCACCTGATATCCTTACATTAAAAATTTGAAGGCAGAGATAAATCACAGCCATGCCGCAGGCTCTAATCACTGGAGGAGAAAGGCCTGTCAGAACCGCATATAGCGGCAGAATAACCAAGAGAATCCCTTGCATCTTTTTTCGTGTGAAACCGCATCTAATCCCTAATAAGAAGATACCACCTGCTAATATGGTAACGTGCAGGCCTGAGATGGAAAGCAGATGCACGATCCCCAGCACCTGGTAGCTGCGTAACATTTCTTCATGGATAAAGCCTGCTTCTCCAAATAGAAGAGCTGAGGCAATCCCTCTTGATTCTTCTGAAAACTGTTTTTTTATAAGCTTTAACCCTTTATAGCGGATATTTATTAATTTGTAAATAAAATTATTTTGATGTTCAATTTTACAGCTTTCAAGCTTCTGCACTTTTAATATCCAATGTATTTTTCTATTATGTAAATATTTTTGGTAATTAAAACTGTTTGGATTCCTTGATGAATCTGGTTTTTTAAGAATCCCTGTAATGCGGCACTCCATTCCAGCCAGATAATTGTCCTCAAAATGCCGTTTATCTTCTAAGTCATCAAATTTCTTCTTTAATAGGAGCTTTTCACCGCTGTCTGTTTGTGCTATGGTCTGCATAGAATTCCCATCTACCTCTGGGACATTAGTAAAAACGATGTTAAAATGGGGCTGTTCTCGTTTAAGATGAGTAACATTCATGTCTGCTTGAAACACATAAATCATTCCAAATACAGACATCACGCACAGCTGTATAAAAAGCGATGCTGGACCTTTCATGATGAACAGAAAGCTTAAATAAACAGCTAAAATACATAATGCTTTCCCATTCCATAAAGAAAAAGCCGTTACGGCTGCAGCAGCTGAAACGGCAGACAAAACAAGATTCACTTTCATAGGAACCTCCACTGCTCCAATCTATAGATTCGGGTTATTTTCGCTTATAAAATGAACAACATCAATATCCTTCAGAAAATAACTATTCCATTTATTTGGGTATGAATTTCTGTAAACAATCCTCTTAATACCCGACTGTGCGAGTGTTTTAGAGCACTTCTCGCAAGATTCGTGTGTAATATATGCTGTTGCTCCTTTTAAGTCATCTCTTTCTGCATGCAGCACCGCATTCTCTTCGGCGTGGACACAGCGTATACAGCGGCCGTTATCATCTTTTAAACACCCTGCCTCATCACAATGATCATGACCGTGAATGGAACCATTATATCCAGTCGATATTATATGCCTGTCCTTAACAATAACGCAGCCTACCCTTAGACGCTGGCATGTTGATCGTGATGACACCACTTCGGCAATATCTAAAAAGTATTCATCCCAGCTTTTCCTATCCATAATAAATCCTCCCGGCAATAAAAGTCTTCTCTAGAGTTAGTTTACCTTTTCTCGTCCGTTTTGTGCTAATTTATTGTACAAGCACTCTGTCCTTAATTTTCTCAAACGTCTTGTCTCCGATTCCGCTGATATTTTTTAGCTCATCAGCATTTTTAAATCCTCCGTTCTGCTCTCGATATTCCAGTATCGCTGCTGCTTTAGAAGGGCCAATCCCAGTTAGAGTCTGCAGATCTTCCTCTGTAGCAGTGTTGATATTTACCTTTGAACCAGCTGACTCTGAGCTTGTTTCTGGAGGCATAGTCCGAGCTGGAGCAACTCCCTGTTCACCTTCAGCCGGTACATAAATGACCATCTGGTCCGTTACTGTCTGGGCCAGGTTTACCTTATCCTTGTCAGCTTCATCTTTAAAACTCCCCGCCTTATTGATCAAATCTAAAACTCTCTGTCCGGGAGCCGCTTTATAAACACCCGGCTTTTTTACAGCCCCTTTAATATCAACGAAGATATCCGCTGGAGGCAGAGAAGCCTTTTCTGCTTGATCCGAAGAAACTTCGGCATCAGCTTTTTTCTCTTCAAGACCTTCAATGATAACTGGCTTTGGTTCCGATTCCTTATCGAAATTGAAACTTAATAAGAGTATTAGTACAGATACAATGAAAACTCCGCAAACAATTGCTAACGCTCGTTTATTAGCCAGTAGTTTCTCCATTTAGATAAAGCCTCCTATTTTTTGTGTCATATACAAAATGCCAAAATCATAAACTTTTATGAAATGCTATGTCCAGGAAGGGTGATAAAAAGGATGAAAATTGGAATGATTGGGACAGGGAATATGGGAACTATTCTAATCGAGGCTTTACTGGATGCTAGAGTGGTTTCTCCCGAACAGTTTACGATTACAAACCGTTCCCTAGCGAAAGCGAACTTAATTAAGGTACGATATCCTGACGTTCAAATAGTCGCTTCTGCCGAAAGTGTAGCTGCAAATGCCGATCTAATTTTTGTATGTGTAAAGCCTTTAGACATTTACAATGTACTTCAAAGGATTAAACCAGTATTGAATAGAAATCAATGTCTGATTTCTATTACCAGCCCCATTTCAGTTGACCAGCTTGAGTCTTTAATTGATTGTTCCTGCGGCAGGATGATACCCAGCATTACCAATCGGGCGCTATCAGGGGTTTCTCTTTTAAGCTTCGGAAAAATGTGTACAGCTGAATGGGAGGAAAAGGTAAACAGTCTGGCTGGCAGTATATCAAGACCACTTGCGATCTCCAATGAAATAACAAGAGTGTCCTCCGATATAGTAAGCTGCGGTCCTGCATTTTTCAGCTATCTTGCAAGAAGGTTTATAGAAGGGGCTTGCAAAACAACCTCAATTGATGAAAAAACAGCAACAGTATTAACGGAAAATATGCTGATCGGACTTGGAGATTTGTTAAAAAAGGGGTTTTATACTCTGCCGGCCCTGGAAGAAAAGGTATGTGTTAAGGGCGGAATAACCGGGGAAGGTATACAAGTTTTAGAAAATGAATTGGGGGAAGTGTTTGAGCATTTGTTTGAAGCAACTCACAGAAAATTTAAACACGAGCTGGAAAAAACTGAGGAGCAGTATGAGGTTCCTTATTTAAACTAAATTCTACATTCACTATGTAATATCCTTCTTTATATTAAAAAAGGCTTTCCTTAAGGTTAAGGAGAGCCTTTCTTTTGTTATTTTTTTCGAGCGATAAATAATAGCCTCTCAGCTTCTGATTCATCGTCGTTGTTTTCTTCTAAATCAGTGATAACATCGAGAAGTTCAAATCCAGATTCCTCAAGCCACTTATGATAGGTCTCTTGAGTAAATGTCCTTTGAAAATGCACCTCTTCAAAGCGGTCATATTTACCGGAGGCAGAGTCTAAAACAAAAAAACTTAGCTCATGCTCAACACTTAGAGGTTCAGCTGCCGGAAAGCTGTTCCATATATATGAAATTTCCTCGTCATCATGAGCAAAGGTTGCATTATTAAAGATCTGTTCCATTTTGAAAACAGAATGGACGTCGAACATAAATAGACCATTTCTTTCAAGATGCTTGGAAACCGAATGAAAGGCAGCTTTAACATCTTCCGGCGACTTCAGATAGTTGAGTGAATCACAGAAAATGGTAACAGCATCAAATGTACCTAGCCCACTAAGATCTGTCATATTCTGCTGAAAAAAAGGAACTGCCAGACCCTCACCAGCTGTTTTCGCTTGGGCCACAGACAGCATTTCCTCCGATAAATCTACTCCGGTCACCTGAAGTCCTTCCCTTGCTAAGCGTACAGAAATTTCGCCAGTTCCGCACGCTAAATCGAGAACCTTTTTTCCGCCTGACGAATATTTATCCATCTGTTTTTTAAACAGATCCACCCATTTAGCGTACGGCACATCCTTCATCAATTCATCGTATAGGTAGGCAAATTGCCCATAGCTCATTGAGGAGAAAGCTCACTCTCAATATTTTCTCTTGGAGCATCTCCCCATAGCCGCTCAAGGTTATAGTAGCCTCTTTCATCCCGGTGAAACACATGTGCTATTACATCTCCAAGATCGACTAAAATCCACTTTGCTTCATCAAAGCCTTCCATTCTCTTTACAGTGTAGCCATTTTCTTCTGCTTTCTCACGCATTTCTCTTGCAATAGCCTGTACTTGTTTGTCAGAACCGCCGTGGCAGATCAAGAAATAATCTGCTACTAGAGAGATGCCTTTCATGTTGAGCACCAAAATATCCTCTGCTCGTTTATCGTCTGCTGCTCTAGCTGCTGTAATGAGAAGCTCTCGTTCATTCATTAAGCTGACTCCTCCTTGTTCATAATTAAATAGTTGTATGCTTTAAAAGTAGCTGGGTAAATAGATTGATTTCTATTCATTAAAAAGATTATCGTGTTCCGCATCGCTTCCGTTAATGCACTGTCCAGCTGTTCTGACGCGGTCTTCCGCACCTCATCCACTCCTGGAAAACTTCTGCCCGGTTCTATATAATCGGCAAGGTAAATGACCTTTTCCAGCAGTGACATGTTTTCTCTGCCGGATGTATGATATCTGATAGCATTAAGTATCTCGATGTCTTTTATTCCTGCTTCTTTTTCCACTAAATAGGCTCCAACAGGCGCATGCCATAGTTCCATATTATAGTCCAGCAAATCCAAAGGCATGCCTTCCGCAGCAATAATCTGTTTCATTTCATCTTTCGGACGGAATTTGGCGTAGTCATGGAAAATTGCAGCGAATTCGGCTTTATCCCTGTCAGCTCCATATTTATCTGCAAGCCAGATTGCTGATTCTACAACTCCAAGGGTATGCTTATACCGCTGTTCAGTAATCTGCTTTTTAACCAGCTCCAGTGCTCGGTCACGATTCATATAATCTGTTCACCTCGATATACTTCTGCACTTCTTCATGGACCAAATATTTGATCGACTTGCCCTCTTTCACCCTTTTTCTGATAAGGGATGAAGAAAGATCTATCTGAGGTATATCTACCATGATAACAGGAAACGAGGTTTCCTCTTTGTAGGTAGGCCGCTGCACTCCTACAAACTGGACCATTTCCATCAATTCGTCTACCTTATACCATTTAGGTAAATACTCTATCATATCTGCGCCAATAATAAAATAGAACTTCGTATCAGGCTCCTGTTCCTGCAGCGCTTTAATTGTATCATAGGTGTATGAAGCTCCATCCCTGCCAAGCTCAATCGTTTCAGCTGTCAGTTTTGGATTGGAGTTTACAGAAATCCGGACCATTTGAAGCCGGTCATGTGATGTGACCTTCTCATTTTTCTTTTTATGCGGCGGGGTATGGTTCGGCATAAACCTGACCTCATCCAGGCTTAAGGCTTCTAATACTTCATTGGCCACAATTAGATGGCCTATGTGCGGCGGATCGAATGTACCGCCGAGAATTCCTGCTCTTTTCATAAGATTAAGACGGCAGCTGCAGTTGTTTGTTTTCTCTTGATTCTTTATAAAGCACAATGGTATTGCCAATGATTTGAACCAGTTCCGAACCCGTTCCCGCAGTAAATGCTTCTGCTGCCGTTTCCTTATCTTCTTCACTATTTTGCAGAATGCTTATTTTAATAAGCTCCCTGGCCTCTAGCGCTTCACCTATTTGTTTAATCATATTTTCATTAACTCCGCCTTTCCCTACTTGGAAAATCGGGTTAAGATGATGTGCTTTAGAACGTAAAAATCTTTTTTGCTTTCCTGTGAGCATAGTTATCCTCCTAGCTTAGTTACCACAATATTTCTCATCATTTCTGTATCAGGAGTTCGTCCTGTCCATATTTCAAAGGCAAGGGCCGCCTGATAAACAAACATATCAATCCCATTATGTGTCATCGCACCTTTTTCTTTTGCCTGTTTCAAGAATTCTGTTTCGAGAGGATTGTATATGATATCACTTACAAGAGCCGATGATTGTAAACTGCCCCTTATTTCAAAAGGCAGACCGCTGATATTAGGGCTCATTCCAGCTGATGTGGTTTGAACAATCAAGTCATATTCCGCTATTTTTTTTAGGGCCTCTTCAAAGCTCAAGGCTTCTGAAGCTACCTGATAAGGACATTGTTTTATTAGAGACTTGGCATTTTCTAGAGTTCGGTTGCAGATATCTATCTGCGTGACGCCTTCCTTCACAAGGGAAAAATAAATTCCTCTTGCGGCCCCTCCAGCTCCAATAATGAGAGTTCTTTTGTTTGTTAATGGTGTTCCTAATTTTTCATATATGCCTCGAACAAACCCAGGTCCATCGGTATTATAGCCGATTAGACGCCCATTCCTGTTCACAACCGTATTAACAGCACCTATAGCTATTGCTAATTCATCGATTTCATCCAGGAAAGGCATAATCTTTGTTTTATGGGGGACTGTCACATTAAAACCGGATATTTTCAGGGCTCTGGCACCGTTTACGGCATCCTCCAATTTTGCGGGGATAACGTGAAAAAGATGGTAGTCTGCATTAATGTTCATCCGCTTAAACGCATCATTATGAATATCCGGGCTCATTGAATGCCTGATTGGGTCCCCCATTACCCCGTAAAGTTCCCTCACTTGCTTCACCACTTTATATTAAAGATTTCCGCAGGATTACATTAACACCCTTTGGTACATGCGCAACAATCTTAGCGCCTGGTTCATTGACAGTAACCCAGCCTAATCCTGAAAAAACTACATCCGTTTTCGCTTCCTTAATAGAAAATTCGTGTGGTACAAGCTCTGGGAATTCATCCATCTGATCTTTTCTCGGAGGAGTAAGCAGTTCACCGGCATGATTCTTGTATAGATCATCTGCCTTCACAAGCTTCGTCCTATGGATATCTAATTCATTAGATAAATAACAGGTAAAAGCTCTTCTGCCTCCGCTTAGATAATCAAATCTGGCTAAACCGCCAAAAAACAGTGTCTGCTCTTCATTTAATTGGTACACCCGCGATTTAATTTCTTTCTTTGGCGTTATATATTTAAGATCTCTTTTATCAATATGATGAGCCATTTGATGATGGTTTATGATTCCTGGAGTGTCTGTCAGGTTCTTCCCATCGTCAAGCGGAATTTCAATGATATCCAGTGTTGTCCCAGGAAAATGTGAGGTAGTAATAATATCCTCTTCACCCGTCACTTCTTTAATCATCCTATTAATAAAGGTGGATTTCCCTACATTTGTACATCCAACCACAAACACATCTTTTCCATTCCGGTAATGTTCGATGGCTGCAGCTGCTTCTTTCATATTGTGCCCTTTAGACGCACTGACTAATAAAACGTCAATGGGCTTTAATCCAAGCTCCTTTGAGGATGCCTGCAGCCAATTGATTAATTTATTGTGCTTAACAGATTTAGGAAGCAGATCAAATTTATTGGCGATCAGCAGGACATCGTTACCGCCTGCAAAACGCTGCAGGCCAGGCAGCCAGCTGCCATTAAAGTCGAAAATATCAACAATTTTTACGATAAGAGCATCTTTGCTTCCTACACCGTTTAAAATCTTAAGGAAATCATCATCCGTTAAAGATACATCCTGCACTTCATTATAGTGTTTTAATTTGAAGCAGCGCTGGCAGATCACGGCATCTTTTTCTAATGCGGATGCCGGCGCATACCCGAGTCCTTTTGGATCCTCTGTCTGCACTTTGATACCACAGCCGATACATACTATGTTTGTTTCGCTCAATTCTAATCCTCCCAATTAATCATACCCTTCCGTCTGAACCACGAAAGAATTCTTCGTTCAATTTTCCTGTTAAACCTTGTCACTAGTCCATCAGTCTGCGCAACAGGCACAACAAGGATGGTTTTAAAGCCATTTCTATTGCCTCCAAAAACATCCGTGAGAAGCTGGTCTCCAATTACGACCGTTTCTTCCCTTTTAATCCCCATTTGGTTTATTGCTCGAATGAAAGCTTTTCCCATAGGTTTTCTCGCTTGAAAGATAAACGGAATTTTCAATGGGTCTGCGAAGCTATGGACCCTTTTTTCATTATTATTCGAAACAATGGTCACAAGAATTCCATGATCCCTCATATTATCAAACCACTTGATAAGCTGCGGTGTGGCACTTGGCCTGTCCCATTCTACAAGAGTATTGTCCAAATCAGTGATAATCCCTTTGATACCCTGCTCCTTTAATCTCTCAGGCGTGATATCCAGAATGCTTTTCGAGTGTTCACTGGGAAGAAATAATTTTAGCAATGTCTTTGCACCTCTATATTTTCCATGAAATTTTCCTTATCCATCATACCTAATATTAACGCTCCTTTCAAAAAGAATTTTCCGATGGAGAATGATTCAGCTGCAAGGAGAAACGGATGAAAACATATTTGGCTGCTCTTTTTGCCTTTGAAGTATTAGTAAGTAAAGCTACCAACATGAAAAACAGCATGTAAAATAAAAAACTTTTCGACAAAAACCTTTACCTTCCTATCTTGTGGATAAAACTATTCACATTATACCCTTTGTACTATATACGTAAATATTACTTTTCAACAAGTTAATCACAACTTATCCACTATTTCTTGTGGATAACAGAACGATTGTTCTCTGCGTTTTATTTTGATAGAGTAGTGGTACATCAAGTTAAAACTTATAATTATATGCGTAAATCCATGAAAACATAACATACATTCTTAAAAAAATCCGGGTGGAGGTGAAAAGGCTTAAGGCCTGTTATATGAACAAGCTTTCAGACGACTTATTAATTGAATCCTACCATAAAGCACGTGAGCTAAAGCTCAGTCCGGAATTCATCCGCCTCATAGAATCTGAAATTGACCGGCGTACTCTCACACATAAGATAAGACTATATTCATGATGGATGATCGGCCCTGGAAAACAGGGCTTTTATTAGTTGCCACTGCCTTGTTAGCGTACAGGAAGCTTTACTTCATTTTTTATATACCCAATTTCCTCACCCACATGTACGTTTAGAGGGAAGCTGTTTCCTACAGCTGGTGTGAAAGTTCCCTTCTCGAATAAGAGGACAACTGTGGAGCCAAAGCTGAAGTAAGCCAGTTCCTCGCCCTTTCCTACTCTTTTCTCCGAATGTGTAACGACAATCGAGTTTACAAACATAGCCCCGACCTTTACCAGTGAGATATGCCCTCCTTCGTGTTTGAGCTCAGTAATAAGGCGATAATTTTTGGAAAGAGGGTCTCTCCCAAACTTCATTCCCCAGGCATTGACGGGGTATGATTTTTTCCCGAGCAGCCACCGCTCGGTTACCTCTCCGCTGACAGGACTGTGAATACGATGATAATGGCTTGGACTCAGGTACATAACCATATAACTCCCGCCAATATATTTTTCTAAAACAGCTCCATTGTTTAGCATTTCTTCTATTGAATACTCTTTTCCTTTTACTGTAATCCGCTTATCTGGGCGTATTTCCCCTATATCCTCAAGTACTCCATCTACAGGACTAACTACTGAACTGCTGTCAGGATGAATATTCCGGGCCTTTTCTTTCAGCTTGCGGACAAATAAATCGTGCAGTGTAGGAAATTCATTTATACCGCGTTCTACTTCATCCAGGTTCAATTTATATAATTTTACGTATGATGGTATCAAGAACCGGCTGGCTTTCGATTGTGCGAAACGCTTGAGAGCTCCCGATGTAATACGTCCATTTGTCAGCTCGATCAATGCTCTGTAAAAAGATTGTAGTAGCAATTATAATTCCTCCATTTAAAAATAGTCCTTTACGAGTTAGCATAAAAAGAATAAAATAAAATATTATTATATAACAAATACTAGAGGGTTTTCCATTATCCTGCAAGTATTCAAGGAGTGAGGAAATTGTTTTTGTCCAGCGTGCTAGATGTAACGTTAAAAAAAATTAAATCCCAAACTGCTAATGTGATTACTCTTATTAACTTATCCCTTGGTGGATTTTCGATAATTTCATGTATCAAAGGCGAATTGAATCTTGCTCTTTTATTAATTTTTTTAGCTGCTCTTGCCGACCGGTTTGATGGTATGGCTGCCAGATTGCTTAATTCGGAATCCGAGTTAGGTAAACAGCTTGATTCCATGTGTGATATTATATCCTTTGGAGTAGCCCCAGCCCTGCTGCTTTATCAAGGAATCATATTTGATTTCGGGGCTCCAGGAACATTCTTTACCGTTTTCTATATCGGATGTGGAGCGGTTCGCTTAGCTAAATTTAACATTACTGAAAACAACGGATATTTTACAGGGCTGCCAATTACGGCGGCCGGCTGCTTATTAACTTTAAGCTTTTTAGCTATACCCCATTTGGCGTCGGTATCTTTTCTGTTCTTGATGATTATATTATCATTCTTGATGGTCAGTCCTTTTAAACTTAAAAAAGTTTAAAACACGGCTGTTACTTCAAAAATCGTGAAATATAAAAACAGACTCCATATATAAAAAGGAGTCTGTTTTTATATTTTATTGAACTTTTACTTTCGTCAATTCCAAAAATTCTTCTACGTCCTTCATGCACATAGATACAGCTTCATCCCAAAAGTCTCTTTTGGTTAGATCTGCTCCTAAGTGTTTCATTGCAAGCTCCTCGACCTTCATTGAACCCGTATCCTGAAGCAGCTTAATATATTTTTGCTCGAAGCTTTCCCCTTCTTCAATAGCCTTTTTGTATATACCCAGTGAAAATAAATAGCCAAATGTATAAGGGAAATTATAGAAAGGAACTCCTGTAATAAAGAAATGAAGCTTTGAAGCCCAGAATAGCGGGTGATACTCTTCAAGAGCATCGCCATAAGCCTCCTTTTGAGCCTCTTCCATCAGTTCATTCAGCCGCGATGCACCAACAACACCCTGTTTTCGTTCTTCATAATAATTAGTTTCAAAGATAAATCTTGCATGTATGTTCATTAATAACGCCACAGAACGCTGAACTTTATCCTCCAGGAGAGCCAGCTTTTCATCTTCATTTTTTGCTTCCTTTACAGCCGCATCAGATACTATTAATTCTGCAAAAGTGGAAGCAGTTTCAGCGACATTCATGGCATAGCCTCTGTTTAAGTAATGCGATTCCTTTAATACATAAGAATGAAAGGCATGGCCCAGTTCATGCGCAAGCGTGGACACATTGGAAGGTGTTCCTGAATAGGTCATAAAGATTCTTGACTGGCCGCTCTCGGGAAATCCAGTACAAAAACCTCCAGGAGATTTGTTATCTCTATCTTCGGCTTCAATCCAGCTGTCCTTGAATGCTTTTTCTGTGAATCGGGTAAGTTCTTTGCCGAATTTGGAAAACTGATTAAGTATGAACTCGGCACCTTCCTGGTATGGCATCACACCTGCAGATTGGGTAACAGGAGCATCCAGGTCAAACCAGCTTAGTTTTTTCACGCCTAACAGTTCAGCTTTGCGGTTCAGATACTGTTTCAGCGGCCCTTTTTGTTCTGCAATTGCACTCCACATACTATGTAAGGTTTCTTTGCTCATTCTATTAATATCAAGAGGTTCTTTTAGAACATCATCCCATCCGCGTCTGCCATATACACTTAGTCTGAAACCGGATAGATGGTTTAAAGTATTTGCAAATAAATCAGCCTTTTCACCCCATGCTTTTTCCCAATTTCTAAACAAATCCTCCCGTACTTTTCGGTCAGGATCGGAAAATTTATTTGAAGCCTGGCCGACAGATAATTGTTTTAATTCACCCTGATCCTGAACAGGGATCTTAACTGAGCTGACTAAAACATCATACATTTGTCCCCAGCCGTGATAACCGTCAACAGACAACTGGTTGATTAACGATTCCTCTTCTACAGAAAGCTTTTCCATGACTCTTTCTCTTCGCTCTTCAAGAACAAATCGAACTTCCTTTAAATCATTGTCTTTTAGAATAGCCTGGAAAAACTGTTCTTCCAGCTGTGCAAGCTTTACATCAAAAGCATTTAAGGCGCTGGAGAATTCGGCGCTAAAGCCTGTAACTTTTCCTCTGTGCTCTCTTGCCCTGGTATCCGTAGTATCCTGCGCTTCCAAACAGCTTATGAAAGCACCTGCCTGGCGCAGTTTAGCTCCAACTAAAGCAAACTGTTCTAATATATGAATAATAACGTCCTTGTCTGTCGGCTCAGATGTGACATTCCAGCTGTTAATAAGCTTCTTAAATTCTGAAAGGTCTTGTTCTACCCCAGATAAATGAGCAGCAAATTCTTCTGAATGGCTTCCGCCTTGAAAAAACACATCTAAATCCCATCTCAAAGAATAATTCATCTTCTTTTACCCCCTTTTTCTACATATATTATATGGCTTTTTTTAAATTTTTTCTATTTTTAAACAATAGTGGATCACACTGGAAGGATAAACTGAACTCTAACAGGTTATAGCCAGCGGCAGCCTGGATTTGCGGACCCATTTGTCCAAAGCTGGACAGCCATTTGAAAAAAATAAAATCCGTACAGACACAGACAAGGCCTTTCAGACATACACATGTTTAATAGGCGTGTGCCTAAAACAACGGAGGTGTAGCGATGCCCGGTATTTTTACTGCAATAAGCTATATGGTAAAGGAACTCTTTTTATTAGTTTCTTATGTAAAAAACAATGCTTTTCCTCAGCCCTTGTCAGCACAAGATGAACGTAAATACCTGCTTCTTATGGCGGAAGGCGACAGTGAGGCAAGAAATATTCTTATAGAGCATAACCTTCGGCTTGTGGCCCATATTGTCAAAAAGTTTGAAAATACAGGGGAGGATACAGAAGATCTCATCTCCATCGGCACCATCGGCCTGATAAAAGCCATCGAAAGCTATTCTGAGGGCAAAGGGACTAAGCTGGCTACTTATGCAGCCCGCTGTATTGAGAACGAAATTTTGATGCACCTGAGAGCAACTAAGAAAACAAAGAAAGATGTTTCACTCCATGATCCAATTGGACAGGACAAAGAAGGAAATGAGATTAGCTTGATTGATGTTTTAAAATCTGAGTCGGAAGATGTGGTCGACACCATTCAATTAAACTTGGAAATTGAAAAGGTTAAGCAGTTTATTGATGTATTAGATGATCGAGAAAAAGAAGTTATAATAGGCCGGTTTGGACTTGATCTGCAGAAAGAAAAAACACAGAGGGAAATTGCCAAGGAGCTGGGGATATCGAGGAGTTATGTTTCACGAATAGAAAAACGCGCCCTCATGAAAATGTTCCACGAATTTTACCGGGCAGAAAAAGAAAAAAGGAAAGGCTGAATTGCCTTCCTTTTTTTCTTTTCATATAATTTAATAAATTCATTTCATTCATCCTGAGTTCTAATCAATCGAATACCTATAATATTCCTGTGTATTGAACGGCTGAAACCCACATGAGGTATATAACCGTAATGCATGCTCGTTCTTTGCTTCTACCTCAAGGTAAATATCATGGCCTGATTCCCGCTCCTGTAAGATGACAGTTTTCAGGACCTGGCGCCCAATCCCCTTACCCTGAAATTCTGGAAGCACTGAAAAACCATAGATCCATGAATCTTTTTGGTTGAAGCATGAAACTCTTATCTTTCCCACAGCTTCCTCTTCATGTTCAATTATATATGAATGCTGATTTCTTTCTTTCCGGGTTTCCATATTAAACCTGGCTGCTTCTTCCCTTCTTAAACCAAAGCATCTGGCATCCAGTTCAATTTCCAGCTTAGTGTCTTCCTCAGTCCTAGGCCGTACCACCACATCCATTTCGATGTTCAATACAGCTTCCTGCCACTTCATTTGGTATTCAGAGAAAGCATAATTAAAAGGGACTCTTTTCAAAAACTGCTTTCCCGACTGTGAATTTACAGGAGCATTGAATAAAATCTCACGGAAATGTTTAGCTTTAATCTCTTCCAGTGCGTTTTGATACAAAGAAGTGAAAATACCTTTACGGCGGTATTCAGGATGCACCAGGCCGCATAGTTCAACTTTGCTGCCGAAATCATAAACACCAATAAAGCCGATAAGTCTGCCTTGATCAAAAAAAGAATGTTTATTCAGTTCATCTTCACTTTTTTGCTCAAGCGTCTCCCAATTCAATTTTAATTGAATATGCTCCTCTTCCTCGCATAGTTCCTGTAATTGTTTTAATTCTGCTAAATGCTGTACAGCCTTCACCTCATTTCCCCCTTTTCCCGTAAATTATCGTTCCTTAGCCGGTATCTTTATAAAACCATAATAGTCCTTTTCGATTTAATAATTTAGTCATAAGAATCTCCACCTTCTTTGGAATTTTGAATTACATGATATTTCCGATTTGCAGCGATTTATCGATGTTTTTTTCATGCCACTCTTTTATAGATTCCTGATGCAAAGCTTCTTGGCGGCTTAATCCTTTTTTCTTGATAATAATGGTAAAGAAAAGCATATGGATGGTCATACAATCACCTCCTGAAATTTCGCACTAAGGACTTTCTCTCTTACATCACGTTGTTCATTTCTGCCCATTTGTATAGATTCCGCTCATGCCATTGCTGAATCTGTTCCTGGTGCTCGGTCTTGTTTTCTGCTCTTTGGCTTTTGTTTAATAAAAATGGTTAAGAAGAGCATTTGAATCATCATACTATCACTCCTTGCTAGCTTAAATTACGTTTTGAAGCTGGACGATGCGGTTCATATTAGCATCATGCCACCTCTTAATTTCTTCCTGATGAAAAGCTTCTTCTCTGCTTATTTTAGTCTGCTTAATAATGATCGTGAAGATCAGCATATTTATAGTCATATAATCACCTCCATTATTATTAATAAAATTCAGCCTGCTACATGATAAGGGGAACCTGGAGCGTCCTGTCGAGATTCCGGTCATGCCATTTTTGAATCTGTTCCTGGTGGAATGCTTCTTTCCGGCTTATTGCTTTTTGTTTAATGATGATCGTGAAGAAAAGCATATGGATTGTCATACAATCACCTCCTTTACAATATTTAAATGCAGGCATAAAAAGGCCGCAGAAAACTTCTGCGGCCTGAACACAACCGCAGGAAATTTATCCATGCGGCGCAAAAAGGCCGCACGGAATATTCTCCCTGCGGCCATATAGTATGATTGCATTCATAAACATAGAAATTATGAGTTCATCGAACCAGCCAGGTCGAATATATAAACATGACATATTAAATTGTAAGTCTTTACAGCTGCTTGAGTATATAACATGTCATTCGACCTCCCTTAGTTAATTTGCTCTTAGAAAGAGCTTACATTGGTAAGTATATCCAAATTGCTACATTTTGTAAACCAGTTTTTGGCCTAAATTTTCTACATCATTCGATAAATGGATATTTGACCCAGGTATAAATCTTTATACTTACATATAGGCCGCTTAAAAATTTCAGCTAATAAGCAAAAAAGCCGGACCTTATAAAGGCCGGCTTAATCAATGGTTTATACATCGGTTTTCTCCGATTGAGATAAAAGAGATTTATATTTCGCAGAAAGATAGAAGAACACTCCTGAAAGAGAAATAAAAAGAATAGTTGCTCCCATCATTAAGTAATCAGGGTTTAATCCTTTTCCATGTGAGGAAATAAGGACTCCTAGATAAAAGAACACGCTCGCACAAATAAGGGAAAAAGCAAATCTTTTGTAATCTACCATTTTTTCGCGATAAATAGTCTCTAACGATTTCTTTTTAAAGTTCACTTAAATCCCACCTGCACTTTCTAGTAAAAACTAATTACAACCATAACATAAAAGCCAGATTATAGAATTAGTAAATTACTGTAAATACAGAGGATTCAGCAGTTTATTTTAAAGCATTCGCAAGATCTTCAATTAAATCTTCAGCATCTTCCAGTCCTACAGAAATACGAATCAAACCGTCTGTTATGCCAAGCTCTGCTCTTCTTTCCTGTGGGATGGAAGCATGAGTCATTCTCGCAGGGATAGAGATAAGGCTTTCTACAGCTCCAAGGCTTTCTGCAAGCGTGAAGTATTTCAGTTTACTGAAAACCTCATCGGCTTTTTCGGCGCTTCCTACATCAAATGAAACCATTCCACCAAAGCCTGCTGCTTGTTTCTTAGCAATTTCATGGTTAGGATGAGTTTCAAGCCCTGGGTAGAACACTTTAGAAACAGCCGGATGATTTTGCAGAAATTCTACAATTTGGGCTGTATTGCTTTCCGTTTCTTCCATTCGAATCCCCAGCGTCTTAATTCCTCTGATCAGCAGCCAAGAATCTTGAGGGCCAAGTACTCCGCCTGTTGAATTTTGGACGAAGTGAAGATCCTGGCCTAACTGCTCGCTATTCACTACTACAAGCCCTGCTACCACATCACTGTGTCCGCCGATATATTTGGTTGCACTGTGAAGCACGATGTCTGCACCTAATGAAATAGGATTCTGCCAATACGGCGTACTGAAGGTATTATCTACAATGGTCAACAGACCGCTGGCTTTAGCCAGGTCTGCAATAGCCTGAATATCAGAAATCTTCAGCAATGGATTAGTTGGAGTTTCTAGATATATAGCTTTCGTTTCAGGGCGTATCTCATTCTTGATGTTATTCACATCACTTGTATCAACAAAGGTTGCTTCAAGGCCAAAACGGTTAAGTACCTTTGTCATCACTCTAAAGGTACCTCCATATACATCGTCTGTCATGATGATATGGTCGCCTTTATTAAAGAGCATCATGACTGCAGTAATGGCTGCCATTCCGGAAGCAAATGCAAACCCGCGCTCTCCGCTTTCGAGATCCTTAATTAGTTCCTCAAGCGCAAATCTTGTAGGATTTCCCGTTCTAGAATATTCAAAGCCCTTATGCTTCCCTACTTGTTCCTGTTTATATGTGCTTACCTGATATATGGGCGTAGATACGGCTCCTGTTGTTTGATCGCCGAAGATTCCGCCATGAATGAGCTGGGTTTTCTTTTTCATTTAAATTCCTCCCTGATATATCTTTTTGCTTAAATATCTTTCACTTGAATCTGGGAAAATAACAGCAATATTTGTACCGGCTTCTGCCCTTTCTGCTTCTTTTAGTGCTGCATAGAATGCTGCACCTGAGGAGCTTCCGACAAGCAAACCTGACGTTTGTGCCAATTCTTTTACCAAATCAAAAGCACTCTTGTCACTTACCGTATAAATCTCATCAAAGTAGCTTTCGTCCATATAACCTGGAAGAAACTCCATGCCAATTCCCTCCGTTTTATGAGGGCCAGATTTCCCGCCGTTCAAAATGGAGCCTTCAGGTTCAACAATAACGGTTTTAAGCGACTTTTTTTTCTCTTTTAAGTATCTTGCTGTGCCCATGAAGGTTCCGCCCGTACCTGCACCTGCAACAAAGATATCTACCTTACCATCAAGCTGGCTCCAGAGCTCCGGCCCAAGTGTTTTATAATACGTCTCGGGGTTCGAAGGGTTTGAGAATTGGGCCGGTGAAAAAGAGCCCGGAATTTCTTTAAGAAGATCCTCAGATTTTCTGATAGCCCCCTTCATTCCCTCTTCAGTAGGTGTATGGATAATCTCAGCTCCGAGTGCGCGCATGAGCTCCTGTTTTTCCTGGCTGAATTTTTCCGGTACACAGAAAATCACATTGATTCCATGTTTTTGTGCGGCCAGAGCAAGACCTATACCTGTATTTCCGGCCGTAGGCTCTATAATGGTGCCATTTTCTCTTAACTTGCCGCTTTCTAGAGCGGTGCGTATTAGTTCTTGGCCTAATCGGTCCTTTACACTTCCGCCTGGATTAAAAAACTCCAGCTTAGCATATATATTTACGCCTTCTGGGATGCCGAAACCTGTAATCTGGACCAGCGGTGTATTTCCCACTAGTTCATGTACACTGCGGAATACATTCATACTTAATCTCCCTTTAATTTTAATGCAGAAGTTGAATCTAAGTAGTTCGCATAGATTAAGCTGTTTTCATTTAACATTTTTACCCATAAACAAACATTCACACGGTACCGCTGTGAATGCCTGCTGCTCTGTTTATTAACGGTTTATTTTGTCTACAATCTTGACTACCAGCTCAGAAGAATTCTCTGCTGCTTTCACAAGGAACTTTTCAAATGATATATCAGATTCCTTGCCTGCTATGTCTGATAAGGCACGGATTACGACAAACGGCACATTGAACTGATGAGCAACCTGAGCAATTGCTGCTGCTTCCATTTCCGCTGCGTAAAGATCCGGGAATTTTCCTCGGACAAACTCTACGCGCTCCTTATCATTCATAAACGAGTCACCGGTTGCGATCAATCCTGTCACAACCTGAATTCCATTGATTTCAGCAGCCGATTCCTGCGCTGCAGCTATGAGGCTTTCATCAGCTTTAAAGGCGGCAGGAAGCTGCGGCACCTGTCCGTATTCGTAGCCAAATGCCGTTACGTCTACATCATGGTGGCGGACTTCTGAGGAAATTACAACATCCCCTACATTTAGTGAAGGGAGGAAGCCCCCTGCTGAACCCGTATTGATGATAACATCCGGTTTATATTTTTCAAGCAATACAGCCGTGGACAGGGCAGCGTTCACTTTCCCAATTCCTGACTTGAGCAGAACCACTTCCGTTCCGTTTAGTGTACCCATATTAAACTCACAGCCAGCTACGGTTTCCTGTGTTAAGTTCTCTATTTTATCTCTTAAAATGGTTACTTCTTCTTCCATTGCTCCGATAATTGCTGCTTTCATTGTACAACCTCTTTCTATTACTGTTTAATTGCCTCTAGGATCCATACAAATCCATTGCACTTCTCAAAGGTTACTAAAAAACCATTAGAAGTTAAAGCTTTTTCTAAAAACGGAATCGTTGTATAGTATTCCGAACGCAAATCTGCCGCCAGGTTTAGATATCCCGCGTCTTCTGCATCGGCAATTGCCCTCTCGTAAGCCATTACGGATTCATACATCGTATCTGCAAAAATTATTTTACCACCTTTATCTAATAAACTGTTATAAAGTTTAATAGCCCTTTCTTTTTCCTCATCGGTTAGATGATGAAAAGCATAGGTGCTTACAAAGGTATCAATTTTTCCAGAAACTTCGAACTCTAGGAAATCGCCATCCTTAATTTCAGCCCTGCTGCCCAGCTTTTCCTCAGCTTTTTTTCTCATGGAAGGGGAGGGCTCTATTCCTGTAACCCTTAATCCTGACTGCAGCAATTTTTCAGTAAGATTCCCAGTCCCTACTCCAAACTCGACAACATGTCCCTGTGATTTAGAAGCAGTTAAATTAAGTATTTCATTGTAATTCTTAAATACTTCACGATATTCTATATCATGGCCAACTACGGTATCATCATACGTTTCAGACCAATCATTAAATAATTCTATAAATTCTCTGCCCACAAATATGCGCCACCTTTAAATATTTTATTATTCCTATGAGCATACTATGATTTAAATATGAAACAGTTCTATAAATATAGCAAGTGATTTATTCTTTCTGGTAAAATATAACGAAGAGGACAATATTGGAGGATAAGCAATTGAACTTTCACTTAGATATCATTGAAGACAAAATCGAATTTTTTGAAGCAGAGAATATAAAGGACCTAGAACATAAAATACAGGCACAAATTGAGATTAATAAATCGATTTTGCTTCAGGTTGCTTCTGTTTCACATCAAATGCATGTTTCCGAGGAAGGCAGGAGATTTTATAGCGCTGTAGTACATTTTAAGGCTAAAAAATAAAAGGGAGCAGTCTGCCGCTAGAATAGCCGGACTGTCTCCCTTTTATTTCTTTTAAAAATTTTACTTTTTATCATTTACCTTAAGTTCCTGAACTTTTACCGGTTTCCATCCCTGGCCATTTACCCATTCTATGTGTACCCGGTATGCTTGGTCATTGTCCTTAGCTGATACAGTACCTACCGCACTGTTTGGAGAACCGCCATTCTCAAGCCACCATACAGTCAAGTTGGCCGGGGCAATTTTGGCCCCATATGCCAGCGCTTTTTCCATTTCGGACCAGTCTACCGATCCTTGATCATATGTTGCTGTATGTTCTCCCTGCTGCGTGGTTCCAACAGGCTTCCAGGATTCGTTTTTATAGGACTTTGCTACATTAGGATCCTTATCAGGTATTTCAACAACCTTGTCAGGGTCGCTCTCTTCTGCTCCCTCAAGATCCCGTCCGCTAAGGTCTACTTGGCCTTCGTCATCCTTTTCAGCCTGCTTCTCCTTTTTGTCAGCTTTCTTTGATGTTGCCTCTGTTTTAGGAGTTTTACTTTCTATCTCTTTAGAAGCTTCATTGTTTCCCCCAAGAAAGATAAATCCTGCAACAGATATAATAAGCACCGAAACAAGTACAATCAGGAAGTTATAAATGCGGTTAGCTTTCCTTTGTTTTGTTTTATCAATACGTGTACTTTTATTTAGGTCTCGTTCCATCCAATCCCCCCATTATCAAACCAGCATTTCATCGCTTATATAGTAACACGTCAGCACTCTTCAACTGAAGAAAAATGCCCTTTCCATTATATTCTGACAGCATTATGACAAGCTTTCCATGGTGAATTAGTCATTTTTATTCTGATCATGGCGGTAGACCTCCATAACCATTTTGTGAAACAACGGATTAATGCCTCCGCTGTCCTCTGGGACCTCAAGGTTTACAGCTACTAAGGCATACCTTGGATTTTTGTAAGGAAAATAACCAGCGAACCATTTATTATAAAGTTCTTTGCCATCCTTCATTTTTCCCGTCTGCGCTGTTCCTGACTTTCCTGCAACCTCGTATGGCAGTCCCTGGAAGACCCTGCCTGTTCCCTTTTCTTCTATTACTACTTTTCTTAACATGGTTTGAAGCTTCATTGCTGTATAAGGAGATATAGAGTCAGAGTCAAGCTTTTTATTTGGAAATTCAACCACGGTTGATCCGTTTTTAAATGTTACCTTGCTTACAGCCTTAACCATTCTCGATTCGCCGCCTCTCGCAATGGTTGCCATCATATTGGCAGCTGCGAGCGGTGTCACCTGTACATCCTGCTGGCCTATCCCTGTATGGGCTGCCAGTCTTTTATCTTTTTTATCAGTGTTTTGATCCCAGACCTTCCCCTGCTCCTCGTTAAAAAGCTGCTTGATTTCAGAATGAAAGACCTGGCCTTGCCATCCGGATGGACCAATAATGTTTAACTTGCGGGCATAATTTTCGAGGATGTCTGGATTAATTTGAGTTAATTGTATGGCCAGATCCCCAAAAGTCCGGTTACAGCTCTGTGCAAAGCTTTCTTCAAAGTCTAACGTTCCCAGTCTCCTTTTTTCATCAATTGCCCCATTGATGGTCACATTGCAGTCAAACACCTGGCCTGGTTTAACAAGCTGATAATCTATAGCAGCCGCCGCAATTACCGTTTTAAAAACAGAGCCAAGCTTCGCCTGGGAAAACATATTATTTTCTGAGCCGATATTTGGATTTTTTTTATGAATAGCCGGCCTTGAAACAAGTGCCCGTATTTCACTGGTCTCAATATTCAGCAATAGCAGACCCCCATTATGAATCTGGAGTTTATCGGTTAAATCTTCTGCTGCAGCCTGGAGTTCTTTATCTAGAGTAGTTATAACACGAACGGGATATAACGGGTTTGCCGGCTCCACATATTTAACATCCACCCCGAATAAAGGCCCTCCAATTCCATCCACGTGAAAAACCAGCTTGGACTCTCCTTCAGATAAAAGAAACTCATCAAAGGCTGCCTGAAGACCTGTATTCCCCACGTGAGCTTCTGGAGATAAATTTTGGCGGGGATAGAGCTGCTTTTTACGGCTCTCCCACTTTGTTAATGTTCCAATAAGCTGTTCTGCAGGCATCTTCTTTGCCACACTCTGCGAGATTGCGAAAACGCCCGGAATCTTTAATGAGTTGATTTCATCCATTTGAGTATCAGTGAGATACAGCGGTGTTTTACCTCCATATGCGAAAGGCTTTTGAGCCTTATTTACGGCAGAAAGAAGATCGCTTTCGCTAATTCCTGCCGCTTGGGCAACCTTTTTAGAGGGCCAGTCCATACCTTTAAGAAAGGGAAAAAGAACCAGCGCTGGAACTTCCTCATGTCCAAGCGGTTCGCCATTTCTGTCGTAGAACTTTCCTCTTCCGCTGTCTATAGATAGTACTTGTGTACGCTGGTTTACACTTGATTGAATTAAATTGATATGATGTTTAGTAAATGACTCACTGCTTACTAGCTGAATCTGAACCAGCCTGCCGATTAATGCGAATAATAATATCATGAGCAGACCTGCTAGGATCTTAATTCTTTTCAATGGCATAATAAAAACACCTCATCCACAGTGTTGACGAGGTGTTTTTATTTAAACGTATATTTGGTAGGATGACTTTATTTATTTAGCTCTGTTAAACTAGTCTATTGACTTCCGCTACAGGCACTCGCTTTCCGCGGGCGGTCGGGAGCCTCCCGCCTGCGGGGTCTCCCTTGACCTGCTTTTCCCGCAGGAATCTCGTACCTGAAACGAAGATCAACTTAGTGAGAAAATCAACATTGTACTTTAACATTGCCTTTATTTAATAGTCACAATGCGGACGAACATATCTCCGCCAGGCGTTTGAACCGTAACTTCATCGCCAACCTTTTTGCCGATAAGGCTCCTTGCAATAGGAGAATCATTTGAAATTTTACCTTCAAACGGATCTGCTTCTGCGCTGCCGACAATTGTATAAGTTTCTTCTTCACCGTCAGGCAGCTCAACGAATGTGACAGATTTACCAAGAGAAACCGTATCAGAATTCAATTCATCTTCTTGAATAATCTTAGCGTTACGGATCATATTTTCCAAAGTAGTGATACGGCCTTCAACAAAAGCCTGCTCTTCTTTTGCAGAATCGTACTCGGAGTTTTCTGATAAATCCCCAAAGCTTCTGGCGATTTTTATCCGCTCAACAACTTCTTTTCTTCTTACACTCTTTAAATATTCAAGCTCTTGCTCAAGCTTTTCTTTTCCCTGCTTTGTCATTGGAAATACTTTTTCTATAGCCAAAATCCTTCACTCCTTCTAGTCTTTCACCATTCCCCTAAAGATCGATCAATTGGTGAGGTCAAATATAACGTATGTATGAAGATTTCCTTCATAAAAAACACAACCTGCGCGTCCTTTTGGAAAGGGCGCGCCTTTGTCTCTCATTTGTAAGATTATTTCCTTTTTTAAGATTTGTCCACCTTTTTTGCAAAATTTTCTAAGAAATGATCCAAAGTAAAGGCTTTCAGCCGGGACTTAATCTTTATTTATGCAATAGTATTATAAAAATGACTTTTCTTCAAGGATTGTTTTAATTTTTGTTACCATTAAATCAATCGCAACGTGGTTTTGGCCGCCTTCAGGAATAATGATATCAGCGTACCGCTTTGTAGGTTCAATAAACTGGTTGTGCATTGGCCTTACCACACTTAAATATTGATCAATAACAGATTCAATGGTCCGTCCCCGTTCGTTAATATCACGCACCATCCTGCGCAGAATCCGGATATCAGCATCAGTATCGACAAATAACTTCATATCCATCAAGTTACGTAATCTTTCATCCTCTAATACCAGAATTCCTTCTAGTATGATAACATCCTGCGGTTCCACAGCAATGGTTTCCTTTGAACGCGTGTGAATTGAATAGTCATATACCGGCTTTTCAATCGGTTCATATTCCAACAGTTTATTTATATGCTCGATCAGCAGCTCGTTATCAAATGCAAGCGGATGGTCGTAGTTGGTCTGTAAACGCTCCTCAAAGGGCAGCTCGCTCTGATCCTTATAATAGTAGTCCTGCTCAAGCATAAGAATGGAGTGCCCCTGGAAACTCTTATAGATAGCTTTAGTTACACTGGTTTTTCCTGAGCCTGAACCTCCTGCAACACCAATTACTACCGGTTTTTTACTCATTTCATTTCTCCTTTTCTCTTCATATGCACTTAGGCATAATAGGGAGGAAACAGGTTTATTTGGTATCAAAGCGTGTCTTTTTGCTATGGTACCCAAACATTTACTGCTTATACCCTTTTACTGCACAATATATGCTCAAAAGCACCATCCACTGTAAAGGTAAATGGTACAGGTTTATTAAGCTTCCCTGCGTTTAACTGCTTTTTTACTAATGGCCACTCCATCCCCAATAGGGAGAATAACTGTATGGTACGAGGGATTAGACATAAGCCATTCATTGAAATCTTTTATCTTTCTCACCAGGCTTTTTATTCTTCTCTGCTCAAACTGGGCTTCCTCTGCGGCAACAAGTCCCCTAAAAAGAACATTATCAGTAATGATGATCCCGGTTTGAGCCAGCAAAGGCTCATAGGTTTCAAAAAATTTGCGGTATTGTCCTTTAGCAGCATCAATAAAAATTGCATCAAAAGGCCCCTCCTTTTCCACTTCGTCAAAAGTGAGAAGAGCATCTCCTTCAATCAAACGTATGGCGTTCTGTTTCTCGGCCGCCGCTATATATTTATGTGCCCATGCTATTCTTTCCTTGTCACGCTCAAGTGTAACAATTCTCACACCAGGCAAAGCGTCAGCCATCCTTAATGCGGAATAGCCGATCGCCGCCCCTACCTCGAGAATTCTAGAAGGCTGGTGGAGCCTGAGAAATTGAAGCAGTGCTTCCATTCCAAGCTTGTCCATGATCGGGACGTTATGAACAGCCGCAAACTGCTCCATCTGATTGAATAAAGCAGAAGTATTTGGTATTAAGGACTGAAGATATTCTTCAACCTTATCATTCATTATATTTCCTCCTAAACCAAACTTCGGTTTTGATTAACTGAAGATTGACATAGTAAGCATGCAGGATACTCTGTCCATTTTCACTTCGAATATTTTAACATAAAAGAATGGGGAAAGTGAATGATACTCTCCCCATTGTCTTCTTTTACTATTTTTTATTAGTTATATGTTCGGCTTTCAGCCTGTTATGTTCATCTAAACTTTTCGAAAAATAGACCTTGCCATCAGAGGCTGCCAGGAAATACAGATATTTTGTATCAGAAGGGTTCAGGGCTGCTTCGATCGAACTGGTTCCAGCGTTAGCAATCGGCCCTGGCGGAAGCCCCTGGTTCTGATACGTATTATACGGCGATTTTATTTCTAAGTCTTTATATAAGACTCTTTTCTGATGGCTTCCTTTAGCATATAAAACTGTAGGATCCGTCTGCAGCGGCATGCCTGTTTCTATCCGGTTGTAAAAAACAGAGGAAATAGACTCTCTATGGGTTTTTTCCGTGGCCTCTTCCTCAATTAGTGAAGCCATCGTTAACAGCTTATGAGGGGACAATTTCTTTTTAGCCATAGAATCACTATAGTGAAGAAGGACCTCGTCCTGCTTTTTCAGCATTGGACTGATTAAATCTTCAACTGTAGGGTTTTTCTCAAAATAAGAGTAAGTAGCAGGAAAAAGATAGCCCTCAAGCGGATACTTAATGTTCTTGCCGTAGATATCCTGTTTTAGAAGATTAGGATATTGCGACTGCATCTTTTTAATAAATGCTTTATCGTTCAGGGTCTTCCAAACAACTTCCTTTTTAAGCTCCGCTTTCTCTGCAAGAATGCCCGCTATTTGATCTAGCTGTTTCCCCTCAGGAATAGTTATTTTTAAAGCCACACTTTGCATCACTTTTCCAGTTTTCAAACTGGCTGTAATCTCGCTTAATTTCATCGATGGCGAAAATTTGTATTCGCCTGCCTGAAATCCTGCTTCATTTTTAAATTTAGTATAATAGCGGAAAACTCGCGCATCCTTAATGATCCCTTTGTCCTCAAGAATATTCGAAATACCCGATACACTTGAACCAATTGGTATTGTAACCTTGGTTATTTTTTCATTCTCCGGATCCACAGGCTTTAACGCAGACTGAATGTAAAAATACCCGCCCAAAGCTAAAGCTAAAAAAAGCACTAGAAAGGACAATACGGAGATTAACACAATCTTGCGTACGGTCCTCGCTTCACTTTCCCGCTTTAAAAGCTGCTCTTTTATGTATTGTTTTTTTGTATCTTTGTCACTCATTTTTTCCCCTCCAAGAAACCAGTCAAGAAGTGATAATATACATTTATGAATTCATTCACTCGAATCATTATACTATAAAGGCTGCCTCCAGACATACAAAATACCCAAATAAATTACAGGATGCAACATAATATCCGTCCAACCGACTTTTGGTGATGGCTTATTTCTTAAACCTGGAGCTTCTGGAAAAATGTATTTTGATACATTAGCTATGAAACGGGGTACATGTTTTTTATAAATAAGACAATGCCGCCAGCCCCAAACTCCCGCAACAAGGGATGCCATTGCTCAAGTACCAGGGCCTAAGACCTTGAATAGGAGGGCTAGAAAAGTAAAAAAGGGCTCTTTTTTTGGAGTGAATGATTGGAATTTAACGTTATAGAGTACATCTCCGTTTACCTTTTTTGCAGGTCCAGGACATTTATGGGGGGGGGGTTCAGGGTTAACGGGGGTAAATTTAAGTTTTCGAGGGGTAAATGAAGTTTTATGGGGTGTTTCAGGAATTTACGAGGGCTTTTTATTTTTTATGGGGATTTGATATTATCGACATTGCCCTTGAAAGAAAGATAAAAAAATCCTGCCAAACAAATTTGGCAGGAAATCAGTTAATGAGCAGACGATTATTCTTCGTCTCCTTCTTCAGCAAGGAATGTATTCAGCATTTCCTCAACCATTTCCCATTCCTCTTCGGTTTCAATTGGCTGAAGCTCGCCATCTTCGTTGTCAGCGCTTGGTACAAAAGAAGAAGCATGAATTTCTATATCCTCTTCATCTTGGTCGCTTCCAATTGGATAATATAACACATAGGATTTTCCTGTTTCGTCAGATTCAAAGGTAAATAATACTTCACACAACTGCTCATTGCCATTTTCATCTACTACTGTAATATTCTTTTCACCGTTTTCCATTTAAGTACACCTCTTATAAGTTAGTTTGTCTGTCTAAATACCCTTGTAAAATCATAACCGCTGCCATTTTATCAATAAGCTTCTTACGCTTGCTTCTGCTGAGGTCAGCCTCAAGCAGTACTCTCTCTGCAGCCATTGTTGTTAGGCGCTCGTCCCACATTTCAACGGGCAGTTTGAACTTAGATTCAAGAGTGCTCGCATAAGATTTACTTGCTTCGGCCCTTGGGCCAATCGTATTATTCATATTTTTTGGCAGACCCACTACGATTTTTGAAACTTCATATTCCTTAATAAGTTCTCCAATTCTCTTAAAGCCAAACATATTTCTATCTTCGTCAATCTTAATTGTTTCAATCCCTTGAGCGGTCCATCCCATGGCATCACTAATGGCAACGCCCACGGTTTTTGATCCCACATCAAGCCCCATTACCCGCATATTATTTTCCCTCACGCTGATGCTTCAGGTATGATTTCACTAATTCTTCAATGATTTCATCTCGTTCGAGCTTACGAATTATGCTTCTTGCATCATTATGTCTTGGAATGTAGGCTGGATCCCCGGACAATAAGTACCCTACTATCTGGTTAATTGGATTATATCCCTTATCCTGGAGTGCATTGTGCACCTGGAATAAGACCTCTCGCACATCCCGTTCAAAAGGCTCTTCCGGAAAGCTAAATTTCATTGTTTTGTCAAAGGAACTCATACTCGCACCCCTTTATTGATCCACGATAACCGTCGATTTTCTTCGTCAGCTTCACTCTTTCACATCCTCATGTATGTCTATATACATTCCGGTGTTCAATCGTTTCACTTCCTCGAATTTCTCGGTCCTCCTGAATCACTATTTTCCTGAGAACCGTCGGATTTCTTCGTCAGCTTTGCTCACTCGCATCCTCATGTATGTTTAGATACATAGGGGTGCTCCCTCACTTTGCTTCCTCGAACTCCTCGGCCCTCTCAATTACATTCTTATATTTACATATTCAATTGTGATACTATTTTTCCCTGCTCGAGCCGCATTAAAGATCGTACACTTGTTGGGTTACTTAAATAGATTTTACCCATTCTTCAACATAGCTAAGCGCAGAATCCAGCTTATCGGGATCTTTGCCGCCTGCCTGGGCCATATCAGGACGGCCTCCGCCGCCTCCGCCGCAGCGTGCAGCTATTTCCTTGATTAATTTACCAGCATGGTATCCCTTATCCATTAAATCATTTGTTACACCAGCAATCAAGTTTACCTTATCACCTTGAACTGAGCCTAATAGAATAATGGCTGAACCAAGCTTTTGTTTTAGATCATCTGCCATGGAGCGCAGGTTGTTCATATCTTGAGCCTGTACTTTGGCCGCAAGGACTGGCACCCCATCGATTTGTTTAACTTGATTGACCAGATTCCCTGCTTCTATGTTACTTAATTTTGCAGTTAAAGACTCGTTTTCCCTCTGAAGTTCTTTCATCTCTGCTAAAACAGATTCAATTCTTCCAGGGAGTTCTTTTGGATTGGACTTCAATTTAGCAGATGCATTTTGCAGGATACCAATCTGTTCTTTTAACTGTCCATAAGCTGCTGCGCCTGTTACTGCTTCAATACGTCTAGTGCCTGCACCTATTCCGCTTTCCGAAATGATCTTAAATAGTCCTATAACTGATGTATTTGGAACATGACAGCCCCCGCATAGTTCAAGACTGTATTTTCCGACTTGAACCACTCTTACAATATCGCCATATTTTTCGCCAAATAGTGCCATCGCACCCATTTCTTTAGCTTCACTTAAGTTTTTGAAATCAATCTGAACAGCTATGCTTTCCCATATTTTTTGATTGACTATTTCTTCAATCTTCTCAAGCTCGTCCGGTTTAACCTGTCCGAAATGGGAGAAGTCAAAGCGCAGGCGGTCATTTTGCACAAGAGATCCTGCCTGATTAACGTGCACTCCAAGTACATCTTTCAAAGCCTGATGCAGAAGATGTGTAGCCGTATGGTTCTTAGTGATTTCAATCCGATTTGCAGCGTCTACAACTGAGTGAACACTATCACCCTTTTTAATCGTTCCCGATTCAACAATGGCTCTATGAATATTTTGTCCGTTTGGAGCTTTTTGAACGTCTTTTACGGAAAATTTTCCGTCTCTGCTTACGATAGTTCCTATGTCAGCAGTTTGTCCGCCGCTCTCAGCATAGAAAGGTGTTTCACTTAAAATAATTTGAATTTCCTCTCCAGCGTCCGCTTCATCCACAAGTTGTCCATTTTTAACGATAGCTTCAACAGTTCCATCAGCTTCAAGATGATCATTACCAACGAACTTACTCTCTACTGTAATATCCCCAAGAACGCCTCCTTGAACCTGCATAGAGCCGACATCCTGGCGGGCAGCACGTGCACGCTCCCGCTGAGCCTCCATAGCATGTTCAAATCCTTCATGGTCAAGCTTCATGCCTTCTTCTTCTGCATATTCCTCAGTAAGCTCTACAGGGAAGCCGTACGTATCATATAAACGGAAAACATCTTCCCCAGGAATTGTACTGCTGTTTTTCTCTTTTTCTTTTCTTATTACTTCTGCAAGAATGCCAAGGCCGTCATTTAATGTCTCATGGAAGCGTTCTTCCTCATTTTTCACAACCGTTTCAACGAATTCCTGCTTTGCTTTTACTTCCGGATAGAAATCTTTCATGATTTCCCCAACAACTGAAACTAATTCAAACATGAAAGGACGGTTTATATTGATTTTTTTTGCATATCTAACTGCCCTTCTCAAAAGCCTGCGGAGAACATAGCCGCGCCCTTCATTAGACGGAAGTGCACCATCGCCTACAGCGAAGGAAACAGTACGGATATGGTCGGCGATCACCTTGAACGCCATATCTGCTTCTTTCCCTGACCCGTATTTCACTCCTGAAATTTCTTCAGTAGCTCTGATGATTGGCATGAAAAGGTCTGTATCAAAGTTAGTCGGTACTTCCTGCACCACGCAGGCCATTCTTTCAAGGCCCATTCCTGTATCAATATTCTTCTTAGGAAGCGGTGTATAGCTTCCATCGGGGTTATGATTAAATTGAGAGAAAACTAAGTTCCATACCTCTAAATAACGTTCATTTTCTCCACCTGGGAATAACTCAGAATCATTCGGGTCGTCTCCATATTCAGGACCTCGGTCATAAAAAATTTCTGTGTTTGGACCGCTCGGGCCTTCGCCGATATCCCAGAAGTTTTCCTCTAAACGAATAATCCGTTCGCTTGGAATACCTATTTTTTCATTCCATAGCTTAAATGCTTCTTCATCCTCAGGATGGATAGTTACGGACAGCTTTTCTTTAGGGAAGCCGATCCACTTTTCATCCGTTAAAAATTCCCATGCCCATATGATCGCTTCTTCCTTGAAATAGTCGCCAATGGAAAAGTTTCCAAGCATTTCAAAAAATGTATGGTGGCGGGCAGTTTTACCGACGTTTTCGATATCATTTGTTCTGATTGATTTCTGGGCATTTGTAATTCTAGGATTATCAGGAATCACTCGTCCATCAAAATATTTCTTTAATGTAGCAACTCCTGAATTGATCCAGAGCAGAGAAGGATCATCATGGGGAACAAGTGAAGCACTCGGTTCGACGCTGTGTCCTTTCTCCTGAAAGAAGTCTAAATACAATTGGCGGATTTGAGCTCCGGTCAGTTTCTTCATTTTTATTTCCTCCTTTTATTATCAACCAATATTTTTAGACACAAAAAAACCCTCATCCCTTGACAGGGACGAGAGTTAACTCGCGGTACCACCCTGATTATGAATGCCTACATTTAAAGCATTCATCACCTCATCAACAGCCTTAACGCGGCAAACGGCAGGAATTAGCTGCACTTAGGAGTAGCATTCTGTTAACCTTCATTTAGAATCTCTTTCAGCCTTGGAGATTCCTCTCTTATGTGCACTCTGCACTCAAATGGGCTTTAACATACTCGATCCATCATTGATTTCATTATTTTGAGTTTTCCTTAATTATTCCTGATTATATTAATATGAAAAGTATTTGTCAATGCTTTGTCCCTTGTTTATTTTCGCTCCGAGCCTGGAATTCCAACGGTTTTAGTCTTCGCAAAATGCTCTTTAGCATGAATCACTGCCACCTTAAGTACAGCTAACAAGGGAACAGCCACGATTAATCCAGGAATCCCCCCTATTTCGCCGCCGAGAAGAAGTGCAGCCATTATAACCAGCGGATGCATAGCCAGACTTTTCCCAACAATCAATGGAGATAGAACATTTCCTTCTAAAAACTGCAGCCCGAATACGATTAAGGCCACTGTAGCAACCATTTTCATCGAGGTGGTAGCTGCAATCAGCATGGCTGGGACAGCTCCAAAAATCGGCCCAAAATACGGAATAATATTGGTTACTCCTATGATTACACCAAAAAGCAAGGGGTACTTCATCCCGATGAACCAAAAAATAATAGAGGAAAGGCCTCCGATCGTTGCACACACTATAAATTGGCCTCTAATATAGCTGCCAAGAGAATTATCAACATCTTTTAGAAAGGATATCCCGTTCTGGCGCCACTTCTTAGGAGTAAAATACCATACCATTCTCTTGATGCTTTCAATATCTTTTAGAAAGTAAAAAGCTACAAAAGGGATAAGGGCAATTAACAGAACAAAGTCCAGCATGCCCATGATCCCATCCATCACCATATCAAAAAGGCTGTCCAGCTTTTGTTCTAAAAACAAAATTCCTTCTTCGAGCCGCTGATGAAGTCCGAAAGGCCAGGAAGCCGTTTGTTTATGCATACTGCTAAACCACTCTCTATATTGCTCAGCAACTGCAGGTGCACTCTCCGACAGCTCCCTGATCTGGCCGATAATCGCGGGAACTCCTTTATATACCGCATATCCGGTTCCCCCAAAGAATATCAGATAGATGATGAGGATAGACAAACCTCTCTGCAGGCCCTGGCCATGCAGTTTTTCTACTACAGGGTGCAATAAGTAGGCAATGAATCCTCCAATTAAAAAAGGGAGAGACACGGCAATAAATATCCTGAAAATAGGCATCCATAGCGGTCTTAATATAAAAAAAACATACATCAATATAAAAACCAACAGCAAAAAGCCCAGCCGGTAATACCACTTAAGCTGAATATTCAACTCCCGTCCTCCTTTTTCCATATGTTTTGTCTTTTTAAATAAATCCATACAGAAAAAGCTCCAAAAGGCATTGGATTTCCTCTGTGTGCGTGAAAGAAGAGCAGGGTGAGGAACAAGTTTTTGAACTCTTATAGATTTTAAATGAGGTTTTGGGAATATAAGAGGGTTTTTAGGATTTTAAGTGGGGTTTTGAAATTCAAGAGTATTTTTTACAATTCACAAAGGATAAGGCTGTAATAGATCGTAAGGGTAGAAAAACTTATAGGGAGTTCGAACAAGCGTTTAAAAACTCGAACCGCCACAAAAATGCAGCGGTTCGGGTTCTATCATACTAATATTCGCCGCTGATACGCCGATTATCTTCTTCAAATAAGTCGTCGAGGGAGCTTAAGGATCCGTCCTCTTCAACTTGATGAGTGTATATCAGTCCTTTTGAAACGGATAATTCAATAAAACAATTCCAGCAGTAAAATTGATTCACTCCAATTTTACCTATATCTTTGCTCGAGCAATTTGGGCACTTCATGTGCAAAGTAAGACACCTCACTAATTTACATTTATAATGATGGCGTCTTTCCCTATCGCAGCAGGCAGAATGGTGCGGGCTATATGTTTTCCTTCAGTTATGTCTGAAAAGAAGCCATCCGAAAATTCATACCCTACGATTGTGCCCAGATCCTCCTGAAAATATACATCTTTTACAATCCCTAAATCTTCGCCCTGATGGGTTATCAGCCTTTTCCCATTAATATTCTCGTGATAAGAAAATGGCATTTTTTCATGGCCTGTTTGCTCATCTGCATTCTTGACCAGAATTCCATTGGGCCCATAAGTGAAAATTTGATCCAAGGAAATGGTTATTGCTTTCTTAAAAAAGTGCTTTTTACTTAAGACCACTTTATGAACCTTCCCGCTTTGTGAAATCATGAGGTCACAAACCTCACCGAGTTTTTCACCCTGTTCTGTGTAAACTGGCAGGTTTTTCAGAATAGAAAATGTTCGCAAGAGGATGACCACCACCCTTCTTAAGGAAGCAACACAATCCATGAACATTACTAGTATTATTCTTCGGTCATGAAATCATAAGGTGAAACGTTTTCCATCCCTATCATCGGATTAGAATTCATCAGCTTTGCAATCAGGCCTTTTTCATCTTCCCCTAAAGGGAGAGAATCGGCTTTTCCATGATCTCCGGATAGTGCTGTTTGGATTTTTTCATACAAGGTGGTTTTTCGTTCCAGTTCATTGTTTCTTTCGACTCCAAGACGGAGAGCCTCTTCTTCCCCGCAGAGAATCAAAAATTTTTTGCTTCTTGTAATGCCGGTATAGATTAAGTTTCTCCTGAGCATCCTGTAATAGCTTTTTACCACAGGCATAATGACAATCGGAAATTCACTTCCCTGTGATTTGTGGATGGAGCAGCAATATGCCAGCGTTATTTGGGAAAGGTCTGTTTTCGTATAGGTAATTTCAAGCCCATCGAATGAAACAATCAGCATATCCTGCTTTTCTGTATTTTCCTTAGCATAGATAATGGATACAACCTGCCCAATATCCCCGTTATACACACTGCTTTCCGGCTGATTTACAAGCTGAAGAACCTTATCTCCAACCCGGTAGGTTACATCGCCGAAGGACAGCTCTCTTTTTTTTCCATCTGAATTCGGGTTGAAAATTTCCTGGATCAATACGTTTAGTTTGTCAATCCCAGCAGGTCCCCGGTACATAGGAGCCAATACCTGAATGTCTTTTGCTGAATAGCCCTTCTTCTTGGCATTTTCCACCACTTTTTTCACTACTTCAGCTATCTGGGTGGTGCTGCATGGAAAAAAGGAACGGTCTGGCTGCTGTTTGCGGATATCAACAGGCACCTTGCCCTGTTTAATTTCATGGGCTAAGCCAATGATGGAGGAGCCATCTTCCTGCCTGTAAATATGCTGCAGCTGTACGGTCGGAATTCTTTTGGAACGCAAAAGATCTTTAAGAACCTGACCCGGTCCTACAGAAGGCAGCTGATCTTCATCTCCTACCAGAATCACCTGGAAATTTTCCGGTAATGCCTTGAATAGCTGATTAGCAAGCCATGTATCCACCATAGACATTTCATCAACTATCAATATTTTACCAGCAATGGGATGATCCTCATTATGCGAAAATTCACCGCTGCCATTCCAGCCAAGAAGCCTGTGTATTGTTACAGCCGGCAACCCTGTGGATTCTGTCATCCTTTTGGCAGCCCTTCCTGTAGGCGCAGCAAGGACAAATGGAAATGGATCGTCCTTCTTATAATCCTTAGGGTCGAGCGAAACACCATGAAGCTCAGAAAATAACTCAACGATTCCCTTAATAACAGTTGTTTTTCCAGTGCCGGGTCCTCCCGTTAAAATAAGCATAGGGGAAAGCAAAGCTGTTTGAATAGCTTCCTTTTGTGCAGGAGCATATTCAACGCCCAGTCTTTCTTCAAGGCTGCCTAACGCCAGTAAAAATTCTGATTCTGGAAATTGATCTTCATATTCTCTCTGCAATAGTATTTTTTCTATTTTCGCAGCAAGCCCTTTTTCTGAAAAAAATAACGATGGAGTGTAAACTCGGTTATCTTCAATGATTATTTTGCCTTCTTCTCCAAGCTTAATCACTTCATTGGAAATATTCGAATAATCGATCACATCCCGCTTATTTTCTTCGAGAAGTGTTTTTACACTTTTCAGAAGCTGCTCGGTTTCCAGAAACACATGCCCCTCCTGGAGGCAGTCCTGCTCAAGCGTATAAAGGCAGGCTGCTTTAATCCGGTCTTCATGATTTCCGGCAATTCCAACTTGAAAGCCTAATTCATCTGCCCGGCCAAATCCAATTCCCTCGATATCCTCAACAAGCTGGTAAGGATTTTTTTGGATGACCGTTAGTGTTTCCTGCTTATATACCTGGTAAATCCTCATGGACAGCTGCGGCCCGAAACCAAATTGATTGAGCGTGATCATCACTTTTTCTAGACCTTGATGCTCCATTAGATTGTCATAAAGATCTTTTGCTTTTTCGGGGTTTAACCTGGGGATTGTGTCTAAAAGGGACGGTTTTTCAAGAATCAGGGAAATTGCATTTTCTCCTAATGTATCCACAATGCTTTCTGCCGTTTTTTTTCCGATTCCCTTAAAAAGCTCGGAAGAAAGATAGTTAATAACCCCGTCCCTTGTATGAGGGATATCTTTTCTAAAATGCTCCACATGGAACTGAACCCCAAATTTAGGGTGATCCTTCATCTGGCCAAAAAATATATAGGATTCATGTTCATGAATTCGAGGGAAATAGCCTGTTACAACTGCTTCTTTTTCGTCATAATTCAGATTTGTAGAATCTAATCGAATTCTTACTACTGAATACAAATTTTGCTCATTATGAAAGATTGTAACTAAATGACGGCCCTTCATAAACTTCTTGTCTTCTTCAGTGAAAAGGTCTAAAGAATCTTGCTGCAGCATACATTTCCCTCCCTTCATGATTTGGATATCCTATTTCTTCTTTTCTTCCTCTAAAATAGCTTCCATCTGTTTACTCCCATGAGCTGCCAGCATATGGTCCGGCTGGACTTCAACTGCCTTGTTCATTTGTTCAAGTGCGGCAGGGACGTTATCAGTCAACGCATAGGCAACCCCTAGATTATAGTACGCATCTCCATGCTCAGGGTCTTTTTCTATCACTGTTTTCAATTCCTTAATAACCTCTTCATATAGCTCAGCGTGAGCTAAACAAAGTGCATACTGAAATCTTGCTTCAGCATCTTCAGGATTTAATTCAACACTTCTTTGCAGGTAAGGCATCGCCAGCTTTGGCTGATCCAGCTGCATCAGCGTTAACCCAAGCATGAAGAATGCGTCTGCATTATCAAGGCCTGTCTTAACAGCCTTTTCATACATATCTTTAGCTTCCATAAATTTATCTTTTTCAAAGTAAAGATTCCCCAGTGAGTAATAGGCAGCTGAAGCACTTTTATCGATTTCTAAAGCTTTGTTAAAGAAACTAATTGCTTTTTCATTTTCACCGACAGCTGTCAAAACGTTACCAAAGTTAATATAACCCACAGGATCTTTCGGGCTTTCTTCAATCACCTCAGAAAAAAGCTTTACTGCATCTTCATATTTTCCTTCTTGCATATATTGAATGCCTAGCATGTTTTTATCCATCGATTTACCACTCTCCAATAATTCTACAAAAATTATAACATAATTCATAAAAGCATTGCCTGCGTCGCTAATCCGAGAGACTTATCAAGGCAGCACTCCGCATTCATTGTCTCAAGCTGTCTACTCCCTTTGACTGCTTGAGATAAAAACAAAACGGGCAGACCTTAAAAACGGCCTGCCTGGTGGTTATCCTACATAAGTTAATCTATTGCTGCCTTTATATACCTCATCAATGGTGCCTCCGCCCAAACATTCATCGCCATTGTAAAAAACGACTGCCTGTCCTGGAGTAACAGCGCGAATTGGTTTTTCAAAAACCACTTCTGCTGAATTCTCCCCTGTGATCCGGACAGTTACTTCATTGTCTTCCTGACGGTATCTGAATTTAGCTGTACAGCTAAATTCCTGAGTTCTTTCTTTAGCAGATACCCAGCTGACATTTACAGCAGATATAGAGGTTGAGTACAAGCTTTCATGGTCAAATCCTTGTTCAACGTATAGAATGTTCTCAGCTAAATCTTTTCCTACTGCGAACCACGGTTCACCGCTGCCGCCAATGCCAAGTCCATGGCGCTGTCCGATCGTATAATACATTAAGCCATCGTGTTTACCTTTTATTTCTCCACTCAGGGTCTGCATCGTTCCAGGCTGAGCAGGCAGATAGTTTCCAAGGAATTCTTTAAAGTTTCTTTCACCAATAAAGCAAATGCCTGTGGAATCTTTTTTGGCGGCAGTTGCCAGATTTGCTTCCTTAGCAATTTCCCGCACCTTTGGTTTATCGATTCCGCCGAGAGGAAACATTACTTTTTCAAGCTGGTCCTGTGTCAGCTGATTCAAGAAATAAGTTTGATCCTTGTTTTCGTCGATCCCTCTAAGCATTTTATACTCACCATCACGGAATTCGACCTGCGCATAATGGCCAGTCGCCAGATAATCTGCACCTAGATTCACCGCATGCTCCAGGAATGCTTTAAACTTAATTTCTTTATTGCACATTACATCAGGGTTCGGCGTTCTCCCTGCTTTATATTCATCAAGGAAATAGGTGAATACTTTATCCCAATATTGTTTTTCAAAATTAACGGCATAGTATGGGATGCCGATTTGGTTGCACACCCGGATGACATCATTATAATCTTCTGTTGCGGTACAAACGCCATTTTCGTCTGTATCATCCCAGTTTTTCATGAAAATACCGACTACATCATATCCTTGCTGCTTTAACAATAAGGCAGCCACAGAAGAGTCTACTCCTCCTGACATACCCACGACAACACGGGTATCTTTAGGTGATTTATTCATGGTTTCACCCCTTTATGAATTTACCTTAAGCGGTAAGTCTTTTAATAATTTTAGCTGTCTCTCTGGCAGCTCTTTCTATATCTTCATCTGTATTAGTAAATCCAAAACTAAAACGGATGGAATTGGCAGGCCTGTCTGAATTTTTACCAAACATAGCGACTAAAACATGTGAAGGGTCAATGGAACCTGCTGTACAGGCAGAACCGCTGGACACCGCGATGCCTGCCAGATCAAGATTTACCAGCATAGCTTCAACATTGGTTCCTTCAAAACTAATATTGAATACATGTGGAAGAGCATACTCTTCTGACCCGTTAATTGCAAATGTCACGTCTTCATTATGAAGAATTTCTTTCAAGATCTTTTTAAAGGCAGTGTATTTGATTCTTTTTTCATCGGCAGTGCCTTGAGAAATCCGGACCGCCTCTGCGAAGGCAGCTATACCTGGAACGTTTTCCGTCCCTGCGCGTCTTTTTCTCTCCTGTTCCCCGCCATAGGAATAAGGAGTGATTTTTAATCCATCCTTTACATACAAAAAACCGATTCCTTTAGGACCATTAATTTTATGGGCAGAAACGGACAATAAATCGATGCCCATATCCTTCACATCAATCTTTTCCATTCCATATGCCTGGACTGCATCCGTATGGAAAAAAGCCTGATGGTCTTGTAAAAGTCCAGCGATTTCTTTAACTGGCTGTATCGTGCCTACTTCGTTATTTCCATACATAATGGTAACGAGGATCGTATCCTCTCTTAATTCCCTTTGAAGATCCTCTATAGCAATCCTTCCATCCTCATTAACAGGCAGGTAGGTCACTTCATAGCCCTGTTTTTCAAGGTTCTGGCAGCTATGCAATACGGCATGATGCTCGATCTGCGTGCTGATAATGTGCCGGCCTTTTTGGCTGTGGGCATGAGCAATACCCATAATGGCCAGATTATCTGCTTCCGTTCCACCGCTCGTAAAAATAATCTCCTGCTCTGAAGCATTTATACTTCTAGCGATAGCAGCCCTTGATTCATCTAAAATGTGCCTTGCTTCACGGCCAAATGAATGGATGCTTGAAGGGTTGCCGAAATGCGCCTTCATAGCTTCTGTGTATTTTTCTATAACTTCAGGATGCATGGGAGATGTTGCTGCATGATCCAAATAGATTTTTACCAAAACAAGCTCCCTCCTATCAGGGTTTTAAAGGCAGAAGCCTTATATATAGAACATGTAAGAATCTGTATTTCCATCATCTTTGTAACTGGCGAGGTCTTGTAGTGTAGTATTATCTAATACATTTTTTACTGCATCGCGGATTCTTATCCACAATTCCCTCTTAGCCGGCTCCTCATCTTCAATGCCTTCCACCGGGCTGATCGGGCCTTCTAGTACGCGGATAATGTCTCCAGATGTTATTTGTTCAGGCTCTCTCCCCAGCAGATACCCGCCATAAGCTCCGCGGATGCTTTTTACAAGACCTGCATTTCTAAGGGGCGCAATCAGCTGTTCAAGATAATGCTCGGATAAATCATGTGTCTGTGCTATTGCCTTCAGTGACGTCGGCCCCTCACCATGCTTCCGTGCCAATTCAATCATGATGGTAAGTCCATAACGGCCTTTTGTCGATATTTTCATATCCTACACCTCTATCAAAAAATAAGTTATATGTATCCCACTATAAGTTAATCCGTCATGTAATCATGGCGAAAATAGTTTAGAATTCTTCTCGCAAATGCTTTTGAAATTATAGCATATTCAAGAATTCAATGCATTTTAAGTTTACCATATTGTATGTTAAAGTAAGGAAAACAACTAAGTATTATCGGTTTTTCTTAATGGACAGGCTAATTTCCGCACTAATGTTGTTGCGGAAGGCGGGAGACTCCTGCGGGAAAAACGGTATTGTCTAGCTGCGGACTGACACCTTCGGTCATAAGCCAATCGCCATCAAAAGGCAAAAAGCGCCTTTCGCTTGCGCTCGTCTTATGTCTGTCAGGCGTCTGACTTTCTATATAGTAGTTTTTTAAACGAGTTTATTCATCACAATTCTCTAAAAAAAAGTACCTTAAAAGTCACCGTCCTCCGCTTTTCTATTAAGGGAGACCCCGCAGGAGTATTACGCCGAGGAGGCTCCCGGACCGCCCGCGAAAAAGCGAGTGTCTGCAGCAGAAATCAACAGACAAATTAAACAAAGCTTTATGACAATACATGTTTCGGAGAGATGTTAATGAATATAAAGCCTCTGGCGTTTCGAATGCGCCCAAAACATATAGATGAAATAATCGGCCAGAACCATCTGGTGGGTGAAGGGAAAATTATCAGAAGAATGGTCAAGGCTAAACAGCTTGCTTCCATGATTTTATATGGCCCCCCGGGTATCGGGAAAACGTCAATAGCCAGTGCTATTGCCGGAAGCACAAAGTTTGCTTTCCGTAGTTTAAATGCGGTCACAAACAATAAAAAGGATATGGAGATTGTAGCCCAGGAAGCAAAAATGTCAGGAAAAGTCATTTTACTTTTGGATGAAGTCCATCGCCTGGATAAAGCTAAACAGGACTTTCTCCTGCCTTTTCTTGAAAACGGGATGATCACTCTTATTGGGGCGACAACAAGCAATCCATACCACGCGATCAACCCGGCAATAAGAAGCAGATGCCAGATTTTTGAATTGAAGCCGCTCGAACCAGGGGACATCGTGCTTGCTTTAAAAAGAGCGGCATCTGATCCAGAACGGGGACTCGGCGGCCAAAAAACCAACATTCTTGAAGAAGCTTATCTTCATCTCGCTTCAGCCTCAAACGGTGATGTGCGCAGTGCTTTAAACGCCCTTGAGCTTGCAGTTCTGTCAACTGAGCCAGACCAAGACGGCGTCATTGTCATCGATGTGGCAGCAGCCGAAGAATGCATCCAAAAAAAGAGCTTCTCTCACGATAAAGATGGAGATGCCCATTATGATGTTTTATCGGCCCTCCAAAAGTCAGTCCGCGGCAGTGATGTAAATGCTGCAATGCATTATTTAGGAAGACTGATAGAAGCGGGAGACCTGGTAAGCATCAGCCGCCGGCTTGTAGTTATGGCCTATGAAGATATCAGCCTGGCTAATCCTCAGGCTGGACCTCGCACCCTGGCAGCCGTGGAAGCTGCAGAAAGGCTCGGCTTTCCCGAGGCGAGAATCCCGCTTGCAAACGCAGTTGTCGAGCTATGTTTATCTCCTAAATCTAACTCAGCTTATATGGCACTGGATTCTGCCCTTGCTGATATTCGCAGCGGGAATTATGGAGATGTGCCTGATCATTTAAAGGATGCCCACTATAAAGGAGCTAAAGACCTGGGGAGAGGAATTGGCTATCTTTATCCTCATGACTATGAGAATGGATGGGTTAAGCAGCAATATCTTCCCGACAAGCTTGCAGGAAAGAAATATTACAAACCGAAATCTACTGGAAAATTCGAGCAGGCGCTCTCAGCCGTTTATGAAAAAATAGAAGGTTCAGGCAGCATTCCTAAAAGGAATTAAGCCTGAACCTTTATTAAATAAATCATATAATCAACTTTTTTCGCAGCATATTACCGGCGGGATTTTTCTTCATTCACTCTATGGATGTGGATATCCCTGACAATATCCCGTATAACCCAGCTGGCTGCAATCAATCCTGCCACCGATGGGACAAATGCATTGGAAGAAGGAGGCATCTGTGCCTTTCTTATCGGAGCTTTATCATTCCCAACCTCTTTCCGTACCTCTTCTCGAATGACTATAGGACTCTCATCAGAAAATATTACAGGAATTCCCTTTTTAATTCCTTCTTTTTTTAATCTTGTACGAATTACTTTTGCAAGAGGATCTGTATGGGTTTTGGAAATATCAGCAATTTGGAACCGGGTTGGATCCATTTTGTTGGCTGCACCCATGCTTGAGATTATTTTAATATTTCTGTTCAGGCATTCTTTCATTAAATGAATTTTATAAGAAATGGTATCGGAAGCATCTATTACATAGTCCAATCCATAGCTGAAGAATTCTTCATACGTTTCTTCTGTATAAAACATTTTTAAGGAGATTACTTCACATTCAGGGTTTATGTCTTTAATTCTTTCTTTCATTAAATCCGCCTTGAATTTTCCCACAGTAGATAAAAAGGCAATATTTTGTCTGTTAATATTCGTTATATCTACATCATCTTTGTCGACAAGAATTAATCTGCCAACTCCAGACCGGGCTAGTGCTTCAGCAGCAAATGAACCTACTCCGCCGATTCCAAGCACGGCTGCTGTTGTATTTTTTAATGTATCCAATCCCTCTTTGCCGATTGCCAGCTCATTCCGGGAAAATTGATGAAGCATTTGTCTCACTCCAATTATCATGATCTTTTCTTTTGGCTGTTTTCGTAAACTTTTTTGCTATCATCCAACAAATTGAGTTGTTGATATCAGCGAAAGCATGCTCGCTTTTTCGCGGGCGGTCCGGGAGCCTCCTCGACGTTACACGTCTGCGGAGTCTCCCTTAATAGAAAAGCGGAGGACGGTGACTTTTAAGGTACTTCTTTTTAAAGAATTGTGATGAACAAACTCGTTTAAAAAAACTACTATATAGAAAGTCAGACACCTGACAGACATAAGACGAGCGTCAGCGAAAGGCGCTATTTGCCTTTTGATGGCGATTGGCTTATGACCGAAGGTGTCAGTCCGCAGCTAGACAATACCGCTTTTCCCGCAGGAGTCTCGCGCCTGCAGTGAAGAATCACCATAGTGCCAACATCAACATATCATTTCTTCTAGTAAAATATATCATATCTATTTAATTACACAAAAAACAACATAAAAAAACCTGTGCGCATTTGACACAGGCATTGTCTGGCTTATGTAGGTGTAAGAGCCCCAATTGTGCCGTCAGTGCCATAGTTTTGAACCCGCTCTCAGCAGGTGGGTGCCCTGTTCTAGGCATTAGTAAGTCCTCTTCAAAGAAAGGCTTGTACGCAGCTTGGAAACTCAGGCTCCCGAAACTATAATTGTTCGGTCAAAACGTATAGAGGATTAAACGAACACATCAGGACTCTTACTTATTGATGTTATTCTAACACAGCTTACACACTCATTTCAACAAAAGAGAAATAGGTCTTTATTCGCTTTTTTCTGTCTTCAAAGCAAGGTGCAATTCGTCCAGCTGAGCTTTGCTTACTTCTCCCGGTGCCTTTGTTAACAGGTCACTTGCACTGGCTGTTTTAGGGAAGGCAATGGTATCTCTAAGGTTTGTTCTTCCCGCAAGAAGCATCACTAAACGGTCAAGCCCAAGAGCAATTCCGCCGTGCGGAGGAGTTCCATACTCAAATGCTTCTAACAAAAAGCCAAATTGCTCTTTCGCTGCTTCTTGAGAGAATCCAAGAGCTTCGAACATTTTCATTTGAACATCTCTTTCAAATATACGGATAGACCCTCCGCCTAATTCATATCCATTCAACACAAGATCATAAGCCTGTGCTTTCACGCTGCCTGGGTCCGTAACAAGCTTATCCAGGTCTTCCCTGAAAGGCATTGTGAACGGATGATGAGCTGCAAAATATCGGCCGGATTCTTCGTCGTATTCAAGCAATGGCCAATCTGTAACCCAGAGGAAGTTAAACTGTTTTTCATTGATCAGGTTTAACTCTTTGCCAAGCTTTAATCGTAACGCTCCAAGTGAATCGGCCACAACACTCTTTTTATCTGCAACAAAGAGCAATAGATCCCCAGGCTCTACAGAAAGAGCTTCTCTTAACTGCGTTTGTTCTGCTTCACCAAAGAACTTGGCGATCGGTCCTTTTAACCCGTCTTCTTCTGCTTTAAGCCAGGCCAGGCCTTTCGCTCCGTAAATCGCTGCGAACTCACCAAGAGCATCAATGTCTTTTCTGGAATATTTAGAAGCTGCCGACTTTGCGTTAATAGCCTTTACTTCTCCACCTGAAGCAACAGCCCCTGAGAATACCTTAAAGCCGCTTTCTTTCACCAGCTCAGAAACATTTATCAATTTCATTTCGAACCTTGTGTCTGGCTTATCTGAGCCATATGATCCCATCGCTTCCTCATATGTCATACGCGGCAGCGGGTGATTTAATTCGATGCCTTTTACTTCTCTCATTACTTTATTCATCATTTTTTCTGTCAGCTCGATGATATCTTCCTGACTCATAAAGCTTGTTTCAATATCAATCTGTGTAAATTCCGGCTGTCTGTCAGCACGAAGATCTTCGTCACGGAAACAGCGCGCAATTTGATAGTAGCGCTCAAAGCCAGAAACCATCAGCATCTGTTTAAATAGCTGGGGCGATTGTGGAAGAGCATAAAATTCCCCGTCATGAACACGGCTTGGCACAAGATAATCACGGGCTCCTTCAGGAGTGCTTTTTGTCAGAATTGGTGTCTCAACATCCAAAAACCCTTCGCCGTCCAAGAAATTCCGGATTGCCTTTGTGGTCTGATGACGCATTTTAAATGTTTCATACATCACTGGGCGGCGAAGATCTAAATAGCGGTATTTAAGCCGCACATCTTCAGAAACATCCGTAGTATCTGACAATACAAAAGGAGGTGTTTTCGCTTCATTCAAGATTGTTACCTGCTCAGCCTGCACTTCAATTTTGCCTGTTTTTAGGTTGGGATTGATCGTGCCTTCTTCCCGAGCGACTACAGTTCCTTCAATATCTAAAACATATTCGTTTCTAATCCGTTCTGCTAGATCTAATGCTTCCTTAGAATGACCTGGATTGAATACAACTTGAACAATTCCTGAACGGTCACGAAGATCGATGAAAATCAGGCCGCCCAAATCGCGCCTTTTTTGAACCCAGCCTTTAAGTGTTACTTTTTCTCCAATTGCTTTTTCTGTTACTTCTCCACAGAAGTAGGATCTTCCAAACATCTCTTTTCCCCCTTAAGCCTGCAGTCTGCTAAATTCTTCTACAAATGAATCAAGGCTGACTGAAGTCTGTTCTCCGGTTGTCATGTTTTTCACACTTATTTTATTTTCAAGAAGTTCATCGTCACCAAGCACTGCAACGAATTTTGCGTTAAGCCTGTCAGCTGCTTTAAACTGAGCTTTGACTTTACGGTTTTGATAATCACGGTCTGCAGAGAATCCCTGAAGGCGAAGCGCCTGAGTCAATTTAACGGTATAATCCTTAGCTGCATCTCCCATAGCTACGAAATAGCAGTCAAGCTGTGTATCTACCGGCAATGTAATGTTCTCGGCTGCAAGTGCCGAAATTAACCTTTCAATGCTTAAACCAAATCCAATTCCAGGGGTTTCGGGCCCCCCCAGCTCTTCAACTAAACCATTATACCTGCCGCCGCCGCAGAGTGTTGTGATAGCGCCAAATCCTTCAGCATCACTCATAATCTCGAATGCTGTGTGATTATAATAATCGAGGCCTCTAACAAGTGTTGGATCTACTACAAATTGAATATCCAGGTCGGTCAAGTATTGTTTAACTTTATCGAAGTAGGCGGCTGACTCATTGTTTAAGTATTCCAGGATAGATGGAGCTGTCTTCATAAGCTCATGCTCACGATCTTTTTTGCAATCTAGAATTCTCATCGGATTTTTCTCAAGCCGGTTCTGGCAGTCAGAACAGAATTCATGAATCATTGGTGAAAAGTGGGCCATCAATGCCTCTCGGTGTGCTGTTCTGCTATCTTTATCGCCCAGACTGTTTATCACGAGTTTAATTTTTCGAAGGCCTAATTCCTTATACAGATTCATAACAAGCGATATGACTTCTGCATCTATAGCCGGGTCGGAACTTCCGAGCGCTTCTACCCCGAATTGTACAAACTGGCGGTACCTTCCTGCCTGCGGTCTTTCGTAACGGAACATTTGCGCAAAATAAAACAATTTTACTGGCTGATTCGGCAGCCCAAACATTTTATTTTCTACATAAGACCGAACAACTGGTGCTGTGCCTTCCGGACGAAGCGTCAAGTCTCTTCCTCCGCGGTCCTGAAAGGTATACATTTCTTTTTGGACGATATCCGTCGTATCTCCTACTCCTCTTAAGAACAATTCAGTGTGCTCGAATAAAGGGGTGCGGATTTCTGAATATTGGTATCTTCTGCTTAAATCTCTGGCTTTACTTTCGATATACTGCCAAATCTCTGACTGGCCGGGCAGAATATCCTGTGTACCTCTAGGAATCTGAATGGACATACAACCATTCCTTTCTCTTCAATATAAATCTATAATTTCAGGTTAAAGACCAATAGGGAAGCCTAAAAAAACTAAAAAACCCCCGTCCCCTGTAAACTTAATTACAAGGGACGAGAGTTTGGAATTCCCGTGGTGCCACCCTGGTTGAAGTATAACAAAAATACTTCCACTTTTAACAGTTAACGCCTGTATACGTTCATCTCCTACTATGGATACCATTTCAGAGCGAAGCCTACGGAGTGTTCTTTCATCAAGCCATCAGTAGAAATGCTTTCAGCCTAAGGACATTTCCTCTCTATTCATCCGGTTCTTAATTACTCTTCCCCATCATTGGTTTTGCGATAAATATGTATTTTCATTTATTTACTAATAATACGTACCGAGGTTTACATTGTCAAGGAAATTCAAGATCTTTCAATACGTTTTTTTAAGTGTTTAACTTCTCTCACATTCAAGCCGAATTCTGAAGCCAGCTCAACCATAGAGGAGCTTTCCTCTCTCTGAATGAAGTTATGAAAGTCTACACCGAAAATCTGGCTGCTTCCGTTTGCACTTATCATACCTTTATCACTAAATCTCAATGGAAACCCTCCTTATTATTTTATGCAAATAAATGAGATTATACATTCCTGTCAATTCACTATTCACTCTTACTATCCTGTCCAATTTTAAGAATTTATTTCGCTGTTAGGAAGGGTTTTTACGGGTGCTTACCGAATTTCCTTACTTATTCGCATGAACCATATTTTTTTAGCTTAATAAGGTGGAATGGTTGATGGAAAAATCCATAATTTTATGTCTTATCAGTATCCTGCTGATCACGGCCAGTTTTTTTCCGGCCGAACTTAAAGCAAATGCTGAAAAGGGACAGATACAGGTTATAACCGACGTTATAAATGTACGGGAAGCTCCGGATTTAGCCTCTCCGATCGTAACGGAAGTCTCTTATGGGGAGATCTATCAAATAACAGCTGAACGGAGCAACTGGATTCAGATTACTCTTGAGGGCGGCAAAAAGGGATGGGTTGCGGGGTGGCTGATCAGCAGGATAAGACAAAAGGAGAACAGTAATTCTGAATTAACCCCTTTAGCCCATGCCGTGGTGTCAGCGGATACTTTAAGAATTCGAAATGGCCCCGGTAAGCAGTTTCAAATAATCGGCAGTCTTACTGGAGGCAAGGAAGCTGCCATACTCGAAAAAAATGAGAACTGGGTTAAAATTAATACAGATGAGATTACAGGCTGGGCAGCTGCCGAGTTTTTAACCGAAAAAAAAGAAGAGAAACCAAAGAGCAAAAAATCAAAAGAAAAAAAGCAGGACTCTGTCCATAAAATTGCAGAGGTTACTGCAGATGGATTAAACATCAGGGAGACTCCTGCAATGGATGGCAGGGTCATTGGGAAAGTCACTAGAGGCACAAGCCTCCCTTTTCTAAAGGAGAACGGCGACTGGATAAAAATTGAATACCAAGAAAGCACTGGCTGGATTAATAAAGACTTTGTGAATATAAGCCCTTCCTCAAGCACCGATAAGAGCAGGGTTCCTGAATCAAAGAGTGGCACCCTTGCAACTATTACTGCCCAAAGCTTATATATTAGAGAAACGCCCTCTTTGAATGGGAAAGTCGCCGGAAGAGTTACAAAAAATAAAACCTTTACCATTTTAGAAGAAAGAAACAGCTGGGTAAAAATTGAGTTTCTAGAAGGGAAAACAGGATGGGCTGCCAGCTGGTTCTTAGAGAAAACCTCAAATAAGGAACAGAAGCCAGCTCAAAAGGATATCAAGGGAAGCAAAATCAAAATTTTATATAACGGAACAAATTTAAGAGAAAAAGCGGATGCAAATTCCACCATCATGAGAAGAGCTAAGGAGGGAGAGATTTTTACTGCCGCATCCATTCAAAATAATTGGTATCAGCTCCAATTAGGAAAAGGAAAAACAGCATTCGTAGCCGGCTGGATGGTTTCTGTAAACGGCAGTGGACCCCAAATTCAAAAACCTGGAGCAGAAAAGCATTTAAAAAACAAAGTCATTATTATTGATCCAGGCCATGGCGGCAGGGATAACGGGACAACAGGAACACAAGGAAACCTTGAAAAAAACATTACTCTCAGAACAGCCTTATTATTATATGACAAATTAAAAGCAGCTGGAGCAAATGCTATTCTCACAAGAAATACCGATACATACATATCTTTAGAATCCAGAGTAAGGCTTTCCCATCAATACAATGCAGATGCGTTTCTCAGCATCCACTATGATGGCTCTGCTGAAAACAACGCAAGTGGAATAACCACTTATTATCTGCACGGCTATCAGGAAAGTCTTGCAAAAGAGCTGCATCATTCTCTTAGCGGGCTCGTAAAACTGACTGATAGAGGTACAAGACAAGGAGATTACCATGTACTGAGGGAAAATAAACGCTCTGCAGCTTTATTGGAATTAGGCTACCTGAGTAACCCAGCAGAGGAGCAGACCATAGTGAGCGGCAAATACCAGGAAGAAGCCGCAGCCGCGTTATATAACGGCTTAGCCTATTATTTTAACGAATGATAGGAATGCGGCCGCTGATGCGGCAGGAACGGAAGCCGGATGATGTACTAGATTTTAGAGTGAGGTGGAATTCTGCAAAGATTGCAGCAATAGATACCATGACTCAACACGCTATAGAGTTTGTAAAAATAATGCGCTGTTAGTCGAATATGAATTTATTTGAGCTGTTATTTTTCGAAATGATATGAGCCGGTTTTCGAATTTTTTGCGCTGTCTTTAAAATAAATGCGCCATTAGTTAAAATTTATGCGCCGACTCTAATCGAAGTGAAAATTTTTGAGAGACTTGGAACAGAAACCGTCATTTTTAATGTAAATGCGTCAACACGCTCCGGATTGCATATCTCTGAACTCATGCCATTTAAATATTCACAACCTCCTCAAAGACTACAGCAAAAGGCCAGGTTCCTAAGAACCTGGCCTGTGTAAATTATCTATCCTTGCTATCAACGATCAGTGTCACCGGGCCATCATTGATCAGGCTGACTTCCATCATGGCTCCGAATTCACCTGTTTCAACGTGGAATCCTTTTTCCTGAAGCAGTGTGTTAAAGATCTCGTATAATCCTTTTGCTTCATCAGGCCTGGCTGCAGCCATAAAGTTCGGCCTTCTTCCTTTTCTGCAATCACCATATAAAGTGAACTGCGATACAGATAGGATGGAACCTCCTGTATCTTTTAACGAAAGATTCATTTTTTCATTCTCGTCTTCAAAAATGCGGAGATTTCCGATTTTTTCTGCAAGATAGGCTGCATCTTCCTTTGTGTCGCCGTGAGTCACTCCGACAAGCAGGACGAGGCCTTTATCGATCTGGCCGATTGTCCTGTCATTTACTTTGACAGAAGCTTTTCCCGACCGCTGTAAAACGACTCTCATAAAAAAGCTCCTTCTTCAACATGATGTTTAATTCATGATTCTTCGTACTGCATATATGTCATGAATCTGTTTAATTCTTTCGACCACCTTCTGCAGGTGGTTTACATTATTGATGGAAATGGACATGTGAATGGTGGCTACTTTGTTCCGGTCAGATTTGCCCGAAACAGCTGATATATTCGTTTTCGTTTCATTTACAGCCTGAAGCACCTCATTTAATAGTCCGCTTCTGTCATAGCCGTTTATTTCAATATCTACATTGTACTCTTTGCGTTCATTGAGACCGCCTTCCCATTCTACAGGAATTAAGCGGTCTTCCGCTTCTTCACTCTGCAAATTGGTGCAATCAGACCGGTGGACGGAAACTCCGCGGCCCTTTGTAATAAACCCAACGATATCGTCACCCGGAACCGGGTTGCAGCATCTGGATAGACGAATCAAAAGATTATCAATATCCCTTACCCGGACACCTGATTCTTTTTTCCTGCTGTTAGGGAACGTTCTAAGATCCGCTACGGTATCTTTTAGTGTTGTTTCCTGTTCTTTTTCTTTCTGTTTCCGCCATTTTTCAGTCAGGCGGTTCGCTATTTGAGCAGCCGTAATTCCGTTGTATCCGACAGCAGCATACATATCTTCTTCATTAGAAAAATTAAACTTATCGGCCACTCTTTTAATATTGTCCGAGGTTAGAATCTCTTTAAGATCAAAGTCCATGCTGCGGATTTCTTTTTCCACAAGCTCTTTTCCTTTTTCGAGATTTTCATCGCGTCTTTGTTTCTTGAAGAATTGCCGGATTTTATTCTTGGCCTGAGAGGTTTGGGCAAGCTTAAGCCAATCCTGGCTGGGTCCATAAGAATGCTTAGAAGTTAAGATTTCAATAATGTCCCCGGTTTTAAGCTTATAGTCGAGCGTGACCATTTTCCCATTAACCTTAGCGCCAATGGTTTTATTTCCTATTTCCGAGTGAATTCTATATGAGAAATCAATTGGAACTGACCCTGATGGAAGTTCTATAACATCACCTTTAGGAGTAAATACATACACCATATCTGAGAATAAATCGATCTTCAGGCCTTCCATGAATTCCTCTGCGTTTGTTGCATCATTCTGGAATTCTAATATTTCTCTAAACCAGCTTAATTTATTTCCAAGCTGTGTCGGTGTATCTGCTTTTTTATCTTCCTTATAAGCCCAGTGCGCAGCAATCCCAAATTCCGCTATTCGATGCATCTCCGTTGTACGAATCTGCACTTCTAAAGGATCTCCCTTTGGACCGATAACGGTTGTGTGCAGGGATTGATACATATTGGGTTTAGGCATGGCGATATAATCCTTGAAGCGGCCAGGCATTGGCTTCCAGCATGTGTGAATAATGCCGAGTACGGCGTAGCAGTCTTTTATATTGTTCACCACAATCCGGACTGCAAGAAGATCATAGATTTCACTGAACTGTTTATTCTGCAATGCCATTTTACGGTAAATACTATAGATATGCTTAGGACGGCCGGAGATTTCAGCATGAATGTTTACGTCATTAACTTGATTTCGCACTTCTTCGATAACGTCATCCAGATATTCTTCTCGTTCTGCACGTTTTTTCTTCATTAGATTAACAATTCGGTAATATTGCTGTGGATTTAAATATCTTAATGCGGTATCCTCCAGCTCCCATTTAACCTTTGAAATCCCGAGACGATGGGCAAGCGGTGCGAATATTTCTAACGTTTCATTAGAAATCCGGCGCTGCTTTTCAAGCGGCAGGTGTTTAAGCGTCCGCATGTTATGAAGCCGGTCTGCGAGTTTAATTAAGATAACCCTGATATCCTGAGCCATGGCTACAAACATTTTTCTGTGGTTTTCAGCTTGCTGCTCTTCCTGAGATTTATATTTGATTTTCCCCAGTTTCGTAACTCCGTCAACAAGCATGGCTGTTTCCTTGCCAAAAGCATCCTTAAGATTATCTAACGTTATATCTGTATCTTCCACCACATCATGCAAAAAACCGGCAGCAATTGTAGACGCATCCATTTGCAAATCTGCCAGAATGCCTGCTACTTGTACCGGGTGGATAATGTATGGTTCTCCTGATTTACGGAATTGGGTTCTATGAGCGTTCTCAGCGTATTTAAAAGCTTTCTCCAAGAAATCGACATCTTCCGCACTTAAGTAATCCTTTGCCTTGAGTATCACCTGATCTGCACTTAATATTTGTTCATTTGCCATTCAATCACCTTTTTATATATAAGAATTATCCGTACAAAGATAAGTTGTAGTATACTCTATTCTCTAAAATCTGGTTCGCTTTATTTAACCTAATTGTAACTATTATCAAAGTAAAAGTTCAATCTGTAAAGGGAAAATAACCTGTTTTGCCATTCTTCTCATAATTTCCCTGTCAAATTCGGACAATTTTTGAAAAAACTGCGTATATTTTATCAATTGTAACAGAAAAGGCACTCTATGAGCCAATAGAGTGCCTTTTCCGTTACAATCTTATTAATATTTCATAAGTGTTAAAATATCATAGTCATTCAACTTACTTCTTCCATCCAGGTAAGAAAGTTCTATAAGGAAGGCTATTCCAGCCACTACGCCGCCTAATTCCTCTACAAGTTTAATGGTTGCTTCAATTGTTCCGCCAGTTGCCAGAAGGTCATCGGTAATTAATACGCGCTGCCCAGGTTTGATCGCATCTTTGTGAAGCGTCAGCACGTCACTGCCGTATTCAAGGCCATACTGTACTTTAATCGTTTCACGAGGGAGCTTGCCTTCTTTTCTGACAGGTGCGAAACCTACTCCAAGAGCATAAGCCACTGGGCACCCAATGATAAACCCTCTGGCTTCAGGTCCCACGACAACGTCAATTTGCTTTTCACGGGCATATTCAACCATCTGGTCTGTTGCATACTTATATGCTTCACCATTATCCATCAGGGTTGTAATATCTTTAAATTTAATTCCCGGTTTCGGCCAATCTGGAACGATTGTAATATATTGCTTTAAATCCATTGTTTATTATCCTCCTCAAGGAATACGGTTTCCTCTATTAATTGATTAAACTTATCATATAATTCACGGTAAGAGGAATAAAGTAGTGCTTGTTCCAATTCAAATTGCTCCTGCTTTTGGCGATATGTATCTGAATCGCTCAATTCCCGTTTTTTCACATTTTTATTTAGTGTAATCAATCCATTGTCTATTCTAACAAATTCTAATTCAAAAAACACCTGTGACATAAATTCAACAGTTTCTTTTGTCCATCCTCTGTATTTTGCCAGCTGATCTCCGTGTGTTTTTAAATTAAAGGTTTCCCTTTTAGCCAAAAAGGCATAAAACCACTTAAAGTGCTCCCGAGTCGGCCTTGTGCTGAAAAAATGGTTTTGCACTTGATGAAAATGAGCATAAATCCGTTCGGGCTGCCTGCCCTTTAGTAACTTTTCCAAAGCGGCACTGCTTTTCGGCATATCGAACAAAACTAGATTCATTCCATCCAGGGCATCCATGTTTTCAGTGGTTTCTTCAAGGAGAACAGCCTTACTTTTTAATTCATCGTTTAAGCCATTTAATGTACTTTCATTAAACACGATTAGTCTTAATGTACCTTCGGGAATATGGTCAAGCCATTTAGAAACAGGCCGTACTCCCCGGCAGTCAAACAGCTGCCAATCTGATACAGACAAATCAGCCAGAAAGATCTGTGGTTTCCTGACATTATTCCATTCATTAATGGAAAGCTCACCTATTACGGATACCCTGGAATAAGGGGAAATATGATCATAATGAACACCCAGTCCGAATCCTACACCATCAAGTTCTGCCTCCCCGTTATCAAGGATGATCTTAAGATGCTTTTGATCAGCTCCTATTTTTTTAATGGAATCCATCGGAACTGATTCAATTAATATAAGCGGCTTTGGGTTGCCCATTCCAAAAGGGGCAAGCATTTCTAATTCCTCAATGGCCGATAAGCTGATTTCTTCCAGAGTAATCTTGCTGTCGAGTTTTGTAATAGGAGTATAATCCTCCTCAGACAGCTGCTCGCCTGCAAGTTTATTCAGCCTTGTTCTCAGCTCCTGCACATCTTCGAGATTCAAAGTCATGCCCGCTGCCATTGGGTGGCCTCCGAAATGCGGCAGGATGTCACGGCACTTAGATAAATTAGCAAACAAATCAAAGCCTTCGATGCTCCTTGCAGATCCCTTGGCTATCCCTTTTTCTTCATCGAAACTAAGAACGATTGCAGGGCGGTAAAACTTATCAACGAGCTTGGAAGCTACTATGCCGACGATTCCTGGATTCCAGCCTTCTTTTCCGATGACGAGAATTCCATTGCTGTCAGGCGGATAATGGTCTTCTACTTCCCTTATAGCCTCTTCGACCGTTTCACTTACGATTTTCTGCCGCTCTTTATTCATTTCATTTATTTCAGATGCAATGATTTGTGCTTCCTCACTGTCATTAGAAAGCAGCAGTTCAACAGCAGGATAAGCACTGTCAAGCCTTCCAGCCGCATTGATTCTAGGTGCAAGGCCGAAGCCAATAGATTCTTCATTAATTTCTCTTTGCTTGATATTCGCTGTTTTAAACATGGCCAAAAAGCCAGGGCGGCTTGTGTGCCTCAACTTCTTAATGCCTCTTGCTGCAATCAGTCTATTTTCTCCAAACAGCGGCACCAGATCAGCAATTGTTCCAATACTTGCAATATCTAAGAGTTCTTCAGGAAGCTCTCCCTTCAGTGCATGGGCCAATTTAAAGGCGACACCTACTCCTGCCAGATCCTTATATGGATAATTGCTCCCGGGCAGCTTCGGATGAATAATAGCCAGCGCTGCAGGAAGCTCGGCTCCTGGTTCATGATGGTCTGTAATAATATAGTCCACACCAGCATTTTGCAAGAACTCAGCTTCTTTTACGGCAGAAATGCCCGTATCCACGGTAATGATTAGACTGACTCCATTATTTAAAGCCTGTTCAAAGGCTGGAATATTAGGGCCGTATCCTTCTGTAAACCGGTTGGGAATATAGTATTCTACCCTTGCACCTAATTCTTTTAAAGTAATCATGAGAATGGCAGTACTGCTGACACCGTCCGCATCATAGTCACCGAAAATTAAAATCTTTTCTTTTTTATCAATTGCTTTATATATTCTGTCGACTGCCTTCTGCATGTCATTAAAAAGAAATGGATCATGAAAAGGTTCATCGTTATTAAATAAAAAAGTCCGTGCCGATTCTGCGCTTGCTAGTCCACGGTTTACCAATAACTTTGCAGCCAGAGGTGTTATATTTAATTGCTGTACAAGGTCATTAACTGTCTCGCTGTCTGATTCGTTCACGATCCATCGAGTTTTTGATTTAAGCATAAATTCACCCCTTAACCTTCCTTATTATACAAAAGTGGCTAAGGGGTTTCAATCTGTATTAAAAATCAGGGCTGATCACAATGTTTGGTCGCTTCCCTCTACATTTGGAGCAGCTGTATCCATCGATCTTTCAGCCAGCTCAAGCTGGACTTCTTTTTCATCCCTGTCTCTTTTAAGCTTTCTTATATCCCTTCTTAACGAAAAAACCTTAAGGAGCCCCAGGCATCCGACTATGATTCCTCCCATTAAAGCAGAACTTAGAATAACTACAATAAGAGGCAGCCTGGATGTTCCAAAAAAATAGTCCACTGTTACATTGTCTACATTTATGACAGCAAAGGCAGATACAAGAAGAGCAAATGCTAACGCTATAATAAACATCCCCTGTACTTTCACTATGATTCCCCCTTTCATCCAGTTCGACACGACTAATTTTCCCTAATAATGATAGATAAAAACTAGATCCTTCTGAAAATAAAAAAACCTGCAGAACGGATGGCCGTTTTACAGGTTCATAATGTTTATACTTGTGGTTCAGAGCTGCTCTTTTTCTTTTCTACAAAAGTAATAAGGCTTCCTTTTTGTTTAATTTCCTTTTCTTTTAAGTCAAGCCAGATTTGTGAGGCAATGAAAAGGGACGAGTATACGCCGCATATTAAGCCCATAAGCAAGGCAAAAGAGAAGTTAAACAGCGATCCGCTTCCAAAGAACAGAAGAGCAATAACAGGGATGATTACCATTAACACTGTATTAACCGAACGGCCAAATGTCTGCCTTAAGCTCAGGTTAACAATATCTTCAAGCTCTTCGATGTTTTTAATCTTTCTTTTCTTTTTCATATTTTCTCTAATCCGGTCAAACGTAACGATTGTATCGTTGATTGAATAACCGACAATCGTTAATACTGCAGCGATCAAAGTGATATCTACCTCTAAACGCAAGAGGCTGAAAACGGTTATGATAAAGAATGCATCATGCAGTAAGGCCAGAACAGCAGGGAAAGCCATTCTCCATTCATAGCGGAAGGTCACATAAATGATAATGCCTATAGACGCTATGATCAATGCAAAGAAAGCATTTTTGGCCAATTCCTTGCCTATAGTAGGAGACACCGTACTGATGGAAGGCTCTGAGCCGTATTTATCATCAAAGTGGTCTTTCACCTTGGAGATTTCTTCCTTGCTGAGAACTCCCTGTAATCTTGCTACAGCGATTGTGTTGTTATTTCCGGATAATACGACGTCGTCTGCCTCAAAATCAAGGCTCTTAAATTCTTCTTGAATTTCTGATGTGGTAAGAGCTTTATCCGATTGAACTTCAACACGTGTACCGCTGGTAAAATCAATAGCCAGATTTAGTTTAAATACCAATAGGAAGATGATTCCTATTACAGTCAATGCTATTGAAAAAATATAGAATTTTTTGCGGTGTTTCACAAAATCAATTTTATCAAATCTAGTCGGCATGCTAAAAGGATCAGCAGACTCTTTAAGGTCGTGAATGTCTTGCTTTCTTACTCCAAACCAGCCGGCTTTTTTATTCAAGAAGCCGCTTTGAACCCATAGTCCAAGCAAGATTCTTGAAAAGAATACGTTGGTCACAAAGCTTAATAGAATAGCGATGATTAACATAGTAGCAAAACCTTTTACAGAGCTTGTCCCATAGACAAAAAGAACACCGGCTGCTAGTAACGTGGTTAAATTCGCATCAAGAATGGTAAGGAATGAATTCTTATTTCCTGCAGCAAACGCGGATTTAATAGTGCGCCCTATCTTAATCTCATCTTTAATCCGTTCATAGGTGATGATATTAGTATCTACCGCGATACCTACTCCAAGCACTAAAGCTGCAAGTCCAGGAAGCGTCAGTACACCCTGCATTAACTGGAATATTAACAATGTCAGGTAAATGTAGGCAGCAAGTGTAATGACTGCAAGGAAGCCCGGAAAGCGGTAATAAGCAATCATAAACAAAAATATAGCTGCTATCCCGATTATTCCTGCTTCAATGGTCTTATGCAGTGCCTCTTCACCAAATTTTGCACCAACGGAAGTTGAATATTTTTCCTCCAATTCAACCGGCAGTGCACCGGCATTAAGAAGATTTGCAAGCTCTGTAGCTTCTTCCATTTTGAAATTACCTGTAATAAAAACAGTGTTTTGATCAATAATTTTCGTAACGGATGGTGCCGAAATCATATTGTCATGCGTAGCCGTTTTTTGGAAAGAATCTTTTCCTTCCTCAAAATCCAGCCAGATCGCAAGAACATTTGTAGGCGGCGCCATTTGAGCTATGGTCTGAGTAATTTCCTTAAACTTATTTGCATCCTTTAAAGTGACTTCTACAGCCGGAGTATTTTCATAGAATGACTGTTTTGCCCCGTTTGCTTTTAAATCTGCTCCGCTCAGCATGACCTTATCATTAAAGTCCCGGAAAGTAAGTTTTGCCTGGGTAGATAAAATTTCCCTGGCTTTATCCTGGTCTTTCACACCTGCTAACTGCACACGGATGCGGTCTTTTCCTTCTATTTGGATATTAGGCTCGCTGACACCCAATACGTTTACGCGCTTTTCTAAAGCACCGGCAGTGCTTTTAAGTGTAGCCTCGGTTACTTTTTGTCCTTTTTCAGGCTTTACTTCATATAAAACCTCAAAGCCGCCCTGTAAGTCCAATCCAAGGTTAATCTTGTTTAAAATACCTTTTGATGTGGTTCCTATAGTTGCTATTAATGCAAGCAACAAGATAAAAAAGGCAACGATTCTAGCTCTTTTTACCATTCTGCTTTTGCCCCCTCTTTACTTTCTATATAGTCTCACTTGCTGATGAAACAAAAAACTATTCCGCATCACTCCTAACATCCAGTAATATCTCATTATTAAGAAACCTGGCATTTGCCAGGCATGTTTTTTGCGGCATATACCTCATTCTTATAAATGGCAGGAAAAGCCATACAAAGACCATTATGAGTTAATTTAAAAGTACTGTCAATTTGGTTTAGCAGGCCTTTAGGATCAGAATAACAGCTCTTTCAGTTCCTTCTTCCCTTCTTCACTTAATAGTGTAGGCTGTTTAAACGCCTCGATCGTGGTGAAATTCATATATTCACTTACCGTTAAGGAAAGGATATCCTCCACGACTTCAAAAAGAAAAACCTCTTCTTTAGGGCGTTTCCATTTTTTATTCGTTAGAAACAGCCAGAGCTCATCTTCTTTTACATCACCATAGCCAAGGAGGGAAAACTCATCCAGCTTACATTGAAGTGCAGGCTGTACCTTTTCTTTAAAGTGCTGGTATGGATGCTCGTTCTTCATGGGAAGCGCCCCTATCGATTATTATTTTGCCTTTAGGAAACTATGTACTGCATCAAAGCCAATCTATCCGCTAAAGCGGACAGACGGAATATGAGGAGCTGTAGTGCCTGTATGATCTTTTTCCCTGGACATGTCATGCTTTGTCCACCTGCTTGCATATAGTTAATTGTATATGAAATGACTATTTTTGAGAAGGCAGGGATTCATGTTGTCAAAGTTTCTAAAAGGAACCATGATTCTTTTGGCCGCTGGCTTAGTTACAAGAGTTCTAGGATTTATAAATAGAATTGTTGTCGCTCGTTCTATAGGAGAAGAAGGTGTAGGCCTATTCATGATGGCATTTCCGTCTTTGATCCTTGTAATATCCATCATTCAGCTTGGCTTGCCGGTCGCTATTTCTAAATGTGTTGCAGAAGCTTTATCGAACAAGGATGAAAAGAAGGTTAAGAAAATATTGGTTGTTTCGTTAAGCGCAACGGTTGGGTTATCCATTATCTTCACACCGATTCTCCTTTTTCTAGCACCTTTGCTCTCTAAACACTTGTTTACTGATTCTAGAATTCTATATCCCCTCGTGGCCATGGCTCCCATTATTCCGGTTGTGGCAGTTTCATCCGTTTTAAGGGGTTACTTTCAGGGCCGCCAGAATATGAAGCCTGCCGCTTATTCACAAGTACTAGAGCAGGTTGTCCGCATTTCGCTTGTAGCATTTCTAACCGCTAAGTTCCTTCCTTATGGCGTAGAATATGCCGCAGCCGCCGCTATGTTTGCTAATGTAGTAGGGGAATTAATTTCGTTGTTGTACCTATTGACCATGTTCAAGATGAAGAAGCATTTCCGATTCCGTAAGAACTTCTTTCAATCTGTTAAATCCGGAAAAAGCACGTTCGGCGAGCTTATGGAGGTTGCTCTGCCTACAACAGGCGGAAGGCTGATAGGATCGCTCTCCTGGTTTGTCGAACCAATTGTGGTTGCACAGAGCCTAGCCATTGCTGGTGTAGCTTCCTCCCTTGCCACAAAGCAATACGGGGAATTAACAGGCTTTGCCCTGCCGCTTTTAATGCTGCCATCTTTTGTTACCTATTCCTTATCGACTTCGCTGATACCGGCAATAAGCGAAGCAAATTATATCGGAAACACCAGGCTGGTGGAACACCGGCTCCAGCAGGCTTTAAGGTTTTCCTTTATTACAGGTGCCTTGTCAGCTTTAGTTTTATATATATTAGCTGACCCGCTGATGGAAGCACTTTACGGGACATCACACGCTGCTGTTTTCATCAAATTTCTCGCTCCGTTTTTTATCTTCTCCTATTATCAGGCGCCGCTGCAGGCTACCCTTCAGGCTCTAAATTTAGCTAAAGCAGCCATGTACAACAGCTTGATCGGGGCTATTTTGAAAACAGCTGTCATTTTCATTTTTGCATCGCAGGAACAATTTGGGATTATGGGTGCAGCAGCAGGCATTGCGGTTGGTACAGTGCTTGTAACGATGCTCCATTATGCAACCATCATGAAGAGAATTAATATGAGCATACATATCCGCCCTTATTTCTTTACCTTTTTAATAATGGTTCCAGCCGGGTTCATCGGACATTATTGTTATTATGAACTTTTGGCGGATATGGCACCTAACCTAAAACTTATTCTTGCCGTAGTGATCATGACTGCCATATTTGTCAGCCTGACCTTTTTCTGCAAATTAATCAGCAAAGAGGAAGCCAGGAGAATCCCCCTATTTGGCAGGCTGCTGCTGCTTGTTTTTTTTAGATAAATTCCGCCTTAATCTTGTTCTACATGACCGCTGTGGAGAATATGCTTGTACTGACCATACAGTAAGCAAAAATCGTTATATCTGGGGCTGAATATTTTCTAAAACATTTCCATTATAGTAACCATAAAAGGAGTGGAATCAGGTGGAATCAAGGAAAATGGGGAGTGCGTTACTTTATGGCGTTAGTTCTATTTTTATATTAGCGATTGTATCCAGTTTTATTTTTTCTATCTTGCTGCGATTTACTTCACTGACAGAATCTTCACTAACGTACCCTATCATGATCGTTTCATTTATATCTATGTTCGTTGGCGGTTTTATCAGCGGAGGAAAAGGAAAAAAGCAGGGCTGGCTGCTTGGAGGAGGTACGGGGCTAGCTTATGCAGCAGTCGTCCTTCTCTTCCAATATCTTGGCCACGATTCTTTATTTTCTATCAAACAGCTGGTCTACTACATTTGTTTTATGCTTACATCGATGATGGGGGCTATTCTTGGGGTTAATTTAAGCGGCGGTTCCGATTAAATATATAAAAGCGGCATCCCTGAGAGGAATGCCGCATTTTTAGTATAGAGAATTGAGCTTATATACAGGCACCGTTCTCCGCTTTTCTTGTTGTCCAGCTCCAAGCTGAGACCCTCGTGTCATAAGCCAATCAGTCCATGAGAAGAAAAGCACTTCTCACAGCCTGCTCGTCTTATGCAAGTCGGGTCTCTGCCTGCCTTATCCGCTTAGTTGTATATTCATTAACACTTCATCATTCAGTTTACAATTAGTTAGTATAGGCAGGCACCGCTTTTCGCTTTTCTTGTTGTCCAGCTCCAAGCTGAGACCCTCGTGTCATAAGCCAATCAGTCCATGAGAAGAAAAGCACTTCTCACAGCCTGCTCGTCTTATGCAAGTCGGGTCTCTGCCTGCCTTATCCGCTTAGTTGTATACTCATTAACACTTCATCATTCAGTTTACAATTAGTTAGTATAGGCAGGCACCGCTTTTCGCTTTTCTTGCTGTCAGTGAAAAAATAAAAAAGGCTGAGCACTAAGCTCAGCCTTTCTACATGTATAAGTGCAGAAAAGCACCGTTCTCCGCTTTTCTATTTGTCTAGAGAAACGCTTTTCTCTTGAGCTTTTTCCGTTACTTCACGGACAGCAGCTCTGTCGTATGTAAGTCTGCTTCCGTCTCCGCAGCGGATGACCATTTTGTTTTCATCAAGAGAATCCACGATACCGTGAAGCCCTCCGATGGTAATGATTTTATCCCCTTTAGCTAAACCGCCCTGCATACTCTGAACGGCTTTTTGGCGTTTTTGCTGTGGACGAATTAATAAGAAGTAAAACAAAACAAACATCAGCAGCAATGGTATTAGAGAACCTAAAGAACCCATGTTAATTCCTCCTTTCTTTTTTTACTATTAAAAGTTTTTAGCATCAGGTTTGTTAAATCCATAACGCTCGAAAAATTCTTCTCTGAAGTCTCCAAGGCGGTCTTCTCTGATAGCCTGTCTGACTTGCTCCATTAAGTTTACCAGAAAGTGAAGGTTATGGTAAGTCGTTAAACGAATTCCCAGTGTTTCTTCACAGCGGATAAGATGGCGGATGTAAGCTCTTGAATAATTCTGGCACACATGACAGCTGCAATTTTCATCAAGAGGTCCAAAATCTTTAGCATATTTAGCATTTTTAATAACGACACGGCCATTGCTGGTCATTAATGTGCCGTTTCTGGCAATCCTTGTAGGAAGCACACAGTCGAACATATCTATTCCTCTGATTGCACCGTCAATTAACGAGTCTGGTGAGCCGACACCCATCAAATATCTTGGCTTATCAGCAGGCAATAATGGAGTAGTAAATTCGAGCACTCGGTTCATTACGTCCTTTGGTTCACCTACAGAAAGGCCGCCTACTGCATATCCTGGGAAGTCTAGAGATGTCAGGTCCTGTGCACTCATTTTTCTTAGGTCTTCATATTCGCCGCCCTGGACGATTCCAAATAACCCCTGGTCCTGCGGGCGGTTATGGGCCTGCAGACAGCGTTCAGCCCATCGCGAAGTGCGTTCAACCGACTTCTTCATATATTCATGGGTAGCAGGGAATGGAGGGCATTCATCAAACGCCATCATGATATCAGAGCCCAGGTCATTTTGAATGTGCATGGCCTTTTCAGGCGATAAAAATAGTTTATCCCCATTCAAATGGTTTCTGAAATGGACTCCTTCTTCTTCGATCTTGCGGAACTCACTTAAAGAGAACACCTGAAAACCGCCAGAGTCGGTTAAAATGGCCTTATCCCAATTCATAAATTTGTGAAGGCCGCCAGCCTCCCTTACTATCTCATTTCCCGGCCTTAACCAGAGATGATACGTATTGCTTAGGATAATGCCCGCCCCGATTGCAGTTAATTCTTCAGGCGACATCGTTTTAACGGTGGCTAATGTTCCTACTGGCATAAATACCGGTGTTTCAAAGGAACCGTGCGGGGTATGCACAATACCCAGACGGGCTCCGGTTTGTTTACAAGTTTTAATATGTTCGTATCTTATAGGATTCAAGTGGTGGATCTCCTTCCAAAGGGTGCAAGTCTATCAGCGGATAAACATGGCATCTCCAAAACTAAAGAAACGGTATTTCTCTTCTACCGCTGTATTATAAGCTTTTAATATAGGTTCTCTCCCAGCAAGCGCACTTACCAGCATGATCAGGGTCGATTTTGGCAGATGAAAATTTGTAATCATGCCATCAATTGCTTTAAATTCATACCCTGGATAAATAAAAATATTCGTCCAGCCGCTGTCTTCCTTAAATACTCCTCCGCTTTTTAAGGCAATAGATTCAAGAGTTCTGGTCGAAGTGGTTCCAACCGTTATTATTTTTCTTCCCTTATCTTTTACATCATTTAAGAGACGGGCAGTGCCTTCTGTCATTACATAATATTCCGAATGCATTTCATGCTCATCAATATCCTCCACACTGACAGGCCTGAATGTACCAAGACCTACATGGAGAGTAATAAAAGCGACATGGACTCCCATTTCCTGAATTTCAGCCAATAATTCCTCTGTAAAATGAAGACCTGCTGTCGGCGCGGCTGCTGAGCCTCTTTCTCTGGCATAGACGGTCTGGTATCTGTCTTGATCCTCCAGCTGTTCTTTTATATATGGAGGGAGAGGCATTTGGCCTAATTCTTCCAGCACTTCATAAAAAATGCCTTCATATTGGAAATCCAGAATTCTCCCGCCATGCTCGCCCACATCCTCACAGACAGCCTTTAATTGTCCGTCGCCAAAAAGAATTTCAGTTCCCTCTTTGATCCTTTTAGCAGGTTTAACCAGTGCTTCCCATTTATCCCCTTCCTGCTGCTTAAGAAGGAGTACTTCAATTTTCGCACCAGTATCTGCTTTAATACCAAATAACCTGGCAGGAAGGACCTTCGTATCATTCAGAACCAATACGTCTCCTGGCGTTAAGTAATTCTTGATATTTTTAAAAATTTCGTGAGTGATTTCCCCGGTTTCCTTATCAAGTACCATTAATCTGCTTTCTGTTCTCTGCTCAAGCGGTGTCTGGGCAATCAATTCTTCCGGTAAATGAAAATCAAATAATTCTACTTTCATCCTTACAACTCCGTTCTTTCAAAGCTGCCTTCTATCTTAAATTATGGAAAACATATTAAATGACGGGCAGTAAATACTGACTAGGATTTTCTACGATTGAGATTTAAAGGCGGATGCTCCCCTGCCGACTTTACTATAGCATGAAGAAGCCAGGCTATTAATAAAATGGCACCGGTATGATCAGCATGCTGGAAAAATCGTCATCATGATGGAATCTCCATATTGAAATGTTCATACACCAGATGTGTGGCAATTCTGCCGCGTGGAGTTCTTTGCAAAAATCCTATCTGCAGCAGATAAGGTTCATATACATCTTCAATGGTATGCGATTCTTCACCAATCGTCGCTGAGATCGTATCGAGGCCTACAGGACCACCCCGGAAGCGTTCAATAATCCCTTTAAGTAATTTATGGTCAATATGATCTAATCCTAAACGGTCAACCTGCATTAATTCAAGCGCATGGTCAGCAAGTACAACAGTGACAAACCCATCCCCTTTTACCTGCGCAAAATCCCTTACACGCCGCAATAGACGGTTGGCTATCCTGGGTGTCCCTCTTGACCTTCTCGCTATTTCATCTGCCGCCTCATCGGCGATATCTGTATCAAGTATTTCTGCGGTTCTGATTACAATCTGTTTCAGCTGTTCTACTGTATAATATTCCAGCCTGCTAAGTACACCAAAACGATCCCGAAGAGGCGCAGACAGCGAACCCGCACGCGTCGTTGCACCTACCAGCGTAAATGGCGGAAGGTCAATTCTTACAGATCTGGCTGATGGCCCTTTTCCAATTACAATATCCAGGCAGAAATCTTCCATAGCTGGATACAGCACTTCTTCGACGGTTCTCGGCAGCCGGTGAATCTCATCAATGAATAGAACATCACCAGGCTGCAAGGCACTTAATATAGCCGCCAGATCGCCGGGCCTCTCTATGGCGGGTCCGGAAGTAGTCCTTAAATTAACTCCCATTTCATTGGCAATAATAGCCGCGAGCGTCGTTTTCCCAAGGCCCGGAGGTCCATACAATAGAACATGGTCAAGCGTTTCTTCGCGGATTTTAGCAGCTTCAATAAAGACTTCCAGGTTCGATTTTACCTTTTCCTGTCCAATATACTGCTTTAAATTCTGAGGACGCAGACTTAATTCATAGGAAATTTCATTGAGATCAGCTTCCTGTTTAACAATTCGATCCTCCATGCCGATTCCCCCCTATTTTAGCAAGGTCTTTAACGCCCGCTTAATATACTCTTCGGTAGACAGATTTTCTTTGCTAAGCTCTTTCGCCGCTTTCTGTGTTTCCTTATCTGAATATCCCAGAGCCTTAAGAGCGAGAAGCGCCTCTTCCAGCTCTTCAGAAAAACTGCCTGATGAGTAGGAATGAGATCCTTCATTGAACAGATTAGGAAAGAATTCGGGAACAATGTGTTCAAGCTTTCCTTTCAGGTCTAGAATCATTTGCCGGGCCGTTTTTTTACCTACTCCCGGAAATTTCACCAGGAATTTTTCATCTTCATTTTCAATTGCCTGGACTACCTGCTGAACCTGCCCTGAAGCCAGGATAGCGAGCGCTCCTTTAGGTCCTATTCCGGTAACGTTCAAGAGCTTTGTAAATAAAGCCTTTTCTTCTCGGGATTTGAATCCGTAAAGCGCCGCAATATCTTCTCTTACATAATGATAAATATAAACGGTTACACTCTCACTGCCTTTATTCGTAAAAACAAAAGGATTAGGTGTCATGATTTGATACCCGATCCCATTATTCTCAATAACTATGTATTCTGGCGCAATATAATCAACCGTACCTTTTATAAAATCGTACAAATACTTTCGCTCCTCTGATTTGCTGTACACCATTTTACCATACAATTCAGAAGAAGTTTATAAAAACATGGACAATCCATGAACATTTGTTCGATATAAATTACAGCAGAAACTTATTATTGCCAATGGGGCTGATCAAGCGTCTGCTTCAATGCGCGATAGTCGGGCCTCTTTGGGCGGAAAATTTGCTTCTTCGCGCGATAATCCGGCTCCTTTGCGCGGAAATACTGCTTGCGCGATAAAAAGTGCGGGTTATTGCTGGTTCTTTGTGAAAAGACCGAACTTTTCTGAAATATTTCCCCAATAAGAAAGGCTGCCCATTAGCAGCCTTTAGTATTATTTGGTATATGATTTGAATGTCTCAAGAACATCATCATATTGTTTCTTGTCAGATATTTTGATTCCGTCATAAAGCTTTTTCTGTGTTCTGCCTTCAAGCTTCTTAATATCAAGCTGAAAAAAGGATTGGATGATATGGGATTCACTGGGCCTGCCATTGAAAATGGATAGTGTTCCATCATCACTTAAACCAAAATATCCATTCGTTTTTAAAAGAGGAGAAATGTCATTAAGGTGTTTTTGGAAAATAACCTGTTTATTATTCTGAGAAATCAGCTGCCAGCCGGTGTACTGCGCCCAGAAATCTTCCATTGACCAAATGGTTTCCGTCAGAGATTCTTCACTGATATCTCCATCCACATAAACCCGCTGTAATATAACTTCCCTTATGATAGGGGGGCCGCTATGCTTCGAAATCAATATCTGCGCAGACTTGATTCCAGGTGTTTTCTCTCGAACTATCTCAGCCGAGGCTGTTTGTGAAAAGCTTATTAGAATGAACATACAGCTTACTATTATAGTATACATTTTCATAGAGATCACCTTTGCACATAGGACTTTTATGTGTATTCTCTCCCTTTTTGCAAAAAATATCCATTCTTCCACAAGATTTATTACGAAACATAAAAAATTGCTGATGCACGAATTTCGAATCTCCTTGCCCAGCTGCACATATATTGTTACAGATACAAAGAGAGGAGGGCCTAAGGATGCAGCAGTCGGACAGAAGAAGTGAGAGATACCCTTCAATTAGAGTAACCGGGTTTGGCTCTGTTAGTGTACAGCCGGATAAAGCTTCTTTAATAGCTGGAGTTATTACGGACGGAAACTCTGCAGCAGCGGCCCAGGCTGAGAATGCTTCAAAAATATCTGCCGTAATCGCAGCCATTATTAAGGCAGGTGTACAACGGCAGGACATACAAACAAGCGAGTACAGAATTGATATCCTCTATGACTATGTTGAAGGGAAACAAGTATTTAAAGGCTATAGAGTAACCCATTTGCTCAGCATTTCTTTCCTCAATACAGCGCTGACTGGATCCGTTATAGATGCTGCGGCAGCGAATGGAGCCAATTCTATTTCTAATGTTTCCTTTCAAGCTTCCAATCCCTCTGCGTTTTATCTCAAGGCTCTTTCACTTGCAGTACAAGATGCACAGAATAAAGCAGTATCAATCGCCATTTCTGTACATTCAAATATCATGCCAGAACCTCTGGAAATAATTGAACTAACAGATATGGAACCTCAGCCAAGAGTGCTTGGGCTTCAATCAACCTCTTTGCCGGCAGCTGCTACACCTATTGAACCCGGCCGAACGCAGATTACAGCTAAAATATCAGCCCTTTTTCGTTATGGGCGGACTCTGAAGCCATAAACATAAAAGAGCAAGGCTCCTTAGCTTTGCTCTTTCTAGTTTAAAGCACTTCTGTCATTTGCGGACATTTTGGAATAAATCCTTTAAATCAGAATCAACAAGAGTCCTCGGACCTCCGTCTCTTAATTCGTTATCGAGGGTATCGATCCGGTTGTACGTACCCGGGTCTGTTACAACTGTAACTTCTTTGCCTCTGGCTGAATTTTCCAGTGTCCTTTCCAGCTCTTTACTCGTTTTTTCTTTATTTTTATTCTTAAACAGAATCACAGCGACTATGGCTCTGTCTTGATAGACCGCCGCTCTCGCTGTACTTACATTATGATTTTGGATCGCCGCTCTTTCAAGCCGTTCTGTCAATTTTCCATCATAGGCCGTGTAATAAGACGAACGAACATCCATGGCCCCTCCCTGCTTATTGTTTTTCCCCAAATGGTCGTGATAATTTTGATCTCTTCTACTGTGACCATCTCCCTGGTAGACCGCATTATCGGGATGTGAAGGATAGTCTTCTTCGTTAGCTCTATCTCTTTTACCAGTACCTCCATACAAAAGACGGGGAATAATACCATCCTTGCTATTGGTTACGAAATCTTTTTCAGTATTATAAACCGGATGGTTTCCAGCGGCTCCATATTCTGTGTTATTCTCTCCACCGCAGCCGCTGAGGAACAGCAAAACGAAAGCTGCTGCAGCCAAGCTGTATTTTTTGATCAACAGAAAAACCCCCTTTATAGACACCGAGCACTATGCTCACTAATAGTATCTATAAAAAAGGGGAATTTACTAAAAAATTTCAGCGCTGCTGTGGAAGTTTAGCAATCCGTTCTTTTAGGTGTTCCTGGAATAAGATCCTCTTTTCAAAGCCCTCCACTGTCAGCTTCCAGACTGAATGGACATGCGCCTGGCTTCCAAGCAGATTTTCTCTTACAAGCCTGTTCCATTCTCTGAAGATATCAGAAGGAAATCCTAATCCATAAACAAATGCAGGGTTATTTTTTAGGTTTCTAAATGCCGTGTAGGACCATAATTCTTTATAAGAATACTTGATGGATGGGAGAATCCTGTTGGCGAACTGTAAATAGTCAATTATAGGCGGAGCCTTGGAAATCAGGTCCCAGTCAATTAAATATACTTCTCCGGAATGGACTCTTAAAAAATTGTGATAGGCAACATCTCCGTGAGTAATAACAGCAGGTTCTTTATATAAGTGGCTTTCATGTTCTTTGACTCCCCGCAAAGCCCAATGGCCCCACATAATTGCCTGTTTTATTACCTGCTCCGGGACATAATTTGCAACTATATGGGAAATGCTCTCAAATTCTTCAAGCCGCTGTTTCCATTTTGCTGTCTGATTGTATCTAGGAATGGCATAATAAAATCGCCGATCCTTTACTATGTTCCCTGTCGCCCGATGCAATTCTCCAAGAAGCCTTAATCCTTCTGCCCGATTTTTCCTGGTATTAAAACGGAATTCTTCTCTATGAGGTTTCAAATATTCAATGAACCCATAGTAATATCCTTCATGTTCGAAGGGCTGTATATCAAATAAAAATTTATAGGTTTTATAAAATCCATATTGTCTCAGAAGTTTAGTCAGAGCTTTCTGTGTCTGATATTTTTTTAAACTGGAAAATCCTTTAAAAAAATATGTCCTTCTGCGAGTGTGAATCATAAAAACATTATTTCGGATTTTATTAATCTTTTTTACTTCAAATCCGTAATTCGCCAAATAAGCAAGGAGACGAGCGCGGAATGCACTGTCTCCTTTAGGCTTACCGCCCATAGTCCGCGCTTTCATCAGCATATTTTGAAGAACTAAAGGGTTTTTGCTGAATAAAGGGACTGATCTGTGAAAAATCTAAAGAATTCCCATATTGCTGGCGGTCTGGCTGGGCAGTACTATACCCCTGCATGTCTTCTGGATTCAATTCAGTTTCACCTTGCATTGCTTGAGGCTGCTGGCCGTATGGTGCCCCATACTGCTGCTGTGTTCCAAAAGGCTGGGCTCCATAGCCCGGCTGGCCCTGGCCTCCGTAAGGTTGTGCTGGGAATCCCGGCTGACTCTGGCCTCCATAGCTTTGCGAAGGAAATCCCGGCTGACTCTGGCCTCCATAGCTTTGCGAAGGAAATCCTGGCTGACTCTGGCCTCCATGGCTTTGCGGAGGAAATCCTGGCTGAACTTGGCCTCCGTAGCCTTGCATTGGAAAACCTGATTGACTTTGGCTTCCATAGCCTTGCGATGGGAACCCGGGCTGGCCTTGCCCTCCAAACTGCTGCGTTGGAAAACCTGATTGGCTTTGGCCTCCATATTGCGATGGGAACCCGGGCTGGCCTTGCCCTCCAAATTGCTGAGTTGGAAAACCTGGCTGGCTTTGGTCTCCATATTGCGATGGGAACCCGGGCTGACCTTGCCCTCCATATTGCTGCGTTGGAAAACCTGGCTGGCTTTGCCCTCCATATTGCGATGGAAACCCTGGCTGGCCTTGCCCTCCATAGACTTGCGCTGGAAATCCGGGCTGACCTTGCTGGCTTCCATATGGCTGTGCCCCATATTCTGGCTGACCATGCTGGCCTCCTAATGGCTGGCCTCCATATGACTGCTCTCCATATCCTGGCTGGTTATACTGCCCAAAAGGCGGCTGAGCACTGGATCCCGGCTGGCTATATTGACCTCCAAATGGCTGTGTTCCGTACCCTGGCTGATTCTGCATCATTTCATACGGGTTTTGTCCGTAACTTGGCGATTCTGGCATATAGTCCTGCTGGCCTTGCCCTCCATAACCCCCTGCTTGAGAGGATTCTTCGGTTGGAAAACCCTGTTGCGGAAAGCTTCCCGGAGGCTGCTGTCCATAATATTCTCCAGCACTTTGCGGAACTGAACCCTGGAAACTTTCAGGCTGGTGATAACCCGCTGGCAATTCCTGAAAGCCCTGAGCTTGAGGGGCTGTTTGTGCTGCATGCCCGTAATATGGCGCTGATGGGTGAAGTGGTATAGGCTGCTGGCTGCCTCCGCATCCGCAGTCATCTGCAGCCTGCAGAGAAGGCTGCTCTCCATACTGCCCCATTACTTGCTGAGGGGCATTGGCAGGCAGACCCCATTGCGGGCCAGCATGCATTTGATGTCCATAAACCATGGAGTGCGGAATGCTGCTCGATGCCCCGTAAGGTAAACTGGATGATTCAAAGGTTCCCGCGTATGGCTGCCCTGCACCAGGGTACTGGGCAAATGGCATCTGCTGGCCTCCATAATAAGGGTAATTCTGCTGACCATATCCAGCTGCAGGAAATGGCTGCTGAGTACCTTTATATGATGATGACTCGAATAATGAACCATCGTCATGTGTCATAAACGGCTGCTGAGCGTACATCCCTTGTACCTGCTGGGGGAGAGGCTGCTGCATGTATGTTCCCTGTACCTGCTGCGGGACAGGCTGCTGCATGTATGCTCCCTGTACCTGTTGCGGGACAGGGGGCTGCATATATGTTTCTGGTGCTTCTGGCACACAAGGCTGCTGCATATATGTCCCTTGTTCTGGCATAAATTGCTGCTGCGGATAAAAAGGCATTTGAGGAAACATTGGTGCAGTCGGAAATGGTATATTCGGCATGTTTATCGGTTCTCCATAGCCGGTCCCTGGCATAACAGGTGATATCGGAATACATTGCTCCTGCGCTGGAACAGCCGCTCCTTCAACTTGAGGGGGTGCTTCTTGTACGGGTGCTGCCTCTATAGGTGCTTCCTGTATAGGTGCTTCCTGTATAGGTGCTTCCTTCACTTGTACTTCCTTTTTTGGCATCTCTATAATAGGCACTTCCTTTACTTCCTCCATCATTAAGCCTGGAAGAACATTTTTTGGTTTTTCTGGAATAACCGGTTGCTGAATAGGCACTTGTGCAGACATCTCTGCCATATTAGCCATATAGTAATTAGTGATATCAGCCTCAGGTACATCTGGCTGGGCAGCTTGAGTTACTGCTGGCGGGGCTTGCGGAAGTTCCACGGGCTGCGGCTGTTCTGCTCCTGACGGGGCTGCAGCGATCGGAGCTTCCTTAACTGATTCTTTTATAAATGGCAGAGGCTCTCCTTTAGGAGCTTCCTTTGCACTATAGGTAATTTTTGCTCCAGATCCTGCATCTGTTTTTATGGGCTTAGCAGTCCCAGGAATTTTAATCTTCATCCCTGGCATGATCATATCCGGATTGCTTAACTGTGAATTAAGCTTTTTCAACTGTTCAAAATTCACGGCATATTTTTTAGCCAGATTCCAGAGAGTTTCCCCTTTTTTCGCTATATGAATTTTCACGCTGTCTTCCCTCCTATGCAAATGTCCTTATATCCTATGAAGGTGTGGGCAAAGTGCTAACCTTTTTTTCATCAAAACTTATGCCTAAAACGGAATATTTAGAAGGGAATGCCAGAAATAATATGTAAAATTCCTTATTTAATTCTGTCTTTATAGATTTTGCTTTTTTAAAAAAGGTTGTACAATTGCTCCCCTTATTCGGCAGGTATCATAAGAAAGCATATTCTGCCCGTATTAAAAGATGTCGTGATGCCTGCTGCGACAGCACAATATAATATGGATCATCTTCGCCACGCAAAGCAGTCTGCACGAGGCGCTTATCGAATTAGAATAAACAGCGGGCTTTAGTTGGTTTAATACGCAAAAAAAACCCCGCTCCTAGGAGTAGGGGGACAATAATTCATTTAAACAATAGCCAGCATCCTATCAAGGGCAAGAATTGCCTCCTCAGCGGTTTCCCTGGCTACTTTGATCCGGTTAATAGGATTTCCTTCCTCTATGCATTCTAAAGACCATAATAAATGAGGCAGGTCAATTCTATTCATAGTGAGACATGGACACATTTGAGGATTAAGCGATATGACTGTTTTATCATTATGTATCTGTGCCAGACGATTAACGAGGTTCATTTCTGTTCCAACCGCCCATTGTGTGCCAGGCTCTGCTTTTTCAAGCATATTAATAATATATGAAGTCGAACCGCTGTAATCTGAAAGTTCTACTACTTCACGGGAGCATTCAGGATGGACAATAATTTTCATGTCCTTCTTCTCTGAACGAATCTGGATAATATTTTGAACCGTGAAGTTTTCATGTACCGAACAGTGGCCTTTCCATAATAAGATTTTTAAATCCTGAATATTTTCTTCTGTAATAAGTTTTTTGGCAAAGGGATTCCAGACCGCCATCTGCGACAGGGGAATTCCGAGATCATAAGCCGTATTTCTGCCTAGATGCTGATCGGGCAGAAAGAGAATTCTTTCTTTCTGGGTCAATGCCCATTCTACTATATGTTTAGCATTTGAGCTTGTTACTGCAGCACCGCCATTCCTGCCGACAAAAGCCTTTATATCTGCTGTTGAATTCACATAAGTCAACGGGATAATAGTATCACCGTATATGCTTTGCAGCTCTTCCCAGGCCGCCTCTGTCTGGGCAATATCAGCCATATCGGCCATTGAGCATCCCGCCCTCATATCGGGCAGATACACGTTCTGAGTGTCTTCAGTAAGAATATCTGCTGTTTCCGCCATAAAGTGGACTCCGCAGAAAACAATATGCTTGGCAGCTTTATTCCGAGCTGAGATTTGAGCCAGCTGAAGGGAATCTCCAGTGGCATCAGCAAATTGGATGACCTCATCTTTTTGATAATGGTGGCCTGGGATAAACAACGACTTTCCAAGCTTCTGTTTAATTTCGCGAACTCTTTGTTCCATTTCATCCTTAGACATCTGCAGGTATTTATCCGGAATCATTTGATGCCGTTCTCTAACTGCGTCAAGTATATTCATCATAATCCCCCTTTTGAAATTCTACTTGGCCAGAACCTTAACGCTAATGTCAAGAGCCTGGACGGAATGCGTTAAACATCCTAAAGAGATGAAGTGAACGCCGGTATTACGGTATTCGGCAAGATTATCGAAAGAAATGCCACCTGAGGCTTCGGTAATGATTCCGTCTGGGACAAGAGAAATTAATTCTCTGATTTCTTCTGGCTTCCTGTTATCGAACATGATGATATCTGCCCCGGCAGCAACAGCCTCAAGCACCTGCTCCTCTGTTTCCGTCTCTACTTCCACTTTGACCGTATGGCCGATTTTTTCTTTTACCTTATGAACTGCTTTTGCTATAGAACCAGCAAAAGATATATGATTATCCTTAATCATGACTGAGTCGGACAGGCTCATCCTATGGTTGAAGCCTCCTCCGCACGTAACCGCATACTTTTCAAGCATACGTAGGCCGGGAGTGGTCTTACGCGTATCACATATTTTAATCCCGGTTCCTTTTACAATCTCAGAAGCTTTATGTGCATTTGTTGCAATCCCGCTCATTCTCTGAACAAGGTTTAGAATCACTCTTTCGCCTTTTAGGAGACTGGCAATGTCACCCTGAACGACTGCAAGAATGCCCCCCTTTTTTATCTCCTGTCCATCCTGTTTACATATATTTATCTCTGCTGTTTCATCCATCAGTTTATAACCTGTTTCAATGACTGCTTTCCCACAAAAAATTCCGTCTGCTTTTGCAACAAACGTAATTTCTCCACGGCTGTTATCTTGAAACAAGATATCACTTGTAAGATCCCGCTCACCTATATCTTCAATATAAAACTGCTGCAATGCCTGCATCAACTTAATTTTGTTCAACATACTCACTCCTTTTTAGCTTGTTCGTCAGCCTATTCACATTCCAGGAAATCATTTTCCCTTCCCAATCCTCTTTCTCGTGCGGGAAATCTGACCGGCAGTGGCTCCCTCTGCTTTCCAGCCGTTCAATGGCTGATCCTGCAATCATGTAAGCAGTCAAGAGACTCAACATCTGATTGGTTTCTTCCAAAGGCATAATTTCATAATTAGCATGCAGAATGGAATCAATTGAAAAGCTTTCCAGCCAATTTATCAAGCAGGTTAAATCATGATCATTCCGCATAATACCTGCATGTTTCATCATCTTGCTTTTTAATTCAGAAATGTCAGGCAAACAGGGGGCCCTTAAAGTTTCTATTACTTCCTCATCATGGATCTGAAATGTATACTGAGGTCTTAGTGTCTGCTGGCCCAGCAGCATCCCCAGGTTTTTACCAATAACAAGGCCTTCAAGTAACGAATTGCTTGCCAGGCGGTTAGCACCATGCACCCCAGTACAGGCTGCTTCCCCCACAGCATACAGGAACGGGACGGCGGTTCTGCCTTTTAAATCCGTTTTGATTCCCCCCATTAAAAAATGAGCCCCCGGAGCAACGGGAAGTCTTCCACGGGATACATGTATTCCGGTGGACTCACATAATGCCGCAATGCTTGGGAATCGAGTCTCGAAATCAGTAATTGCTGCTATATCCAAATATACCGGTATGCCATCCTCCAGATAACTGAAAATGGTTTGAGCCACTATATGTCTTGGAGCAAGCTCCCTTAAAGGATGGACGTTATTCATGATTTCATAGCCTGTATCGGTAACCAGTCTAGCCCCTTCGCCTCTCACTGCCTCCGAAATGAGCCCCTTTGTTTCTCCATCCACAAATAATAGGGTAGGATGAAACTGGATAAATTCCATATCGGCAAGCTCTGCACCTGCTTTCAGAGCTAAAGCCAGGCCTGAACCTGTAATCTCCGGAGAATTCGAGGTATATTCATACAATGCACCACATCCGCCAGCAGCGAGAACAGTATGGTGCGCAAAGTAACGGAATGCAGTATCTTCACCATCCTTGCACACTGCCCCAATGCATTCTCCATGTACATTTTTTAATAGCTTTATAGCCATTTGGTTTTCTATTATTTTAATGTTTGGATTCTGTTGGACTTTATTTAATAGGTGTTCAATCAGTTCTTTTCCGGTTGAATCTCCTTTACTGTGCAGAATACGCCTTTCACCATGAGCCCCTTCCAGGCCCAATGCAAGCTTTCCTTCGGCATCATAATCAAATGTAAATCCGGACTCGATCAGGTCTTGTATAGCGTCAGGTGCTTTTTCTATAACCTCGTACACGGCCTGGCTATTATTATGCCGGCATCCGGCAGCCAGCGTATCCTCCACGTGATTGTCGACCGTATCCATCGGGGCCACAGATGCCGCAACACCACCCTGCGCTAAATAGGAATTGCTGTTTCGGACTATAGACTTTGTGATGATTATCACATTTTTTTCAATGGCTGCTTCTAAAGCTGTTTGGAGCGCAGCTATCCCGCTCCCAATGATTAAAACATCGGTATGGACCATATGTATTTTCCTCCTGTTTTAACAGGTGTCTTGACACTTATATTTGCATATTATTAAACTAATGACAAGGGTTTTTTCATTAAGCCGGGAACTTATGATAGCGAGGAAACTTTATGATTTATTTTGATTATGCAGCAGCCACTCCAATGGATAAGGATGCATTACATGTTTTTATGGAAGCTTCTAAGGATTTTTACGGAAATACCTCTAGTCTTCACAATCTGGGTGGAATGTCTTCTAATCTGCTATCTGCTTGCAGGAAGGAGATTTCAATGCTGCTTAATGTTTCGGAACTGTCGGTTATTTTTACAAGCGGCGGCACTGAAAGCAACATTTTGGCTATCCAGACCCTGTTATCCGCTCTTTGTCGTAAAAAAACGATTTTATCAAGCAGGACAGAGCATTCTTCGATTTCGAATTATTTAACTATGCTTGAGAAGGAGCGCAGGAAAGTAGTTTATCTACAACATACTTCTGATGGTCAAATTGATCTGCAGCACTTTGAATATCTTATAAAAACAGAAGATATTTCTCTTATAACGGTTCAGCATGTTAATCCTGAAATAGGGTGCATTCAGCCTATTGAACAAATACGCTCCATCTTGGGCGAGAGAAAAACTTGGTTACATGTAGATGCTGTGCAGTCGTTCGGGAAGTTGGATATGGAAGCAGTAATGAGGTCAGCAGACAGCATATCCATATCGAGCCATAAAATATACGGTCCAAAAGGTACAGGTGCGCTTATATTTCCAAGGACTCTTCCAACCCCCTTTTACGAGCATGTTTCTCATGAAGCTGGGTATCGTCCGGGAACCGTGAATGTTCCGGCCATAGCTGCATTTATTACAGCGGCAAAAAAAGCCTTTGAAAACCGGGAAAATGAATTAATGAATCTGAAGAAGCAAAGAAAAGATTTCATTCAATTCCTAAAGCAAGAAGACATACCCCATACCATTTTTAAATCCTGTCAGCAGGCACCCTATATCATCGGCCTTTCATTTCCAGGCATTCAAGGCCAATACATGATGCTGGAACTAAACAGAAGAGGCTTCGCAGTTTCCACGGGCAGCGCCTGTCAAATCGGAAAGCAGGCCCCTTCCAAAACCATGATCGCTATGGGAAAGAGTCCGGATCAGGCGAAGGAATTACTTAGAATTTCACTGGGGAAGCATGTGAAAAAAGAGGACATCCGTGCTTTAAGCCAGGCGGCTGCAGACATTGTCCGCCAATCAGGAATCATTATAAATATTTGAATTCGTATGGTAAAATGGTTAAAATAATTTCCTCTAAGACTAAGGAGCGTCGAAGCATGAAAGAAGAAAAAAAATTGCTTGGAGAAAGCAGGAGAAACCGGCTGCTCGACCTGTTAAAAGAAAGTAATGCCCCTATTACAGGATCAGAGCTGGCCCGTCTGACAAACGTAAGCCGGCAGATCATTGTGGGAGATATAACATTACTAAAAGCAAGGAATGAACCTATTATCGCAACAAGCCAGGGGTACTTATTTTTACATACTCCTGCTTCACCTGCATTATCTGAACGAACAATCGCCTGCCAGCATTCACCCGGACAGGCGAAAGAAGAGTTATACATACTCGTCGACTTGGGGGTTACTGTCAAGGACGTTAAAGTTGAGCATCCTGTGTATGGCGATTTAACCGCATCCATCATGGTTTCCAACCGACATGAGGTTGACCAGTTTCTTGAAAAGATTAAACAAACGAATGCCGCCTACCTTTCTGAACTAACGGAAGGCATTCACCTGCATACCATCTCTGCATCAAATGAAAACACTTTGAATCAGGCAGTAGCGGCGTTAAAAGATGCAGGCTATTTAATCCACTAATAACCGATAAATTCCCCGTGCTATAGTCCCTGCGCAGGAACGTGAAAATCAATAACTTTTTCTAAAATATGAAAAGGCCTGACCCTTGGTCAGACCTTCTTTTAGGTTTCACTGAAAGTTTTCGATTGATTTGAAATTAAAAAACTTGGATAGCTGCCCAGAATTTTGACGGTACAACCCAGCGTTTCAAGTTCAGAAATCGTGCTGGGGATTAGAACTTCATCCATTTCCATATTAATATCAATAATAAAAAAATAATTTCCGAGCCCTGTCTTCATCGGCCGGGATTCAATCTTAGACAAATTCAGCTTTCTCCACGAAAAGGCGGAGAGAACTTGGTGCAGAGCTCCAGGGTGATCCGCAGGCAATGTAACCATGAGGGTCGTTTTCGAACCATTCTCCTTTTCCGAATGTCCTCTAAAACGGATGGCTTCCTTTGAAACAGCTATAAAGCGAGTATGATTATGGGCGAAATCATGAATATTATGACGTACAATTTCCAGGCCATATTCTTTTGCAGCCAGTTCATTGGCAATTGCAGCAATCCTAAGTTCAGGATGTGCGAAAACATATTGAGCAGCCGCAGCCGTTGAAGTCACGCTCTCACTAACAGATCCTTTTAGTTCCTTATGCAAAAACTTATGACATTGAGCGATCGCATGGGAATGGGAATAAATAGTTTCAATGTTCTCCCACTGCTCTTTATGATTCGGATGCACCATCAAATGCTGGCTGATAGGCGCCACTACTTCTCCCTGAATCGGCAGTTCAACCTCATGGACCAAATAATCTAATGTTATATTAACCGATCCTTCCAGCGTATTTTCGATCGGAATCAGCGCAATATCTGCCTGGTCCTCCTGTACAGCATCCAGACATTCCGGAATGGTCAGAAGAGGTATCCTTTCCTCATCAGGAAACAGCTTTGCTGCCGCCAAATCCGTAAATGTCGCTTTAGGTCCCAGAAAAGCTACTCTATATCCCAAGTCCGTCTCTCCCCTACAATAAAAATTACTGTTAATCTTAGTCTATTTTTTTGACAATTACAACAAATTTATAAATTTATATTGGAACGGCTTGAAGGGAAACTTTGAGCTGTCGCATACCGGCCTGACTTTTGCTGCTTTCGGTTATAAATTACCTGATTTGCCTCCACTATTACAGCCTATGGAGTTCATGTCCACAGTAAAATATGGCTAAATTCACATTTTATGTGGCTAACCCAATGTTTTATGTGGCTGTCACACTCTTTTATGTGGCTTGCACACTCTTTTATGTGGCTATTTCTGCTTTTTATGTGGCTGACACCACCAAATAGTTTGGCATTCCGCCCTTTACAATAATAAAGCGCACAGCCACTATCAGCTGCGCGCTTCTTTTATGCTCCTGTTCCCAGGATCTCAACTTTTTCTACAAATTCAAGTTTTCTCAGCTGGGACAAAAGATCATCAATATCTGATTTCATGCCGTTTGTATTCAGAGAAAGAGTCACGTTTGCCCTGTTCTGCAAAGGTATCGTTTGATGGATGGTTAAAACATTGCAGCCGGCGGAGGCAACAACACCCAATAACTGCGAAAGCGTTCCAGACCGGTCTTCAAGGTGGAAAAACAAAGAAATAATCCGTTCTTTTACGATTGTATGAAACGGGAAGACAGTGTCTCGGTATTTATAAAAAGCACTTCTGCTGATATCCACATGGTGAACAGCTTCAAGGACGGATTCGGCTTTTCCGCGATCCAGCAATTCTTTGGCCTCTAGAGTCTTTTGCATGGCCTCAGGCAGGACATCTTCACGAACCAAATAAAATTTCTTATCTGTTTTATTCATGTTCTCCCCCAAACATTAATGGCCTAATTGGAATTATGCCTTAAGACCTCACCCGCCTGTTAGTCAATAAATTCAAATTCATAGTCAAGAAGCCTGATGACATCTCCATTTTCCGCGCCTTTTTCCCTGAGTGCTTCATCAACACCCATTGAGCGAAGCTGTCTTGCAAACCTTTTTATGGATTCATCTCTGGTAAAGTTCGTCATCTTAAACAATCTTTCTATATTGAATCCGGAGATAACAAAGGTTCCATCCGGGTCACGTGAAATGACAAAGTCTTTATCCGGTGTTTCATGCTTGTACATAACCCGGTTAACTTGACCTTCTTCAGCTTCTTCTTGATGCTCAAGAGGAAACTCAGGTGTGGTTTCTAATTTATCCGCTACTTCAAATAATAGATCACGTATTCCTTCTCTCGTTACTGATGAAATTGGGAAAATCGGCAGATCACTGCCTACTCTTTCTCTAAAGGAATTCAAATTTTCTTCAGAATCCGGCATATCCATTTTATTTGCAGCAATAATCTGCGGACGCTCGGTAAGCCTTAGATTGTATTCTTTCAGCTCATTATTAATGGTTACATAATCCTCGTAAGGATCGCGTCCTTCGAGTCCTGACATGTCGATAACATGGACAATAACCCTGGTTCGTTCAATATGCCTCAAGAATTGGTGGCCAAGGCCTACCCCTTCAGATGCTCCTTCAATAAGTCCAGGAAGATCTGCCATAACAAAGCTTCGGTTGTCTTCCGTCTCCACTACACCCAGATTCGGAGCAATCGTTGTAAAGTGATATTCAGCAATTTTTGGTCTTGCAGAAGAAACAACAGAAAGCAAAGTGGATTTACCAACGCTCGGAAACCCTACAAGCCCTACATCAGCAAGTAATTTGAGCTCCATGATGATGTATCTCTCCTGGCCGGGCTCCCCGTTCTCAGAGATCTCAGGAGCTGGATTGGCTGCAGTAGCAAAGCGGCTGTTTCCGCGTCCTCCGCGCCCGCCCTTTGCGATTACGGCACGCTGGCCATGCTCCGTTAAGTCAGCAAGCACTTCTTTTGTATCTTCATCCATTACAACCGTACCCGGAGGAACTTTTACAATCATATCCTCAGCATTTCGGCCATGCATGTTTTTAGACATGCCATGCTCTCCGCGAGGGGCTTTAAAATGCCTTTGATAACGAAAATCCATGAGTGTGCGCAAACCCTCTTCTACTTCAAAAATAACATTGGCACCGTTACCGCCGTCTCCGCCAGCCGGTCCTCCCTTAGGAACATATTTTTCCCTGCGGTACGCGACTAATCCGTTACCGCCATCTCCGCCTTTTACATAAATCTTGACCTGATCGACGAACATTCCATCACTTCCCTTTCATATATGTATAACTAAGCTGTTTTAGTCTTTCTTCAGGAATCTGCAGTAATTTCTATAGATAACTCTCCGCTTATCATACGTAACAGGTTTATTTGAAAGCCCTGCTGCTTTTTTAAGATAAAGGACATTATTTTCTCTTCTGATGTTATATTACCCTGCAGCTCATAGAGAAACCGTATATTTTTGCCTTCTTTAAAAATGGTTATGATTAGTGTACTCTCCATAAACGGTTCAATGCTGGACTCAATTTCTGAAAACAGATCTTTTGTCCATAAAGTGAGAGGCTTGTCCAGCTCCGGGTATACTCCCTCACTCCCAATGACTTCATATTCGATCTTAAATGAATAGCCATTCCAGTTTCCGGTAAGCATCAGTTCAGAAAACTGCGGCATATTTAAAGAAGAAAGCATCGCTTCACTTTGTGATTCAATAATAATCTCTTCTATTATAGCTTTTGCCCGATCGAGCTTATTTAAATCTAAATTACCCTTGATCAGTTGAATTTTATTGAGCCAATCATGTCTGGAGTGTCTCATGACGTCATTAACATTCCACTCTTTTTCCATCTGAAAACTCCCGTTTTTCATAAATATTACAAACAGCAGGGAACTTGATCCTGCTAATTGCTTCCTTTAAGTATAACAGAAAGTAAAGCTAAAAAAAGAAAACTCCAACCAGGAGGTTAGAGTTTTCTTAGATGCAAGTTTTAAGCTTCTTGAGCAGCTGGATATACGCTAACTTGTTTACGGTCACGGCCTAAGCGTTCGAAACGAACTACGCCGTCAACCTTTGCGAATAGAGTATCGTCTCCACCGCGTCCAACGTTTTGACCTGGGTAAATTTTTGTACCGCGCTGACGGTAAAGAATTGAACCACCAGATACGAATTCACCGTCTGCACTCTTAGCGCCAAGGCGTTTAGAGATAGAGTCACGGCCGTTCTTTGTAGAACCTACTCCCTTTTTGGAAGCGAAGAACTGAAGATCTAGTCTTAACATATGTTCCACCTCCTATTTATTAAGTGTGATTTTTATATATGTTTCATAATCTCTTTCAATCGTCTGCAGTGAAATAAGCATGGCTTCCAGAAGCAGCTGAACTTTCTCAGATGTCTCTGTTGGCATAGACCGAGGCATTACACATTTAAGGTAACCACCATCGCCTTCCAGCTCAATTTCAGGATCAACACCGGTTAGCGCCATGATGGCGTTAACTGTTCCAAATGAAACAGCCGATGCACCTGCACAAACGATATCCAGACCTCGTTCTGCAAAATTAGCATGCCCACTCATGGTAAAGGAATGAACCTTACCATCATGGGAATAATCAAATGTAACTTTTATCATTCGTTTAGCCTTACGCGTTGATCGCGTCGATAACTACTCGAGTGTATGGCTGACGATGACCTTGCTTTTTGCGGTTGTTTTTCTTCGCTTTGTATTTGAAAACGATGATTTTCTTAGCGCGGCCGTGTTTTTCAACTTTAGCAGTTACAGTAGCTCCCTCAACAACAGGGCTTCCTACTTTCACGTTGTCTCCGCCTACGAATAAAACTTTATCAAAAGTTACAACTTCACCAGCTTCAGCGTTTAATTTTTCAATAGTGATAGCTTGGCCAGCTTCAACTTTGATTTGTTTCCCGCCAGTTTCAATAATTGCGTACATATACTTGCACCTCCTCTAATTAACTCAGACTCGCCATCACAGGCGTCCTGCTATTAGCAAAATCTTTAACCTGATCTGCGCGGTTGTAGCACGGGTGCTACAAACATAACATAAAAAATAATAACATATATCAGGACTATGTGTCAATACTATTTAAGAAACTGATTATGCTTTTCTATTTGCCTGCGATTCTCAAATGGATTTCTTCCAAACTCCCCATGTGGCGGATCTGATAGGCCGGTATCGGGGAATTACATTGTGTGAAAATCAGCTTTTTGCCGGCCAGCTCTTCAACGAAAGGTAAATGTTCATTCTTAGGGCCAGCCAGAGCCTCGATAACACTTGTTTCTGCCTCAATCCAGACAGCCTCTGACTCACTTCTCCTAGCTTCTAGAAGATCTCTCTCCAGCCGGAAGGCAATCGTCTCAGCACTTTCTATACGTCCGCTTCCGCTGCAGACAGGGCATGATACCATAAGCTTATCACTAATGGAAGGGGACCCTTTTTTTCTTGTAAGCTGGAGCATGCCAAGACCTGTAAATCCATCTATATGTGTCTGCATTTCATCAGAAGCAAGCGCTTCTTTTAATGCTTGGATCACTTTTCTTTTATTATGCTCTTCCTGCATATTAATAAAATCGATTACAACTATGCCGCCGATATTCCGCAGCCGGAGCTGAATGGCTATTTCCTTTGCTGCAGCTATATTGGCTTTTGTAAGAGTAGCTTCCTTTTCTGATTTCCCCGTATAACTGCCGGTGTTTACATCGATTACGGTACAGGCTTCTGCTGCCTGAATGATGAGATAGATTCCCTCATCAAGCATAACGGTTTGTTTTAACGCAGCCGAAGCTTCCTTTTCAATGTTGAACGAAGAAAAAATATTTTCGGTTCCCCTCTCCCATATAACCTCAGCCGCCATAGGCTGTAATCCTTCGCTTACAGATTGATAGAAGGGAAAATCATCGATTATGATAGAATCAAGCCCGCCCAATGCTTCGTTCAGAACGGCCTCCATGAATGAATCCGTTTTATGAAGCAGACCTGGCTTCTTCATCGATGATGCCTTAGACAACAGACCGTCCCACCGCTTACGTAATTTTTCCAGCTCCGCAGCAAATTCTTCCTGGGCTGCTTTTTCCATTGATGTTCTTATAATAAAGCCTTCTCCCGGCTTTTTTTGCGCAAACGCTATTTGTCTCCAATATTTTTGAATATCCGAACTGGACATTTTTTTGGAAACACCAATATAGTTCGTTCCAAACATAGCAACTATTTTCTCTGCCCCAAGCTCGATCACACCAGTCAGCTTGGGTCCTTTTGTTCCGTTCCCGTCGCGGACCGCCTGTACGGGCATTTTTTCTCCCTGCCTGATAAAATGGCCTATCGGCAAACTTTTTTTCTTTTCATACTTTAATTCAGAAAGCTGAAAGGAAGGAAGCTGGTCTCTATGCAGAAAACCCTGCTTTTCCTCGCCAATATCAACAAAAGCGGCATCCATGCCAGGAAGCACTTTTGTAACGGTGCCCCAATAAATATTTCCTGCCATACTTTCTTGTCCCGGCTGATGCACTTCAAGCTTTACTACTCTGTTGTCTTTTATTAACACAAATCTTTTTTCCCTGCCTTTTGCATTCACAATTAATTTCTTCATAAAAAAACCCCTTCTTCGAGAGGAGCAAGCAAAGCTGGCTCTACCTGAAGAAAGGATACCATAGTTAATAAGAGTATAACAGGTCGCCCATTTTAACATTTGTCAGCTTGTCGGTAAAATAGGCATGAAGAATTTCATTTTCATCAAGCACTCCGCGTTCTTTGCCTTCTTTGGAAACAATGATTGGATGTTTACACCCTCTTTGAAACTTTCCTAAAACTGCCGTAATGCTTTCGCTGACGTCAGCATGAATAGGTTTTAAGGTTTGAAAGCGTTCATTCCGACCATAATGCCTTTCTAAAAGGAACCGTACAAATACGAAATGCCGCTGCTTCCATTCCATCAGCAGGGAAAATAGAATAAAAAGAACCATCACCCACATGTTAAGATTATTAGGCGCTAAAAAAGAAAAAGCCAGCAGCCCTATACCTGCTATAACTGTTGATGCAGCGATTGTATGTCTGTGTGCATCTAAAAAAGGAAACTTAAGGGATAACAAGACAAAAATCACCTTTCCCCCATCCAGGGGCCAAATAGGCAAGAGATTAAACAGGAAAATCACCGCATTCATATAGAAAAACTGATAAAAAGAATCCTGAGTGATAAGCTGCGCCTGCATTAAGGCATATCCTAAAATACACAGCCAAATATGCTGGGCAGGACCTGAGAGGGCAACTATTAAATCTTCCTTCAGTCCCCTGTTTCCATGTTCCTCCGTTTCTAAGGCACCGCCAAAAGGAAGAAGTTTAATGGATTTAATCCTCCATGAATAAAACTGGGCCGCAATGGCATGACCAAGTTCATGTATAATAACGATAAAAAAAAGCATACATAGCGGGATAAACTGAGCAGTTATTACGCCTATTCCTAAAACAAGCCAAAAAGTGGAATGAATTCTAATCTTCGTAAGCAGGCGGAAATATTCATTCAAACTCTATCACCTGTTTCGGGTCTACAAATTGCGACCCTTTTTTTATAGCAAGATAAAAAGTGCCTTTTGCCCCATCTTCCGTATTGGAAACTTTCCCGATAATTTTCCCTTTTTTCACCGTTTCATATAGGCTGACATCAATAGAACCTAAATGACCATACCATGATTCACTTTTATCACTATGCTGAATAACCACCGTATTGCCAAGCTTATCCTTCTTACCGGTAAAAATGATTACGCCCTCCTTTGTTGATTCAACAGGAGATTCTTTATCTGTCTCAATCATTAACCCCTGCCCGTTTGCCTGAAAAGACTCAGAAATTTTCCCTGCAGCAGGTTGAGCAAATTCCTCATTTCCCTTTTTTGCAGTAACTTCGGGTTCTTTGTCTGAAGGAATAAATACAAGAGGCTTGCCAAATGTGTCCTGATACCAATCTTTAGCAGCCGCAAACTCAAATTCTTTTTTCATATAATGGCTGACTAAATTTCTAGCTTCTTCAAACCTGGGAACTGGGATTCTAAACATAATGGCAACCATCAGGAACAGGACAATAGACGCGAGAATTTTAAAATAGAAAACTTCTTTTCGAAATAAGGGGTGATCCGTTTCCGGGGGAATTTCATAGCTGGCTGTACCATGGAACCCATCCTCTTCCTTCTTATAAGTAACCGCCCAGCTGCCTTTTTTCTGTTCTTGCATTTTTCTTCTTTTGGCAATTCTATCCCTGATTTCTTTTTGCCTGGTATTCATATAAAAAACCCCCTCCACACAACAATTCCTGTAAAAAATGTATGAGACACTTGTCCCATATATTCCTGTGTTTTTGGAGAGCCTGGCAAAGTCCGGCGAGGAATTCTTATAAAAGGCCTTTGTTGTTACATAAACAAAAACTTATCATTACTAAAAAGAGGCAGTATGTAAATTCTGGTAGTAGTGACGAGAGAATAACAATCGGGCAGCAGCGCTTTAAGGTTCTTTAAATGGATTTTTGTTCAATCCGTTATTTGGAAGGTTACCCTTGGAGCAAAATTGATTGTTAGGAGGAGGGAAATAAGATTTTACCTGCATTGAAAGAAAACAGGTAGAAGAGTTGTTATTGTCCTTAACATCCAGCCATATCACCCGGTAAAGGTCTCCCCTAGTTTATTTATCTTTTCGCTGTTATATCAAGAGTAGCGAATAAAGCCAAAATAAAAACAGCCTTTAACAGGCTGTTTCAAAACTCATGCACGGACTCCAAAGAATTTTTTGATTTTCGCAACAAATCCTTTTGGCTCTTCATCCAGGGGTTTTAAAGGAACGGTTTCACCGAGGATTCTGCGTGCAATATTCCGATAAGCAACAGACGCTCTGTTATTAGGATCTAAAGCAATCGGCTCTCCCTGATTCGAGGCTCTAATTACCTGGTCATCATCCGCCACAATCCCAATTAAATCAATGGACAAATGGGAAGTAATATCATCGATATCAAGCATTTCACCGCTTTTAACCATATGGCTTCTAATCCGGTTAATAACAAGCTTAGGCGCTTCTACATTTTCTTCTTTTTCCAGGAGACCGATTATCCTGTCTGCGTCTCTAACAGCGGATACTTCAGGAGTGGTAACTACAATCGCTTTATCGGCACCCGCTACTGCGTTTTTGTATCCCTGTTCAATACCGGCTGGGCAGTCAATGATAATGTAGTCATAATCCTGCTTAAGACCGTTAATCAGCTGCTTCATCTGATCCGGAGTAACAGCATTTTTGTCACTTGTCTGAGCGGCTGGGAGCAGGTAAAGAAGATCATCAAAGCGCTTATCCTTCACTAACGCCTGGTGAAGTTTACAACGTCCCTCCACTACATCCACAAGATCATAGATAATTCTATTTTCCAGGCCCATAACCACGTCTAAATTTCTCAAGCCGATATCTGTATCTACCAGACATACTTTTTTGCCAAGAATCGCCAGGGATGTTCCCAGGTTCGCTGATGTAGTAGTCTTACCTACCCCGCCTTTGCCAGACGTGATCACTATAGCTTCTCCCACGATTAGAAACCCCCTTCAAATTTATTTAAGTGTGGTCTTTTTTGTTTTAAAACTTGCAATCTATCAATTATAATCTGCCCATCTTCGACAAAGGCACATTCCATTTCATGTGCCTCCTGCATAAAATCTTCAGGTGCTCTATTCATTATGCCGCCTATTTTAATCATAGCCGGCTTTAAGACAGATGCAGCAACTACAGACTCAAGTTTCCCGTGCCTGCCTGCATGAGCTATTCCTTTTAAAGTACCAAGAACGAAAATACTGCCCCCGGCAGAGACTTCACCGCCCGGATTTACATCTCCAATCAGCAGTAAATCCCCCGGTACTTCAATGATCTGGCCGGACCTGATGATGGCACAAAGGGAAGTGATTTCGGATTCCTCTTTCATCCGTTTCGCTTCCTCTAGAGTGATTACATTTGACTTTATTTCTTCAATATCAAATATTTTCTTTTTTAATATAACTTCTTTTAGTTCTGTTTCCTGCTTATCAATTAAATATCGATTGCCGGTATGTACCCGCACCTTGATGGATGGGCTGTTTTCCGGAGTCCTGATGTTAGCAGATAGTTTGGTATCCAACTCCTGCATGAGCATCTGAAATGAACATGAATCATCGAGATGGAGCGTCAGCCCTTCTTTGGTTCCTTTTATTATAACGTTTTGCAGCAATTTATTACTCATGGCGGTCAATTTTCACCTCAATGATTACATATTCGACATTGTTCTTCATAATCCTTTTCTCTGTAAGGCGGCAATTTTAAAAGATTCTGCGCTATAAGGAATTGGACCTGAGTCAATCACTTTCAAAATTCGCTTTTTCGATAATCCTTTTGATCGGGAAAGCTAAAATGATGATGAAAGCGAAATTCAACAGCAGAGTTGGCAGGAGCCTGATAGTGGCAAATTCAGTAAAATTCATTCCTGTATCTTTTATTAAGCCGTTAGCTTCGTATACTAATATTTCTAACGCAGCAATAGCAGCTGTTGAGATTAAAGCTGCTATAAAAATGTTCGAATGAACCAGCTTCATCAGCCTTGAGACAACTAAAGCTAAAAAGGCAAATAGAAAGGCATATACTCCTAAGATCTCGGTATAAACGACATCAAATAAAAAACCGAATATAAACCCATAAATAATGCCATATTTAGTGGATCCAAATATCGTCAAAAAAAGGATAAAGATAAATAAAAAATGAGGAACGAAGATACGAGAACTATTAAAATGCTCTCCCGAAAATAAGTCGGCGTACGTACTTTCAGCCATAAAAAAGAAAAAGGCGGAGAGCGGAATGATTAATCGACTCACAAATCATCCCCCTCTGCACCAGCTCCACTTGATGATTCAGTTGTAGATATCTTTCGTTTTACCACGATTACATGATTTAAATCATATAGTTCGGCAGATGGTTTCACATAGGCAACCTGAGTTAATCCATATTGATCAGATTCAACCTTCTCCACTTTCCCAACTGGAAGTCCGCGCGGAAAAACTCCGCCTAGTCCTGATGTTACAACCTCCGAACCCTTTTTAATTTTTACATCATAAGGGATTTTTTTCATTAACAGCAGCCGTTCTTTTTGATCAAACCCTTCAATAAACCCATAAATAGTTCCTTTGCCATAGATACCGACAGAAATACGGTTTTTTGGGTCCATTGAACTCAGCAGCTGAACAGTGGAAGTAAACTGGGTTGTAATTTTTATCTTCCCAATCAGCCCTTTAGAGGTAATAACAGCCATGTCTTTTTGAACGCCATGGATTTTACCCCGGTTAATGATGGTCTTTTCATGCCACATGTCTGGATTGCGGGCAATGATTGTAGCCTGTATAGGGTCAAAATCTCTTAAACTTTCTTTTTTATCAAGTATGTCTCTTAATTCAACATTTTCTTTTTCAAGTTCCTGGACTTCAGTTTTAAGCTTTACATATTCGTCCAGACGTGTTTTTAATCGTTTATTTTCCTGGTATGTATGCTGAAGATCATTTACATTTTCAACAAAACCTGCAACAAACTGAACGGGCTGATGGAAAATATTTTGAACAAAACCTGTGGTATCCTTTAGAAATTGCTCCGGCCAGCTGAGCTTTTCCCGTTCCCTAACAGAAAATCCTATCAATGCCACCAGGATGATAATACTAACCAGCAGCACAATCAGCCTTTTGTTCAGAAAGAATTGCGGCATGACTTCACCTCTATTTATTTCGGTCTATTGCGGCCCTGGCACTCCATCTACACAGCATCAGGGCTGGCAATAGTAACACTTTTTATGGTTTTAGCTAGTGATAAAAGATTAGAATTTTAGTATCGGGACTCTTTCGTTCTTCCCTTGAATAAGTGAATATGATCTAGAGCTTTTCCAGTTCCAATGGCCACACAATCGAGCGGATTTTCGGCAATAAGCACAGGCATTTTAGTTTCATCGCTGATTACCTTATCAAGATTCCTAAGAAGCGCTCCGCCCCCAGTAAGGACAATTCCGCGGTCCATGATGTCAGCTGCTAGTTCCGGCGGAGTTTTCTCAAGAGTGTTCTTGACAGAATCCACAATCGCATACACCGTATCATTCAAAGCTTTAGAAATTTCACCAGCAGTGATTTCAATCGTTTTTGGAAGACCCGTTAATAAGTCACGGCCACGGATTTCCATATTTTCAATACCTTCAGGATCGCCTGCAGAGCCTATTTCCATTTTAATGCTTTCTGCTGTCCGGTCACCGATCATCAAGTTATAATTTTTACGGATATAATTAATGATGGCATCGTCCATTTCATCACCGGCTATACGGATAGACTGGCTTGTTACAATCCCGCCAAGTGAAATGATAGCGACTTCTGTTGTTCCTCCGCCAATATCCACTACCATGCTTCCGGTTGGTTCCCATACTGGAAGATTAGCTCCGATTGCAGCAGCAAACGGTTCCTCGATTGTATAAGCATCACGTGCCCCAGCCTGTCTTGTAGCATCGATAACCGCTCTCTCTTCAACAGCTGTTATGCCAGAGGGAACACAAACCATTACATAAGGCTTACGGGAGAAGATCCCTTTATTTTTTGTAGCCATTTTAATATAATATTTCATCATTATGGCAGTGGTTTCATAATCAGCAATGACTCCATCTTTCATAGGGCGGAGTGCAACTACATTCCCAGGTGTACGGCCGATCATATTTTTCGCATCATTTCCTACAGCCACGATCGACTTTGTATCAGTCTGAAGGGCCACGACGGAAGGCTCTCTTAAAACAATGCCTCTTCCTTTTACATATACAAGCGTATTGGCAGTTCCTAAATCTATTCCCAGATCTCTTGTTCCTATTCCTAACATTTCTGTATCTCCCTTTCCGAACACATGCATTTTTATAGTAAGATTGAATTAGGTTTCAATGGTCTATTTTTTATCACTCAGTTAAAATAGGACTATAATATCCCTTAAAAATCATAAATTATATTATATCTTATAGCTAGTAAATTTCCTAGCATCATACATATCCTTTTTCCTTTAAACTGACATATTTCTTTTCCCCAATAATAATATGGTCCAGAAGATCGATTCCAATTATTTTTCCGCATTCAGACAGCCTCTTTGTTACTTCTATATCCTCTCTGCTCGGAGTCGGATCTCCGGAAGGATGGTTATGGACGCATATAATGGAAGCCGCTGAACGTCTAAAAGCTTCTTTGAAGACTTCGCGGGGATGGACGATCGAGGCGTTCAAGCTCCCGATAAAAATGGTCTGCTTATGAAGAATCTGATTCTTTGTATTCAAATAAAGACATACAAAATGCTCCTGAGTTAAAAAGCGCATATCGTTCATACAATAGTTAGCGCAATCCTCCGGAGAACGAATCACATATCTTTCATCAAAGCACAGGTTGCTGATCCTTCTTCCAAGCTCTACAGCAGCCAGAATTTGAATAGCCTTAGCCTCTCCAATTCCCTTGAGCATCATCATCTCGTCTAAGGACGCGTCTGTAAGGAGCCTCAAACCCTCAAACTGGGTAAGCAGCCTGTTAGACAACTGAAGAACCGATTCATTCCTTGTTCCTGTTCTTAGCAGAAGGGCAAGAAGCTCCTGATTTGAAAGGGCTTTTGCTCCTTCCTGAATGAAGCGTTCTCTTGGTCTTTCCTCAACTGGATAATCTCTAATTAATATTTTTTCAGTCAAACATGATTCCCCGCTTTCCATATTTCCGAAGGTAGGGGACATCACAAAAGTACTGCTGTACTATATAAACTTTTGAAGCTCTCTTGATAAACGGGCAACAGGCAGCCCTACCACTGTAAAGTAATCTCCGTGAATCTCTTTCACAAGCAGGGAGCCATAACCCTGTATGCCGTAAGCGCCAGCCTTATCAAAAGGCTCACCGCTATCTAAATAGCTTTCTATCTGATCTTCAGTGAGATCCCAAAAAGTCACTTCGGTTTTTTCATAAAATGTTATTTCTTTTTCATGATTTTTTATACACACACCAGTCAGTACTTGGTGAGCACTGCCAGACAACAGCTCGAGCATTTCTTTCGCCTCTTGCCTGTCCGCAGGTTTTCCAAGGATCTTCTTGCCGGACACAACCACCGTATCGGCACCGATGGTACAGAATTCAGGGTGATTATCAGATACAGCACTGGCTTTTAATCGGGCCAGATTTGTTACCGCCTCTTCAGGAGATATCTGTTTGGGGAGCGTTTCATCCACATCACTCACGATTATGCGGAATGGGATTTGCAATAGCTGCAGAAGTTCTTTTCGCCGGGGAGAAGAAGAAGCTAAAATTAGAGGTTCCACTTTCATTCACCTTACCTTTTTAATCATGCATATTAGGGAGATACAGCTTAATCGTATCAAAATACAACAAATGCTACAACAATTCGACAAATATATTTTTTTGAAGTTATTATGCCTGGGTTAATTCCTTGCTTAATATGCTCCTGCGGTGCTATAAGTATAAATCTGACTGCTTCTCTGGACAAAAAAAATAAAAGGCTGTTTCGCCTTTTATATATATTTCCCGGAAAATACAAAATTCGCCTATTTACTTATAAATTCGAATACAGCACAAGGAAATCCAGGAGTATTGACTGCGTTTTATATAATGATTCTGTCCCGGTAGATGAAAGATAGAGTGAAGAAGCTTCTTTAATCGCCTTCTCCATTTGAGCCAAATTTTTATGTTGAATTTCCCCATGCTTTTCTACTTTTTCAATGCCGCTCTTTAATTTATCGCCCTTAGTAGAGGAAGTTGCCTCCATAATGTTACTAGCAGTTTTTTCAGATAGCATTTGATATACAGCGGTTAAATCCTTTAAGTATGATGCCTCTTTAGACGTCAGCCCCTGTTTAGATTTACCAGACACATTCATCTCTTTCCAAAACGAGTCTATTTTCTTTTCTTTCATAAAAACGGCTAGGCTTTTAGCATGCTCGATACTGTCAGCAACTCCGAGCAATAATACATACTTATCATCATGCTCAGTAATTTTCACAGGTATCCCACTGGCGCTGAGAGAGTTCTGAACCGTTTTCGCGGATTTTTCTGTACTATAAATACCTCCCTGTACCACAAAAGCCTTGAGAGGAGGAGGTTTAGACCGGCCAGTTGATGCACCGGCACTTTGATCTTTAAGTGATACAGAATCTGACAGACTGCTTGCAGGCACAGCTCCCTGCTCTTCTGCCGAGTGCTTGCCAGTAACAGTTTTAAGCACGATGAACCCAAGACTTGTCCCAACAACCACAGCTAAAAGAATAGAAATCCACATAGAAGGAATAAATGCAGAACCCTTGAAACCTTTAAACTTCGAAGTACTCTTCGTTTTTTTCGTCTTAATAACATAGGGAGACAATGAGTTTTTTTCGTTGCTGCTGCCGGGCTCAGGCAGGATCCAGTCAAAACTCTCTTCTGCTGATTCTGAAGCAGCAGCCGTTTCATCCATAGATAATACCGCCTCATCTGCTTCAGTGAAAATATGCTTTTCTCCCCCGTTAAACTTAATAACAATCTTATTTTTTTCCTCTTCCTTCATATTCTCTGCACCTCCTTACATTCAATTTTTTTCCATCCTATCATATTGGCAAAAAAAAATAACAAGACTTTTGTCGTCTTGTTATGATTAGGTTTCGTCATTTCCTGCGTCTAATAGCACTGGAATTTCAACGATTGTTCCATATTTAAGCGTATCAATATCATTCCAGCTCTTCATGATTTCCTCGCCGCTGCGGCTATTATAAAATTGCACGGCGAGAGAAAATAGAGTATCACCCGGCTGGACTTTATAACTGTAAACTCGATATTTTTTTCCGTCTTTTACTTCATTTTTATACAACCCTTCCTCAGCCTGTCCAGCTGATTCTTTGGAGGCTGCAGTTTCCTCATCACCCCGTTCAGCTTGTTCAGCTGGATATAAAGGATCCGTTCTATTCCCAGCTGGTGGTGTATCAAGTTTTGGCAGCTCTTCTGCTAAGTCCTTAAGGTCAGGATAATAAAAAGCTGATACAGTTAAATTGTACTGAAGCTTTTCAAAGTTCTCTTCGCCCTCCTGTGGACCGGTAAACGTTACATTCTCGATCCGAGTCAAACGCTGGAGCTTTTCTATTTCTTGAACAAAAGCTGATAGTTCCTCGTATGTGTCTGATTCGACATGGATTTCTATTGTCAGCTTTTCAACTCCTTCAGGAAGCGGAGCATTTATTGCAGTGCCGCTTTTACTCGCTTCACTAGTTTGAACCCTCTCTTTCTGCCCTCCAGGCAGAACTGTTTCACTGTCAGCCGCAGCTAACTCTTTAACAGCTTCATCACCGAAAGACATACTATTTATTAAGCTGCCGGATGCTACCTCCGCTTTTTCCAGATCTAAAATAAATTGTTCAGCAAGTTCCTCAACTGGAAGTTTGAGCTGCAGGGATGCCGCCTGGTTGCCATCAACCCTCGGTTTCACGGTTTTCTTATTTTCTATATTTTCGAGAAGCTTTTCTTCCTCGGTAAGAGACCGTTCCAGCAGTCCTATAGCGTTTTGCACAGGGGTAATCTTAAACCAGTATAAGAATCCAACTGCCAGCATCAGAACGAATACGATTACCCCTAATAGAGCAGACCATTTTTTCGGAGAAGTAATCATGAAGGATTCTCCTCCTTATGGGCTTTTATAAGATTATCCCTATTAATTGTTATTACATATTGTGCGATATATCTTGGAATCGACGTACTTTCTATTTCGTCACCGTCTTCTTCTATTTCTCTAGTATCGATTCTATTGATTGCAGCTTTTGAAATGATCTCTGAACTTTTTAACCGTTTTAAGAAAAAAGCCGATTCCCTGCTTGAATCAAACTGGACCGATAATTCTATCGAGCTCTCGCCCTGCATCTGAAAAGAAAGGATATAACCCCTCTCAGGCAGCAGGGCGGTCAGGTCTTTCATTAACGCTGAAACAGGAAATGGGTAATCCTCTGCCCATTGAATGGCTTCAGTTAACTTTTCCACAGACGAGCCATCCTCCTGGCTGACAGTTTGCTGTTCCAGCTTGCCCCGAACACTCTGAGTATTATGCAGCTGCTCCTTGAGCTGATCTCTTTCCAGAATCTGTGCGCTGTATACATACCAGGTCAGAACAGCAAGCACAATTAAAACAGCAAATATACTAGAAAGTAATATTAATTGAAGTGGATTTCTTTTTTCTTTTTTCGGTAAAAGATTTATGTCAACAAGCATCTGATCCACCTACCTCAATGCGAGCCCAATGCACTCAGCATATACAGGCGGAATATTGGTTTTCTTTTTAGTTTGAAACAGCGGCTTCAGCAATGACTCAAACTGGAGATCAACGGTGCTGACAATTTTTTCTTGAAAAGAGGTCATATGGGGATGGTCTCCTGCAATTAATAGTTTGGTAACCTCATGACTTCCCTGTGTAAAATTAAACTTATAATAGGTCATGAACCTTTCTATTTCTACCAGAACCTCGGCAGACAGAGTATCGAATTGATCTCCTTTGCCATTCCATGTAAAAAATTCCTGGCCTCTTCTATTTCGTATAATTTCATACTGACTGCCATCAAAGGGCAGTTTAAACTGACTGAGCAAAAGCGGCTTTCTCTGATGGAATACAGACAGCAGCATATTATCCAGACCAATTTGGATCATGAGTAAATGTTCTTCCTCTTTTGATACATTCAAATGATAATACAGCCGGTACAAGGAAAGCATAGATAAATCCGCTATCTCAGGCTTTAATGAAACACTTTCGAACATTTCCGTATATTCATTTAAAATCGATTCTTTTGAAGCGATCAGCAAAACTTCCCTTTGTGTTCCTTTTATTCCTAAGTCAACTGCTTCTATAACTGGGTCTTCAAACGGCAGATGTATGGTTTCCCCCAGCTCCATATAGAGATAACCGACTATTTCTTCCTCATTTATTTCAATAGGAACGGAAACCAGCCTTAAAATGATATAAGAATCAGGCACACTAAAAGAAAGCTTTTTTCCTTTCAGCTTATTTTCCATAATTAACTCTTCCATCATCATTTGCAGAATTTCCGGCTCCTTGATTAAGCCTTCTACAATAATTCCCTCGGGAAGACATTTTTGGCCGTACCCTATGAAACTATTATTTTTACCGGATTCGACAAAGCGAATAAAACGGTCATTAATCGTAAAATGAACTCTGTTTATTCCGTTTTTAAAGATATTCATCCGCCCGTACTCTCCTTTATTTCAGCAAAAGATTCATATAAATCGAAAGAAGGTCCCAGCCATAAAAATAAGCTGTCAGGGAACCAGCGACTATAAATGGTCCAAATGGAATTGGCTGCCGCTTCTTAACCCTTCCTATGATGATACCCGCTATCCCCGCTAGAGCACCAAACAGAGTTGATAGAAAAAAGGCGAGCAGTGTAAGCTTCAACCCAAGAACGATCCCAATTAAAAAAAATAATTTGATATCTCCTCCACCCATTCCTCCCTTGCTTACAATGGCAATAAGGAGAAGCAGGCTAAAACCAAACACCGCACCCCAGATACTATCCCACCATGGGGTGAGTGGAACCAGCATTCGTTCAATGGCTAAAATGGGAAGGAAAAACAGCAGCACCTTGTCAGGAATCACCATGTATGTAATATCAGATACCAAAATGATAACCAATAAAGAAACAAAGGTTAATGCTACGAATAACTCATAATTAAATCCCCACTTATAAAAACAATAGGCAAATAAAGCCCCCGTTGTAAGTTCTATTAAGGGATACTTATAGTGTATGGTACTGCCGCAACGTCTGCATTTTCCTCTTTGCAACAGGTAGGAAACTACCGGTATTAGTTCATGGGGTCCGAGTGTTTTTGTGCAAAACGGACACTGGGAACGCGGTTTTACTATGGACTTTTTTAGTGGAATTCTAAGGCCGGCTACGTTGTAGAAGGAACCTAGGACTGAACCAATTGTAAAGAAGTAGACAATAAGAAAGAACATAAGGTACCTGCTTTACGTTTTCTTGTTTTTCAACAATTATACAAAAAATTTGTGCAATAGGAAGATATAAATAAAACTCGCCAGGGGCGAGCTTTACCATGTGAAACCTTATTCAAAATCGGGAGAAGCTTTCTCATTAATATAAGGAGTATTTCCAGTCGCCGGCATCAATGTTAAAGTATACACTTTTTTTCCAGTAGTAATATCATTTTTAACACTTACTTTACTTTTTGTTGCATTATATGTTGTACCTTCTTTTTTAGGATCTTTTGGTGCATCTTCTAAGTAACCTTGTGTTATTAACTCTTGAATTGTTACTATTCCATCTGTAATTATCGCATCGTTAGTCGATAAAGCTAAACGAGTTGCATCCACTATTTGTCTTGCATTGGCTAACTGAGCATCTTCTTTACTTTTATCGATGATTTTGCCAATACTTGGCACCGCAATAGCCGCAATAATCCCCAAAATTACAATAACAGCTAACAACTCTACTAATGTTAACCCCTTTTGATTCTTTAAAAAAGCCTTCATCTTTTTAATCATGTTCTTTTCTCCTTATTTTTCATTTTCTATAGAAAGCTGGAAACAGAAGTTTAGTAGTTTGATATGTATAATATCGGCTTTTTCACCCCATTTTTAATAATTACATATAAAAAGCCAACTTTTATATGAATTTTTAAAGATGAAAAATTGCATATAAAAATTGGCGGGTTGCACTACTCACTCCAAATCATTCAAGTGCCCATTTATAAATGATTTATCATCGTTTCCAATTTTACTATTAAATTACAAAAATGTTATTAATTTATTATAATAGCAAAACTGCTGTAAAAGAAAGCAGAAGTTTGTCTGTTTGTAATATTTTTTTATTGAATCTGCTGAAAGATGCTGAACATTGGAACGGCGATAGCTGCCACTATTCCTCCAACCATAAAGGCGAGCAGAACAATCATGATCGGTTCAATCAGAGATTTAATCTGCTCCGTAGCATTTTCTACCTCAGCTTCGTAAAAGCTTGCGATCTTTTCCAGCATCACATCGATGGTACCCGACTTCTCCCCTATCGAAATCATGGATGTTACCATGGGTGGAAAAGCCCAGTGACTTTCCATTGGCCTGGAAATAGACTGACCTTTTTCAATAGAGAATTTTGCTTCATTCAGCACTCTGGCATGGACTTCGTTTCCTATAATGCGCTCCACAATCGTGAGGGATTGAAGGATGGGGACTGAGCTGGAAAATAAGGAAGCCAGCGTACGTGCCATTCTGGCAATGGCCGCTTTTTGAAGCAGCTTGCCGAACAAAGGAATTCGAAGCAGCACAAAGTCTAAATAGTATTTGGAGTCTCTATTTTTTCGAATAAAATAAACTCCAATATAAAGGACTAATGCCAGCAGCAAGAACACCCACCAAAACTGCTTAAAGAAATCGGCGAGATGGATGACAATTCTCGTAACCAGCGGCAGTTTTCCTCCAAAAGATGAAAACATATCTGCAAAGGCAGGAACCACTGTTGAAAGTAGAAAAATGACGATAGCAATTGAGATGACACCCACGAATGCAGGATACATCAAAGCAGATTTTATTTTTTGTCTGGTCGCGTTTTGTTTTTCGTAGTAATCGGCCATTCTTTCTAATATTTCATCTAGATTTCCGCCAGCTTCACCGGCTCTCATCATATTAATATACAGGGGTGGGAAAATCCTTCTGTGTTCTTCAGCTGCTTCTGTATATGGCTTTCCCTCACGGAGACTTTCACCGATGTCCCCTAGAACCTTCTTAAGAAGTTTGCTTGAGGTTTGATGGGCAAGAATCGAGTTGGCTTCCACTATTGAAATACCGGCCTTTAAAAGAGTAGAAAACTGCCTGATATAAATCACTAGATCCTGATATTTGATCTTTTTTGCAATGCCAATCTGTATTTCTTTATATAAGATGCCTTTTAGTTCTTCAATCGAGATAACGGCTATTCCTGACTCGCGGACCTTTCCCACCGCTTCTTTTTTATTCAGTGCAGTGACTCTGCCTGCCCTCTGTTTGCCGGTACGGTCCCTGCCCTGGTAGCGAAAAACAGGCATTAATGTACACCTTCCTGTAGATAAGGGGCAATGGCCTGCTCATCGACTTTGCTCTGGTCAGCCAGATCCCTGATGGACATTTCAAGGGTCTGCATGCCTGCTGCCTTGCTTGTCTGCATCACGTTATGAATCTGATGAATCTTTTCATTGCGGATCAAGTTGCGAATAGCCGAATTATTCACCATTATTTCTACGGCTGCCACCCTGCCATTTCGGTCTGGAGCAGGAAACAGACGCTGAGATATAATAGCTGAAAGAACAGATGCAAGCTGAATACGGACTTGCGGCTGCTGGTTCGGCGGAAACACATCAATAATACGGTCGATCGTTGAGGGCGAATTTGTCGTATGCAGGGTCCCCAATACTAAGTGGCCGGTTTCTGCTGCGGTAATGGCGGTAGAGATGGTTTCAAGATCCCGCATTTCCCCGACTAGAATAACATCAGGATCCTGCCTCAAACATGCACGCAGGCCATTGGCAAAATTGTTCGTATCAAAGCCAACCTCCCGCTGGTCTATTATGCTTGTCCCATGTTTATGTAAATATTCAATCGGGTCTTCAAGCGTGATAATATGGTTTTTCATCTCTTTGTTCATATAGCCAATCATAGAAGCGAGAGTCGTTGATTTTCCGCTCCCAGTAGGACCGGTCACCAATACCAGGCCCTGCGGTTTTTTCGTAATCTCTTTTAGTACCTCAGGCAGCCCAAGCTCCTCAATTGTTGGTATTTTAGTAGGGACAACACGGATGGCAAGACTGATGCAGGAGCGCTGATGATAGGCATTCACACGGAATCTGGATATACCCGGGATTCCATAAGAGAAATCCAGCTCCCCCTTTTCTTTAAAAGTCTCCCAAAGGGTTTCGGGAATGATGGCCCTCGCCATTCCCTCCGTATCAGAGGGACGCAGACTTTCCTTTCCATACTGCTTTAATTCACCATGAAGTCTCATCACTGGCGGTACTCCTACAGTCAGATGAATGTCGGAAGTTCCCAGTTCGTATGCAGCCGTTAGAATATAATCCAGTCTTTCTTTCATGTCAGTCTCCTCCTATTCATTTAAGGCAACACGGAGAACTTCCTCTACAGTTGTCACTCCAGCTTTTGCTTTTAAAAGCCCATCGTCCATTAAGAAAATCATTCCGGAACGCATGGCATAATCCCTTATTTCCGATAAAGGCTTATGATTCATCATCATCCTTCGAATTTCATCATCCACATCTAATACTTCATGTATGGCGGCACGGCCTTTATATCCAGTGTTCTGGCAGCTCACACATCCTTTTCCTTTATAAAGGGTTCCAGCCTGAATTCCCCGGTTTTCGAATAAGTCACGTTCCATTTGGGATGGTTCATATGGAACAGCGCATTCACGGCAGATTTTTCGGATGAGACGCTGGGCAACCACTCCGGTTAAGGAAGAAACGACAAGATATGGCTCTACCTCCATTTCAAGAAGGCGTGGGATTGTTGTTAACGCACTATTGGTGTGCAGCGTGCTAAAGACTAAATGTCCTGTAAGTGATGCACGTACCGCAATTTCTGCCGTTTCGCTGTCCCGGATTTCGCCGATCATGACAATATTGGGATCCTGCCGCAGAATAGAGCGAAGTCCTTGTGCAAAAGTTAACCCCACTGCCGGGTTTACCTGTACCTGGTTAATGCCTGCAATCTGATATTCAACTGGGTCTTCCACCGTAATGATATTTACTTTTTCCGTATGCAGATGATTTAGAGCCGCATACAGTGTAGAGGTCTTTCCTGAACCAGTCGGCCCGGTCATCAATATCAGCCCCGAAGGCCTCTCGATCATATTTATGAATTTTTGTAGATTGATTTTATTAAAACCAAGCTGCGGCAGTTTAATCAGTGCACTGGATAGGTCTAGTATCCTAATCACTACCTTTTCTCCGAACACCGTAGGCAGCATGGATATCCGCAGGTCCACTTTCGTGTAATTTATATCAAGTGTAAGCCTCCCGTCCTGCGGAAGCCTTGTTTCGGTAATATTTAAATCTGCCATAATTTTGATCCTGGCAATTAACAAGTTATATATATTCTTCGAAATCTTTCTTTCCGTCCTGAGAACTCCGTCAACGCGGTAACGAACAAGTATCGAGGTGTCCTGGGGATCCAGATGGATATCACTTGCCTTAAGCTGAACCCCCGTTGCAAGAATCTGATTAACCAGCCTTACAGCTGGAGCTTCATCCCCTTCACTTCCGTCATCACCACTGTTCTCATTGATATTTTCGAATGTCTCATTCATATTGTAATATCTATGAATTGCGCTCAGAATATCATCTTTTGTAGCGATGACCGGAGAAATTTGAAAACCAGTCGAAAGTCTCAGGTCGTCCAGCGCAAGATAATCCATTGGATCATTCATGGCAACGACAAGCTGGCTGTTATCCTTCTTAATAGGAATCAATACCTGTCTAAGGGCAAATTCTTTAGAGACAAGGCTTAATAGATTTGTATCAACTGGGTATCTGTATAGATTGATATGGGGAATGCCTAATTGCATTTCTAATACTTCCAGCAATTGAGTTTCGCTGATGAGACCTCGATCAAGAAGTGCATCCCCCAGCTTTTGGCCGTTTTTTTTTGATTGGAGTGTGTACTGAAGATTCTCTTCTGACAACAGGCCGGCCTCTACAAGAATATCTCCTAATCTTTTTCTTTGAGTTGGCATTTCTCTCACACCTAATTAGTAAAATAGTAAAAATATGTATGAATTGGTTACTATTCTATTTTATACTAAAAATAAGGTAAAAAAATAGATGTTTCTGTTGGAGTTTGTAGAATCATATCAGGAGGCCGATTCATGAACAGGTTTTCCTCGCAAGAAGGAAACGCATTGATAAATGTACTCATTATATTTACTCTGCTGACTGCAGGTGCAGCCTTGCTGTATCCGCTTATCATTCAAAATGCAGACGACCAGACACGTTCCTATCACCAGCTGCAGACTGTGAAACTAGCTACAACCACGATGCAGGCTTACTTTGATGATAAAGATTCAATTATAGAAAACTTATATACGGAGTCTTCTCCCCAGAAGATAAAACTTGCTGACGAAAGTATAGTAGATTTATATTCTTATGCAAGCGACTCAAACGGAGTAGTGCCAAGAGATAAGTTGCCTGAAACAAAAGCATATGATTTTAACGTAGCCGCATATTATGGAGATACCGATTCAGACAGGGAAAAGGATAGCGGAGAGAAATATTTCTATGAAAAAAAACTGTCTACAAAGAGTGAGCAAAAACAGGATCAAAAGACGGTAAAGCCTGAATTATCTTTTTACTGGGACACCGGCAGCATTAACGCATGCAAGAATTTTGAAAACATAAGACTGTATTTAATCATAAAAATGCAGGACAGGGATTCTAAAATAAGAATTTACCAAAAGACAAAAAGCACTCTTTTAACTATTAACCCGGTAAAGGTCGATGACACTACCTATAAAGTAAATGTATTACAAGGACTGCTGTATGGTAATCTCCAGAGCTTCGATCTGAATTTTTTGGTAACTGCCGAAGGGCCTTATAAAAGCGAAAGTGAACCAAGTCTTATAGATGCGAACAATATTTACCGGGCATTAGGATACTGGAGTCATGATAAAAATAGCAATGGAGGCTTCGCAGAATATCTTGACAGCGGCATTAAAATTTTCCTTACAGACAGTTTAAAGAAACCATTAGAAAGCGAAGGGGAAATAGAAGTTTTTCCTTGTACTCAATTCGTTTCCGACAAGCCAGAAATCATAGTCCAAGCAAAAAATGGCATTCAATTAGATCAATTTGCGAGCCTCACTGCAGAACAAAATGGTCAGGGGCGTGTTAAGTTACTTTCCAGCAGCGGAAATATTATTCTTAAAAGTGGTTCATTGATTGAAGGAGATGCAAATTCCAATAAGAGTATTGTACTAGAAGCTGAACAGGGGACTATTTTTTTGGAGCCTAATTCAAATGTATTAGGTGCAAAAGAAATTTTCTTCAATGGTAAAAGCATTATAGTTGAACATGCGAATTTCGAAACAAAGCATGGTAAAGCCAATATTGATTTGTATTCTAAGAATCGTGTATATGTTAATGGGCTGAATTTATCGTATGAAGAAAAGAGTAATGGTAAGAGCAGCAAAAAAGTATTGAACGCAGAAACGACACTTCCGAATTTTGATACCTTTTGCGGCAAGTTTGATGAAGGCGCAATTGACGGAAGATCTGTATTCTCTAACTCATGTCCAAAACCACTACTGGTAAATTAGTAAAAAGCGGTGATATCACCGCTTTATTTTTTGTCTAACATTTCAAAAGCATATTCTAATGGGTTCTGGTTCCGAAATTCAATTTTTATTTTGTAGCTCCGGCCTTTTAGATTATTCTGGTCCGGCATTGGTGTTTCACCATTAAACAGCGCAAAAGAAATTACCTCGCCAGCTAATGCCTCCCCTGTTCCCGCTGTAAATTCGTCGAGGCTTTCACAAGCGCTTTTATCTAAGTAAAGCAAATTATCAGCAGAATGGTAGCTCAGGGCTTTACATTCCCCATCCAGTGATCGCCATTCTACTGATTCCCCGCTGTTATAATTCATTTCCACCGGGTCTGCCAGCTGGTCCTGTAATACCATTTCCACATACCGGATATCCGACTTCTTAAAATAATGGTTTTTGGTATCGGTCAGGAAGGTTTGGACCTGTGACGAGTAGGAACCGATAATCCCAATAAAAATAAGAAATATAGCAAGTGCCGCTAAAAGCTCTATCAAGCTCATTCCACGCGGGTTATCAAGATATTTCCTCATGGCTTCCACCGGACTGTAACCACTAATTTTCTTGGAACTATATTGTCACCATCTGATAATAGTGTGATTGCAGCTACACTTACATATTCGGATTTGCTTCCGGACGGCGGCGGTACATCTTGTTCAGGCGAAGTTTCATTTATAAGAATACTCATTCCATTAGAACCGGTTTTATTCTCATTCTGTGAGCCTGCAGCCGGCGTGTTCTCAGCGGCAGATATCGAAGCTAATGTCTCTTGCAAAGTTTCATTAGCAAGCTGAATGGCTCCATCCTTTCTCGATTCCCTGTCTTTAGACAGCGCGGTAAAACCGACTAGCTGATAAAAAATAACAAAAATGATTCCTAATAAGACAATAGAGGCAAGAACTTCAATTAAGGTGAATCCATTTGGATGCTCCGAAACGTTTCTTGGTTCCAACTTTATCATTCACCTTCTTCTGTTTCTTGTGATAAATTTTTATCAGATTGACCTTCTTCTTCAGCGGTGCTTGAATCTAAAGAGTTCTCATCATGGGTACTTTCCAGCTCTTCTGGCAGGGAATTTTCCGACGCATCCTCGTTTATTCCACTGTCTGTCACATTTTCAGGGATCGATGGCCTTTTATTTTTGACCATGATTTTATTTACAGGGAGATAGAAATCCTGAGACATCAGCTTAGATTCAAGTTTTTTTCCATTAGAATCCAGGACATCCCTATATATAAAGATCCTGTACCCTGGCTTTCCGGGATTAATGACTTGCTCATTGATTACTCCTGTTTTGAACTGGATGATTTGTTTAGGTTCAAACGATTGATAGCTGCCGCTTCTAGCTTTATAAGTCCATGCAGAATCATCTTTTCCAAAAACCTCAACTATCAGCTTTCTTCCGTTCTGTGTTTGCAGTTTAATTTTGTAAGGATAAATAGATTCATTGGCAAGGACTAAATCACTTTCATCCCTCTTTATTTTAGCTTCATATCCTGGCTTGATTCCGTCGGGCAATACCGTGCTGGTATGCCTCTCCTTGACTTCGAGGCCTGAAGATAGAACAGCTTCATAGATAGCTGATGCAATCAGGCTGCTCTCATCATCAGCAAGTACATGATCGTTATCAGACATGACTAATTCTAGAAATGAAAAAGATTTGCCTGGCTGAATGGTTAGGATATGGTTATTGGAAATCCATTCATCAACAGACCTCCCGCTTTTCAGACTCAGCTCAGACCGGGAGAGAAAACTTTCTTTCCCCTGATGATTCTTTACCAGCATATCTTCCAGATATATGATTTGGTTTGATTGTGCTAATGTGCCAGCCCAATTTTCGATTTCGGTTTTTAGCCTTTTAATATCAATCTGGCTGACAAGTTCTTCCTCGCCTATGTCTTGCAGCATTTCTATTAATCTTGTTTGATTAACATCTGTATAGAGTTTATTTTCAATACCCTGATCTGCCGTGGCTACTGATTCGCTTATGAGAAAATGGATATCTCCCATCGGGAACTCCACTTCTTGATCGAATAAAGTTAATGTCAGGCTTGAATTTCCCTGCCACTGAATCATTTTTTCCTTTATTTTGGCAGCCGCTTCTTTATTGGATTGTTTGGATACATCAATCCCGGCAATGCTGGTATTCTGTTTAAATCCATTTGTTTCTAGAAAAACATTTTCATAGGCATACGTACCGGCCTTAGATAAGAAAGTGACCATAATCGCTGAAATCAGCAAAAGGAGGAAGACTCTATAAAAATTATGTGATAACCCCATGCTCTTCCCCCTCTGTTAACGTTTAACAGCTTTCTTCTTTAGATACAATTCTTCAAGATCGTCACTGTCATTTTTATTATTTTCCCGAGGTTTTGGGTCTTCTTCGTCATGAGCCGGCTGTTCTAAAGGCTCAATTAAGTCATCCCAATTTCTCTGGACATTTAAAGTCGGCGGCAGGCTGCCTGGTTTAGTTATTTCTGTTTGCTTCAGCCTCTGCATTCTGGTCCTTATCAATTTCTCAGCTTCATCAAGTTCTGTTTCAGATGCCGATTCTTCTATGTAAACCGGCATGCTTTCAGCCGCTGACTGCACAGCATGAGAATGTTTGGTGTCCTTATCTGTTAAAGTCTTCTCTATATTATCCTGCTTGTCTTGGGTATCTTTGAGATCAGCCGGATCGGCGGCAAAATGGCTCTGGTCTAAGGAAGCATCCTCCCATACTGATGCTTCTGAAGGTTCATTATCTTTTTGAATCATTCCATAATGATCTGTCTCCGGGGGATTTGTGTAATACTCGCCATTAGTGTCAAAATTTAGTGCAATTTCTTCAAGCTGGCGTTTATCGAACATGGGTGTAATCAACTGTGCAGCCCCTGAATCCCCATACTGTTCATCATCCAAAAAAATGTTATTTTTTTTATGTGCCAATATTGCAAATAATGTTGATAGCAGGACTTCAAGTAAAAATATTTCCCACCAGGAAAGCTTAACCGTCATTGACAAACCAGCCAATGCAATGAACGTGCTCATCGTTATGATCATAACTTTTCCTTTTCGTGAAAGGCTGAGCGGCATCAATAAAAAAGCAAGGCAGAAAATAACAACAGCCAAAATTGTCGAAAAAACAGTTACCATGGACGATACCTCACTCTAGTTAGACAAATTCTACTAAAAACATCATATAACAAAAAAAGAAAAATGTAATGACCATAATAGAAAAAACTCCCATTCGGGAGTTATTTCACATACTCAGCCACTCGATTTCTCCCCGCTTTTTTTGCACCCGTATACATGGCTCTGTCTGCATGCCGGACAAGCGATAGCGGATCCTCTGAATCTTGAGGGGCTGAAGCCACCCCGATGCTTGCTGTAATATACACTTCGAGCTTCGTTCTGATGTCATTCAGATCAGAGTGGAGGTCAAAGGGTTTCATTTCAATGTTTTCCCGTATGGATTCTGCCAGCACATATGCTTCACTTTTTACGTATTCCGGGAGAAGGATTACAAATTCCTCGCCTCCATAACGGGCAACGGTGCCGTTTGAGCCTATAATTTCCTGCAGCCTGCGGGCCATCTGATATAAAATATCATTTCCGCTTTGATGTCCATATGTATCGTTGACCGATTTAAAGTGATCTAAATCTAATAAAATAAGACTTAGATTTTGTATCTCCCTTAAAGCGATTCTATCATATTCCTTATGCAGCAATTCTTCAAAATAGCGATAATTGTACACCTTTGTTAAAGCGCAAATTTCACTGTTCTTCTTTGTTTCTTCATGAAGCCGGGCATTTTCTATTGCGACGAATAAGTGAGAACTTAAAATATCTACCAGTGTGAGGTGATACTTTTCAAATGCTTTTTCCTGATTCGATGCTAATGTAATAACCCCGCAGGGCTTATTCTTTCTCATAATGGGAACAGAAAGAATACTTTCTACTGCGGTTGGAACATAGGAAGTTTCCAATTTATTAGATTGAGACCGGGAGTTTAAGATTAAAGACCTGCCTGATTTGTATACTCTGGAGCTGACTCCGTTATAAGGTTTTAAAGTCAGGCTGCTATCATTCTTGGAATCTTCACTTTCTAGAGAACAGATCAATACTAGCTCATTAGCTTGAAATTCATACACAAAAGCATAGTCAATCGGAATGAGATCAGAAATTTTCTGCAGAAAAATATCCAGCACCTTATCTACGTTAAGAATTCCTGTGATCTGACGGCCAATATCACTTGTTTTCTGCAGGGCTCTGTTCATTTTTCCAGTCGAATTATACAGCTTCAATACGGCTGTCAGGCATATATACGGAATACCAGCCAGCAGGATCGATACGATCCCAAGCTCTTCGTAAAGCATATAAAGTGCCAGGCCTATCGGAAAAGCTACAGCGGCAGAAGTGACAGCATCCCATATGAAATCACTTATCCCGAATATCTTTCTGTCCTCAAACACAAAAAATAGAATACATGAGAGAAAAATCTGGTTTAAGATAAAAGCTGCCGCTTCATAGGCCGTTATTGGCAGGAATCCTCCTATAGTCTCGAAATCAGGCTGATGGTTTCCGCCAAACAAATAAAAAGTCACTGCGCTGCCTAAAGATATAAAGAAAAACATAAGCGAGTTTAAGGGGTACCGATAAATAGATTCACCCCGGACTTTTAAGTTAATCAGCATAACCATAGTAGCAATCTGGGTCAGAACGAGTTCTGTAACTAAACCAAAAATCAGGAATACCGCCAGTGAAACTCCCTGTGAAGCGATTACTGGAATTTTATTAATCATGATCGGAATACAGGAGACTATGCTCATTAAAATAAGAAACGCAATAACATCAATTTCTCTTCCCGTTACTTGTGGAGGAAATGCAGCATAAACAAGCGAAAAGCTTGCAGGTATCAGCAGAAACCACAATAGCCATATGATCATTCTTTTTCTTTTTGGTACCTGCAACTCTTCTCCTCCTATAAACATATATTCTAACACTATATTGCACTTTTTTAGGAAATTAGTCTTAATTTTACAATTATTTTAGCAAATTTTCTCAATTTTGTCATATATGTTTATTAAAATATAGTTAAAAAGTTGCATTTTATTTTCCTGCGGCCTTTTCAAGTAGATAGCCTCTAGCTTCGGCGATAAAATAAAGAGAGCCAGTTATAATGACGGCTTCATCCTGAGCCAGCTTAATATAGGAAGAATCTATTGCCTCTTGCCAATTCAGGCAGACCTTTTTTGCACGATGGCTGCTATGTGAAAACAGCTCCTCAGCGGCTAAACTTCTGTACATCTCTATCTCAGTAAAAACGAGCTCTGCCGCAGCAGGCTCAATTATAGAAAGCATTTCTTGATAATCTTTATCCTTCAATACGGCCATAACGAATGTAAACCGTTTTTCAGGGAATGTTTTGCTTAGTGTTTTTACCAGAACCTTCATTCCATCTGGGTTATGGGCTCCATCAAGGATCACCAGAGGAGCATGGCTGATTACTTCGATCCTCCCCTTCCATTTAGCCTTTTCCAGCCCTGTCCTCACTGCCTGTTCACTAATCATAAAGCCTTTCTCTTTTAGCAGCACACAGGCAGCAAGTGCAAGAGATGCGTTGTTGATCTGATGCTCACCAAGCATGCTGATTTTCAAGGAAGTCCATTCTGTTTCGGCAAAGGCATAGGAAAAGATTTGTATTTCATTTTCAGTACTCATTCCCCGGGCCTCAAAGTCCTGGTTGAAGGAAAACATTTTAGCTTGGCAGTCAGCAGCTTTTTTGGAAATAACCTCATAAGCGTCCGGGGCCAAGTCCCCTGTTATGACTGGAGTATCCTGTTTAATAATCCCCGCTTTTTCAAATGCAATTTTATCAATTGTGTCACCTAAAAAATCTGTATGTTCTAAAGAAATGTTTGTAATGATAGAAATCAAAGGATGAATAACATTTGTCGAATCAAGCCTTCCTCCTAAACCTGTTTCAAAGAGCACAATTTCAGGCTTTTCGTCAGCAAAATACATCATCGACAACACAGTTAAAACTTCAAAGTAGGTTATATGATCTTCTTCACCGCAAGCTTGCAGGGCAGGCACCAGTCTATTCATTAAAGCTACTATTTCCTGGTCCGCAATCTGCCGGTCGTTGATCATGATTCTTTCATTCAGCCGTTCGATATGCGGAGACGTAAATGAACCAACTGTAACTCCTGCATGCATTAATATTTCTTTTAAGTAATTGAGTGTGGAACCTTTTCCATTTGAGCCGGCAATATGTATGGATGAAAATTCTTTCTCCGGATGACCAAGCGTTTTTATTATTTTTTCCATCCTGGACAACCCAAAATCCATGCCCAGCTTCATTTCTTTATTTTTAAAGAAGGTCTGTACTTCTGTGTAATCCTTAAACATGGTAATATCACTTCCTATTTATATTCGTTCATAAACTTCTATTATCTTATCAAAGTTTGGAGACTTGTTAAATAAGGGACTGCCACAGTTAGATGCTAATCCTGAGGAAGTTAATTCAAACTGTTTTTGGCGATGCCGCACCTGCATGCAAAATTCAAAGCTGTCCGACAGCTCTCGCTCTTTTGTTATGAAAAAAGCCGCCTTGCACATTCATGCAGGCGGCTTTTCATTCATTACATTTGCTTCAAATCATCGATGCGGCGGATCACCGCGTCACGTTTTTCGCTGTAATCTTTTTCTTTTGCTTTTTCTTCTTCGATTACTTTTTCCGGTGCTTTGGCAACAAAGCCCTGGTTGCTTAGCTTTTTCTGAACTCTCTCTACTTCTTTATTAAGCTTCTCGAGTTCTTTATTCAGACGTTGAATTTCTTCGTCGATATTAATTAAGCCCTGTAGAGGAAGAATTAATTCCACTCCAGTTACAACAGCGGTCATTGCCTTTTCAGCAGGCTCAGCGTCTGTTGCGATTGTTAATTCTTCCGGGTTGCAGAATCTTTCAATATAAGCAGCATTTTTATTTAGCGTTGAAGCGATGTTTTCATCCTTCGCTTTTAAAATAAGCTTAATTTTCTTGCTTAATGGTGTATTCACTTCTGCACGGATATTCCGGACAGAACGAATAATTTCAACTAACAGCTTCATTTCTTCAGCTGATTGTTCGTCCGTCAGCTCACCTTTAACCTCTGGCCATGCAGCCGTTGTGATCGATTCACCAGAATGCGGAAGGTTCTGCCAAATCTCTTCTGTGATAAACGGCATAAATGGGTGCAAGAGACGCATTGTGTTATCCAGTACATAAGCAAGGATGGAACGGGTTGTTTTCTTAGCTGCTCCATCTTCACCGTAAAGCGGAAGCTTCGCCATTTCAATATACCAGTCACAGAAATCATCCCAAATGAAGGTATACAACGCGCGGCCCACTTCACCGAACTCGTATTTATCAGCAAGCCTTGTTACCGTTTCAATCGTTTGATTCAAGCGGGTTAAAATCCATTTATCTGCAACAGATTTTTCTCCTGTAAGATCAATCTCTTCATAGGTCAGGCCTTCCATATTCATTAAAGCAAAGCGGGAAGCATTCCAAATTTTATTGGCAAAGTTCCATACAGCTTCTACTTTTTCAGTTGAGTAGCGGAGATCCTGGCCTGGCGAGCTTCCCGTTGTCAGGAAGTAGCGGAGTGAGTCGGCTCCGTATTGGTCGATAACCTCCATTGGATCTACACCGTTTCCTAGTGACTTACTCATCTTGCGGCCGTCAGCTGCACGAACTAATCCATGAATCAGCACATCTTTGAATGGACGCTTCTCAGTAAACTCCAGCCCTTGGAATATCATACGGGAAACCCAGAAATAGATGATATCATAGCCAGTTACAAGAGCACTTGTCGGATAGTAGCGCTTATAATCCGAAGCAGTTTCATCCGGCCAGCCCATTGTTGAAAATGGCCATAATGCTGAGCTGAACCATGTATCTAGAACATCCTTATCCTGCTCCCAGTTCTCGATATCTGCTGGAGGTTCGCTTTCAACCAGTATTTCACCGGTTTCCTTATGGTACCAGGCAGGGATGCGGTGGCCCCACCACAGCTGGCGGGAAATACACCAATCACGGATGTTTTCCATCCATCTCATGTACGTATTTTCAAATCGGTCTGGAACGAAGTTTACTTTTTCGTCTTCTTTTTGCTGAAGTTCAATCGCTTTTTCAGCAAGAGGCTGCATTTTTACAAACCACTGTGTAGATAGATACGGCTCAACCACCGCATCGCTTCTCTCGGAGTGTCCTACAGAATGCATATGTTCTTCAATTTTGAAAAGAACACCCTGTTCCTGAAGATCCTTTGTAATCTGCTTTCTGCAATCAAACCGGTCCATACCTTCATATTTTCCGGCTTTTTCATTCATGGTGCCGTCTTCATTCATAACCAGAATCCGTTCTAGATTATGCCGGTTTCCAATTTCAAAGTCGTTCGGATCATGTGCAGGTGTAATTTTAACCGCTCCAGAACCAAACTCCATATCTACATAATCATCGCCGACTATCGGTATCTCTCTGCCGGTGATCGGCAGGATAACCGTTCTCCCGATTAGATGCTTATAACGGTCATCTTCCGGATGTACAGCAACCGCCGTATCACCAAGCATCGTTTCCGGTCTTGTAGTCGCAACTTCAATGTGGCCGCTGCCATCGCTTAAAGGATATTTCATGTGGTAAAAAGCACCCTGAACATCCTTATGGATTACTTCAATATCAGAAAGAGCCGTTTTTGTAGCCGGATCCCAGTTAATGATATATTCGCCTCTGTAAATGAGCCCTTTACGATAAAGACTTACAAATACTTCGCGAACGGCTTTAGAAAGTCCTTGATCAAGCGTAAATCGTTCTCGGGAATAATCTAATCCAAGACCAAGTTTAGCCCATTGCTTACGAATGTGATCTGCGTATTCTTCTTTCCATTTCCATGTTTCTTCAAGAAACTTTTCCCGCCCAAGATCATATCTGGTTGTTCCCTGCTCGCGGAGTTTTTGCTCAACCTTCGCCTGGGTAGCAATACCGGCGTGGTCCATTCCTGGGAGCCATAATACATCATAGCCCTGCATCCGCTTCATTCTTGTTAAAATATCCTGAAGAGTCGTGTCCCACGCATGACCTAAATGCAGCTTTCCTGTTACGTTCGGTGGCGGGATCACAATCGTATAAGGTTCTTTCGTTTCATCTGGCACAGCTTCAAAGAACTTGCCTTTTAGCCACCATTCATAGCGGCCTTTTTCAATAGACTGCGGATCGTACTTTGTAGGCATAGATAATTGATTTTCTTCCAAAGTCTTTTCCTCCTTCGTATTACCTTGTAATTTTACCCAAAATAAAAACTCCCTTCGCCTGAAAAGGACGAAAGGAGCTGATTTCGCGGTACCACCTTTTTTCCGGATAGAAAAATACACCTTATCCGGCTCTTATAGTTATATAACGGCTCTCCACCGGTTTTCACTACTCTGACAAAGTACCAGGACTTGTCATTTGGCAAAAACAGCTCAAGGGTGACTTCCAGCGGGTACTTGCTTAAGAAACCTTTCAGCAGCTGGCTTCTCTCTCTAAAAGCAGTTATCCATGTACTTTTCCCTGTCTATGCTTTTTCTATTTTTAATTACTCTTTATGTTACAAAAAAGGGATAGATATAGTCAATATTCTTTTCCGATATTTAATAAAATTATACGGGATTTTAAAAAAATGCTTGATTAAGTCTATTATATGGCGGACTGGAGTTCACGTTCTGGGAATCCGCACAATTATCGCCCTTTAGTCATAAAATAGGGCGAATTTTATATTTTATATAAAGCACCCATATTTATATGTCTCGATAAGGGAGGGTTCCTTTTTGAAAAGGAGATATAGCCCATATGCCTTGCCGCCCTGGCTTAGGACTTTGCGGGGAGGATGCAGTCAGTTAATTTTGCCTTTCAGTATTTTTCAGGGAATAAGGACTTTTCTTATCCCGACCACCTTCGATGTTTTTTTTCTGGCCCTTTTAATACTCCTGGCCATTGCTTTGCGCCTAGAATGGATCTAGCTTTAATGTTTTTGTTCCAGAGAGCAGCCTGCGGCCAGTACTGGCAGAAACAAAACACAAAAATATCCCGTACTTTTCTAAATGTACGGGATTCATGTTTCGGCCTGCTGGTTCTCGGCGGCTTTTTTTTGCTGTTCAATCTCCTCTATCCTCATAACTACATATTCAGTATTTTTCAGCTGCCAATAATTACTTTGCAAGACCTGCAGGTAATGGATTTCTTGTTTGCTTCCCTTTTTTTCATGAAAATGCTTAACTGATTGAATGATATGAACAGGATGAGACAGATAGGCCATGAAAAGTTCCATCTCTCCATCTCGAAACGAAAAATATTTAAAATACGTATACAGCCATTCGATACAGTCTGAATTCATAACAGGGTACGTTTTTGAAGAGTTAACCACAAAAGGCAGCAGGTCAGCATGGGGAGGGGCTATCCTCGAATTTTCAAAGTTTATGAAATATCCATAACCACGGTCATCATAAATAAAATGTTTTGTGGAAACCTTTCCATGGGCAATTACGGTCCGCACCTTTTCCAGTTCCTTTGTATTATTAAACCACTGTTCCAATTTTTTTATGGAAAAATCCAATGCTTGTAAAATATCAAAAAAATAAAGGCAGTACATAAGTTCAAAAGGTGACATATATGTTTTCCGCTCACAGGCTGTCAGAAATTCCTCCGCAAATTCCTTGTTCTTTTTCCACTCATCTATTGTTTGCTCATAATGATCTTTTCGTTCATCCTTCTTTACTTCCATATCTTTTACCGAAAGAGAATGAAGCCTTGCCAGCTCCCGGAACATTTGTTTATGCTTTTCATTCCTTTCACTGTTTGCTTCATTTGGAAGCCAAGGCATTAAATAATACAGATTATTCTTATGCAGCACAGCATGTCTCCCATCACTGGATGGAAAGATGGGTACTATGCGGTTATAGCCCCGCTGGTATACCCGCTGCACATTTTTTATAAAATCCATTCCATGCTGCGGTGGTATGGTTTTCAGGGCAAATACTCCATTATTGGTATACACCTTTAGGAGTCTGCCGAAATCTTCAGCATAGTGAACGGTTAAGTGATAATGACTCATGATTTCTTTTATTTCTTTATTTGAATTCTCGCTTATAGTCACGAGATTCACACACCCTTCTTTATCACAACAAAAGCATCAGCGCTTATTTTTCTTTATGATCAAAGGTTTCGTCTGGCCTAATAAAGCTCTCAGAAGGTGACATGCATGCGGGACACTCTAAAGCCAGTCTCCTGCCCTAAATTTCTTTAAAAGGAACAAAGGCAGGGCAGGGATTGTTCCTCTGCACCTGCCAGCTCTGTTCATTATCTCTTTTGGGTTACTGGTTTTGACGGAATATACAGAACCTGGCCTTCCGAAATTTCGCTGGCTGAGTCCAGCTCATTTAAGGCAAGAATCGCATTTGCACTAATATCATAACGGCTTGCCAAGGAGTTCAGAGTATCTCCCTGCTGCACCAGACAAACCTTCACTCTTGTATGTCCCTGCTCCTCTTTCTTGCCTAAGAAATCGGTTAAGGAAACATGCTCCCTGCTGCCCTTAGATGCCTGGTTTTCATGTTCCTGTACTGCCTGTGAGCGCTCGCGAACTAATGGTGCCGGCTCAACCGATTCTTTTTTTAGTTTCGGAACAGATGAAACCTCCCCGGCATCATTCCCTTCTGTCCGTTCCTGCTGATAAAGGGCAGCAGGTTTCTGTGTGTCTTCTTCCTTTTGCTGTACCACTACCAGATCAGGCTGTTTATTAACTGGATATTCTCTATTTCGTTGTTCTTCAGATCCCTGTTTGAGATCGGATACTGCCCTCTGCACCGATGTGTCATTATGATGGTCAGCCTTTTCTTCCTCTATATATAGGACCGCCTGATCCGTTGTACGCTCATCCTGCTCTGGTGCCTCTTCTGTTGGAAGCTCACTCTGGCCTGGTGCCTCTTCTGCCAGCAATGCAGGCTGACTCAGTTCTATTTGTGATTCAGCCCTCTCTAGTGATTCTTCTGATCGCAGTTCAGTTTGTTCAGGCGCTTCTGCAGATCTTAGGAACTCAGATCCCGAAGCCTCCTCTGTCTGAAGTTCAGCGGCCTCTGGTACCGTATCCGTATGGAAAACAGTTGTTCCATGTAATTGTGCCTCTGGCTCCGCTTGTTCCTCCCGTTCAAATAAAGGGGATAAGGGTTCAGGCGAAGCTTCTTCCTCTGGAATTTTCTTTGCTTCCGCTTCAAAAGGAATAAACAATTCTCTGTCCGGAGGAGCAAAAATGGAAGATTCATAGTAATATGGACTGCTATGGCTTTCGGCTTCGGCTTCGGCGATTTCAGAGGGTGCTGAACGATATAAGAGCCCGGCTTCCTCTTCCCTGAACAATTCCGGCTGTGGCTCTGGTGCATTCTGCTGCTCTCCGTATATTCCAGATATCATCAGCTCTGCACAAAGCGTCAGACAGTTTCTTTCTGGCATTGAATAATCAAAGGAAGAGATGGCAACCGATACATCCTCGAGCGAAGATATTCGATTCGCTGGAATGGTTATATCTACAGGAAAACTATGCTGAAATTCAAACAACCCATTTTCTCTTTCCTCAAAGGACCGAATCGTCTTAGGGGAGACAAAAGAAAAACTTTCATCTTCTTCCCGAATGCTTGATTGTTCCCTTTTATATTCACCCGCTAAAAATAACTCCCCTTTTATAACTACATATTGGTCCATATCCTGAACGGTTACATTCGGATCTAAGGATAATGAATATAACTCTTCAACTTCCTGTCCCTTTTGAAACCATATGGATTCTTCCACTGAAAATCGCAAAAGTGAATTATGATCACTGGCCATCATCTTTCCTCCCTTCAAAATTACAAGGCTTGCATATATATCCCTACCAATTTATGAATTTAAAAGGATAAATATGACTCATCTGTATAATCTAAAAGGGAAAATCTTGATAAGATATTCTGACTTCTGGCCAAAAATCTTTCCCAGAGATTTGCAGAGGTACATTAGAAATTTTATCATTCTGGCTTAGTCACGGTGTTATAAGCAGTCTCTAAGAAAGAGGGATGAAAAGATTCAAGATTAATTCAGAGGCACATTATAGAAACTGCCTTGGATTATCTATTTACCTGAACTCCTGTACGCTTGCCATAGAACACATAATTTCCTCTATCTTCATCAATCTCCGTACAGACTAATTCCATTTCGTTAAATGTTCCCTTTTTCCCGATTTCTCTAGTGTATATAAAGTCGCTTTGAAGATATTTCAGTGCTTCAGTATGATAATTCAATTCAAGAACATCAAGAAGAGGCGAGTTATCTTTACTAATAAACTCCCGAATTTCAATCGTTATTCCCCTATACATTTTTTCGTCTGGGTAAGGGTGGTTGCTTCCTTCTTTTTCTACGTAAAGAACACAGTTTGCATGTGGCTCTACAGCAGAGGAAACCACTCTATAGACCTCTGCATTTTTTATGTAGTATTCACACGACATGCGGCATGCTAACTCTGCTGTATCTAGATTTTGATATTGAAATAAAGCTGGATAGCCTTGAAAGTTATCATTCAGCCGATATTCTAAATTCTCCATGTTTTTTTCTCACTTCCTTTTGTAAAAATTGTATGCCATAGTTAAAATAACTAATTTATTTCTTATTTAAGAAATATAATAAATGTAATCTTCATTGGAGGGAAGTCTATGGCTCAAAACAATAAAACCGAAAAACTGGTAAAAGGGCTGTTTGCTGGTTTGCTTGGAACGGCTATGACGGGCTGCTCTTCCGATCCAGCTGACCGTCCGCCAAAACCGGATACAGAAGAATGCTCTGATTGGGATTGGGACAGTGAGGAAGGTGTTTATTCATGTGATGAACGCAACTCCCATTATTATGGACATTATTGGTATGGCGGATTCTTCTATGCATCCAGAAGTGCGCTCCATTCCAGCTCTGCCTATAACAAATACAAATCTGGGCCGTCCTTTAAAGGCGGAAGCACCGGTTTTGGCAGCGGCAGAAAAGGCGGCTTTGGAGGATAGTACATGGATAATGTGGAAAAATACCGCTTAAAACGCAGCCAATTTTACAATAATATGGATGATTTCTGGCCTGATTTATATGAAAAGGAATATAGCCTGTACGGTACATATTCTATAGCTCATTCAGAAGTTCTTGAAATTAATCGGATAACAGCCAGAATTGGACAGATTTTTTCAAAAATGGCGTCTAATCTGCGAGCTGCAGATGATGCAACTCTTCGGGCATTAGGAATCCCAGTAGAATCATTTTCAGTAATTAGAATGAACTCTATTGGAATAGACAGCGTGATTGCCAGACTGGATTTAGTAAAAACTGCTGATGGCTATAAATTGCTGGAAATTAATAGTGATACGCCCACTTTTATTGTTGAATGCTTTAGAGTGAATCAATTAGTTTGTGATCATTTTAACTTGGAAAATCCTAATCAAAGTACCGAAGCCGATCTTGCCCAGGCTTTACGGAGAGGGATTATTGAAAGTGCTAAAAGTATAGGTTCCAAATACCCGCATGTCGTTTTTACAGCACATGCCGAAAATATAGAAGACTGGAACACCGTTTCCTATCTTAAGGAGATTTCTCAATTTCAATCGTCTTTATGTTCTTTAGACAAACTAGTAATAAGCGAGGACGGCTTATATGATGATACAGGCAGCAGAATTGATGTCTTATACAGACAAACCTATCCACTTGAGCATTTAGTTCAGGATATCGACCCTGAAAGCGGTGGAAATATTGGGATAGAACTCCTTAATCTTGTTAAAAACAAGAAGCTGGCCATTATTAATCCTCCATCTGCCTTTTTATTACAATCAAAGGCTCTGCAAGCATTAATATGGGGCATCTATGAAAGTGAAGCTGGTACGAAAATCTTCACTACAGAAGAATTAGCCTGGATAGGTTCGTACATGCTTCCCACCTATTTAGAGGCTGATCCCTTCTTAAACGGCAGAGCTTATATACGAAAGCCAAGTTTTGGGAGAGAAGGCGACACGATCGAAATATTCGATAAACACGGAACCTCACAATATAAAGAAGCGCTGCAGACCTATGATATGGAGCTCCCTGTTTACCAGGAACTAGCTGATCTGCCCCAGGCTGAAATTATGACAGAACAGGGCCGCGAGAAGCTGCAATTATTAATAGGAAGCTTTCTTATCTGCGGAAGGGCCAGTGCAATTGGAATCCGGGCGGGCAAAGGCGTTATCAATAATGAATCCTATTTTTTGCCGGTAAGCTTAAAACATAAATAAAGGGGATCTCAGTCATGGAACTAATTCTTAATTATTTAGCGTATTTTGGAATAGCCATAGTCCTGTTAGGAGCAGGTATCGTTTTATTTGAAATAACTACTAAAGTGAAGGAATTCGAATTAATTTCCAAAGGCAATAAAGCTGCAAGCTTAGTTCTGACAGGTAAGATTCTAGGGCTTTCTGTAGTTTTATATTCCTCTATTTCCAATTCAGTTTCCATCTATGATTTGATTCTATGGGGTGCTATAGCCATCATCACCCAAATCGCTGCCTATTATTTGGCTGAACTTCTCTTGCCAAAATTTAATATTCATAATGCGATCAATCAAGATAATCAGGCAGTCGGCCTTTTTTTGCTCGCTCTCTCGGTAGCAATAGGCTTGATTGTTGCTGGATGTTTAACCTACTAAAGAAGATGGCTGACCAGCCATCTTTTTTCAATAAGTGCAAGCTATTTAATTTTTTCAAAGGTATCCTTGTCGTATAGGACAATGAGTTTTGCCTTATCTGGCATTTTTTGATTTAATTTCCGCGTAATACTCAAATCTTTGCCATCAGCAATTAAATTGGCACCCTGAGATGATAAATAGTCATCCGCATCTTTATACGTTATCCATTCCTTTTTCCTGGAAATCTCCCATATGTCTTCATTGTCTTGTGAACTTAAGAGCTGTTCAAATATCCTGCTTGATCCTTTTTGAATGGAGGACTTGGCCATCAGATGGGAAACAGAATCCTCAGACAGAATGAAATCATCTACTTTGGCATGGATAAAATTCTTCTTGTGAGTATGCTTTAAGATTTCAACCACCGTATATATCTCTCTTTTATGAAGAGTTCCATAGCTTTCAATGGACGAGGCAATCAACAGTGTATGCCCATCTGCAAGTACAGCATCATCAATTTGAGGAGGAGCCAGGATAAGCACTGAATCAGATTCTATTAAATTAGCATAGTCAAAGGTCTCATAATCAGTCGGATCTCCCTGGATGTAATGAATTCTATCACCCTTTATTGGAGATTTTTCCAGCTTTTCTATCAGCACGATGTCTCTTTCAGTAGAATGCAGGACTTCATCGATGACTTTTTTCGTCTTATTTGACCAGCCTAGTAAAACGACATGATCTTTGCCTTTATATTTCAATTTCCCTTCCTCCTTTAAACGATGATAGGTGCCAAATAAGCTGATCACATTGCCAATGACCACAGAGATTAAGCCAATCCCAAAAATATATAATAGAACCCCAAATATTCTTCCTTCCACTGACTTTGGATAATAATCTCCGTACCCGACTGTAGTGACTGTAGTCATCACCCACCAAAAGCCTTCAAATATAGTAGGAAAGGTCTCCGATTCAATTAGATGAATCACAACTGAACTCAGGACAATTAAGGAAAAGCTTAGCATTCCTATCGTATAAAAGTTCGCTTTTATCCTCCCCAGCAGTCTCAGCAATACGTGCATCTGTCTCACCTCCCGCAGATTTCTTTTCATTTTTTTTATACATATATATTAAACTTTTCCCTGCTCTATACGATTGGATTGAGGCTAATCATTAGAGCCGCGCCAGAAAACCATCACTTCTTTTTTCCCAACATGTTAAAGTTCGTTGTTGATATTTAGCACTTTGTTGATCTTCGCTGCAGGCGCAAGATCCTCGAAAATGCATTCGCATTTCCTTCGTGCGGTGAGAATTCGAGGATGCTAATTCAATGTCCTGCGGGAAATGCGGGTATTGTCCAGCTCCAAGCTGAGACCCTCGAGTCATAAGCCAATCAGTCCATGAAAAGAAAAACCGCTTTTCACGGCCTGCCCGACTTATGCTATTCGGGTCTCTGCCTTCCCTAAGACTTATTTGTTATAAAAAAAAGCTTTTCATGAGAGTCCTTAAATAGTGCTAAGGGGGAAGGCACCGCTTTCCGCTTTCCGATATCAACAGGGAGTTTAACAGAGCTCTTCCCATAAAAAAACAGCAGGTAAAATGCTGTTTTTTTTATCTATTAGTTTTTCATTCTTGGATCCAAAGCATCCCTTAAGCCGTCGCCCATTAGGTTAAAACCTAAAACTGTAAGCATAATAGCCAGTCCTGGAAATAATACGGTCCACGGGGCATCAAGAATAAATTCACGCGAGTCCGCCAGCATTTTCCCCCATTCTGGCGCAGGCGGCTGGGCTCCCATTCCTAAAAACCCAAGAGCAGCTGCTTCAATGATAGCTGTTGCTATGGCCAGGGTGCCTTGCACAATAATTGGAGCAAGGCTGTTTGGGAGGATGTGATGAATCAATATCCGGCTGTCAGTCATCCCTATCGCTTTTGCAGCGGTTATGTATTCTTCTTCTTTAACTGTGAGTACCCTGGACCTAAGCAAGCGTCCAAAGGTTGGAACATTAATAATAGCAATCGCAATTAATGCATTTCGCAATGACGGCCCAAGCACTGCCACGACTGCTATAGCAAGAAGGATACTTGGGAAAGCAAGAAGAATATCAAAAAAGCGGGAAATAATCGTATCAACCCATTTTCCGTAATACCCAGCAATTATGCCGAGGAATGAACCTACAATTACAGATCCAGCGACAGAGATAAATCCTACTCCAAGCGATATCCTGGCTCCGTAAATAACTCGGCTCAGGATGTCTCTCCCAAACTGGTCTGTACCAAACAAATGCTCAGAGGATGGAGGAAGATGCTTGTCCGCCAGCTTCTGATCCGCAAATTCATATGGTGCAATGAAATCGGCGAGCAAAGCAATTAATATAAAAAATAGAACAATAGATAAACCGACTATGGCCAGCTTATTTTTTCTAAAGCTTTTCCATGCCTCTTTCCAGGGGGATACTGCTTGTTCCTCAGCTATTTGAGGAGGAACCATGGGAGGTGTGCTGTGTGCAAGTTCTGCCATCTTTATTCCCTCCTATTTATACTTAATTCTTGGATCAATCGCTGCATACAGCAGGTCAACCACCAGATTGATTAGTACGAATATGGCAGCCACTACAAGAATCCCAGATTGTATCACGGGATAGTCACGGTATGATATTGCCTCGTATATATAAGTTCCTATTCCTGGCCACCCAAATATCGTTTCGGTTAATATAGCCCCTCCAAGAAGAAGCCCCGTCTGCAGTCCTATTACTGTGACAACAGGAATTAATGCGTTCTTTAATGAATGTTTGTACACTACCCAGAACATTTTCATTCCTTTTGCACGTGCTGTCCGAATGTAATCCGATCTCATAACCTCAAGCATGGAAGAACGCGTCATGCGGGCAATAATTGCCATCGGGATGGTTCCAAGAGCAATACCCGGGAGAATTAAATGTCTAATAACTTCAATAAATTGGTCAAATCTATTATTTAATAACGAATCAATTAAATACAAATTAGTAACAGCCTCCACAGGATCTCGAATATTATCTCTTCCTGTTGTTGGCAGCAGGTCCCATTGAATGGCTACTATATATTGCTCCATTAATCCCAGCCAGAAAATCGGCATGGAAACACCAATCAGTGCCACGACCATAGCGACATAGTCAAACCAGGAGTTTTGGAACCAGGCGGAAATGATTCCCGCATTAACCCCTATTATGATGGCGATTACCATTGCTACTAATGACAGTTCAATTGTAGCAGCGAGATATGGCCATATTTCCTCTGAAATCGGTACTCTTGATTTTAATGATACACCTAAATCACCCGTAATAATTCCGGTTAAGTATTCCCAAAATTGCGTGGGCCAGGGCCTGTCCAGGCCAAGCTCCTTAGTTAAGGCCGCCATGGCTTCTTTTGTTGCCTGCTGGCCTAAAATAATTTGGGCTGGATTTCCGGGAATAGCACGGATCATCATAAATACTATGAAAGTCATTCCGAGCAGAACTGGAATAAGTGCAGTCAATCGCCGTATAGTGTAAGAGAACATATCCGCTCACCTCTTCCTAAAAACATCATAAGATCAGGGAGCATGAGCAAATCCATACTCCCTGATCTACTATAATCAGTCCACAGAAACGTCCACAAATGATTGAGATCCAGTCGGATGCGGAACAAATCCTTTAATGCTGCTCGAACCAGCCAGCTGCGGCTTAGAATGAACAAGCGGAACCCATGGTGCATCTTCATGAATAATGACTTGTGCCTGTTTGTACAGTTCATTACGTTTATTCTCATCTGCGGTAGACTGCGCTTCTACCAGTAATTTATGAACTTCTTCATTGCTGTAGCGGGAATAGTTATTTGATCCGATTGTATCTTTATCAAGTAAAGTATAAAGGAAGTTATCGGCATCCCCGTTATCGCCTGTCCATCCAAGCATGAATGTTGGTGCTTCTCCTGCTTGAACTTTTTCAAGATAAGTACCCCATTCAAAAGTTACAATCTTTGCATCAATATTTACTTGTTTAAGGCTGGCCTGTATAGCTTCAGCAACTTTTTGGCCGGAAGGCATATACGGTCGTGGAACTGGCATAGCCCAAAGGTCCATTTTAAACCCGTTTTCTAGTCCTGCTTTTTTCAGTAGTTCTTTTGCTTTTTCTACGCTATATTCATAATCTTGAATTTCTTCATTATAACCGCTGACTGAAGGAGGCATTGGATTTTTAGCCGGTTCTGCTGTACCTTCAAAGAAGTTTGTAATAATATCCTGTTTATTGATTAAGTGGCTGATCGCCTGGCGAACCTCTTTTTTATTAAACGGTTCTTTCTCTGTATTAAATCCGAAATAGCCGACGTTCATAGACGGACGCTCAAATAACTGCAGCTTGCTGTCCTTTTTGACTTTAGGCATATCACTCGGATTTAAGCCATCCATCAAGTCAATTTCACCTTTAATGACTGCATTTAAGCGGGCTGAGTTATCCTTTATTACCTTAAACTTAACACCCGCAAGCTTAGGCAATCCCTTTTTCCAATACTTATCGTTCTTAACCACTTCTATAGTGTCATTCTTCTTCCATGACTTGAATTTAAAAGGACCTGTACCAACAGGATTTTTTGTAAAATTGTCCCCATCCTTCTCAAATGCGGTTGGACTTGCAATCGCGAAAGGGCTCATAGCAAGATTCTTTAAGAAAGGTGCTTGAGGGCGTGTCAGGGTAAATTCAACTGTTTTTTCATCAACTGCCTTTACTTCTTTAATTACGTGGCCTTCATCACCTTCAAATCCACCGAACATAGAAGGATAATAAGCAAATTTTGCCTCATCCTTGCTTTTTGCCCAGCGCTGAAAGTTTTTTACTACCGCCTCGGCATTAAAATCGGTTCCATCATGGAACTTAATTCCTTCATTTAAGGTAAAAGTATAAGTCAGGGCATCCTGGGAAATTTTCCAATCCTTTGCTAGGGCTGGTTCTATTTCTGTATTATCTTTCCCATAGGATACTAGATTTTCGTAAATTTGTTCTGTTACGATAAAGGATTCTCCCTCTGTTGTGACAGCCGGGTCAAGAGCTGTAGAATCTCCACCCCGTCCATAAATAAGGGTATAGCCCTTTTTTCCGCTTTCGCCCTTTTCCCCGCTGCTGCTATTTGATGAATTGCAGCCCGAAAGTACCAGCGAAAGAGTAAGCAGACAGGCAAATACATACCATAAACTCTTTTTCATGTTTTTTCCCCCTTTAAAATGATGTTACTTTAATATATATACTTACTGTCATTCATATAAATGACAGGCTGTATAATGACCGGGACTAACTGCCTTGAAAATCGGCCTTGATGAACTGCATATATCCATAGCTTTCGGACATCTAGTATGAAAGGGGCAGCCTTTTGGCGGGTTTGCAGGACTTGGCACATCCCCTTGCAGAAGGATTCTTTCTTTCTTGTGATCTACATCCGGTATAGGAACCGCTGATAACAGGGCTTGTGTATAAGGGTGCTTAGCGCTGCTGTAAATATCCTCACTATCTGCAAGCTCCACAATATGGCCGAGATACATAACACCCACTCGGTCGCTGATATGCCGGACTACTCCAAGGTCATGAGCAATAAAAAGGTAAGTAAGGTCGAATTCTTTCTGTAAATCCTGCAAAAGATTCAGAACCTGCGATTGAATAGAAACGTCCAGAGCAGAAACAGGTTCATCGGCGATGATTAATTTTGGGTTAACTGCCAGCGCACGGGCAATTCCAATTCTCTGCCGCTGTCCGCCGCTGAACTGGTGTGGATAACGGCTGGAATGATAGCTGCTCAGGCCTACGATTTCAAGTAATTCATTCACCCGCTTTTTACGCTCAGCTTTTTCCTTAACTCCGTGAACGATTAATGGTTCCTCCAATATTTTCCCCACAGTGTGCCTTGGATTTAGCGATGCATATGGATCCTGGAAAACCATTTGCATTTCTCGCCGCATCTTTCTCATTTCAGCAGCCGAGAGCTCCGTAATATCCGTACCTTCAAAGAAAATTTTCCCTTCACTCGGATCCAATAACCTAAGCAGCATCCTGCCGGTAGTAGATTTGCCGCAGCCGCTTTCACCCACAAGCCCCAATGTTTCACCTTTATTGATGAAAAATGAAATTCCATCAACAGCTTTTACTTCCCCAATTGTTTTCCCTAGAAGCCCGCCTCTAATTGGAAAGTGTTTCTTTAAGTTTTCTACCTTAACTAATGGCTGTGTCATGCAACTTTACTCCTTTTCCGTCCTCATACAGCCAGCACCTGACTTTCTGGCCATTGTTTAAACTTTTTAGCGAAGGGGTTTTTGTCACGCACTTGTCCATTGCGTGGGCACAGCGGGGTGCAAATTGGCAGCCCAGCTGGTGAGCCCCAGGCTTTGGTACATTGCCGGGTATGGAGTATAATCGTTCCTTTTTGTCCCTCATATCTGGGACAGACTGAATGAGCCCGATCGTATAGGGATGCTTTGGATCTTGGAAAATAGTTCTGACATCCGCTTCCTCCACTATCCGGCCAGAATACATCACTACAACACGTTCACAAATTTCAGCAACTACACCGAGATCATGGGTAATCATCATGATGGCGGTCTCTGTTTCTTTATTTAATTTCTTCATTAACTCCAAAATTTGAGCCTGTATCGTTACATCAAGTGCGGTCGTCGGTTCATCTGCTATTAACAGTGCTGGGTCGCAGATCATAGCCATAGCTATCATCACGCGCTGCCTCATTCCTCCTGAAAGCTGGTGGGGGTATTCCCTTATTAAATCCTCGGCCCTTGGCAGTCCCACAAGCTTGAGCATTTCTACAGCTCTTGCTTCAGCCATTTTTTTATTCCATCTTCTATGTATTCTAATAGACTCTATTAACTGCTCACCAATTGTAAATACAGGATTTAAGCTGGTCATTGGTTCCTGGAAAATCATCGCAATATCATTTCCGCGAATTTTTCTCATTCGGGATTCAGATGCACGGGCAAGGTTTTCTCCCTTGAAGAGGATCTCACCTTCAACCTTTCCAGCGGGAGAATCTACAAGCCCCATGATGGAAAGGGAGGTAACGCTTTTTCCGCATCCAGATTCCCCCACGATACCCAGAATCTCCCCGGGATTAATGTGGAAGCTGATTTCGTTTACTACAGGTATTTCTGAATCATCTGTTCGAAAGCTGGTCTTCAGCCCTTTCACTTCTATAATTGGTTTGTTCAAGGACTTCAATCCTTTCTCTTGGGGATATATGTAATTTTCTCGTTGAATATGATTGAATTATGACATTTTTCTGATAAGTTAACAATATCTAATTTGAATAATTTGCAAATTCTGCTACTTATTTGAATATTAATTTCGTTTTTTACAGAAAAAGACAAAAAAAGAACAGTTGATTTCCAATTGAAATCAACTGTTCTTTTTTATTAATAGCAATTTTACTCAGGATAACCAAAAAAGCTTCATTTATTTAATGTAGAAAAAGCTTTTTCAGCCGCCTGTATCGTGTGTGCTATATCCTCATCTGTATGAGCGGTTGATAAGAATAAGCCTTCAAATTGGGAAGGAGGAAGGAATACACCCTCCTCAGCCATCTCACGATAATAAGAAGCAAAGAACTCCAGATTAGAGGATTTCGCTTTTTCATAATTCACAACGTTATCATTAGTAAAGAAGAAGCCAATCATAGAACCGGCTCTATTAAAGGTAACAGGTATATTATGCTTTTTGGCAGCCTTGCTGATGCCCTCTTCCAGCATATCACCTTTGCGGTTAAACTCTTTATAATCCTCAGGAGTCAGCTGGCTCAGTGTCTCATAGCCTGCCGTCATAGCTAGAGGATTTCCGGATAATGTGCCTGCTTGATAAATGGGACCGCTTGGAGCAATTTGGTTCATGATTTCAGCTTTGCCGCCATAAGCTCCTACAGGCAGTCCGCCGCCTATTACTTTACCAAGGCAGGTGAGGTCCGGAGTAATGCCAAAATAGCCTTGGGCACAATTATATCCAACACGGAATCCAGTCATTACTTCATCAAAGATAAGAAGAGTGCCATATTTTTCTGTGATTTCACGCAAACCTTCCAGGAAGCCATCAAGAGGAGGAACAACTCCCATATTGCCTGCCACCGGTTCAACTATGACGCCAGCCAGATCATCGCCATACTGCTCAAATGCAAGCCTAACACTCTCAAGATCATTATAAGGAACAGTTATTGTATTTTTAGCAACACCTTCAGGTACACCCGGGCTGTCTGGCAGTCCAAGGGTGGCCACACCAGAACCAGCTTTAATTAAAAGTGAGTCGCCATGTCCATGATAGCAGCCTTCAAACTTCAGGATTTTGTTTCTTCCGGTATATCCTCTTGCAAGACGGAGTGCACTCATGGTAGCTTCTGTTCCTGATGAAACCATTCGAATAACCTCAATGGATGGAACTCTATCGATTACAAGCTCTGCAAGCTTATTTTCTAAAAGTGTCGGAGCACCGAAGCTGGTGCCAGTTTCAGCCACTTCTTTAATAGCTTCAACAACCCGGTCATTCGAATGCCCCAGAATGAGCGGACCCCATGACAGAACATAATCAATGTATTCGTTACCGTCTATGTCATAAATTTTCGATCCTTTTCCTTTTTCCATGAAAATAGGATCCATTTTTACCGATTTAAACGCACGTACCGGACTGTTAACGCCGCCAGGCATCATTTTCTTTGCTTCTTTAAAAGCCTGCCTGGATTTTTCATATGAACGCATCGCTATTCCCCCATTTTGAGAGTGTTTGTTTAAGTTATTGTTCTTCTTTAATCCATCTAGCTGCATCTTTTGCAAAGTAAGTAATGATTAAATCTGCACCAGCACGTTTCATGCTTGTCAGAGTTTCCATTACGATACTTCTTTCATCAATCCATCCATTGATGGCCGCAGCCTTTATCATGGAGTACTCACCGCTTACATTATAAGCTACCACCGGCAGATTGAAGTTATTTTTCACATCGCGCATAATATCCAGGTAGCTTAGGGAAGGCTTCACAATTAAGAAGTCAGCTCCCTCTTCCACATCCGATTCTGCTTCACGAATTGCTTCAAGACGGTTGGCAGGATCCATTTGATAGGTCTTTCTATCTCCAAATTGAGGAGCACTGTTTGCTGCATCTCTAAACGGACCATAATAAGCCGAAGAATATTTCACCGCATAAGACATAATGGGAATATCTGTGTATCCAGCCTCATCCAGTCCGGCACGGATAGCGGCTACGAATCCATCCATCATATTTGAAGGCGCAATAATATCAGCGCCGGCTTCAGCCTGGCTGACAGCTGTTTTCGCAAGCAGCTCTAGTGATTCATCATTCAGAACCTTTCCATTTTCCACTACACCGCAATGACCATGGCTTGTATATTCGCATAAACAGGTGTCTGCAACAACAATAATATCCGGATGGCTTTTCTTAACGGTACGTGTGGCTTCCTGTACAATTCCGTTGTGTGAGTATGCTCCAGTGCCGCATTCGTCTTTATGATGTTCATCCGGCACACCAAATAAGATAACAGATTTGATGCCCAGACTTGCCACTTCATTCATTTCAGCTTCCAGCAGATCAAGGGAAATCTGGAATACCCCCGGCATTGAATTGATTTCATTTTTCACATGAGTGCCTTCTACTACAAAAATAGGATAAATAAAGTCTTCAGCGCGCAGAAAGGTCTCTCTCACTATGGCTCTCATATTTTTGCTTGTACGCAGACGGCGGTGCCTGTTAAATTGTAATTCATTCATTATAGCTTCCTCCTGCTCTCATCATTTTTATTTAAAAATGTAATAATGGCCTGCAGCATGCTCGGAGCGGTATACGTATCCGGGCAAATATCGACGGTCAGCCCCAAAGATTCGGCCCTGCATTTTGCAGCGGGGCCAATGCAGGCTACTATACTGTTTTTAATGGCTGTATTCAGGTTGTTCTCCCTGACTATTTTCATAAAGTTTACAACCGTGGAAGCACTTGTAAATGTAAGAATATCAGCTTTATTAGTCCCCAGAAAATCAATCAATTTCCGCTCGCTTGAAGAAGGCATAATATTTTCATACACAATGAGTTCCGTACATTCATGGCCTTCTTTCCGAAGAGACTCCGCGATTATATCTCTGGCAAGATTTCCTTTTGGCAAAAGAATTTTTGAAGGAGCTGTTAAGCAGCAGTTAAACTCCTCAATAAAAGCTTCAGCCACAAAACTCCCGGGAATAAAATTAATCGATAAACCCAGGCTCTCTATTGCTTCTTTTGTTTTTTCCCCAATGGCTGCAAGCTTTGGATTACCCATTTGGACTAAGCTGTCTTTCGTTAAATGAAAGTATTTTAACGCATTTACGCTGGTAAAAATGATCCAGTCAAACTTGCCGTCCAACGGCTTTCTTTCCACCCTCTTAAAATTGATCATTGGAATGGAAATAGGAGTGCCTCCCAGTGTTTCAACGCTTCTAATCAGCGGTTCAGCCTGGCTTTCCGCTCTCGTTATTAGAATTTTTACTCCCTGAAGCGGTTTTTCAGCTGTCATTAGCTCTGTTCAAGTTCCTTTTTGACTGCGTCAATCAGGTCTTTTCCACCTTTAGCTGATAAGAGGGCTGCTGCTTCAATGCCGAGTGATGCAGGATCGCTCCCTTTAAGAGTTTCTTTTAAGATAACAGTACCATCTGGTTTAGCCACAAGAGCAGTTAAAGAAATTTCGCCTGAGGAGTCTAGAGCGGCATAGCCTGCAATAGGCACCTGGCATCCGCCCTCCATTTTATCAAGAAAAGCCCGTTCAGCCTTTACTGTTTTTTCAGTAACGGCGCAAGTCAGCTTCGCTAAACCATCTAGCAGCTCTTTATCATCTTCCCTGCATTCAATGGAGAGAGCCCCTTGACCAACAGCAGGAAGACAAAGATCCGGTTCAAGATATTCAGTCACGACTTCGGACTTCCAGCCCATTCTTGCTAGACCTGCCGCAGCAAGGATGATAGCATCGTAATCTTCATCCTTCAGTTTTTGGAGGCGGGTATCTATATTGCCTCTAATCCACTTAATTTCAAGATCTGGTCTGCTGGCAAGAAGCTGGGCGCTCCTGCGGAGACTGCTCGTACCAATCACTGCGCCTGAAGGCAGATCACTAAGTTTCAAATTTCCTTTAGAAATTAAAGCATCCCTATGGTCTTCACGCGGGGGGACACATCCGATTGTTAATCCATCAGGAAGAACGGCGGGCATATCCTTCATACTATGTACAGCCATATCTATTTCCTTATCAAGCATAGCCTGCTCAATCTCTTTTACAAAGAGGCCTTTTCCGCCTACTTTTGATAAGGTAACATCAAGGATTTGGTCTCCCTTGGTAACAATTTCCTTTATTTCAAATTCAAAAGGAAGTCCCAAGCCTTTCAGCTGATTGATAACCCATTTTGTTTGAGTGAGAGCCAGCTTGCTCCTTCTAGATCCTACAATAATTTTTCTCATAAAAGCCTCCTGTTAGGAATACCAAAAATGAAATCCTGATAAACTGCCGAATAATAAAAAGTTAACAAGAACAATCAGAAAGGAACCCAGATTCCACAGGGCCAGTGTTTTTCCATACACCTGTCTTCTAACCTTGTAATATAAGTAAATGCTGTAAGCAATTAATACTATAAAAGACCCGATTATTTTAGGGTCTGCCCATGGTATGGCCGGGAGTTTTATATGAGCCCACTGCAGTCCCAGGATTAATGAAAGGAGCAGCAATGGCACCCCAATAACATTTAAAATATAGGAGGTTTTTTCAAGCTTTGATAAATCACCTAAACGGGTCAGCCGTTTTCCCCATTTTTTCCTTTTTAATAAATCATACTGAATTAAATATAACAAAGAAAAAACAAAGGAAAGGGTAAAAGCTCCATATGACAAAATTGCCATCGTTATGTGAATAAGCAGCAGCTCCGAAACTAACCTCTCGGCAAGAGCGTGTGATTCTACCTGCACCGGGGCAAAAGTATGGACCGCCATCACAATGAACCCTAAAACATTCGTAAAGAATACTGTGAAATCTACTCTCAATAGCCTATTAATTCCTAAAGAGAGAGTAATTAATACCCATGCGTAGAAATATAATCCCTCAAAAATAGTCAAAACGGGAAATCTGCCGGTTCTTACAACATAAAGACATAAAAAAATTGTTTGAAGGAGCCAAACAATTGCAAGTAACCAGAAGGCAATCCGGTTCGCCTTCCGGTCATTATTAAGAAAGTCTATGAAGTATAAGAGCACGCTTAAAGCATATATAACAACTGTAGCCTCATGAAGCCTGGTCATGGATAATTCAAGCATGAAATTCCCTCACTTACCCTTGAACCGTTACCGGTTTAAGCTCTATTGAATTTCCTCTGCTTGTTCCGCTGTCCGCCTGTTTTTTTACTTCTTCACTAATGTTAAAGATTTTCACAAAGCTGTCTAGAGCCTCGGAGGAATTCTGATTTCCTGCCAATTCCTTCGCATATGAAATAGGATCCTTTAACATCTGGTTAATGATGCTCTTTGTATGCTTGCTAAGAAGCTTCACTTCCCTATCAGACAGTTCAGGAAGCTTCCTTTGAATGCTTTCCATGGTTTCAGCCTGGATGGCCAATGCTTTTTCCCTCAGAGCCGAAATAACCGGCACCACTCCGAGCATGTTAATCCATTGATTAAAGCCGGAAATTTCTTCTTCAACCATAAGCATTATAGTTTCCGCTGCTGCTTTTCTCTCTTGAAGGTTAGCCTGGACAATTCCTTCTAAATCGTCTATATCGTATAAGAATACATTTTCTAAGACTGCAATGGCTGGCTCAAGATCCCGTGGAACAGCAATATCCACCATAAAGATAGGACGTCCCTTGCGCATTTTGACCACTTGTTCCATCAATTCCGCCGTAATGACAAAATCCTTCGCACCTGTAGAGCTTATTAGAATATCCGCTTCCACTAAGGCACATTGAAGCTCCTGCAGCCTTTTAGCCTCTCCCTTGAATCGTTCGGCAAGAGAGACCGCTTTTTCAAAGGTACGGTTGATAACCGTAATCTGTGTGGCTCCGCTTCCATGGAGGTTTTGGATAGCTAATTCACCCATTTTTCCAGCTCCAAGAATTAATACATGTTTCCCTTTTAGAGATCCAAATATCTTCTTAGCAAGCTCAACTGCTGCATAGCTTACAGAAACAGCATTCGTGTTAATCTCTGTTTCAGCATGTGCTTTTTTAGCCAGTGTAAGGGCTTGTTTAAATAAACGGTTAAAAATAGACCCTACCGTATTTTCAGCCTGTGCGAGCAAAAAGCTTGAGCGTACTTGTCCAAGAATTTGGGTTTCCCCAAGCACCATGGAATTCAGCCCGCATGCAACCTTGAATAAATGCTCAATGGCCCCCTCTTGCTCATAAATAAACAAAAAAGGTGAAAATTCTTCTTTTTCTATATTAAACCATTCAGCTAAGAATTCTTTTATATAGTAACGGCCCGTATGAACCTGGTCGACTACAGCATATATTTCAGTTCTGTTGCATGTAGAAACAATCACATTTTCTAATATGCTTTTTTTATTTTTAAGTGCTTTCATTGCCTGATCAAGCTCTGATTCATTGAATGAAAGTCTTTCTCTTATCTCGACAGGGGCAGTTCTAAAGTTAAGGCCGACTGCTAATATATGCATAATCCTGCGCACCCCCAAAAAGTTTACAATTTATAGTATTACTATACACTATTAAACATTATAGCATGTATTAAAAGCTTTATCGCGATATAATTATGAACAGATGATGAAATCTTAAGCTGTCATTTCCGCATAATCTTTTTAGTTTTCTACCATCATGAACCATCCATCTACCACATAAAAACATAAGGGAGGAAACCATGAAATCACAGCGATTATTTCCCGGAATTATCTTAATGGGATTTGGACTATATTTCTTTCTTGAACAATCTAAAATGGAACCTTTCCAGGGCTTTTTCACATGGCCTACATTATTAATGATCGTAGGCATAGCTTTTCTTGTACAGGCTTACGGAGGAAGAGATTACGAAGCCATAGTGCCGGGGGTGACCCTGACAGGGTTTGGGATTCATTTTCATATTGTGGCAAAGCTCAAAATCTGGCCGGATCATATCGGCATCTTTATCCTCATTATCGGACTTGGCTTCATACTTCGTGCCAGGGAGACGAAGTCCGGAACATTTCAAGGAATATTACTGCTGATCATCGCTGTTATGCTGCTTTTTTATGACCGCATTACGGCTTGGATGGGCCTGTTGGAATCAAGTGCAGCCGCAGCCTGGAAATTCTGGCCCTTCATCCTGATAGGAGCTGGACTTTTTTTCATGCTTCAGAAGAAAAGGAAATAGTTGAAATACTTAACATACCTTTAATTCCCAAATATTAGCGGATTATGTCTATTTCTCTAAATATTAAGCAGAATGTATTCGCCAGGGTTTTATAGAAACTCCTTGCTGCGAAATGCAATAATGATAGAGACTCAATCCAAGAACAATGTACAGAAATTGTCGCTGCTCAGGCGGTCTGCGTTCTATTACAGAAGAATAGAGGGCGCAGTGAAGCATAAAACCTTTTTAACAAAAAGCATACACAAAAAGTTCAGCATACATTCTAAAACTCAAGCATACACATACAACACTTAAGCAAAAACTCTAATAGGTTAAGCATAAACGTAACTTAAGCATAAATCTCTAGAAGATAAGCATAAACGTAACTTAAGCATAAATCTCTAGAAGATAAGCATTACATTTTATAATCTATACATAGCCGCTTAATCCGAGATTTTATTTTTCACTTTAGCATTCTAAAAGCTATTTAAAGTACAAGACTTATATTAGTGTAGTAATTTTCAACCAAAAAAGTAACAAAAACACCTTAAAAAAGGGCGGCTTCAATGTCTAAACAGACATTCAGCCGCCCTTTCCTCTTTTACATCATACTTTCCAATACAGCCCAAGCCTCTTCTTTTCCAAGACCGGTCTCTGATGAAAATAAAACGATGTTATCGTCTGGATCAAAATCCAGCGTTTGTTTGGTAACTTTTAGATGCTTCTGCCATTTTCCTTTCGGAATTTTATCGGCCTTTGTAGCAATAACTACACAGGGAATTTCGTAATGCTTTAGGAAATTGTACATCATAACATCATCATTGGTTGGAGGATGACGTAAATCGACAATTAAAAGGACTGCTCTTAGCTGCTCTCTCGTCGTAATGTACGTTTCAATCATTTTTCCCCAGGCTTCCCTTTCTGACTTGGAAACCTTCGCATAGCCATAACCCGGAACATCCACAAAATGAATAGCTTCATTTAATAGATAAAAATTCAGTGTCTGGGTTTTCCCAGGCTTTGAAGAAATTCTCGCAAGGGCCTTCCGATTAATCATTTTATTAATGAAAGAAGATTTGCCAACATTAGACCTTCCTGCGAGTGCAAACTCTGGAAGGTCGCCCTCCGGGTATTGAGCAGGCCGTACTGCGCTGATGACGATTTCTGAGGAGGTAATATTCATTTACTTTTCACCTGCCAGTGCATGTTTCAAAACCTGATCCACATGGGAAACGAGTACAAATTCCAGCTGACTGCGGACACTTTCAGGTATATCGTCGATGTCTTTTTCATTATCAGCTGGTAGAATAATCTTGGTTAAACCAGCACGGTGTGCACTTAAGGTTTTTTCCTTAACACCGCCAATTGGAAGAACCCGGCCTCTTAAGGTGATTTCTCCTGTCATTCCCACTTCACGTTTTATCGGCCGGCCAGTCAGCGCAGAAACGAGAGCTGTCGCAATAGTGATACCTGCTGACGGCCCGTCTTTTGGAACGGCACCTTCTGGCACATGTATATGGATGTCATTTTTTTCATGGAAGTTTTCATCAATGGACAATTCTTTTGCCTTGGATCGTACATAGCTGAACGCTGCCTGCGCTGATTCCTTCATCACATCACCAAGCTTACCGGTAAGCACAAGCTTTCCTTTTCCAGGAGCCAGGCTGACCTCGATCTGAAGGGTGTCTCCTCCAACCGTTGTGTAGGCAAGACCGGTAGCGACACCTACCTGATCCTCAAGCTCTGCCTGCCCATAGCGGAATTTTCTTTTTCCAAGGAAGTCCTCTAAATTTTTATCACTTAAAATGACTTTCTTCTTTTCGCCCGACACGATTATTTTTGCCGTCTTTCTGCAGATCGTGGCAAGCTGGCGTTCAAGGCTTCTAACTCCTGCTTCTCTCGTGTAATACCGGATTATGCTCATTAAAGCATCATCTTTAACCTGAAGCTGAGATTTCTTCAGACCATGTTCTTCAAGCTCTTTAATCAGCAGGTGTTCTTTAGCGATATTTATTTTTTCTAGTTCTGTATAGCCGGCTATTGAAATAATCTCCATACGGTCTCTAAGAGGGCCAGGGATGGTTGCAAGATTATTAGCTGTAGCTATAAACATGACTTTTGAAAGATCGTAGGTTTCTTCAATATAATGATCACTAAAACTATGATTCTGCTCAGGATCTAACACTTCCAGCATGGCCGCTGACGGGTCTCCCCTGAAATCATTGGACATCTTATCGATTTCATCCAGCAGAAACACAGGATTAACGGTGCCTGCCTTTTTCATTCCCTGAATGATTCGTCCGGGCATGGCACCTACATAAGTTCTTCTATGGCCTCGGATTTCTGACTCATCTCGCACCCCGCCAAGGGAAACTCGGACAAAGTTGCGGTTTAATGAGGATGCAATCGATTTTGCAAGACTCGTTTTCCCCACTCCCGGAGGGCCCGCAAGGCATAAAATTGGTCCTCTTAAGGAGTTAGTGAGCTGCTGAACGGCCAGATATTCCAATACTCTTTCTTTAACCGTTTCAAGTCCATAATGGTCGCGGTGAAGGATTTTTTCCGCTTTGGCGATATCTAAGTCATCCTTCGTAGTATTTGTCCAGGGCAGAGACACAAGCCACTCGATATAATTCCGGATTACAGCGCTCTCTGCGGAGCTTGCAGGAATCTTTTCATAGCGGTCTAATTCCTTGTGGGCTGTTTCCTTAACATGATCAGGCATCCCGGCGTTTGCAATTTTCTCTTGAAGAGCTGCTATCTCACCCGTTTTGCCTTCTTTATCTCCCAATTCCTTCTGGATGGCTTTCATCTGCTCACGCAGATAATATTCCTTTTGTGTTCTTTCCATGGAACGCTTTACACGCTGGCCGATCTTTTTCTCTAAGTTCAATACTTCTTTCTCGTTATTGATCGTTTCGAGAACTTTAGCAAGCCTCTCTTTAACATCAATCGTTTCGAGTATTTCTTGCTTCTCCTTCAGCTTTAACGGAAGATTGGACGCAATTATATCAGCCATTCTTCCCGGCTCTTCAATATCCGCTGCCGATGAATAGGTTTCAGAAGATATTTTCTTGGACATTTTTATGTATTGCTCAAAATATTCAAGAAGTGATCTCATTAAAGCCTGATGTTCAACATCTTTCTCTATGCTGTCCTCAAATGTCTCAAGCTTGGCAGAAAAATGGGTTTCTTCATCATAAAAAGTTAGAATACGAGCCCTTTTTAATCCTTCTACAAGTACACGGATCGTCCCATTTGGAAGCTTCAGCATCTGCTTAACCTTCGTCAGAGTTCCCATTTCGTAGATATCCTGTTCCGCAGGCTCATCTATTGATACATCCTTTTGAGTTGTCAAAAAGATTAAATGGTCATCCACCATTGCTTTTTCCAATGCATGAACGGATTTATCCCGCCCTACGTCTAAATGCAATACCATTGTAGGGTATACTAGCAATCCTCTAAGCGGAAGGAGGGGGACGAGAAGTTCATTATTATTCGCCATTATTACTGACACCTCCTGTAAAATCACAGATTTATTTTCTTGGTAAACTTACCTTTTAACTCAGCTTTTAACAATTCTATCTTATTTAAATAAATGTGTCTATGCGCGAGATAGGTGCTTATATTATCTCCAAAACGGCCAAGAAAAGCACGCAATAAGTAATAGGTATTTTTCCTTCGTCCAATCAGGCTTATACGTCACTGCCGCTATTTCTATATTATATACTTTCCCTGATTTATACCCCTTAAGCTGCTTCTTCCAGACAAATTAAAAAACCGGCCGTTACGGTAAACCAACGCTCACGGTTCGCGTTAAATTTACCGGCAGCCGAATTTTTTTATACACTTTCTTTTTTATTCAAGTTAGGGCGGGGCAGTATGTCCTCAGGTATTATCTCTTTTAGAAGCGAGTGATCAAATACCTGTGATAAGTGCTTGACTGGAATAACTTCGATTCCTTTTACTTCTTTTAATATGCCCTGCATGTTCTCTTCGGGAATGATCACTTTCTCTGCTCCAGCTTTCTTCGCCGCCTTTATCTTAGGCAGCACACCGCCTATAGCTTTGACATTGCCATGGATGCTTATTTCTCCCGTCATTGCCACTTTATGATCCACAGCAATTTTATAGACCGATGAATAAATGGCTGTTGCCATCGCAATTCCAGCTGACGGGCCATCAATCGGAATACCGCCAGGGAAATTAACATGAATATCATATTGATCCGCAGGCACACCCATTGACCGCAGTACGGTAATTACATTCTCGATAGATCCTTTTGCCATACTTTTTCTCCGGATGGATTTACCAGAGCCGCCTATGCTTTCTTCTTCTACAATTCCTGTTATATTAATGGAACCCTTGTCAGATGCAGGAAGGACGGTCACTTCGATTTCTAGGAGGGCACCGCTATTTGGTCCATACACCGCTAAACCGTTAACAATGCCTACTTTAGATTTACTTGAAATTTTCTTTTCGATTCGTGGGGACAGCTGGCTAGAATGAATGACCCATTCCATATCCTCATCCTTTATGTAATTTCGGTCCTCTGTTATCGCAAGGCCTGCAGCAATCTGGATTAGATTGACTGCTTCCCGGCCATTTCGTGCGTAATTAGCCAGAGTGGATAGTCCGTATTCACTAATTTTCAGGTTCACTTTTTCGGCTGCATTTTTACCAACAGCTGAAATTTCCTCTTCATCCAATTCCCTGAAAAAAACCTCCATGCATCTCGACCTGATTGCAGGCGGTATTTCGCTTGGCGTCCGGGTTGTAGCTCCGATTAAACGGAAATCCGCCGGCAGACCATTTTTGAATATATCATGAATATGAGCCGGGATTTGCGTATTTTCCTCTTGATAGTAAGCACTTTCTAAATGCACTTTTCGATCCTCCAGAACCTTTAACAGCTTGTTCATTTGAATGGAGTGCAGCTCACCAATTTCATCAATGAATAATACGCCGCCATGGGCATTTGTTACAGCACCCTGCTTCGGCTGTGGAATTCCAGCCTGTCCCATTGCACCGGCTCCTTGATAAATGGGGTCATGAACCGACCCAATCAAAGGATCAGCAATTCCCCGTTCATCAAAACGAGCCGTGGTTGCATCTAATTCGACAAATACAGAATGTAACTTAAATGGGGACTTAGGATTTCTTTTAGCATCTTCCAGCACAAGTCTTGCCGCAGCTGTCTTCCCGACTCCGGGAGGGCCATAAATAATCACATGCTGCGGATTTGGTCCGCAAAGAGCTGCCTTTAAAGATTTAATTCCATCCTCCTGGCCGACTATATCACTAAAACTTTTGGGCCTGACTTTCTCGGCCAAAGGCTCAGTAAGCTTAATGGATCTCATCTTCCTGAGCTGATCCATTTCCTTCCTTGATTCCCGGTCTATAGACACCTTTTGAGTGCGCTGCCCTTTTAGAAGATTTAAAAAATACATGCCAATAATGACCCCAAAAACTAATTGGATTACCAATGCAATTCCTGTCCAACTCATCCTTTTCCCTCCCGCAAATACACCTTGCTGATTTGTATTGCTAGTATCTCCCTCATTGAAAAGGAATAAACCAATTATTTGAGGTTCATCGGCAAATAGAAAGACAGCTCCTGTCACACTTAAAGCATGGAAAAAACACCTGCTCGTTTGGCAGGTGTCAAATATTTTTATAAATGTCCTTTTTGAAACTTGCCAATTTTAAAAAGCGGTGTTTGTAAAGCGGTTTGTTACAGACACTACTAATCTACTATGCTTCCCGAATGAATAATCTCTATATATTTAGAAGGGAATTATTTTATATTACCGGAAAGCTGGCATAAGTAAAAAGTACGCATTTACATGATAAACGATCGTACTTTGATTTAGCTTCATACCTTTTCTGCAGCCATTTGTTAAGAGGGACATCCCGACAAGAGTAAAAGAAAGTAAATTAGAATAGACACACTTTTCCCATGTACTTTGCAGCGCCATCCTATTACTTATTTACAATCGCCTCATCCTGTTTCTTCAATAATTCGACATTTGCCCGCGTATCCTCTATATTCTTTTGAACTACCTGGATATACTCAGTCATAGACTTATGGATTCTTGCTTCACGCTCTAAGTAGGTGGCTGTAAATTCCAGCTGGTTTTGTCCCAGCGAACCTGCTGAAGGGCCTGGAAGGTTAAGAGCACCCAAAGCATGTTTTATATCATCCAGCTGCTGCATGACTGCATCAAAGTTAAGTTTGATTGTTTGCATCAGAATAACCGCCTTTTGAGATCATTAATTTTATCATTAAGCTGTCCAAACGCATCTTCTCCGATATCTAGCAGCTCACTCGCTTCGTGAGCTAAGCTGCCCGCCAGGCTTAATGCCATTCTTTCTGCCTGAAGCATCATGATTTTTGATTCTATGCTTTGACTACAATCGTCATAATCCTGATGCACAATATCTGACATCGTCCGAAAGGCTTCCTGCCGCGCTTCGTCAAAGGTTTCTGCCCTGCTGCCAGTCCATGATTGTCCTAGCACCGGCTGGACTATACGGCGTATTTCTTGAAGGCTTTGGGATTGTTCAGAATCGATTCCTCCTTTTGCCCGCTGCAGGCGTGCTATTTTTTCATCTATATCTGCTGATCTGCTTGAGATTGCGCTGTAAATCTGATTAAGTTCCTCACCAAGTTCCATGTGGTACCTCCTGTAAAGGCTTATAGGTTTAACAAATATGTATTAATCTATCATTTAAGTATAAAAAACCTTGAGCTGCATATTAATGAGCTTTATTACCTGTAATTAGTTAGATATTGCAAAATGAAAAAAGTTGATTAGTAAAAAATTCCCATAAACCCTATACCCATTCTTCTTCTATTCAAACTATGAGTATAAGTAATTGTTAAACGAAAGGGAACTGGATACCTGAATACCCAGCCCCTACGCCTTCGTCCATCCATTTCTAACTGCATATAAAGCGGCCTGTGTTCGATCAGCCAGCCCAAGTTTAGATAAAATATTTGATACATGTGTTTTCACTGTTTTTTCGGTAATGAACAGTGCAGATGATATTTCTTTGTTGCTCTTCCCACTGGCTATTTCCAATAACACTTCACGTTCTCTTTTCGTCAATTCATGGAGCATCGGTTTTTTATTTGAACTGCTTCCTGAAAGGGCAGATATGAGCAGGGAGGTCGCTTTTGGATGAATCTGATTCTCCCCCGCTAAGACCTTTTTAATTACAAGCACTAGTTCATCTGGTTCAATATCCTTCAATTGATATCCCGATGCACCAGCTTCAAGTGCAGGCAGAACATGATCCTGGTCGGAGAAACTGGTCAGGATCAGGATGCAGGATTCAGGCTGATTTTGTTTAATTAACTTAGTTGCCTCAATTCCATTAACTGCTGGCATATCCAGATCCATTAAAATAATGTCTGGCTTCAATTCCAGAGACATCGCAGCTGCTTCTGCACCATCTTTTGCTTCACCTGCTACCTCAATTCCTTCCTGAGTCTGAAGAAAAAGGGCCAAGCCTCTTCTTACTACATGGTGGTCGTCTGCAATAAGTACTCTAATGCTCATGTTTTCCCCTCCTGAATCGGTATCTCTGCAATAATGCGTGTTCCTTTTTCTTCCATGCTATCGATTCTGAAGGTACCATTTAAAGATCGAGTTCGCTCTTTCATGGTTTCCAGTCCCATGGATGGCAGCTCATCCATGCCTGGCAAAAGACACCCTTTGCCCTTATCCCATATTTCAAGATGCAAGGTCAGTTTATTTACACGAATTCGAACAAAAACTTCTTTCTGTCCTGAATGTTTTTTACAATTATTGAAAGCTTCCTGACCAATCCTCCAGATTGCTTCCTCCACTTTAGATGGAAGGGCTATCAGACCCTGAATTTCACTATGGACTTTCAGGCCAATCATATTTCCATAGCTGGTTAACGCATGAACAACCCCGTTTTCAAGCCCCTTCGGACGCAGCTGCCATATTAATGCCTTCATTTCAGCTAGGGCTGTTTGAGACATTTCTTGTATGTATCCAAAAGTCTCTTTGATCTCCGTTTCCTTAGACATTTCTTTTCCTGCCCGTGCTGTGAGTGAAACGGAAAATAGCAGCTGATTCACGGAATCATGCAGATCCCGAGCCAGCCGGTTTCTTTCAGCTGCAATGGCTGTTTCCTGTTCTAAAGCATGCAGCTGAATCCTTTTTATGGCCGTTCCAATTTGATAGGCTACTGATTCCAGCAAATCTAGTTCATTCTTATTAAATTGTGATTTATGTGGTGAAGCTACATTGAGAAGGCCAAATGCTTCATCACCTGCTCTTAATGGGACGGTTGCATGATGTGTTAAACCGAATGTTTCCCCAGAATTAAAGTGTATGGCATCTTCAAGCCTCTTACACTCCATTATATTTGTGGCTCGATCCAAAGTGCCTCTCATAAATTTACTCACACACCAGCAGTTGTTAGAACACATTGGTTTAAAATCATCCCTTGTTAAGGCTGAGGGAAGATTTTCATATGCGGCAAGCTCGTTTTTCCCTTTTTTATCTATTAAAAAAATCCAGCCGGTTTTAAACTCCGTAATACTCAGGAGCATAGTCAGCACATCATGAAGTACACCGCGAAGATCTGTCCCCTCGTTTAATTTTTCTGCAATATCCTTAAGAATTTTTAATTTAGAAAACCGGTCTTCCACTGCCACCATCTGCCTTCTTTGAACACTATATTTATTCTATTATCTGAAATTTCAGGGAAATTGTGAAGGAGTGAATTTCGTAAAAATGCAGGTGCGGGCGGATCACTTATGAAAGGAGAGATTTTGCCGCAGTTTTTCACTTAGTGTAAGTCTAGTTCTGGCCTGGGGACCGCAGATTTTTACTGTATTTGGTCTTCTGCGAGAGTTTTGGAACTTATGCAGGATTTTGGAGATTATTGAAGGATTTTTGAGATTTATGCAGGATTTTTGAGATTATTGAAGGATTCTCGGAACAATTGCAGGATTTTTAAGATTTTTGCAGGATTCACATATCATCACTTGGAACAGACCTAAGCACTCGTACCCTGCCTCAGCTTATTAATGATAACCAACAAAAAAGCCGCCGACTCGAATTAGCCGGCAGCTGCTATTTAGACCCTAAAAGAGCTTGTCTCTTTCATAAAGGTTTCTGATTATGCAGAAGTTTTCTTTTCTTTTCCTGTTACAAGTGTTCCGTCTGTAAGAAGCAATTTAGGCGGCTTGTTTTCAGTAATGGTTTCTGCTGTAATGATGCATTTATCGATATCATCACGGGACGGCAGATCAAACATTACTTCAAGCATGATGCCTTCGATGATAGACCGAAGACCACGGGCACCTGTTTTGCGCTCAATTGCTTTCTTAGAAATTTCGTTTAATGCTTCTGGCTCGAATTCTAGATCTACATTATCAAGCTCAAGCATTTTTTGATATTGCTTAACCAGCGCATTTTTTGGCTTGGTAAGAATTTCAATAAGTGCTGCTTCATCAAGCTGTTCCAATGTAGCGATTACTGGCAGACGGCCAATAAATTCTGGAATTAGTCCAAACTTCAGCATATCTTCTGGAAGGACCTTTGTAAGAAGAGATTTTTGGTCTACATCTTCTTTTTTCTGGTCTCCTCCAAAACCGATTACTTTTTGCCCTAAACGGCGTTTAATAATCGGCTCGATGCCATCAAATGCACCGCCGCATATAAACAGGATATTTGTAGTGTCAATCTGGATGAATTCCTGATGCGGATGTTTGCGTCCGCCTTGAGGTGGTACGCTTGCAGTCGTGCCCTCAAGAATTTTAAGCAGGGCCTGCTGAACACCTTCACCTGAAACATCACGTGTAATAGATGGATTTTCAGATTTCCTTGCTACCTTATCAATTTCATCGATGTAAATGATTCCTTTTTCCGCTTTTTCCACATCATAATCTGCAGCCTGGATCAGCTTTAAGAGAATATTTTCAACATCCTCACCTACATAACCAGCCTCAGTCAAAGAAGTAGCGTCAGCTATAGCAAAAGGTACGTTTAATAATCTTGCAAGGGTTTGAGCAAGAAGGGTTTTACCGCTTCCTGTCGGCCCGATTAAACAGATATTACTTTTTGAAAGCTCTACATCATCAATTTTGCTATTAGAATTGATTCGTTTATAGTGATTGTAAACGGCAACTGCAAGAGATTTCTTTGCCTGCTCCTGCCCGATTACATATTCATCTAAGATCTCACGGATTTCTTTTGGCTTTGGAACGTCCTTGAACTCAACTTCTTCTTCCGTTCCGAGCTCCTCTTCCACGATTTCCGTACATAATTCTATACACTCGTCACAGATATATACTCCAGGCCCAGCAACCAGCTTACGAACCTGTTCTTGAGTTTTGCCGCAAAAAGAACATTTCAGCTGTCCTTTTTCATCGTTAAATTTAAACATGAAAATTTCACCCCTTTAAATACTATCCCTCAAAAAAAGCTCAGATGCATCAACTATACTCAGGAAAAGGGTCTACATTTGCTATCAGCATTTTTCTCTATGTAAAGTAAATATTATCATACTTTGCATCTAAAGAAGAAATAAAAATGCTCAGCCCTTAAACTGGCATGGCCGAAAGAGCCAATAAACTTTAATATGTATATTGCCCTTTACAAGCATTTCCAAACTAGGCAATTTCAAACCGGCAATAGTTAGATTGTAATATGTATATGCATTATTAGAATTAATCTACACTGATTCGGGCAAAAAATCAATTCTAAACCCAAGGACCAATATGTAATGAAAATCGATTATGTAATGTGTGGATAGTATAAAACAAGGCACGAGTAAGTCGTGCCTTGCAGTTATGGAAATTAAACTGTTTTGCTGTTTTCTACTAAGAAGTCAATTGCTTTACGGTTTTTAAGGTCACCCTTAACTCCTTCAAGACTTCCAAGAGCCTGCTTAATGCTTTCAACATCCATATTGTACATTTCAGCCATTTTGCTAAGCTCTTCATTTACTTCATCTTCTGATACTTCGAAGTTTTCAGCTTTGCCGATCGCTTCAAGAGTCAAGTTAACGCGAACTCGTTTTTGTGCTTCTTCAGTCATTTGGCCGCGAAGAGCTTCTTCGTCTTGACCAGAGAATTGGAAGTACATTTCAAGGTTCATACCCTGCATTTGAAGACGCTGATCAAACTCGCTCATCATGCGGTCTACTTCGCTGTTAATCATCACTTGAGGAACTTCGACCTCAGCATTTTCAGCAGCCTTTTCAACTACAGTATCGCGGACATGATGTTCTGCTTCATGCTTTTTGCTTTCAGCTAGACGAGTTTTTGTTTTTTCTCTTAGCTCAGCTAATGTTTCAACTTCTTCGTCTACGTCTTTAGCAAATTCGTCATCTAATTCTGGAAGCTGTTTAGCTTTAATTTCGTGAACCTTTACTTTGAAAACAGCTGGTTTTCCAGCAAGCTCAGCCGCATGGTACTCTTCAGGGAAAGTAACTTCTACGTCCTTTTCAGCTCCTGTTTCAATACCAACTAATTGCTCTTCAAACCCTGGAATGAAAGAACCTGATCCTAATTCAAGAGAGTAGTTTTCACCTTTTCCGCCTTCAAAAGCTTCATTATCAACGAAACCTTCAAAATCGATCACTACTGTATCACCGTTTTCAGCTTGTCCTTCTTCTTTTACAACAAGCTCAGCCTGGCGCTCTTGAAGACCTTTGATTTCATTGTCAACTTCTTCATCAGTAACGTCAGTATCAAATTTATCCACTTCAAGGCCTTTGTATTCGCCTAGTTTAACTTCAGGCTTTACAGTAACAGTTGCTTTAAAGATAAATTCTTTTCCTTTTTCAAATTGATCTACATCAATTTCAGGACGGTCGATTGGCTCGATTCCTGCTTCTTCAACAGCGCTGCTATATGCTTCTGGAAGAAGATAGTCAATAGCATCCTGATATAAAGATTCTACACCAAAACGTTTTTCAAACATTTGGCGAGGCATCTTTCCTTTACGGAATCCTGGAACGTTGATTTGTTTTACAACTTTTTTAAATGCAGCGTCAAGACCTTCGGTTACTTTCGCTGAATCTAATTCAACTGTAAGAACACCGCGGTTCCCTTCTAATTTTTCCCATTTTACAGACATGCAGTTCCCTCCAAAAAATCTATATTACTAACTTTATTAACATCTGGATGAATATAAAGTCTTTTTATTTACAAGTCATCCTAAACAAGGCCCTATAAAGCCTGATTACAACCATTATATTATAACATAGGTTATCTTTCTTTCAACAGCGATAGCTTAAATAATAGGATAAGAAATTTCTTCAAACTCTCTGATCCTTTTTATTATGGTATTTATGTTATCAGGATCTCCGGAATATTTCTCTGCCAAATGAGCTAAGGGGGCTGATTCACCTTGATACTCCGCTATTAGAAAATGGTAAGCTGCCGCCCAATCGTGAAAGCCTTGTTCTGACGGCTCAAAAGGGTACAACAGAAAATTATGCCGTTCAATCAGACTCTGTGCAAATTCCATAAGGGTCGGATTCTCATGTGAAAGCCTAGACTCCAGCTCGTCTAAGGTGTGAATCAAAAAGTCAGTGTGCATCACATCAGGCAGGTGTTCCGGATTCACCTTCATGCTCCTGCTAAACTTTTGAATCTCTGTTTCTTCGTGAACGGACTGTTCTTTCAAAATGTTAATCAATAATGTTTTTAAGAAAGGATGGGCATCCGGATTGCGCAGAAATCCCTGCACTTCCCTTAAATATGGACGTATATTGGCATGTGCCAGCTGCGAAATCAAAAGCAGCTGCTCCTGCTCAGGTTTTTGAGCAAGGAAATCTATTTCCTCTGTCAGCACCGCTTCATCCTGTTCCGTAATGACATCTTGGATTTCAGTCTCTTCAAGTGACCTCTCACAAAATTCAAGCATTTTATAAAAGTGTTCTTCTTTATCAGGAGGAACTTGTTTTTCTTCAAGCAGTGCTTTTATGGTATGAATCATTTCTTGGTGTTCATTTAGGTTCAGAAGAATCATTAAATAGATGTTTACCACCTGGAAGTAGTCTCCGATACCCTTTAAAAGCAGCTCTCTGCATAAAGCCTTTGCTTCTCTGTAATTTCCGAGCTCTACCCATGACACAACTAACCCTATATTCAGTTCTGGATGATCAGGATCAAGCTCTCTTGCTTGACTGAAGTGTTTCGCTGCTTCTTTAAATTCTTTCTCTCTTAAAGCATCCAGACCCAGCTCAATTAACCGGTTTGCTAACCCTGGAAAAGGAATAACCTTTCGATCCCTTTCAGCCTTTTTATTTTTACCTCTCATAAGTGAAACCGCCTTAGACGTTTATCGTTTTATTGTGAATCAGTGTAGCATGTAATGTTTGTAAAAACAAAAATTTACAGGTTCTAGAAATAATATTTTACTAATAAGGCTAAGGGATCTTTTCCTATTAGATTCTATTTTAAACATATGAAAAGGGATCCCTTCTTTCGAAGGGATCCTGTTCGTTTTATATGCCTGAAGCTTTTTCAAATGCTTCGATCTTTGAATCATAACGCAGTGTGATAGATATTTCATCCCAGCCGTTAACCAAAAGCTCTTTCCAATACGGGTGGATATCGAACTCTGTTCTGAATCCATCTCCGGCCTTTACAAGCTGGTTTGGTAAATCAACTGTTATCTCCTGCTTTCCATCCGTACATACAGACATTAACAACGCTGTTTCTTCATGAGTTAATTTAATTGGAAGAATCCCATTTTTAAAGCAGTTTTGATAAAAAATATCGGCGAAGGATGGAGCGATAATAATGTTGAATCCATAATCGAGCAGCGACCATGGAGCATGCTCCCGAGACGAACCGCAGCCAAAGTTTTCACCAGCAATCAGGATTGAAGCACCTTTATTTTGGGGGTGATTCAGCTCAAAATCATCCCTTTCGGCTCCTTGTTCATCAAAGCGCCAATTATAAAATAAAAATTGTCCAAATCCTGTTCGTTCGATTCTTTTTAAAAATTGCTTGGGGATGATTTGATCTGTATCCACGTTTGCTCGATCAAGAATCGCTGCTTTTCCTGTTACGATCGTTATAGGTTTCATAAAATCTCTCCTATATCATATTCAATACGAATTTACGGCTTCAGTCCGTGAATACTCTTCTTTTCTTATATCTACAAATCTCCCATATACTGCTGCGGCAGCTGCCATTACAGGGCTGACAAGGTGTGTCCTGGCACCCGCTCCCTGCCTTCCTTCGAAATTGCGGTTTGAAGTGGAGGCACAATGTTCACCTGAAGGAACATAATCCGGGTTCATGCTTAAGCACATACTGCAGCCGGAATCTCTCCACTCAAAACCTGCTTGTGTAAAGATTAGATGGAGGCTTTCTGCTTCTGCAAGTTTTTTAATATTTTGAGAGCCGGGAACGACAATTGCCCTTACACCGTCTTTCACTTTTTTGCCTTTGACCCATTGGGCTGCTGCACGTAGATCTTCCATTCTAGAATTAGTACATGAACCTATGAATACATGCTGAACAGGTATCGCTTCTATTTCCATTCCCTCATGCAGCCCCATGTATTGAAGAGCTGAGGCAAGAGACTTTTTATCACTAGAAGATTTTGCTGCCTCCAGTGTGGGAATATTTTCATCGACAGGACTGCACATGCCCGGATTAGTGCCCCAGCTTACCATTGGGGAAATCTCTGATCCTTCAATCACCAGTTCTTTATCATATTCTGCGTCAGGGTCACTGGCAAAGCTTCTCCATCTGTCTGCTTCTCTTTCAAATTCAATACCCGCCGGTACGTATTTTCTTCCTTTTAAATAGGAGAAAGTCGTTTCATCCGGGCTGACAAGGCCTGCCCGGGCTCCGCCTTCAATAGACATATTGCATACAGTCATTCGTTCTTCCATACTCATGGAGGATATGACATCTCCGCAATATTCAATTACATATCCCGTTCCAAAGGTTACGCCAAATTTAGATATAATGTATAAAATCAAATCTTTAGCCGTTACCCCATCTTGAAGAGTGCCATTAATCTGCAGTTTCAATGTTTTAGGTCTTGTCTGCCAGAGAGTCTGTGTCGCAAGTACATGCTCAACTTCACTTGTCCCAATTCCAAATGCGAGAGCACCAAAAGCTCCGTGAGTTGATGTGTGGCTGTCTCCGCAGACAATCGTCATACCAGGGTTTGTAAGACCTAGTTCAGGACCGATCACATGCACTATTCCCTGTTCTTCACTATCTAAGTCAGCCAGCCTGATTCCGAACTCCTTGCAGTTCTTAGCCAGCGCATCCAGCTGGTTTCTCGCTGTTTCATCCTGGATAAAATAGCGGTTATAAGTCGGAACATTGTGGTCCATCGTAGCAAATGTGCGATCAGGCCTGCGCACACTTCGCTCCTTTAATCTCAATCCCTCAAAGGCCTGCGGGGAAGTAACTTCATGGATATAATGAAGATCAATATAAAGTAAATCAGGTTTATTTTCTTCCTGCACCACCTGGTGGGAACTCCATATTTTTTGAATGATTGATTTCCCCATATTATCCTTCCTCTCGTTCATGAGTCAGGGTTAAGCCCTTCCCCTGTACTGAAAAAGGCATACCTCCCGCTGAAAACTTAGGAAAATATGCCTCACACTAGAATCAACAATTACGCATATGCTCCCATTATCTGTGTAATGGCTTCATGTCCAAGCATGGAAATTTTAATTTCTTCAGCCATCTGCTCAGTCGATAAAGTGTTTGTTCCACTTCCTGAAAGATCTGCCGTTCTAAACCCGGCTTCCAAAACAGCTTCCACAGCTGCCTCAACTGCCTGGGCCTCCTGCTCCAGTCCGAAACTATTACGCAGCATGGAGGCAGCGGACAAAATAGCTGCAATAGGATTTGCTTTGTTTTGGCCTGCAATATCTGGAGCTGAACCGTGAATAGGCTCATATAAATTAGGGCCTTTCGAAGAAATGCTTGCAGAAGGAAGCATTCCCAGAGATCCAGTAAGAACGGATGCTTCGTCACTTAATATATCTCCAAACATATTCTCCGTTACGACAACATCAAACTGCCTTGGATTTCGGATCAGCTGCATGGCTGCATTATCAACAAGCATATGCTCTAAAGCCACATTCGGGTAATCCTTCGAAACCTCTTCGGCAACTTCTCTCCACAATTTGCTCGATTCCAATACATTCGCTTTGTCAACAGAGGTTACCTTCCCTCTTCTTTGCTCGGCAAGCGAAAAGGCTAATTCAATAATTCTCTTAATCTCGTATCTATGGTATAGAAGAGTATCCACGACTGTTTCTTGTCCAGATTCCATAGTTCTGCCGCTTGGCTTTCCGAAATAAAGGCCGCCCGTTAATTCTCTTACGATCATAAAATCAGCATCTTGAATGATTTCCTTACGTAAAGGGGAAGCTTCGCTTAAACTGGCATAAAAGGATATGGGTCTAAGGTTAGCATATAAGTTTAACTGCTTTCGTATGCCCAACAGACCCTTTTCAGGCCTCAAATGAGAGGGATTGCTATCCCATTTCGGGCCGCCGACCGCTCCTAGCAGAACGGCATCGCTATCCTTGCAGAGAGAGATTGTATCCTCTGGCAATGGATTGCCGGTTTGGTCTATCGCCGTTCCGCCGATCAAGCCATATTCAAATTGAAAGTCATGGCCGTATCTGTCAGCTACAGCTTTTAAAATCTCCACAGCCCCTCTTGTCACTTCTGTTCCAATTCCGTCACCAGGTAATACAGCAATCTTCTTTTGCATATATGCCAGCCCCTCTCTGTAATTTTATGCGTTCAATACGGCCGTTTTTTCGTTCATATAAACCACTCGGTTCACGGCATTTAAATAAGCCTTTGCTGAAGCTTCCAGGACGTCCTGGGCTAAACCTCGTCCGCTTGTTGCTTGATCCTGGTATCTCATCTTCACATATACCTGTGCTAAAGCATCTCTTCCGGCACCAACAGATTGAATTCGGTAATCCAGCAGGTTTACCTCTCCATCGACACATTTTTCCAATGTGTTATATAAAGCTTCAATGCTTCCTGCTCCTGTTGCCGCTTCCTGTATGTTTTCATTTTGGAAGCCTTTTAGTGTGACCGTTGCCGTCGGAACCTGGTTTGTACCATATTGGACCTGAATAGAATTCAGCTGGAGGAAGTTCTCTCCCTCGGATAATGTTTCTTCAAGGACGAGCGCCACCAGATCTTCATCCGTCATTTCCTTTTTCTTATCAGCAAGTGCTTTAAAGGTAACAAATAGTTTGTTTGCTTCCTCTTCAGAAACCGACAGTGCAAGCTCCTGGAGTCTGTTCCGAAATGCATGCCTTCCTGAATGCTTTCCTAAAACCATTGAGTTTTCACTTACTCCTACTAAGTCCGGAGAAATAATTTCATACGTTGATTTCTCTTTTAATACTCCGTCCTGATGGATCCCAGATTCATGGGCGAAAGCATTTCGTCCTACAATTGCTTTGTTAGGAGGAATAATCATTCCTGTCAGCTTGCTTACCAAGTCACTCGTTCTTTTAATTTCATTTAGGTTAAGGCGTGTTGCTGCCTGGTAATGGTCCCCTCTTGTATACAGCGCTACAGCTACAGCTTCTAAGGCGGCATTGCCTGCCCGTTCTCCTATGCCGTTGATCGTTCCTTCTATTTGATTGGCTCCTGCTTCAACCGCCGCAAGTGAATTGGCTATAGCCATACCGAGATCATCATGGCAGTGGGCTGAGAGCTGTACTTTTTCAATGGAAGGTACATGTTCTCTTAAATATTGAAAAATATTCCCATACTCTATCGGAGTAATATAACCCACTGTATCTGGGATATTAATTATTTTCGCTCCTGCGCGGATCACCTGCTCAACAATATGGGCTAAATAATCCAATTCTGTACGGCACGCATCTTCTGCAGACCATTGCACAATAGGAAATCTAGAGGCTGCATATTTTACAGCGCTGACTGCTGTTTCTACTACTTGTTCTTTTGTCTGCTTTAATTTATACTGCCTGTGAATCGGTGATGTAGCCAGAAAAACATGGATCCGGGGCTCTGCACCATCCTTTAGCGCCTCCCAGGCAGCATCCATATCCCCCTGAACGGATCTAGCCAATCCTGTCACTGATGAATTCCGCACAGTCTTCGCGATTTCAGCGACAGAAGCAAAGTCACCCTTTGAAGCTGCAGGGAATCCAGCTTCAATGATATCCACTCCCAGTTTTTCCAGTTGTTTAGATATTTCTATTTTTTCTGAAAAATTCAGATTGACTCCGGCTGACTGTTCTCCATCCCTAAGTGTAGTGTCAAATATTTTAATTTTTCGCAAGTGCAGCCACTTCTTTCTTTTCTGCTTGCTTTGTATTCTGATTTACGAAAGGCATCATCGCACGGAGCTCACGGCCTACTTTTTCAATTGGATGTTCTTTCTCGCTTTCGTTGATGGCATTAAAGACTGGGCGGTTCGCCTGATTTTCTAAAATCCATCCTTTTGCAAACTGGCCCTGCTGAATATCGGTCAAAACCCTTTTCATCTCTTTCTTAACTTCTTCATTTACGACTCTAGGGCCAGAAACAAAGTCTCCCCACTGTGCTGTATCAGAAATCGAGTATCTCATTCCTTCAAGGCCGCCTTCATACATCAGGTCAACAATCAATTTCAATTCATGCAGACATTCAAAATAGGCGAGTTCTGGCTGATATCCAGCTTCTGTCAAGGTTTCAAAGCCCGCTTTTACGAGTGAGGTTAATCCTCCGCAAAGAACTGCCTGTTCTCCGAATAAGTCGGTTTCCGTTTCTTCCTTAAATGTTGTTTCAAGGCCTCCCGCACGGAGCGATCCGATTCCATATGCGTAAGCAAGGGCCAGCTCTCTAGCATCTCCGGTTACGTCCTGATGAATGGCAAACAGTGCCGGCACGCCTGCTCCCTGTTCAAAGGTTCTGCGGACAAGATGCCCCGGCCCCTTTGGCGCTACCAGAAGTACGTCTACATCCGCCGGCGGTACGATTTGATTGAAGTGAACATTAAATCCGTGGGCAAACATAAGTGCGTGCCCTTGGCGGAGAACGGGCGCAATTTCTTCGTTGTAAACCGCTGTCTGCCTTTCATCCGGCAGAAGAATCATAATCACATCAGCCTGTTCTGCTGCTTCCTTGACATTGTATACAGAAAAGCCATCATTTACGGCGTTATTCCAAGACCTGCCTTCCCTAAGCCCGACCACAACCTCAACTCCGCTGTCACGGAGGTTCTGTGCATGTGCATGTCCTTGTGATCCGTAGCCGATTACCGCAACCTTCTTATGATTAAAATATTGTTGATTAGCATCCCCATTGTAATAAACCTTTGCCATTTTTAATTCTCTCCTTTAATCTTCTATTTTTATTGGTATGAGTTAGACAATTGAAAAATTTTTAGCTGTTCCCTGTGTTTTCTGGGTTCCTCTCAGAAAGGCAGTCGTTCCTGTCCGCGTGAGCTCTTTAATTCCATAAGGTCTCAAAAGCTCAATAAACGCTTCAATTTTTTCAGCCTCACCTGTTATTTGAATCACCAGGCTGTCCTTGCTTATGTCGACAACTGATCCTCTAAAAGGCTCAATCAGCGAATATATTTCACTCCTTGTCTGTGTTGCGGCCGTCACTTTAACTAATGCCAGCTCTCTTGCAACGATCGCCTGGTTCGTGATATTCATAACCTTAATAATGTCGATCTGCTTATTAAGCTGTTTTGTGATCTGTTCCAGCTCTTTGTCATTCTCAACCTGTACGACAACTGTAATTCTTGAGATATCTGGCTGCTCAGAGCTGCCAACGGTAATGCTTTCAATGTTATAGCTTCTTTTTGAAAATAAATTGGTGATTCTGTTTAATACTCCCGGTCTATTCATGACTGTAAGTGTAATAATTCCCTTCATTCCTTACACTCCCTCCATTTCATGAAGACCTTTCCCAGGCGCTACCATTGGGTAGACATTTTCTCCCTGCTCTACGCGGAAGTCTAAGAGCACTGGTTCATTTAGGGCAAACGCTTCTTTCATTTTTTCCTTGGCTTCTTGTTCTGTATGGATTTCGAAAGCTCGGATTCCATAGGCTTCTGCCAGTTTTACAAAGGATGGCTGAGAATGGAGCAGGCTATGGGAATAACGTTCATTATAGAAAGTCTGCTGCCATTGTCTAACCATTCCAAGTGCATGATTATTAATGATAATAATCTTGATCGGAAGTCCTAATTCAGCAATAACCCCCAGTTCTTGAAGGGTCATCTGAAAACCTCCGTCTCCTACGATTGAGGCGACCACTGCGTCTGGTTTAGCAAGCTGAGCTCCAATTGCAGCAGGAAGCCCGAACCCCATGGTGCCTAGTCCTCCGGAAGTAACCCATGCATGAGGTTTATTAAACCCGTAATACTGAGCTGCCCACATCTGATGCTGCCCTACATCTGTTGTTATAACAGCTTCACCCTTTGTTTCTTGATGCAGAAGCTCTAGAACATATTGGGGTTTTAAGCGGTCCTCCACCCGTTCATACTTCAAAGGGAACTCTTTGTTCCAGTCATGTAACTGTTTGATCCATTCCTCTGATTCTGCTTTTTCACTATTTTGTTCGATCAGCATTTCAAGAGCTTCTTTTGCATCTCCGACAATCGGGATCTGGGTAGGAACGTTCTTCCCAATTTCTACCGGGTCAATATCGATATGAGCCACTGCTGCCAGAGGAGCAAAGTGATTTAAATTCCCTGTCAGCCTGTCATCAAATCTTGCTCCAATGTTTATGAGTAAATCACACTTTGATAAAGCCATATTTGCTGCATATACGCCATGCATTCCAGCCATCCCAATAAAAAGGGGATGATTCGCCGGGAACCCGCCGAGGCCAAGAAGTGTATGTACAACTGGGATGTGCTGCTGCTCGGCAAAGGTTTTTAGCTCCTCATGTGCTTTAGAGATAAGAACACCGGCACCTGCAAGGATCAACGGTCTTTTCGCTTTTGCGATCTCTTCACCCAGTTTCTTGATCTGCAGATAATTAGGGGTAAGTTTAGGCTGATAGCCAGGAAGATTTACAACCGGGTCTTCATCCACTTCCGCTGCCAGAACAGCCATATCTTTAGGAACATCTATTAAAACAGGACCCGGTCTTCCACTTGATGCAATATAAAAGGCTTCCTTAATGATCCTTGGAAAATCTTTTGGATTTCTAACCTGGTAATTATGTTTAGTAATCGGAGTAGTAATCCCCAAAACGTCAGCTTCTTGAAATGCATCAGTTCCAATGACTCCTGTGGCAACCTGCCCGGTCAACACTACAAGCGGAATGGAATCTATTAATGCATCTGCCAGGCCTGTTACAATATTAGTTGCACCCGGACCCGAAGTTGCGATCACGACTCCTGGCTTTCCGGTGATCCTTGCATACCCTTCAGCTGCATGAATTGCTCCCTGTTCATGCCTGGCTAAAATATGAGGGATCCCTGCATCGTAGAGGCTGTCATAAATGGGAAGAACTGCTCCCCCTGGATATCCGAAAATAACTTCAACGCTTTCTTTCTTCAAGCTGTCCATAAGTATGTCCGCACCGCTTTTCATAAGTGCATCGCCTTTACGTTCCGCAAGAGCCGTTTTTTGCATCCCTACTCCTTCCTCCTAATCAAAAATCTATTTTAAAAAATAAAAAGCCTTTCCACCACTCACTCTCCTGGTTCTCCACAGAAGAATAAAGGGGTGAAAAGGCATAAATCCCTATCCACGGTACCACCCTAATTCGCACAGACAAAACGTGCGCACTTTTCGGAAGCTAAGCTCCGGTTTTTGGTAACGGGTAATGGCTATTACCCGTCCAGCTCTACTTGGATATGATCTTTCAAGCTGAAGCTCTGAGGTGAGTTCATCAAAAGAGCAGTGCCGGCTCCCAGCTACCCGGCTCTCTGTACCTGCTTTCACTCATGACTACTTATCCTCATCTACGCGTTCCATATTTTTTTGTATGTTTATTTTCAACATTCTGGTAAATATTTGGGCAGCCTTTTAAGTTGGCTGACCAAGTTATATTTGTGATTATATTACGCCCTCTTCCAAATGTAGTCAATCCCTATTTTTTAAATTTTTAGATTATTTAGACTAGTATAAATAATTGTATCCGCTTACATAATTGATACGTAGGGATTTTAAAAAATAAAAGATTTTTTAAATTTTTTTTCATGTTTGTGTAAGAAGAGAAGTCCTTAGGAGGAATGGTAAGGATAATTATTTAGAATTTGATACCGGTTAATAATTGTTGTAATGCTCTTCGAATGATTAAGTCTTAACAAAGTAAGAAAGGGGAAGGCGATACGCCTTCCCCTTTCTTACTTTAAACTTTTTATTACTGTAATTGTGATAATGTACCTGGTCTTGTTTGGAAGTTAGAACCTGCCATAGATGTTTGTCCAGTCATTTCCTGCTGCAGCTGATTACACATATTCAAAACCTGCTGACATCCTTGTAATGCAATTTCATGAGCATGCATAGACTGCTGCAGGTTACGAGCTGCCTGCTGTTCACGTGTAGCCAGCTGCTGCAGCATTTGAGCATTCTGCTGTTCCTGGCGAAGCATTTGGCTGTACAACTGATTGCTTTGCTGAGTTTGCTGCATAAGTTGACTGGCGATCTGGCGGCATTGATTAATCATTTGAATGCTGTTTGAATTCATAACTTTATCCCTCCAGGCACTTTTTTGGAATTACTCGGTGGTCACAAGTTAAATTCCTATCTTAATGTGTGAATTTAAACGTAAAGTCATGTAGCTTGTGATGCTTTACATATATTTACCGAAGGGATCTTGATCTGCCTGAAATGCATCTACATACAAAAAAAAGAGCAGATATACCGGGCGGTATATCTGCTCTTTTTAGTTAGCGTCCCAGGAGAGATTCGAACTCCCGACCGTACGCTTAGAAGGCGTATGCTCTATCCAGCTGAGCTACTGGGACATTATTAGAAGTTAATATAAGATATGCTGTCAAACTTTGTTTTTCTCGCCCCTGCCTCAGAATGCTTATGCAAGCAGCGTCTCGGCATGTGCGCTGTGGTATCCCTTCGAAGCTAACTCGATCGTGCTCTATTCAGCTGAGCTACTGGGGCATTTTAAATGTAAAATTTCTTGTTAAATTTTTCTCTGCTTTTCTTGAGGACATTTTTTATTATAGTGCCATAGCAATCAAAAGTCAACACTCTTTTTTAAAAAAATGAGGGAGAAAATATTTTCTTTATGTTTTCTCCCTGATTTATTATACACAACTCTATTCCAAATGATAAGTTTTACTTAAACTTTTTAATAAATTTCCTTCAAGGCTGTAAAATTGCACCTTTATTTCGCGATTCTGTACTTCTAGCAATACATAAGTTTTTTCATGTATTCCTTTTGGCAGCCGAATGCTCCCAGGGTTAATAAACAGCCTGCCTCCGATCATTTCTGACCCAGCTATGTGGGAATGCCCGAAGCAGACGATTTCAGCCTGTTCTTCTTCAGCCTTGTACGCTAGATTCATTAATGTCATTTTTACATTATATAAATGTCCATGCGTAATAAAGAACCTTAAACCTAATAATTCTTTAGTTATCGCATTCGGAAATTGCGGATCAAAGTCACAGTTTCCCCTCACTAGTTCAAATGACGCCAGGGACTCATGGCTAATATCCAGCTCCGAGTCGCCGCAGTGGATACATACATCCACATCCGTATGCTTTTTTTTCAGGATGATAAGCTCCTCAGTCAATCCATGACTGTCGCTTATGATCATAGCTTTCATCATAATTTTTCTCTTTCTAAAAAGGTATCAAGAAGGCTCTCTAATTTCTTTAAAGCTTGAGCTCGGTGGCTGATTTGATTCTTTTCGTCAGATGTAAGCTCAGCCATTGACTTTCCTAAATCTTTCACAAGAAATACCGAATCATACCCAAAGCCATTTTCTCCCCGGGGCTCGTCCAAAATGATGCCCTCAACGCTTCCTGAAACGGTTATCGTTTCCTGATTAGGAGAGGCAAGTGCCAGTGAACAATAAAATCGGGCTGTCCTTTTAGCTTCCGGAACATCTTTCAGCTCAGCCAGAACTTTTTCAAGGTTAGCTTTGTCACTTTTTTCCTCTCCGGCATACCTTGCTGAATAAATTCCAGGTCTTCCATCTAGCGCGTCCACAATAAGCCCTGAATCATCTGCGATTACAAAATGCCCTGCCTGGCTGGAAATCGTCTCTGCCTTAATGACTGCATTCTCTTCAAAACTGGATCCTGTTTCTTCTACATCCGGAGCCTCCGGAACATCTAGCAGAGTAAGCACCTTGTATCCTTTTAAAGCAAACAAACTTTCAAACTCTCTTGCTTTTCCTTTATTTTTCGTAGCAATTAATACTGTTTTCACCGTTCTTCACCCTTTACCGATTTTACCTGCTATTTCACCTAATGCCTCCCGCTGTATGCCAATCAGGTTTTCAATGCCTTCACGGGCAATACCAAGAATCGTTTGCAGCTGATCATAGGTAAATGTCGCTTCTTCGCCGGTTCCCTGTAATTCGACAAACTCTCCTTTTCCAGTCATGATCACATTCATGTCCACTGATGCGGAAGAATCTTCGTGATAGTTCAAGTCTAACACAACTTGATCGCCAGCAATAATGCCGGCGCTGGTTGCTGCCAAAAACTCTTTAATCGGAAATACAGGCAGCTTTTTATCGGTATAAATCTTATGAACAGCAAGAGCCATGGCTACGAATGCACCAGTAATTGATGCTGTTCTTGTTCCTCCATCTGCCTGAATAACATCGCAGTCTATCCAGATTGTTCTTTCTCCTAATGCCTCTAAGCTTACGACTGCCCGTAATGCCCGGCCAATAAGTCTTTGGATTTCCATCGTTCTTCCTGTGACTTTTCCTTTCGAAGACTCACGGATATTCCGCTGTTCAGTTGCGCGCGGAAGCATGGAATATTCTGCATTAACCCACCCTTTTCCCTGGTTCCGTAAAAAAGGAGGAACTCGTTCCTCTATGCTTGCTGAGCAAATGACTTTCGTATTTCCAACGGAAATAAGCACAGAGCCTTCTGGGTGCATGATATAATTCTTTTCTATATGTATAGGTCTCAGTTCATTACTTTTTCTTCCATCTATTCTCACAATTTGTGCCTCCTGGAATTATGCCTTTTACGTAGTGCGTGTAATTCACAAAATAAGAGGCGGAATGAGTCCCGCCTCTCTGCCTTATATTATATAGTATATCAAAAAAAGCACTTTTAAAAACTTCCTGTGTTCACTTTTTCCGGTCTAGTTACGGGCGCTGTAAGAGTTTTTCCATTATCAGTCGTAAGTTTTTCTTTGCCGTCTACCAATACCTCAACGCTTTTAATCTCTTTTTGTTCGGTCAGCGAAAGTACTAATGAATCGAGCAGATAGCTGGAAATTTGATTATTTTTAGTACTGTTCAGAACAGACTTATTGAAGTTTAAAGTAACCTTTCCTTCATCTACTTTCGGACTGTCTAGCAAAGCTATTTCCGGTACAAATTCAGAAATCAACTTGGACGCAAACGCTGGTCCTTTAATCAATTCATTAACCGCAGCAGTGACAGGATCTGCCTTGGTATCTGTTATTCTGCGGGTAACAGGCACATAATAATACTCACCTTCCTCACCGCCTAGATAATAGACCGTAATAGCCTTTGTGTTTGAAATGTCAGTGATGCCTGAAGTATCCAGATTAATTCCCACAGTTCTTGTCAAATTCTTAGTAATGGGAGTATGATTAACCGGCATTTGAGTTAACACTTTTCCATTCATTCTAATATTTACCTTCTTGATAGAATCAAACTGTGTAAGGGTCCAGGTTATAGACTGAAGAATCTTCTTTTCATCAGCAGCCTTATAGTTTTTGAATTCATTTGAAAAATCAGCTGTGGCGACTCCATCTTTATTAATATTTAAGTCTACCTTGGTATCAGCGGGCAGGACTGCTCTAAATCCATTGGGCAGCAGTTCCTGTACAGGACCTTCCGAAACAAGATACTCCAGCGCTTGTTTTGCGACTCCTTCAGAAGAAGGCAGCTGTAGTGTCTGCGGTACAACATATCCATTTTTATCTATTAGATACAGTTCTGTCTTAATTTCTGCTTTAGCCTCTTTAGCTGGAGCCTTGCTTTTTTCTTTCAAACCGGAAGCATCCTTTAGATATGTTACGTCCTGCGGTGGATCTATTTTCTTATCCCCCCCGCCTAATAGACCGCAGCCTGAAAGCATAACAGAGGAAGCAAGAACCGTGAAGCAAATTGCTTTTTTTGCATTTTTAGACATTTCAATCCCTCCAAAGACAGTTTGTACTACTATTTATACGAGCCCGCTTTTAAAATAGACCGCTGTTAAAAATTAATTTTGGACAAACAAATGCCTTTAGGATAATAAATGTCTCACGCATTAAAAAAAAGCCTATTCCAACGGAGAAATCACTTTCTCCTGGAATAGGCCTATTGATCAATTTTTACTGTTTCAACTTCATGAATCGTTCTTTCAAGCCATTCAGAAGCAATTTTTTGAAATATACCTTTTGAGCCAGTTGTATAAAATTTATAAACAGGCGGTTCAGAACTCTTATTCATGTGACCGTTATAATGAAGAATTACGCTTGCTTCGCTTGCTGTTTCCTCACCAGAGGATATAACCTCTATGTTTTTTCCCATATAACTGCTGATGACCGGCCCCAGCAGCGGGTAATGCGTACAGCCTAAAATAAGGGTGTCGAGTTTTTTACTTTTTAATGACTTTAACGTTTCGGCTACTACTTTTTTGGCGATCGGACTGTTAAACTGACCACTCTCTACTATCGAAACAAACTTAGGACATGCAAGACTCTCAACTCTCGTCAGCGGATTGATATTTTTTAATGCCGTTTCATACGCACCGCTTTTTATGGTACCTGCTGTCCCGAGAACTCCGATATTTAAATTACGGGTCAACTTAAGTGCAGCCCGTGCCCCAGGATAAATGACACCCAGAACAGGTATCGAAAGTTCATTTCTTATTTCATCTAAAACAGCGGCTGTAGCCGTATTGCACGCAATAATGAGCATTTTGATATTTCGGTTTAGCAAAAACCTCGTCATCTGCCATGTAAATTGCTTAACCTCGTCCATTGGCCGAGGACCATACGGACAGCGTGCCGTATCCCCAAGATATATAATATTTTCATGGGGGAGCTGTCTCATTACTTCTTTGGCAACAGTCAAGCCGCCTACCCCTGAATCAATAATCCCAATTGGATGTTTCAAAGTATCCGCCTCATTCTTGTTTCATTTCTTGATGCAGCTTGCTTAAGCTGGACTTTAACTGCAGCACTTCATGATCTGAGAAATGCTCAAATATATCTTTTAAATAACCCTGCCGCATTACGATCACTTCATCTATAATTTGCTTTCCCTTTTCGAGGAGGTGGATTCTAACCACTCTGCGGTCATTTGTATCTTTGACCCGCATGACAAGTTCATTCTTTTCCATGCGGTCTACTAAATCGGTTGTTGTGCTGCAAGCAAGAGCAAGCTTGTTGGAAAGTTCACCGATTGTCATGTCACCATCTTCAAGCAGCCACTGAAGAGCGTAAAATTGCGGAAGCGTGATCGGATAATGATTTAATATCTCTCTGCCCTTTTGTTTGATTATAGCAGAGATATATCGCAGATCTTTCTCTATATCAACGACAAGTCCATTGTTTAATTCATTTTCAACCTTCATATATTTACAGCCCCCACCCTTAGAACATAACAAGCTTACACTATCATTTATTGTCTATCAAATAAAAACAAATTTCAAGAAGAAAAGCGGAGGACGGTGCTTTTCAATAAATTCCATTCATAGGCGAATGAATATCCGTTTACGTACAACCTTAAAACTTATAGAAAAGCAGACACCTGAAAGGCATAAGACGAGCGGCAGCGAAAGGCCGCTCTTGCCTTTTGATGGCGATTGGCTTATGACCGAAGGTGTCAGTCCGCAGCTGGACAGCAGGAAAAGCGGAGGACGGTGCTTTTCAACAAATTCCATTCATAGGTGAATGAATATCGATTACGTACAACCTTAAAACTTATAGAAAAGCAGACACCTGAAAGGCATAAGACGAGCGGCAGCGAAAGGCCGCTTTTGCCTTTTGATGGCGATTGGCTTATGACCGGAGGTGTCAGTCCCAGCTGGACAGCAGGAAAAGTACTTTCCTATCACCAAAAAAATAAGCAGTCCGTGAACAAGGCAAAGAAAAGGAAGCGCTTTTTCCTTTCTTCTGCCCATATTCACTTCACTGCTTTTAGCGGTATTTCTATTAAGATAGTGACAAGCTTGCAGAGGCCGGCAGCTCATGTAATGTATGGTTAAAGTTTTAACTCACCCATACGCAAGAGCTCAACTACAGCTTGAGAACGCCCTTTAACTCCAAGCTTCTGCATGGCATTCGAAATATGATTTCTTACAGTTTTCTCACTAATGAATAACTCACCTGCGATTTCTTTGGTCGTCTTATCCTGCACTAACAACTCGAATACTTCTCTTTCTCGTTTGGTGAGCAATGGCTTATGAGTATATTCGTTCTCCTTCAAGTATGGTAACCCTCCTTGCCTTTACCAGCTATCACCTAGGAATGGGTATATATTTAGTCACCATATCTTATGATATGGATATTACGAAAGTGACTGGTTTTAAAGGAAGAAGCAATAAAAAAATGAACTGTTTTAATACTATGACAAAAACTAAAAAGTTAAGCCATTTAGTTTAAGATTTTTACAGCAGAAAAACTTCCTTGTCAGGCTGTCTGAACCTTCTCAGTTAGTAATTTTTTCTTATGCTGTTCTGTCCAGGGAATCGCTTTTCCATTATGCCGGGAAATTTGAACCATCGCACCTCTTCCGGTAAGTACCAGAGTCCCATCCATTCTTGTTCCCTTATAATGGATATCTACTGACGAATTTCCAACCGTATGAACCTTTACATGAATGAGAAGTTCTTCTCCGAAATATATCTGTGCGAGAAAATCGCATTGGAGATCAGCAACAACAGGGATGCTCTCCCGCTCCGGGTTCAGCCAGTCAGCCATAAAGCCAACTGCTTTAAGGTACTCAATCCTTGCTTCTTCAAAATAAGTAAAAGGCACTGTATTGTTCAGATGTCCAAACATATCGGTTTCTGAAAAGCGGACAGTCACTTTATGTGAAAAGCGGAAAGAATCGCTCCATTCTTCCATGTTTTGAATATAAGCTATGCGGGGCATTCTTGTTCCTCCTGTAAAAATGAATAGTTATTCATTTAATTTTAAAGCAATTCTGATTTTTTATAAAGCGATAACTTCAATTAGACTCCATGCGGACTAGATAAATACTCGCTGTCCATACGAAAATTCATCAGATCATCATATTGATTCACTTTTACTCAATCAATCTAAAAAGCATAAAGGGCTATAACTTGGGCATAAGATATTGAAGATTAGCATAGATAAGCATAAAGTTCTAAAAGTTAAGCATAAATCTTGGCTTCATAAGCACAAAGTTCCAAAAGTTAAGCATAAATCTTGGATTCATAAGCACAAAGTTCCAAAAGTTAAGCATAAAAGAACAGAATAGAAGCATAACCCTTTGGATTCACTTCTAATTTCAAAAATGAACGTGGATTATGACATAAGCCAGCCAAAATACAGCAATTACAACTTCATTTAAGCTAAATAAAAGGGATTTAAAGCTTAACAGCTTTAAATCCCTTTTTTTCTTATTGATCGCTTCCAAAGAAGTTTCGGAATGATTGAATCGTGGTATCTCTGTTAAGAGCTGCAATGGATGTTGTCAATGGAATGCCTTTAGGGCAGGACTGAACACAGTTTTGCGACATACCGCAGCTTGCAATGCCTCCATCGCCCATGATCGCATTCAGGCGCTCGGGTGCATTCATAGCACCTGTTGGATGAGCATTAAATAGTCTTACTTGGGAAAGTGACTGCGGGCCAATGTAATCAGAATTGCTGTTTACATTTGGACAGGCTTCCAAGCAGACTCCGCAAGTCATACATTTTGAAAGCTCGTACGCCCACTGGCGCTTCCTTTCCGGCATCCGCGGCCCAGGTCCAAGGTCATAAGTTCCATCGATCGGAATCCATGCTTTTACCTTCTTTAAGGAATCGAACATTCTGCTTCTATCCACTTGAAGGTCACGGACTACAGGGAATGTTCTCATTGGTGCCAGCCTTATAGGCTGTTCAAGCTGATCAACCAATGCCGTACATGATTGACGGGGTTTTCCGTTAATAATCATGGAGCATGCGCCGCATACTTCTTCAAGGCAATTCATGTCCCAGTTTATTGGTGTTGTTTTTTCTCCTTTAACATTAACAGGATTTCTGCGGATTTCCATTAAAGCAGAAATAACATTCATGTTTGGGCGGTAAGGAAGTTCAAATTCTTCCTGATAAGCGGCTGATTCAGTATGATCCTGGCGGGTAATAATAAAACGAACTGTTTTGTTCTCAGCCATACCTTAACTCTCCTTTTTCTTAGAATAGTCTCTCTTACGAGGTTTGATCAGAGATACATCAATTTCCTCATAATATAGTTCAGGAGCAGAGCCGGCTCCAGTAAATTTGGCCATAGTAGTTTTCATGAATTCCTCATCATTACGTTCTGGGAAATCAGGCTTGTAGTGTGCTCCGCGGCTTTCGTTACGGTTATACGCTCCAAGAGTCACAACGCGGGCAAGCTGGAGCATATTCTGCAGCTGGCGCGTGAAGGAAGCCCCCTGGTTGCTCCATCTTGCTGTATCATTAATATTAATATTTTTATAGCGTTCCAGCAGTTCCTGTATCTTTTGGTCTGTTTGAAGAAGCTTATCGTTGTAACGCACTACTGTTACGTTATCTGTCATCCATTCGCCAAGCTCTTTATGAATGATATATGCATTCTCCGTACCATTCATAGACATGATTGAATTCCACTTTTCCTCTTCTTGTTTAACATGATTGTCAAATACTGAAGTAGAGATATCCTCAGAGCTCTTATTCAGCCCATTCACGTATTTAAGTGCATTAGGTCCTGCTACCATTCCACCATAAATAGCAGATAGAAGGGAGTTCGCTCCCAGGCGGTTTGCACCGTGCTGTGAATAATCACATTCACCTGCAGCAAATAATCCAGGGATGTTAGTCATCTGATCATAGTCAACCCATAGTCCGCCCATGCTGTAGTGTACAGCCGGGAATATTTTCATAGGTACTTTTCTTGGGTCATCGCCCATGAATTTTTCATAGATTTCTATGATGCCTCCAAGCTTGATGTCAAGCTCTTTAGGATCCTTATGGGAAAGGTCCAGATATACCATATTTTCTCCATTAATCCCGAGCTTTTGGTTCACACATACATCAAAAATTTCACGGGTTGCAATGTCGCGGGGTACAAGGTTTCCGTACGCTGGATACTTTTCTTCAAGGAAGTACCAAGGCTTTCCGTCTTTATAAGTCCAGACACGTCCGCCTTCCCCGCGTGCAGATTCGCTCATTAAGCGCAGTTTATCATCGCCAGGAAGCGCTGTTGGATGAATTTGGATAAATTCGCCGTTTGCATAGATAGCGCCCTGCTGGTAAACGATTGAAGCGGCAGAACCGGTGTTAATAATAGAGTTAGTTGATTTGCCAAAGATAATTCCAGGCCCGCCTGTTGCCATGATAACAGCATCAGCAGAGAATGACTTGATCTCCATTGTTTTTAGATCTTGTGCAGTAATTCCGCGGCAGACTCCTTCGTCATCAATAACAGCACCAAGGAATTCCCAGCCTTCATATTTCGTAACAAGGCCTGCCACTTCATGGCGGCGTACCTGCTCATCTAGAGCGTAAAGCAGCTGCTGTCCGGTTGTAGCACCAGCAAATGCAGTACGATGATGCTGAGTGCCTCCGAAACGGCGGAAATCAAGAAGACCCTCTGGTGTACGGTTAAACATTACACCCATACGGTCAAACATGTGAATGATCGATGGTGCCGCCTCACACATTGCCTTAACAGGAGGCTGATTTGCAAGGAAATCGCCGCCATAAATCGTATCGTCAAAATGTATATATGGAGAGTCCCCTTCACCTTTTGTGTTAACAGCTCCATTTATGCCGCCCTGCGCACAAACAGAGTGGGATCTTTTTACGGGAACTACTGAAAAAAGATCTACTTTATGCCCTTTTTCAGCAATTTTTATAGTCGCCATTAAGCCAGCCAAACCGCCGCCGACTACAATGATTTTGCCATTGCTCAAGTCTGTCACTCCTTTTCAATATCCAAGCCTTTAAGATCCTGCACAGCCTGACACCTTATATCCAAAACTGCGATTCTATTAAATAAATGCAAGTATAGTTCTAATTCCAACATAAGACAGTGCTACAAATATCCCCATAGTTACATAGGTTGTGATTCTTTGAGCACGCGGTGAAATAGTTAATCCCCATGTTACTAAAAATGACCATAAACCATTTGCGAAGTGGAATGTAGTTGAAATGACACCCACTAAATAGAAAGCGATCATAAATGGATTATCCAGAATGTTAGACATCATTTCAAAATTTACTTCTGTCCCTCTAGCTGCGGCTATGCGCGTTTCCCAGATATGCCACGTAACAAAAATAAGTGTGATGATCCCAGTCAGCCGCTGAAGCATGAACATCCAGTTACGGAAGTAACTATATCTGCCTACATTGTTTTTAGCCGTAAAAGCTATATAAATTCCATAAATCGCATGGTAAGCTAAAGGAAGAAAAATAATGAATGTTTCTAGAAAAATCCTGAATGGGAGTCCTCCCATAAAATTAGCCGCTTTATTAAATGATTCAACACCGTGTGTAGCGTATTGGTTTACGACTAAATGCTGAATAATAAAGATTCCAAGCGGAATTACCCCTAGTAACGAATGCAGCCTCCGATTGGCAAACTCCCGATTTCCTGCCATAAAATTGTTATACCCCCTTGAGATTTGGCTGTACCTGCACAAAAAGTAAAATATATCCTTACCAAAGGATATTCGCTACAAAACTACAAAAAAAACTATTTTGTAACATTTAATTAACATGTTCATTTTACTCCTCCCAAGATTTAGCGTCAAGAAAACGGATACACAAATTATTTGGCAAATATAAAAATTTTTATAAAAATTTCAAACTTTTAATCTTATACTCTAATTCTTAAGATTTATTCGTTCAGTTCAGGAATTATTTTGACATAATTAATAAAATGAAAGATTAGATATATTTAAGGGTGTTTGTAACGGGAAAAAATTGTTTATAATAGATTTAAAGAAAGAGGGGAGAATTTTGGGTAAAGAAGTCATGAATGAAACACCGGTAGAAACAGCCTCAGAACAAAGCCTGAACGAACAGCCGCTTGTAGAAAATGAGAATCCGCACACTGATGCGCAGCAGATTCCTGTTTTTGGCTACGACCTAATCAGAGAATACCTTTTAAACGAAATCCTTGGTCAGGATGCAGCTCAGCTTCTTTATTGGGGAGGGAAACAATTAGCAAGGAAGTTCCCTTTACATTCCGTGGAAGACATATGCGTTTTTTTTCACAGCGCCGGCTGGGGAACACTTACCCAAAAGAAGCTTTCAAAAGATGAATCCATATTTGAATTGTCTGGTGATGGAGTATCAAGACGGCTTTCTATAAATGAAAAGTGCCACTTTCAGCTGGAAGCAGGATTTTTGGCTCAGCAGTTTGAACTTCAGAAAAAGGTATCTTCTGAAGCAATTGAAGAATTAAAAAAGCGGACAAGCAAAGTAACTTTTATTGTGAAGTGGGACCCAAAGGATTCTATATATTAATAGAATCATAAATAAGAAACCAGCAGGCGTTTAACTCTCTGCTGGTTTTTTTTGAAATTATTTTTATTTAATGGCAAAAGCATCAGACAAATTAAATGCTTCATGCAGGGCATTGACTGCTTCAAGCATTTTATCCTGAGAAACAACTGTAGACACTTTAATTTCCGAAGTGCTTACCATTTTGATGGAAATTTCCCTTTGTGATAATACTTCAAACATTTCTGCTGCAACCCCAGGGTTTGAAACCATGCCGGACCCAACAATTGATACCTTTGCCAGATTACTTTCTGTTTCAATCGTTTCGAAAAGTATGGATTCTTTATGGCTGTTTAAAACTTCTAATGCCTCTTTAACGTCTTCAGTTTTCACAGAAAATGAAAGACTTGTTTCATGTTCTTGTGTCATGCTTTGAATAATGATATCTACGTTAACATGGCTCTCTGCTAAAGCAGTAAAAATGGAGGAAATACCTTTCTTGAGGCCAAAAATAGATATTCTAGTGATGCTTTCTTCAAATGCAATTCCTCTGACAATTAGGTTTTGTTCCATAGATACTTCCTCCTCAATGATGGTTCCTAATACTCGTTCTATGCTTGAACGCACTTCAAGCGGCATTTGATAGTTTTTCGCAAACTCCACTGCTCTTGGATGAAGGACGCCGGCACCCAGATTCGCTAATTCCAGCATTTCATCGTATGAAACCGATTTTAGCTTTCTTGCTCCTTCAACAAATCGCGGATCTGTTGTGTACACTCCTGTTACATCCGTATAGATATCACATTTATCAGCATGTAATGCTGCTGCAAGCGCTACGGCCGTTGTATCAGATCCGCCTCTTCCAAGAGTGGTAATATCTGCTCCTGCAATCCCCTGAAATCCTGCTACTACAGCAATCTTTCCGGAAGCTAGTGCTTTTTCGATTCTGTCAGTCTCAATATTGGTAATTCTAGCATTTCCATGAACGGACTCTGTCTGTACTCCGGCCTGCCATCCTGTCAGAGATATCGTTTCAAAGCCTCTTTCATTCAGTTCCATGGAGAGAAGGGCTATTGTAATCTGTTCTCCCGTTGTCAGCAGCATATCCATCTCTCTTTTATTCGGAAAAGGAGAGATTTCCCTTGCCATGTCTACAAGATGGTCAGTCGTCTTCCCCATAGCAGAAACAACCACCACTACTTGATTTCCCTGATTCACTTCTTCAAGAACGCGATCCGCTGCATTTTTAATTCTCTCTACACTGCCTACTGAAGTTCCTCCGAATTTCTGTACAATTCTCCCCAATGTTGTTGCCTCCCTGTTATGGTTTCAAGTGAATTTGCCTTACAAATCTGTTAAGAACATACAAAAAGGCAATGAGAATAATCTCATTGCCTGTGAAGGACGTACTAAAAAATGCATAATACGCTAACACAGTGAGATAGCTCTCCAAGAATAAGATCTTGACAATCCTGCACTTATTCAATGCAGAACCAGCCAAACAAGTCCTGAGCCTTGTTCCGCTTCGGCAACTTCCCCTTTCAGGACTTTTCCTTGAAGCTCAAACTTCTCCAAGTCCTTACTAATGAAACTCGCACCTCTATCATCACTTTAACTTAGTAAAGTAATTTTTAATTTATTGATGATTATAGCATAACATGTTCAAGCCAACAATGCTAGTCTTGCAATTTCTTAAAGAATTCTTCAGCTACACCTTTAGGAATTCCTATTTTAATGAATTCCTCCAACGGTGCTTCCTTCATCTTTTTAACGGAACCGAAGTGTTTAAGCAGCATTTTCTTTCTCTTTTCTCCAATTCCCTGAATTTCGTCAAGAAGGGATTGAAATACGTTCTTCCCTCTAAGCTGCCTGTGAAAAGTAATGGCAAACCGATGCACTTCATCCTGAATTCTTTGCAAAAGATAAAATTCCTGGCTGTTTTTTTCCAGCGGTACTATTTCCAATGGATTACCGATCATTAATTGTGAAGTCCGGTGTTTCTCATCCTTCACAAGTCCGGCAAGCGGAATTTCCAGGCCAAGCTCATTTTCAAGCACATCCCTGACTCCTTCCACATGGCCTTTTCCTCCATCAATGATGATAAGATCAGGCATAGGCAGACCTTCTTTAAGAACTCTGCTGTATCTCCGCCTTACAACCTCACGCATGGATTCATAGTCATCCGGTCCTTTTACCGATTTAATCTTATATTTTCTATATTCCTTCTTTTCCGCTTTGCCGTCTATGAAAACAACCATAGCAGAAACCGGGTTTGTCCCTTGAATATTTGAATTATCAAACGCTTCGATTCGGTGAGGAGTGTAGATGCCTAATTGAGTACCTAGATTTTCTATGGCTTTAATCGTTCTTTCCTCATCCTTTTCAACAAGCGCAAATTTTTCAGAAAGAGCGATTTTGGCATTTTTGTTTGCCAGCTTTAACAGGTCTTTTTTCGGGCCGCGTTTTGGCTGAAGAACTTTTACTTCCAGCAGCCCCTCGGCCATTTCAGCATTTACTGAATCTGGCAGGAGAATTTCCCTCGGTTTAAAGTGATTGACCTTGGAATAAAATTGTCCCAGATATGTTAAAAATTCTTCATCCGGCTCATTATAGAGGGGGAACATGGAAACCTCACGCTCTATAAGCTTACCCTGCCTGACAAAAAACACCTGTACACACATCCAGCCTTTGTCATATGCGTAACCAAAAATGTCTCTGTCTGTAAAATCCGTCAGAGTCATTTTTTGTTTTTCCATCGTAGTTTCGATATGGGCAATCTTATCCCTGAATTCCTTGGCTCTCTCAAAATCCAGCTCCTCTGCAGCTGCTGTCATTTTTTCAGTAAGATCCTTTTTTATTTCCTTATAGCCGCCATTCAGAAAACGGGTAATTTCTTCTGTAATATTTTTATATTCCTGTTCATTGATGTCATTCACACAAGGCGCAAGACATTGGCCAAGATGATAGTATAAGCAGACACGGTCCGGCAGCGTCGTACACTTTCTCAGCGGATACAGACGGTCAAGCAATTTTTTCGTTTCGTTCGCTGCAAATACGTTCGGATAAGGCCCAAAATATTTCCCTTTATCCTTTTTAACATTCCGGGTTGTAATCAGCCTTGGATGCCTTTCGGCCGTAAGCTTAATAAATGGGTAGCTTTTATCATCCTTCAGCATGACATTATATTTAGGGTCCCACTTTTTAATTAGATTTAACTCTAGAATCAGCGCTTCCATATCCGATGAGGTCACTATATACTCAAAGTCTTCTATTTCCTGCACCAGCCTGAGTGTTTTACCATCATGAGAACCGGTGAAATAGGATCTGACCCTATTTTTAAGCACCTTTGCCTTACCTACATAGATAATGGTACCCTGCCTGTCCTTCATGAGATAACAGCCTGGCTGATCAGGCAGCAAAGCAAGCTTATGCTGGATATTTTGGTTCATGTACGATTCACCTCGTTTCTAATGGAAACTTTTAAAATATAGCTCTTTTACTTGCCTGTTGATTGCAGCGAGAGGCACTCGCTTTCCGCGGGCGGTCCGGGAGCCTCCTCTCACGTTATACGCCTGTGGGGTCTCCCTTGACCCGCTTTTCCCGCAGGAGTCTCGCGCCTGCAGCGAAGATCAACATAGCGGTAAAACTATGATGAACTTTAGAATAGCCTAAAATATAAAAACCCGCCCGCGGCGGGATCTGTTCAAGTAATGTATAGATAGATTATAAGTTCTATATATACAGTATAAAAAATATCCCTTCTCCAGGCAACTGGCTAGTATTACTAACCTGTTTCCCGAAGAAGGGATATTTGTAAACAGGGCTATAAACCCTCGTTATTACGCGTGCTTATTAATAAGCTCAGCTAATGCCTCTTTCGGCTGGAAACCTACTACTTTGTCTACTGGCTCGCCATCTTTAAACAAAATTAAAGTTGGAATACTCATAACACCATATTTACCAGCAGTTTCCTGATTATCATCTACGTCTAATTTTACGACCTTAACTTTTTCACCTAATTCAGCATCCAATTCTTCTAAAACTGGTGCAATCATTTTACAAGGTCCACACCATGGTGCCCAGAAATCAGCTAAGACTAATCCTTCGCCAGTTTCAGCTGCAAAGTTTTGATCAGTTGCATTTGTAATTGCCATGTCAAATCCTCCTAAAATTACTAATGAATTACTGCACACAGTATAGCACTATTTTAAATACATGCGTTAATACTTTGCCTCAGATGTAATTTACCCTCATAAATAAATAATATTCCACAAAAAACGAATAGTAACCAGGGGACAGTCCCCATTTCCCGAAAAAAGTTCAGTATAACTTCCCTAAGAATCCAGCCTCTTAAATTCTTCTCCCTAAACCATTGTTCCAGGCTTTTTCTCGAAATGTAATGGGAGGACTTAGCCCTCTTGTGACCAAATCTTATTCCTTTTATACATTCCTCATCAAAAACAGACCATAAGTTTGTTTCCTTTACCGATAGCCATACATCCACGGGCAGCCAGCACTTCATTTTCACCACAAAAAAACGGCCGGTTTTCAGTTCCGGCCGTCTGTGCCCTGCTTGTAATTTAGTTAGCTCCAACTTTGAGCTTTTTAAATTCTTCAGTAAGCAGCGGCAATACTTCAAACAAATCACCAACAATCCCGTAATCCGCTACCTTGAATATATTAGCTTCTGGGTCTTTATTGATGGCTACGATTACTTTAGAATTCGACATTCCAGCTAAATGCTGAATGGCTCCAGAAATACCGCAAGCAATATAAAGATCAGGTGTTACAACCTTACCGGTCTGCCCAATTTGAAGTGAATAATCACAATAATCAGCGTCACAGGCACCGCGGGAAGCTCCTACCGCTCCTCCCAGAACGTCCGCCAGTTCCTTCAGTGGACCAAACCCTTCTTCGCTTTTCACGCCGCGGCCGCCGGCAATAATCACTTTTGCCTCAGATAAGTCGACACCTTCGCTGGCTTTGCGAACAACATCCTTTATGATGGTACGAAGATTTTTTATATCTACGGAAAGAGAAGTCACTTCTCCAGTCCGGCCGCTGTCCTGCTCTAAAGATTCAATGTTATTCGGACGAATCGTCACGAAAATCAAGCCGTCTGTAATGACCTTTTTCTCAAACGCTTTTCCTGAATAAATCGGGCGGGTAAACACAAGGTTACCGCCTGCTTCTTCTAAGGATGTTACATCAGATATAAGACCAGAATTCATTTTCCCTGCAATTCTTGGGGCCAGGTCCTTTCCAAGCGCAGTATGTCCTAACACAATTCCTTCAGGATTTTCTGATTCAATCACTGCAAGAAGAGCCTGCGAGAATCCATCGGACGTATATTGTTCAAGGCTGTCGTGCTCCACTGTAACTGCACGGTCAGCACCGTATTGAATGAGAGCCTCAGCTAAACCATTAACCTCTTTGCCTGCAACCACTCCAACAACTTCTCCGCCTTCTGAAATCGTTTTTGCTGCCGCAATTGCCTCAAAAGAAACATTACGTAATGATCCGTCACGAACTTCTCCTAAAACGAGAACTTTTCTAGCCATTTATATTCCCTCCTGAGCTTAATTAGATATGCAATGCCGATTAAATTACTTTTGCTTCTGTTCGCAGTAAGCCAGTTAATTCTTTTACCTGGTCAGCCAGATCTCCCTGCAGCACTCTGCCTGCTTCTTTCTTAGGAGGAAGGAAGATTTCAATTGTTTTTGTTTTCGCTTCAACATCGTCTTCTTCCAGATCCAAATCATCCAGCTCCAGCTCATCAAGAGGCTTTTTCTTAGCCTTCATGATTCCAGGAAGAGAAGGATATCTAGGTTCGTTTAATCCCTGCTGAGCTGTAACAAGTAAAGGAAGCTGAGTTTCAATCGTTTCTGAATCTCCTTCAACATCTCGGACAACGCTTACATTTTGTCCTTCAATCGTTAATTTAGTGATGGTTGTGATGTATGGGATGTCCAAAAGTTCTGCTACTCTAGGCCCTACTTGTCCGGATCCTCCATCAATGGCTACATTACCGCCAATAATTAAATCAGCATCCTTATCCTTTAAGTATTCAGAGAGGATTTTAGCCGTAGTATACTGGTCTCCATTTTCTACATCATCTTCAATATTAATTAAAACAGCTTTATCTGCACCCATTGCAAGCGCTGTCCTCAACTGTTTTTCTGCTTCTTCATTACCAACAGTTACAACCGTTACTTCACCGCCATGTGCATCTCTAACCTGGATCGCTTCTTCTACAGCATATTCGTCATAAGGGTTGATGATAAATTCGGCACCATCTTCGTTGATTTTCCCATTTGATAAGGTTATTTTTTCTTCAGTATCAAATGTTCTTTTTAATAAAACATAAATATTCATGGTATTCCCTCCATTTGTGAATTATTTAAAAGATTAAGAATTTTCATTTGAAAAAAATTTATTTACCTTTGAATTGAGGTTCTCTCTTCTCAATAAAAGCGGCTATACCTTCTTTGGCATCTTCGCTGACAAAAACAGTTCCAAAGGACTCTGCTTCTTTCTCCACGCCTTTGTAGTAATTTTCATGCTTTGAATAGTTTATGAGGGTAATAGCTGTTTTTAAGGCAATAGGACTTTTCTTTGCAATCTTGGAAGCCAGTTCATTCGCTTTTTGGAATAATTCTTCCTCTTTATATGCATGATTTGCTAACCCCAGAGCTGCTGCTTCGACACCGGTTATAGGCTCGCTTGTAAACAGCATTTCTGCCGCTTTAGCGCTTCCTACATAACGAGGCAGCCGCTGTGATCCTGCGAAGCCAGGCACCAATCCGAGCTGGAGCTCAGGAAGCCCGAGTTTTGCAGTCTCAGATACCAGCCTAATATGGCAGGACATAGCCAGTTCAAGCCCGCCCCCGAGTGCTGCTCCATGTATAACAGCGATAACCGGTTTTGGGAATTGTTCGATTCTTTCAAACAGTTCCTGGCCGCGTGCTGCTAATTTTGAAAATTCTCCGCCGCTCTCGATACTAGTAAACTCTTTAATATCAGCTCCAGCCGAAAAGAATCTCCCTTCTCCCTTGAGGATGACTGCCCTTGCATCATCATTCACTTCCAAATCATCCAGCAGGGTTGAAAGTTCCTGCAGTACTTGAGAGGAAAGAGCATTAGCCGGAGGTTTATTGACGGTAATTACGGCAACGCGTTCTTCAACGGAATAAGTTAAAAACCCCATAAAAACGACCCCCAATATGTATAATTACATGAGAGTGAGTGAGGCTAAGAAAGCCGCCTTTCTTAGCCTGCTGGATAGAAAGGCGCTATGATGGCCAGCCCGCTCTGCATGAATAATCTTATTATACCTTCTTTTCAATATTTTGGCTTCCACAAGCTCTAGCCATCATAGTATGAATCGGCACTGCCATCTGCGTGAGACTGTATTTTTGCTCGTTCATAACCCATGTTGTGACAGTTTCATCAATTGTACCAAAAATCATCTGGCGCGCAAGCTTCTTATCCAGGTCTTCGGAGAATTCTCCATTAGATATGCCTTCGTCGATAATCTTTTCCATTAGTTCAAGATATCCTTTTAGAACATCGTTGATTTTGATACGGAGTTCTTTATTGGATTGCCTAAGCTCTAATTGAGTAACAATTGCTAAATGCCGGTCATCCGAAAGTTGTCCAAAATGCTGCTGAATCAAAACCAGCAGCTTATCAGAGGCATTATCCGCCTGCTTTAGCTCTGCTTCAATCGTCTCTACAAAAGTCCCCATTTTTTCTTGAAATAAAGAAATGAGGATGTCCTCTTTATTTTTAAAATACAGGTAAATGGTTCCGTCTGCGACTCCTGCCTGTTTGGCAATTTTTGAAACTTGAGCCTGGTGGTAGCCATTTTCTGCTATTACTACAACAGCAGCATCAATAATTTGTTTAAATTTTGGCCTATTGCGTTTCACTGATGTTCCCCTTTCAGGAAAAAATGAATGAATCGTCATTCATATTTCTATCATAGTTAATGGCCCTTTTTATGTCAAGCAAAAGCCAGCAATTCTTATTCTGAAACTTGTCCAATTTATTTCAAACAAGAGCCAGGTTCGGCTCAGGAGATTAGACTATGCATTTTTCCGGTCATCTATTTTTTTCTTCTCCTCATCAACAAGCGCGCGTCTGAGAATCTTTCCTACAGCTGTTTTCGGCAATTCATCTCTGAATTCGTATATTCTAGGAACCTTATAGGCTGCAAGATGCTTTCGGGCAAAATCATTCATATCTTCCTCTGTGAGCTGTTTTCCTTCCTTAAGCACCACGTATGCTTTAACCGTTTCACCGCGATAAGGGTCAGGAATACCAGCAACCACTGCTTCTAAAACCGCTTCATGCTCATATAATACCTCTTCGATCTCTCTTGGGTATATATTAAATCCTCCAGCTATAATCATGTCTTTCTTTCTATCAACTATATAAAAATACCCCTTATCATCATAATATCCTATATCACCTGTCAATAGCCAGCCATCCTTAAATACCTGCTCTGTTTCTTCAGGCCTGTTCCAATAACCCTTCATGACCTGTGGGCCTTTTACTCCTAACTCCCCAATTTCATTCGGCCCTAGTTGCTCACCTGTTTCCATAGACAGAATAGCTGCATCTGTATCTGGCCATGGTACACCTATGCTTCCTTTAATCCTTGGACGGTCCCAAAGGAAATTTGAATGTGTGACCGGTGAGGTTTCAGTTAATCCATAGCCCTCCACAAGCTTTCCACCTGTAAGCTTTTCAAATTTTTCTTGAACTTCAACCGGAAGAGGAGCTGAACCGCTTATACAGGCTGTTATGGAGGAAACATCAAATCTGTGCAAATCCGGATAATTAAGCAGCGCTATATACATCGTAGGCGCCCCAGGAAAAAGCGTCGGTTTTTGCTTTTGAATGGTCTTTAAGGTGGTTAATACATCAAATTTCGGAAGCAGGGTCATCTTGTGGCCTTCCATAATCGAAAAAATCATGACAGTAGTCATTCCAAATACATGAAAAAAAGGAAGTATTCCTAAAATGTTATGGCCCTTCTCTTTGTCCTTATAAAGCCATACTGAACACATTTCGGCATTGGCAACAAGATTTTTATGTGTAAGCATAACACCTTTTGGAGATCCTGTAGTCCCACCTGTATATTGCAAGAGAGCGAGATCTTGCTCCACATCTATATCCACTTCTACTTCTTCAGGAACTCCCATTTTCATGATTTCAGTAAATAAGTGCTGGCTGCCCTCATGTTCAACCGTAACAACGAGACCATATTGCTTTTTTTGAATAAAAGGGTAAATTAAATTTTTTGGGAAAGGCAGATAATCCTTTATAGCGGTTACAATGATATGCTGCAGACTAGTGTGAGGCTTTACCTTCGCTGCTCTTGGATAGAGAATATCCAGAGTCAGAATGACTTTGGCTTCTGAATCCTTCATTTGATATTCCAATTCACGTTCCATATACAGCGGATTAGTCTGAACCACAATGGCCCCGGCCATCAAAGAGCCGAAATACGCAATCACGGACTGCGGAGTGTTGGGCAGCATAATAGCGACCCTGTCTCCTTTACTAATACCAAGGTTTTTTAAATAACGGGCAAATTTCAGAGCAGATTCATACACTTCTTTATAGGATAATTCTTTTCCCATAAAATGAATGGCACTCTTTTGTGGAAACTTAGCTGCAGATTGTTTAAGATAATTCTGCAAAGGCTCCCTGCTATACTCGAGCTCAGCAGGTATTTCTTCAGGATAATGCTGTAGCCATAATTTCTGATCGTTCAAATAATTTGCCTCCTCTTTAACTTAAATTCTTAAAATTTTCTAACTTTTCTATCTATAATTATATTATATCGTTCAATTGAATGACAATTGTTTGAGGATTTTTACCTATAAAAGCAAAAAATCTCCCCTGATCTTATAATAGATCCGGGGAGTTCATGTACCTATTTTACAAAAAATAGAATATATATAATTCCAATCAGCATAAATGTTCCGCAAAGAATAAGCAAAATTCTTGCAAGCTTCTCCAAGTGCTATCTCCCCTTTATGATATGCCAGCACCAATCACATAAGATAATCCTACAGAAATGACCATTGATATGAGTCCAACGGCACGGTTGTCCTTTGCGATTTCTTCATCAATATTGAAGCTGGGGGTTAGAAATTCAAAAATGAAATACCCAGCCAGCAAAAGAAGAAAGCCAAACACACCCCAGCCCATCATAATTAATAACGAATCATTCTGCAGGATGGAATGGCGGAAGATGTTAGCAATCCCAAAAATTTTGCCCCCGGTTGCCAGTGCAACGGATAGATTTCCTTTTTTAATTTCTTCCCAATTCTGGTACTTCGTTACGAGTTCAAAGACTGCTAGAAAAACGATACAACATAATACTACAACACTATAGTATGCAGTTAGGTAAACAAACTCATTGCCCCATAATTTGTCCATCAGTATATCTCCTGGTTATTTAAACTCAACAACAGTTACTCCGCTTCCGCCTTCACCAGCTTCTCCAAATCTGATTCGTTTTACTGAGCGGTGATTTTTCAAATATTCCTGGACTCCCTGTCTTAAAGCCCCGGTTCCTTTTCCGTGAATGATAGAAACTCTTGGATATCCGGCAAGAAGGGCATCATCGATGTATTTTTCTACCCTTAACAGGGCATTCTCATATCGTTCGCCGCGCAGATCAAGTTCAAGGCTGACATGATAATCTTTTCCTCTTACCGTAGCGAGCGGTTTCGTCTGTACCTGCTTTGGAGTACCAAGATATTCAAGATTAGCTTCACTCACCTTCATTTTCATTATACCTATCTGAACCTGCCATTCATCAGCCGAAATCTTTTCAACCAAGTGTCCCTTTTGGTCAAAAGTCACTACCTTAACTTCATCACCTGGCTGGAACTCCTTTTTCTTAGAAGGTGCTGCAGCCTTTTTAGATTTCTTGATTACTGGAGCAGCTTCTTCAAGGCGTTTTCTGGCGTCGATCAATTCATGCTCTTTCACTTCCGCATTCTTTTCAAGTCTAAGCCTGCGAAGATCACTCAAAATCTCTTCTGCTTCCGCTTTTGCTTTATTAACCGCTTCTGCAGCTTTCTGCTGTGCCTTTTCCTCCAGCTCATCTTTCCGGCTGTAGTATTCGGCCATTTGCTTTTGAAGGTCTTTATGGATCCTTTCAGAATCCTTCAGGAATTCATTTGCTTCCTCTCGATCTTTCTCCGCCTGTTTACGGCTTTCTTCAAGAGAGGCAATCATATTCTCCACTTTGTTCGTTTCAGTTCCAATATATCCTCTTGCCTCGTTTATAACTTTTTCATCCAGTCCAAGCCGCTTTGAGATCTCGAAAGCGTTGCTCCTTCCGGGAATTCCTATTAAAAGCTTATAAGTTGGGCTTAGAGTCTCAACATTGAATTCTACACTCGCATTAACAGCGCCTTTTCGATTATATCCATATGCTTTCAGCTCCGGATAATGGGTAGTCGCAATCACTCTTGCTCCCTTTTCATATACGGTGTCCAGGATAGAAATAGCAAGCGCCGCCCCTTCCTGTGGATCCGTTCCTGCTCCCAATTCATCGAAAAGAACAAGACTCCGGTGGTTAACTGATTTCAATATATCCACTATGTTCACCATATGGGAGGAGAAAGTACTCAAGCTTTGCTCAATGCTCTGCTCGTCACCAATATCAGCAAATATCTCTTCAAAAACAGAAGCTTCAGAGCCATCAAGAACGGGAATTTGCAGGCCAGATTGAACCATAAGTGTGCACAGTCCTATTGTCTTTAACGTGACTGTTTTACCGCCCGTATTTGGCCCTGTTATCACAATGGAAGTATAATCTTCTCCTAAAATAATGTCATTCGGAACCACTTCTTTAGGGGAAATAAGCGGATGCCTCGCCTTAAAGAGTTTTACCCTTCCCTCATTATTAAGCTTAGGCTTAGAGCCTTTGATCTCGCTGCTGTACCGGGCTTTTGCAAACATAAAATCTAAGATGGCAAGTATCTCAACATTTGCAAGCAGCTCTGCGGCGAACTCTCCTGTCAGCACGGAAAGTTCGGAAAGAATTCTTTCTATTTCCTGCTGCTCTTTAATCCTGATTTCCTGGAGGCCATTATTCAGGTCTACAACTGATTGGGGCTCGATAAACAAGGTCTGCCCTGAAGAAGATTGATCGTGAATGATGCCGCCATATACACTGCGGTATTCCTGCTTTACAGGAATAACAAAGCGGTCATTTCGAATGGTTATAATAGCATCCGACAGCATTTTCTGTGCACTTGATGATCGAATCATGCTCTCTAGCTTTTCCCTTACCCTTGATTCATTCGTTCTCAGCTGTGTTCTCAGTGATTTCAGCCTATCGCTTGCTGAATCCATCACTTCACCTATGTCGCTTATAGCATTTACAATGGGCCGTTCAAGATCAGGCAGAGGCGTGATTGATTCAATATAACCCGCTGTATGAGGAAGCTCCGTTCCATTGTCGAGCATTTCTTCGATAAACTTTGTGAGTATCCTGCCGGCTCGGAGCGTGCTGGCTATTTCATTCAGCTCTCCCGGGCTGAGCATTCCCCCGATTTGTGCACGCTTCGCATGCGGTTTTATGTCAAATATTCCACCAAGCGGAACATTGCCTCTTAACCTTATAATTTTCGCTGCCTCATCTGTTTCTTCATGCAGTCTGACTACTTCCTCAAAATCGGAAATAGGCAGCAGTCTGCCTGCCTTTTCTTTCCCTAAAGAAGACGAAGCAAATTTAGCAAGCTGTTCTATTATCTTATGAAACTCCAGGGTTTTTAACGCTTTTTGATGCATGGAGTTTATGCCCCCTCCTATATTTCTTTATTATATTTCTTAATCATTTCTTTTTAAAAATGCCAGCAATTCTTCAGAAGTCTTAGCATTCAAAATGGTATCCTTTTTTAGCCAGCCCTTAATGGCAGCTGATACCCCGATCTCCATGTCCTCGAGCATCTCAATGTTATGGGCATCGGTATTTACAGCAATCGTAACGCCTGCCTGTTGAGCCTTCTTCAGATGTTCGGCAGCAAGATCAAGCCTGTTTGGGTTTGCATTCAGCTCGAGCGCTGTATTCGTTTCCTTTGCTAATTGAATCAGCATGTCCATATCAACTTCATAGCCTTTTCTCCGGCCGATTACTCTTCCCGTAGGATGAGCAATTAAATCAATATGAGGATTCATCAAAGCCGTTTTAAGCCTTTCCATAATCTTTTCCTTAGGCTGCGAAAAGATGGAGTGAATGGATGCTATAACAAGGTCCATCTCACTTAGAAGGTCATCATCATAGTCAAGAGTGCCATCCGGCAGAATATCCATTTCTATTCCTGAGAGAATCAGGATATCATCATATTTGTCATTTAATTCACGGATCGTTTGTTTTTGCTCTCTCAGCCGTTCGGGAGTCAAACCGTTTGCGACCTTTAAATATTGAGAATGATCTGTAATGGCCATATACTTGTAACCTTTGGCTCTGCAGGCTTCAACCATTTCCTCAATAGAATGACCGCCGTCACTCCAGGTAGAATGCATGTGAAGATCTCCTCGTATATCTTCAGGACTGACTAGGCCATATCCTTCTTTGTAAAAATCGACCTCCGTTCCATCTTCACGAAGCTCTGGGGGAATAAAAGGCAGTCCAAAATGGTGATAAAACTCCTCTTCTGATTGGAAGGTCAATACTTTACCAGTTTCAATTATTTCGACTCCATATTCACTGATCTTTTCACCTCGATCTTTTGCTAGCTGCCTCATCCGAACATTATGGTCTTTTGATCCTGTGAAATGGTGGAGTGTTGTGATGAATTCCTCTGGTTTAACCAATCTGAAATCAACAGAGATTTCATACTGGTAGGACAAAGTTACGGATACTTTTGTATCTCCTGCCGCTATCACACTCTTTACCTGCGGCAGAGCTAAGATCTGCTCCTTAACGGACTCTGGGTTATTTGTAGCGATAATAAAATCCAAATCTTTTACGGTTTCTTTCACCCTTCTAATACTGCCCGCTTTTGAAAATCTCTCAATCTCTTTCATATTTTGAATAGCAATTTCAACGTCTTCAACGATTGGCAGCATCATGGCCAGCGGCAACCGTTCAGGCCTTGTCCCAAATTCAGCAATCGCAGCAAGTATTTTTTCCTCTGTTTTCTTTCCAAAACCGGCCAAATGCTGAACCTTTTTTTCTTCACAGGCTGCTTTCAAATCCTCTATATTTTCTACATACAGTTCTTTATAGAGCTTGGCAATTTTTTTACCGCCCATTCCTGGGAGCTGCAGCAGCGGTATTAATCCTTTTGGCACTTCCTCCTGAAGCTCCGCAAGTACAGCCGACTTTCCGTCCCTGATAAATTCTTCAATTACAGCCGCTGTGCCTTTTCCAATTCCTGAAAGCGCTGTAAAATCACCAATTTCAAAAAGGCTCCTATCATCTGTTTCCAGGGCGCCCGCAGCTTTTCGGAATGCAGCCACTTTGAACTGATTCTCGCCCTTAAGTTCCATATATATAGCAATCGTTTCAAGCAAATGAACAATATCTTTTTTATTAATAGTCATAAAAATCACCTCAGAATTAGTAGGGATTGTTAATGGATGACCCCCTATCAGCCAGGAGCCTGGAGGCCGTGTTTTTCAATCTTACTTCCTTTATAAATGATGCCTCTTTAAAGATACATTTTATTTGTACACCAGGCAACATAACTGCCGCATGCATCATAGGTATGACTAGAGTATTCTGCTTTTTAGTTAAGTTATCTAGATTTAAAGCCCTTTGGACTTTTTTTAGTAATAGGTCCTGATGGGAGACTCAGTAATGGAACGAAAATCTTCATAAAAGAAAAACTTCCCCTTAAAAGAGAAGTTACATTGGAATGTATTTAAACCAGAGATCTTTAACTGTTGCAGATAGAACGGGTGTATTTTTAACCATAGCATTTGCCATAAATGAATCATTCAGGGGTCCCTGTACGGTTTGTATTGGCAGGAGTGCTGCAATATAAAGGAGAATAAATAGGATTAAATATACCTCTACAAATCCCAAAATAGCTCCGCCCATTCTATTCAGCTGTTTTAAAATAGGAATATGAGAAATAAAATCCAGCATAGCGCCAATTAGCTGCCAGACGATTTTAACTCCAAAGAATATAATGGCAAAAGCAATGGCATTATAATAAGCCTCATCGAGACCAGAGGCATTAAAGATCATTTTCATAGATTCCGTATTTCCTAAGGTTGGAAAGGGAATCCAAAGCTTTATCTTTGGTGCAAGATCATCGTAGTATATATAAGCGGATATAAAGGAGACAATAAATCCCGTGAGGTGAACAAGCTGAAGAATAAACCCCCGCCTAAGCCCTATTAAAAGACCCATTATAAGTACTGCAATTATTATCAAATCAAGCATTCATTCTTCAACCCTTTTCGCTTCTGATTAACATTTTAAGCTGTTCAAGTTCATCTTTTACTTTTAAATAGTCATGCATTACATTTACAGCTGTAAGAACTGCAACCTTGCTGACATCGAGCCTTGGATTCTTTGAATTTATTTCACGCATTTTATCATCAACCATTGAAGCCACAATACGAATATGACTTGAACTTTCTGCTCCAACAATGGTATATTGCTGTCCATATATATCAACTGTTATTTTTCTTTTACTATGGTCTGACAAAATGATGCCCCCAATCTAAAAAATCCTAATCTATATCATACCATGAAGTTTTTACGCTTGAAAGCGGGACAACGCGTTTTTACTGGCATTTCCTTAGGAAATTTGTAAAAAAATGAGAAAATGGCAATTGAAATCTTTTTATTCACCAGTTATACTAATCAAACGTTCAAAAAGGAGCAGCTCCCATATGTCTAATTCTGTATTGGTTCTAGATTCTGCAACCATCTTAAAAATGAAATCGCATTATACCTCAGATTTGACAGAAAAAGTACCTCCAGGTGGTATTTTTTCAGCAAAATTGCCAGGATGCTCAATAACTGCTTATAAATCAGGGAAGGTTCTTTTTCAAGGCCCGGGTGCAGAAGCAGCAGCGGCACAATGGGGTGGCGGTGCACCAAGGGAAAAAACAATTTCCGCTAAGTCACCTTCATCTGTTAAAACTCATTCCTATTCCCCTCCGAAAAATGTTGCAGAATTATCCCTTATTGGTTCAGATGAAGTAGGAACAGGAGACTTTTTCGGTCCCATGACAGTTGTTGCTGTTTATGCAAATAAGGATCACTTGCCGCTTCTTAAAGAGCTTGGAGTAAAGGATTCTAAAAATCTCAAAGATTCGCAGATCATGGAAATAGGATCTCTTATCAAGGAAGTTGTACCTTTTAGTTTATTGGTGTTAGATAATGAAAAGTATAACCGGATGCAGGCCAAGGGTATGTCCCAGGGAAAAATGAAAGCCCTCCTCCATAACCAGGCGATCAAAAAACTGCTTCAAAAAATTTCACCTGAGGAGCCGGATGGGATCCTAATTGACCAATTTGCCCAGCCGGGAGTTTTTTTCAATTATTTAAAGGGATCAGAAGTCTTTAAATCAAAAAACACCTATTTAAGCACAAAAGCAGAGGGACTTCACTTGAGTGTTGCGGCTGCTTCCATTCTTGCTCGATACGCTTTCGTTAAACACTTTGAATTACTCAGCGAGAAAGCAGGATTTACCTTGCCAAAGGGAGCTGGACCTGTTGTAGACAATGCTGGCGCACGACTCTTGCATGAAAAAGGAGAAGCGGCAATGAGCCAGTTTACAAAGGTGCATTTTGCGAATACAGAAAAAGCAAAAGCTATTTACAAAAAAAAATATAAATCGTAAATCTTTTAAAAAAAGCCTGTTTATGACAGGCTTTCAGAGTGTAGACAAAATCAATTTCAAACAAACTTTGTCGCGAAAAATGAGGTTTGTCAATTTATTTCTTGTATATATGGTGGCTTTTCTAAAGTTAAGCACTATATATTGAGGGTTAAATATTATTAAAAAATAGCTGTCGACTTTGTCGACAGCCTGAAAGCCTGTTTATGACAGGCTTTTAATCATTTTTTTATTATCCATCCGGCACTCTAAGCTGACGTTCAGCAAATTCCCGGTACAGCTCATGAGTGTTCACTAATTCGTTATGTGTGCCCCTCCCTGTTACCATGCCTTTTTCCAGAAAGACTATTTGGTCGGCATCTATAACAGTTGAAAGCCGATGGGCGATCACGAGCGTTGTTCTGCCTTTCATTAGATTTTGAAGGGCATCCTGAACGACAATTTCCGATTTACTGTCCAGGCTCGAGGTTGCTTCATCAAGCATTAATATATTCGGTTTGCGCAATAGTGCACGCGCAATGGCTATCCTTTGCCGCTGGCCCCCGGAAAGCTTAATTCCTCGTTCCCCTACCTCGGTATCGTATTTATCAGGCAGTTCCTGAATGAATATATCTGCATAAGCCATTTTGGCAGCCTCTGTTAATTCTTTATCCTGTCCATGAACTCCGTAACAAATATTTTCTCTTATTGTCCCGGCGTAAATGGGACTCTCCTGGGATACATACCCTATCTGGCTTCGCCAGGACTTAAGAGAAAGGTCATTTATCGAGAGCTCTCCTAGCTTAATCCTGCCTGTATCTGGAGAGTAGAAACGTTCTAGAAGAGAAAATAAGGTAGTTTTTCCGCTGCCGCTTGGTCCCACAATGGCTGTAACAGAATTAGGCTGAACTGAGAATGAGACTGATTTTAAAATAGGATCCGAGGACGGATAACTAAAAGTTAGTTCCTGCAATGTTAATGGCTGGTTTGTATCGAATTTCTGTATTCCATCCTCCAGTTCCTCTATCTCGAGTGACAAAATTCCCATTATTTTCTCTGTAGCACCCATCGTTTTTTGAAACTGTGTAAAAAAGGAGGCAATTGACGTTATCGGCATAATGATTTGGAATAAGTAAATAAAAAATGCCGCTAGTTCACCTGCAGTCATTTCACCAGAAGAGACCCTGATTCCTCCGTACCCGATGATTAAAACGAGAATCACTATTATGATCGAAGAAATTAATGGAGATAATATTGCCTGAATGACTCCTTCTTTGATCCCCAGTGTAAATAGCTTATTTATTCCTATTCTTCCGCGATTATATTCCATAGTCTCTGCATTGGAAGCTTTAACAAGCCTAATCTCAGCGAGGACCCTTGTAAGATTGGCGGAAAAACCTGCCGTTTCATCCTGAAGGCCTCTTGAAACTTTCACCATTTTTCTTCCTATCGGAATTAAAATAAGCAAAGATAGCGGGATAACGGAAAACATAACTAAGGTGAGAGGCCAGTCAAGAATAAAGAGTACCCCAATTGTACCTATTATTGAAATAACCCCAGTTATGAATCCAACCAGATGCTCTGTAATCAGATTCTTTATTACACCCGTATCATTCGTCATTCTGCTGACTGTATCACCCGTCTGATGTGAATCATAATAAGAAACTGGAAGGACTAAGAGCTTATTCCAAAGCCTGTTGCGCAGGGAAGCTATGACATGCTGTCCCACACGAGCCAGCAGATAGACCGAAACGGCCCCGGCCGCAGCCTGAATCAGAAATGCGGCTGCAATCCCGCCTAAATTTCTTCCATCCAAAGACTGCAGTGAACCCTCATCAATCAGCTTACTCGTGAGGAGCGGAATAGCAAGCCCGGCGATTGTTGTAAGCAGACTAAGAACCATAGCTATACTAATTAATAGCCTGGGAGGCTTTGTTTCCTTGATAAGCTGTATGAGAAGCTTCCAGCTCGAATTTTGTTGAACTTGTTTCATTGCGAGTTCCTCCTGATAAAAAAACTAGCACCTGTCATAGTATGTAAAAATATAAAGGACCTATATATATTCCCTTTTAAAAGCAAGAAACCCTTTTTTTACAAAAACTATAGTAAATATATATGGAGTGATTGATATAAGACAAAAAGGACCGATTTTCATTCGGTCCTGAGGTTTAAAAAGTAATAGGAAAGACTGGAAAACTTCTATTTTAATTTCTTGTTGCAAAAGCATTATTCCAACTCCTATTAAGCAGATTGCCGCTCCAGCCCAATCATATAAATCTAGAGTCTTTTTATCAACTCCCCAACCCCAATGAACAGAAAGGTAAAAACTCCTCCGTAAGCAGAATAGACTCTTTCATAGGAAAGAAAGGACTGAAGTGTAGCAAACACTCCATAGAAAGCCAGCACTATTCCTCCTATTGCTCCAAAGTAACAGGGCTTTCCCTCCCTAAGCCACTTCCAAATAAGATAACATCCGCCTATTTCAGCTAAGCCTCCAAGTAAAAATAAAATGATTATAGATAAAATATGGACACTCATTCCCTCAGTATTGTAGTTGAATGAAAAGATAACAACTTATCGTTTACTATTCCCTTTTTAAAGAGGAATGTGTTTTCTTTTTATTTAGACGCACTAAAAAAGCTGCCGCGAAATGCGAACAGCTTTTTTTATGACCCCTACGGGATTCGAACCCGTGTTACCGCCGTGAAAGGGCGGTGTCTTAACCGCTTGACCAAGGGGCCAAGGAACGCAGGTTAGGACTCCTGGACCAAATTTAATTATCTGTCATTGAGTACTGCGGAATGATGGGCCTAAATGGACTCGAACCATCGACCTCACGCTTATCAGGCGTGCGCTCTAACCAGCTGAGCTATAGGCCCGCAAAATGGAGCGGGTGATGGGAATCGAACCCACGACATCAGCTTGGAAGGCTGAGGTTTTACCATTAAACTACACCCGCATGCTGGTTCAGGGTAAATGTGCTTTACCAGCTGAACCTAATATTGCGGGGACAGGATTTGAACCTGCGACCTTCGGGTTATGAGCCCGACGAGCTACCAGACTGCTCCACCCCGCGACGGTAAAAAATAATGAAAATTTGTTTTTGCTTCCATTCTTGCTGTTGACTGTCCCGATTCAGAAAGCATTTCAAGCAGCTTCTCAATCGGTACAACTCGAAGGTTTATTCATCGGAAGTTTCGCTCGTTGCTCCACCCCGCGACGGTAAAGAATATTTATGTTGATTCTGTTTAAAAAAATATGGAGGAGGTAGAGGGATTCGAACCCCCGCGGGCTTTTACACCCCTGTCGGTTTTCAAGACCGATCCCTTCAGCCGGACTTGGGTATACCTCCGTAAAGATCCATGGACCTTGTAGGACTCGAACCTACGACCGGACGGTTATGAGCCGTCTGCTCTAACCAACTGAGCTAAAGGTCCAATAAAATGATAGCGGCAGAGGGGATCGAACCCCCGACCTCACGGGTATGAACCGTACGCTCTAGCCAGCTGAGCTACGCCGCCATTATAGTAATTATTAAAAGTGGTGGAGCCTAGCGGGATCGAACCGCTGACCTCCTGCGTGCAAGGCAGGCGCTCTCCCAGCTGAGCTAAGGCCCCAATAAGATTTAAATGGTCGGGAAGACAGGATTCGAACCTGCGACCCCTTGGTCCCAAACCAAGTGCTCTACCAAGCTGAGCTACTTCCCGTAATATGGCGCGCCCGAAAGGAGTCGAACCCATAACCTTCTGATCCGTAGTCAGACGCTCTATCCAATTGAGCTACGGGCGCATATAAACAATGGTGCCTAGGAGCATAAAATAAAAAGTGCGGGTGAAGGGAGTCGAACCCCCACGCCGTAAGGCGCTAGATCCTAAGTCTAGTGCGTCTGCCAATTCCGCCACACCCGCATATTAAAAATGGTGAGCCATGAAGGATTCGAACCTTCGACCCTCTGATTAAAAGTCAGATGCTCTACCGGCTGAGCTAATGGCTCGTACATAATAGTGACAAAAGTTATTGTAACTCTTATCAACTTAACATTCAACAAGTAAATAATGGTGCCGGCAAGAGGACTTGAACCCCCAACCTACTGATTACAAGTCAGTTGCTCTACCAATTGAGCTACACCGGCACGATATATGGTGGAGGATGACGGGATCGAACCGCCGACCCTCTGCTTGTAAGGCAGATGCTCTCCCAGCTGAGCTAATCCTCCGTATAAAGCCTGGCAGCGTCCTACTCTCACAGGGGGAGATCCCCCAACTACCATCGGCGCTAAAGAGCTTAACTTCCGTGTTCGGGATGGGAACGGGTGTGG
>NZ_JAFBFI010000005.1 GCF_016909175.1 Peribacillus deserti
TCCATCCGCTCGACTTGCATGTATTAGGCACGCCGCCAGCGTTCGTCCTGAGCCAGGATCAAACTCTCCGAAGAATGTTTGATATAGCTCTTAAAAGTTTAAAACTTGTTTTTGTATTTTCTCGAAAGAAAAATACGCTTGGCGTCTTGTTTCGTTCAGTTTTCAAAGAACAATCATTAGTCAGTATTAGTCAGTCACTCGTAAGCAACTTAATAATCATAACACGTTCGAATCGTTGCGTCAACACTTTTTATGAAGTGTTGTCTATAAGCATTGAAAATTTGTGTGTCTCATTTAAGCATTAGTCAAGCCGCTCTTCAGCCACTTTATTAGCCTAACATGCTTATCTGATGTAGTCAATACTTAATCTGCACCTCAAAACAGTAAATATGTTGTTGAAGTTGTATCAAAATATTATCATCGTTCCAGCTTTTAGTCTATAGAAAGCAGTAATTTTATCCGTGGTAATTATTGGTAACGTTTACGGATTACAAATATAGGTTAGACTAACTTGATCCACATAGACTTGATAGCGGGTTTAAGAAAATAGACGATTTAGCTTAATGAATGATCGGAAGGTAGCTATCATCTTCTCTGTTTCATTTCACACGCAAATCTTATACGTAATCAATTACTTCTTATATAAGAACAAAAAAGCTAATCGAAATTAGCTTTTTTATGAAGTTATACGGCGGTAGAGCCTCTTGAATCATTAATAACGTATGCTTCTTCTTTATCCAGCCAATCCTTACCTTCTACAGCTCTGGATACGAGCATGGCAGATGTATTGTCTCCTGTAGCATTCAGCATAGTCGCAGGGGCATCGATAATCGTGTGATGGCAGCTATAATCGGAAGAGCTTCCATAGGCAGAGCATATGCATTTCTGCAACCATTCCTCCACTCGAGATAGCTCCCATTACAGTTCCGCCCGATACGTCAATCAGCACAGCATAAAGAATGGTATCAAAACCTGTGAATTTCCATTTTAAATACCGAGAATAAGCATTTTTTAGAATAACCCCAAGGACTAATCTATCTTTATGCATGGAAGCACCTAATGGAAGAACCGTTTCCCTGATGTCTTTAGGGACTCCTACTTTCTGAGAAGCTTCCAAATTAAACGGGAGAGTTGCCATTGAGCTGCAAGTTGCGAGAGGTACTAGCCGGGGACATCATATTCTTCCAAAATACCGTTACTCCTTTTTTTCCAGCACTGACATATGCAAAGGCTGTATAAGCGACGGCGAAAAACACGGCTGCCACGGCAAAATATAACATTGTTGATTTGAAATAAGTTTCAAGCAGGTCTGTACCAAAAGTTCCGACCAAATAAGCAATGTAAGCTTCAAGTCTATCGGGGCATAATACATAATGAAGCTGATCATTTTCATAAATACAGCTGTGCCGGAATTCGTCAAAAAACTGCCCATTAATAAGAGAAGAGGGGCAGGAATAAGATCTCCCCCACTCTTTTACTTTTGAAGAAAACTTTTATTGACCCTCTACATAATCAAAATGCTGTTGAGCTTGCATCTTTTCTATTTAATAGACCCTTCTTTTTCAGTAAGTTATTTAATTTTTCTGAACTTAGAAGCATTGCTGCAACAAAAACGACTATACAAAAAGGGAAGATTCCTATTGTAGAATGAGATGCAATGAGTCCAAGAATAGGTGGCATAAAAGTACTACCTGTATAGGCAATTGCCATTTGATAGCCCATAATTTTCTGGGAATGCTTCTTTCCAAAGCGTGTTGGCGTTTCGTGCAACATACAGGGAAATATCGGCGCTAATCCTAATCCAATCATAATAAAACCTACAAGTGAGAGAGATGAAGGAAATGGCAGGATTAGAAGTATGGCACCAGAAAGTGCTATAATTTGCCCCACCCGAATGAGAGTGCTGTTACTAATTTTAAAGGTAATAAAGCCTGTAATAAATCTACCAACTGTGATTCCTGCGTAATAAAAAGAAACCCATTGTGCAGCAACTGCTACGGGTATATCCTTTACATTTACCAAATAACTACTTCCCCACAGACCCACTGTTGATTCTACCCCACAATAAAACAAGAAGGATATCAGAGCCAATTTAACTCCTTTAATTTGTAAGGGTTTTATATCTTTAGCATCTTCATTAAAAGATGTACCTTTTGTAGCTTCTGGCTCTTCATTTAGGGTATTATTGCTTGTTGTCACTCTGTTCCATAAGGGCAAGGTAAAGAAAAGGATTACAACTAACGCGAATTGAATTCCGGAAATTGCAAAATAACCATCTCTCCAAGAATTTTGACCTGAAATAAACTGAGCCATAATGATAGGACCAAAAGTAGCTCCGACTCCCCAAAAACAATGTAACCAACTCATATGGTGTGCTTTATAGTGTGTAGCAACATAATCGTTTAATCCTGAATCAACTGCTCCCGCACCTAATCCTAGTGGTATGGCACATACAACTAACCAAATAACCGACGGAGCAAAATGAAATCCTAGCAAAGCACCAGCAGTCATTAAGCAACTGACGAATGTTACATTGCCAGTTCCGAAACGTTTAAGGATCCTTCCACTAGCTAAACTGGAGATAATAGTACCACCGGCAATCGTCATAAAAAGTAATCCGGCAGTCTCAAGCGGGGCTCCATAGTCCGATTGCATCGTGGGCCACGCTACCCCCAACAATGAATCAGGTAAACCTAAGCTGATAAAAGCCAAATAAATGATAACTAAAAGGAATGTTGTCATATTTAATCCTCGCATTTATTATTTAGTAGTCAACTGTTGTTTCCGCTCTGTTTTACTTGTTTGCTCCATTCCATTCATCATAAGATCAAGTCCAAGACTTTGTAACCCATACAAATATTCTTGTTTCCAATCACTCATTGTAAGCTCTGGAAGTTGTTCTGAAGGGATATATTTTGAGCTGCCTATGGCAATTTTTGTTTAATACCGCTTCTTCAATATCATCTCTACAAAAAATGATGATGTGAGGGTTAATGATAGCTGCAAACGAGGCAATTAATCTGCTGATTGCTCAATCTCATAATCCTCACTGATCCTTATTTTTTAGGTCCACTTCCATTTTCTAAAGCTTGCCGAAAATTTTTTTCATTATACTGAGGGACGAATGACACCTCTCCCGAGAAAAAAGTACTTCCACGCACCACATCTCCATTTATCATAATTCCTGCACCGGGACCATTTTGACCAGAATATAAATAAATAAGGGATTGCTTGTCCTTAAATCCCCTATTATAGTGATATCCGAGAACAGCAGCATTCATATCGTTCTCTACTACAACAGGTATTGAAAAATGTTCTTCGTAGTATCCTTTTAAATCAAAATTTTGAAACTGCTCATATCCTGGTATATAAAAAATCCGTCCACTATCAACCGAACCAGGAACGCCAATTGCCATAGAACTGATTTTTGGATATTTAGTAATGATGTTTTCAATGCACTTCGTTAATAAATTTAAACCATCATCTTTTATTTATTACACTTTCTTTTTCCCTGTAATTGTAACAATTTGTGAATCAGGAATGTTTAAAGACGGCTCATTGCTTATCTCACCTAGTTCTTCATCTACAGCCTTTATTGATTTTACACCCGAAAGCTTCTGAGCGGCCTTAACATCCCCTTTGTTTTCATTATATAAATCAAACCAAGGATACCCGTTGTTAGTATAGGCATCTGCATCCACGGGAGAAGGCATAAGATTTCGGCCAGTGATTTCACTGAATTGTTGACTGTTTGCAACATGGATATATATTTCGGTCTTGCTCTCTGAATCCCACACGTCAATTCCATATTCGTCCGGATAGATTTCCTGCTTCATTTTACCGCCTGCCGCCAGTCCCATAGAGTCATTCAGACTGCATTCCATTACGGAACTTTTTAACAGGGGGCTGTATTCCGGTATGATATCAGGTTTTGGAGCAAATACCACAAATCTCATTCCGCCTAAAGCTTCCGTTTGAGAGAGCTGTTCTTCCACGGTATAGCCAAGGCCGATTGGCATGGCAACAAACTGCCGGATAAATCCTTCACCTGCATTAAATCCATCAAGCCAGGGCTGGTCAGGCGGGACTATGTAATTTTGGTCAGCATCGTTTAATAAGTCTTCCTTTTCATTACCTGTGATTGCATTAATATTCCCCGCATCCACAATAAGGGCATGAGGTGATCCTGAGAAATTCAGCCACAGTGCTTCCCGTTGATACATCCCGATAAAATAACCACCCAGCTCACGCCATTTTTCAGGGACCTTATCCAGGTAATCCTCTACCTTATATATAAAGAAGGAACCTAAACTCGGCGGAAGCGGATATACCTGATCATCATCCGGTATACGGAGAGTCCTTTCAAAGCTGATGCTCAATCCACCGATAACCAGCGAGTCTGTTTCTGCTTTTATTCGAAGCTTTTTGTTTTCCATACAATCTCTTCCCTTCATATGTTATTTTTTTAAATTTAAAACAATCTCAGCTGCGCGAAGGCGCACCATTGGATCAGGATTATCAAGCTCCATTTCTAAAACCTTTTTGGCCCTCTGTATGAACTCCATTTCATCTTCTTCATGCTCATCGTGCTCTTCCCTATATTGTGCAGGTGCAGACATATACATCATCGGTTCCTCAGCATGAAAAGACATTTCCGGCAGAATGGTTTCTTCATTTAATAACTCTTCGATGGTATGAACATGAGAAGTAAGATCTGCAGCTGTTCTAACCACCCTTGTTGATTTTTTCAGATTTTCTGGAAGCTCATCACGTTCAAGTACGAGGTTATACCAACGAACCATCCGCTGGTGGGGATATCCCCATTCATCGTTGTCCTTTTCCTCTGCATATTTATAATCACTTGTGATTTTTCCAAAATAGATGGTTCCCTTATAAGGAACCAGTACATAATCTCCCGGCTTCATTCGATAAACAATCATCTTCAAGGTAGCCAGCGCCGAATTGCTTTCCTTATAAGCACTTTGGATAAGCTCACGTAAATGATGCTCTCTAAGTCCGGTGAGATCTCCAATATGAGGCCAGCCCACTGCCACAATCTCTTCTTCCAAAAATTCATTCATACGTTCTCGATCATGAGGCTTTGGCCGGATGAGCCATGCTTGTGTATTCACTTATTGGTCGACTCCTTTTTTATGGATAATTTTACTATATATCCCTAATTATATTAAGTCAATTATTAGTTTTTATAATAATTAATATTCTTTTTAATATTATCACTAATATTTTTAGTCATATAGCTGAATATCTGCGAATAAAATAAATGTCAGAAAAAAAGAATTCGCGGGGGAAAAATGAAAAATTATATATTTATCCGTTCATTGCTGCTGGCTGGAAGTGTGTTAGGGCTATCTGCTTGTGAAGAACAGGCATCAAAAGAAAAAGAATTAGAGAAAAAAGTAGCGGAGCTTCAAGAGGCGCTGGAAAAAGAAAAGCTTAGTGAGACCAGTGAAAAAAAAGAACAAGAGCCTAAGGAAAAACCAGAGACGTCAGAGGTAAAAGTCATTCACCCTCTTTCACAAAGAGTAATCAAAACCTTTGATCCCGGTATTCTGGGATTTGGCACGAAGGATGAAGCATATAAGAAAGAAATCAAAGACTGGGCAAGAGCTGCCGCCAAAGGTTCTGAGAAATCAATCGGTTTAGATCAGAGAATGCTGCCGGATAAAATAGGGCCAAACGGTGAAATCATCAAAGGGAAACCACGAATCATTTTTGAAGAAGAGGAATTTCTGGAGCAGGTTCTTGCCTTGTCCAGAAGCGGCGGAGATCTAGAACTTCCGTTAACTATTACCGAAAGCGGATATAAGCCTGAGGAAGCAGCACATTTAGGAGAAGCGGTCGCTGCCTCTTATACAACCCGCTTTGACAAATCTTTAGCCGGAAGAACACGCAATATTGAACTTTCTGCACAAGCTATTCATAATGTCATCCTTGGCACAGGGGACATTTTCTCCTTTAATACTACAGTTGGACCAAGCGACGCAGCACATGGCTATCAAAAAGCAAAAGAAGCATTAAATGGTAAACTGGTTGACGGAATCGGAGGCGGAATCTGCCAGACTTCTTCCACTCTATACAATGCTATCGATCAATTAGGAGTCAGCTATGTGGAAAAGCACCATCATTCACTCAATGTAGGCTACGTGCCTAACGGCAGAGATGCTACTGTATCTTATGGTGGGTTGGATTTCAGATTTCAGAACACGGCAGGAGTGCCCTTCTTGATAAAAACAATAGTGGATAAACAAAACGGGACATTAACCGTTGAAGTACGAACGTCGGAAAAGTATATGGCACGGATACGAGGGCAGAACTAAACTTGAACACAAACAATAGAATCAGCCTATACGGCTGTCCGAAAAATACAAGCGGTACCGATTGCAGAGGGATTAAGCTTCATTCATATGGACTCCCCTAGAAGGAATTAACACATTATAAACCCTTGCTCCCCTTCATCAATTGTAGAGGGGGGTTTTTGCTTTATAAAGCACCTAATCAATAGCCACTATAGAAATATGACAAAGGTGGATACCTGGAAAAAACAGTTTAATCACTGGAGCTAGACCTTTTACATCCCTAAGTTAGCATTCTATAGACGTATTTGGTATTAAAAAAACAGCTCGATTTACAAGCTGTTTAAAGGTTCTTTATAAAATTGTCTATTTACTTAATCAATAATTTGATCACTACATCGTAATTCTTTTTAAATCCCTTAAGAAAGATCTTGTATCTCTTTTGATATCTCTTTTAAGCTCTCTTTTAAATACTCTCACTCTATTAATAACTTGTCTTAGCTGCATACGATTGTTCATATTTTTCATAGCAATCACCTCCTTTAATAGCAAGGTTCCATGTTTAATCCCTAAACTTAGACATACAAAAACCAGGGCAGTAAAGTGTCGTCATCTGTTTCTGCCGGCTGTATCTGCTCCGCTTCTTTTAAAAAGCGGAGGAAACGGGGAAATACCTGTGATGCAATTCCAAGGCTATGTGGTTCAAGCGGAAGGATACCTGGTGAATACAGCAAGTACATGGGTTCACCTCCCTTCAGGAAACCGGCATATGATTTCAGCTTCTTGGTTCAGACCTTTCAGGCAGCCATTCTGCTATATATGGAGGAAACATGGAGGCGTTGCTGAATGAGGTATGACCGCCTTTTATCAGTTTATAGGTTTTGTCTCGGCTGGAAACAAGCTTCATGATAGGCTTGATCATCTTTTCTGGTACTAAGAAGTCATTTTCTGCTGCAATTACAAGTAGGTTAGCCTGGATATTTTTTAAGGATGCTTTCTTCTTATTTATTTTAATCTCGCCAGTTACTAGTTTGTTTTTTCTGACCAAATCGTTCATCATTTGTTTCATTGCTGCCCCTGTAAATGGAACATGATCTCTTGTCCAGTGATTAAAACGGCGCCATTTATCGACATATTTAGGGTCTTCTACTCTGCTTAAAAGTGCAAGGTAACTTGAAAAGTGTATAGGGGATGTAACAAGGTTTAATCCTCGATTGACTACAAAACCTGGTAATGTCTGTGTTACATCCAGCCATTCGTCAAAATCGGCATTGCCTTCTCTGATTGCCTTTGACCATTCATCAAAGGCAGGAGAATGGCTGAAGTCGATCGGCGGGGTTGAAAGTATTAGATTCTTCACCGGTTCCTCAGCGATGGCTGCATACATTGCTGCAAGGGTTCCCCCTAGACAGACACCGTACACCGTAATTTCTTTTGCACGGGAATGCCGTAAAGCTTTTTTTACACCTTTTTGGATATAATCCGAAACATAACCGCTGATGCTTAGATCGCCATCTTCAAAGCCAGGAGCCCCAAAATCTAATAAATATACTTGAAAGCCTTCATTTACAAATGACGCGATCATGCTGCTTTCCGGAGAAAGATCAAGAATAACCGGCTTATTAATGAGAGAATACACAATAAATACAGGTATTCTATATTTTTTCTCTGCAGGAGGGTAATACCACAAAGTTGCTTTATTTTTCTTCCAGACTGCTTCTCTTTTGGTTACTCCCATTTCGGGCAGAGGACCATTGATTGCTTCCCTGGCAAGGGCCACCCTAGACTCTATGCTTTTTATATCAAGACTCTTATTTTCTTTTTCCATGTGTTTGGTTCATTCCCTCATTCAGAGAGTGCATAAGTTTATCGATACTTTCTGATTTTCCTGACTCCTTCTTGGAATGCTTCTTTTTTTTATCCTTCTTGTCTTTGCTCTTCTTGCGTTTGGATGCTTTACAGATCTTTACCATTTTAGAGAGCTTTTCCTCTAACTGATCAATCTTTTCCTCAAGCTGAACCTGCATTTTTGCCACATTTGCTACATCCCTTTTTGTAGGGAAATTTCCAAGTGCAGATAATGCTTCCATAGATTCCTGCATCTGCTTGACCATCTTAGCAGTAGTATTCGATTGGAGGCTCGCCTCTTTGATCCACTCATCATTATTAAGTGCCTCTCTTATGAGAGTGTTCAGTTCTTTTTCCTTTTGAACTCCCATTAACCGAAGAGTTTCGTAATAGTTATCTGGATTTTCTTTAATTTCCATATTTACTATCCCTTCTACTTTTATCTTGTTTACACGGCAGGAGGTAAAACTTCCGGTCCATTCAAGTCCCTTACCAAGAAAGGAACGCTCCTGCTTGTCTTTGTTTTACTAGAATATGCAATATCGAAAAATTAGAAACGGACAAAAGTACAGTTTCATATAGTTATAAATAATCCATAGTCTATAACCAACATTTTATTTTCCTGAGATAAAGCCACATTGCCGAACCTTAAATCAACAGGTAATATTCCATTTCGATAAAATTTGCTTCTCATGGCGATTAAGTTCAGCAAATGCTGACTAGTCATAGAAGCCTTACGGTCCATCTTCTTCATAATAATCCACCCTTCCCCCATTTCGAACACCGGGCAAAGAAACTGGCGGACTTCTTCCTTACAGCTGTGATATAGGTTGTATTCCTGTTTATTACTTATAAGGCCTATCCCGGAAAATGCCACTTTTAATACATATCCATTATCCAGGTCAAAAACCATCCGGTTTAAACCGCTGCCAATCATTTTATAACGAAGCTTTAATATACTTTTTGCGAGCTTCATTTTTTGCTTAGGAGTATAGAGCGGGTATTTCCTCATTTGGGATGCCCACGTCCCGATTGAGTCTATTTCTTCCCTTGTCAAAAAGGGTCTTTCTTTTGAGCTGTTTTTATTGTCATTTTTTCCTGGGCATAAAATAAAGCACCCCCTTTTTCATCAGATAAACGTTTTGGCTGTTCTCTTTCTGTTGGACCTTCAACCCTAAAGAGGCGTTCTTTCTTCAACAATCATTCTTATACCGCCTTTTGGCCGGAGGGTGATTGATGGATAAGGGGTTACACGACTATGATCCGGGGCGAGCTTTACTTTAAATCTCTGCGCCATTGTTGCAAGAACGAGCACCATTTCCATAAGGGCAAAATGATTTCCTATGCACACTCTTGGGCCGCCTCCAAACGGAAAGTACGCGTAAGCGGGGATTGTTTTTACAAAGTTGTTTTCAAATCTTTCAGGACGGAAAATCTCTGGATCCGCAAAATACTCCGGCTTATGATGCATCACATACTGGCTGATCATGATCATGTCACCTTTTTTAAATTGGTAGTCGCCAATTTCAACCTCTTCCAGGGCTTCACGTCCTATTACGAAGGCAGGCGGATACAGCCTTAGGGATTCCCAGATCACATTCTGGGTGTACGTTAGTTTCATAAAATCTTCTGGAGCAGGGCTGCGGCTGCCGATTACCTGATCCACCTCATCAAAGAACTTCTGTTCTGCTTCCGGATTCTGCGAAAGCAATAACAGCGTCCAGGCTAAAGCATTGGCTGTGGTTTCGTGTCCTGCCAGAAACATAGTCATCAGCTCATCACGAACCTGAATATCAGTCATTCCAATCCCATCCTCTTCATCCCGCGCGTCCATTAAGATACCCAGCATGTCCTCATGCTTTTCGGTATCCTGCCGTCTTTTTTCGATAATGGTATAAAGCACGGCATCAAGCTGTTCGATTGCCTTATTAAATTCACGATTCTTTTTCGTCGGGATCCATAAAGGAAGATTGAATAATTTCCTCATTCTCTTTACGGCGATATGCATTACAGTATCTAAAGGCGGACCAATGATGTTATAGCCTTCTTTAAATTCCATGTTGAACATCGTTTTTGAAATAATATCCAGCGTTATATTCATCGTATCCTGGGTGATAATCCGTTCTTCTCCATCTCGCCACTTGGATACATAATCAGTAGTAATATCAATCATGCTCTGGGCATAGCTTCTGATATTTGTTTTCTTAAACGCCGGCTGTATAAGCCTCCGTTGACGCATATGGTACTCTTTCTCGCTGGTCAGCAGCCCTTCCCCGACTACCGGTTTCAATGCATTAAAGTCCTGCGATTTCTTAAATGACTTTTGTTTTGTAACAAGTACCTGCTTGATCAAGTCAGGATCAGAAATCAGGTACACATTTTGAAAAGGCCCGAACCGCATCTTAGCCACTTCACCATAACCAGATACACGCTTCAAAAAACCAAGCGGATCTGCCTGGAAGTCCTTAACATGCCCGGAAATCAACCTTCCCTCTGGGCCGCTGGGAACCTTCTTCAAGCCATCTGAATCACTCAATTGGGCACTGCCTCCTTCACATAAACTTTCCCTCACCCCATCCTATGAAATATCTACACTCCGGCTTGTACTATAGCTCAGAAAACCAATGTTTTTTTGGGGACTGTCCCCCATTTCCCAAAGGCTTCAGGCTTGGTTTTAGGCATTTTCTTGGGGGGACAGTCCCTATTTCCCGAAGCTTCCGCCGCCTATACAGATCTCGCTATTTTTTATACTGATTTAAGTGCTGAATCATGAGTTTATTCACTGCATGAGGGACTTCAATCTGGATAAAATGTCCGGCATCCTGTATAACAGAAACCTGTGCATGCGGAAAGCTTTCATTCTTCAGTTTCCAGGCAAATGGCAAGGGTACGTACGGGTCGTTTTCCCCCCATAGAATGGACACCGGTACTTTCAGTGATTTCAGTTTTTCCTGATACATTTTAACTGTTTGCAAATTTCCTGATCTGTATAAATCCAGGACCACTTTACTGGAATCCTCTGTATGAAATACCTGATAAAAGTCCTTCAGCGTTTTTTCGGTAATACCGGGAATCGATTTTCTTGTTTCGGAAGAGAATTGCCCCCAATCCGCAAACTTCTTCATTGCTTCTTCCCCTATGCCAGGAGTACGCCATATCTGTGCCAGCTTATGCCAGCTGTATTCGTCTGAAATCGTCGAATTGGAAACAACGATACTTAATACATCTTCTGGATGATCACAAGCCCATTTAAGTCCGATTAACCCGCCCCAATCATGGACTACAAGGTGCACCTTCTCTAAATGCAGATGCTTCTTAAAATCTGATACAAACTCACCAAAACGCTCCCATGTAGAAGCTTCATCAAACGGTTCACTCTGGCCAAAGCCGGGCAGATCAGGTGCAATAGCACGGCAGCCGCTTGATAGTATAGCTGGAACGATTTCCTCCCAAACCAGGGAGGACTCTGGGACTCCATGCAGCAAAAGAACGGCTGGACTGCCTGGATCTCCTTCCTCTAAATAAAAAACCTTCTTATGATTGATAATCGTTTGTTTCTTTTCCAACTATCCGACCTCCACAAATCATTTTTTGTGTGAAACCTTTAAAACACCCTGTCCATACTTCAACTTATGCTTTACAGGGAATACCTGCCTGTGGCTCTTTTTGAAAATGAACAAAAAAAGAGATGCACCATGGCACCTCTTCCTGCTTTTCGAATCAGATTTATATCTGTATTCACAAACTTATCTATCAATCAATATTCTATTTTTTTCGTTGAAGCACCCCACCTGGCGAACGGGACTTCGCTGTCTCGAATAATTATTTGCTTCATAGGCAGTCTGCGTTTTTCCAGGGGCAGCGAAAGCTCTGCATAGATAAACTGATCATCAAATCCAATGGCTGCCGCTTGATCTTTTGTACATGCATAATACACTGCCTTTGGACGTGCCCAGTAAATGGCACTTAGACACATCGGGCAAGGTTCACAGCTTGAATAAATTTCACAGCCGTCCAGTTGATGATGGCGGAGCGCCAAACAGGCCGCTCTTATGGCCTGAATTTCGGCATGTGCTGTCGGGTCACAGGAAGCTGTGACTTTATTCTGGCCTGCTGCTATAATTTTTCCATCTTTAACAATCACTGCTCCAAAAGGGCCGCCGCTGTTTAAGGAGACATTAATCTTAGCAAGTCGTACCGCTTCCTTCATGAAATCTTCTCTCTCCATTCCGGCTTCCCCCCTTAAAAAAGTTATATTTACACTTAACTAAAATCTGCAAGGAATTCATATTGCCCTGGAAGATAATCTGCCTCATTATTTAGAGGCCCGTACCGATTCAGAGATGGTTTTTCATTAACTGTAATTATAAACAGCCCTTAAGGGTAATCCTATGAAGGGCAAAATAACAGGAATGACACCTCATTTTTTCTTACGGAAAAGATAAGTAATATTGCCAATATTTATAATTTACATACTATTTTAAAATATCTTTAAAAATACTTAATTTCTGGTATTTAGTTGAAATATACTAAATTGTGTTTACAACATTACGAATTAAAGTTATTATAAAATAACTAAAAAGGAGGAGAAAGTATGTCATCAATAAATAAACAGAAAATTGTGGATAGTGTTCCTCAAAAAGGTTTCTTTGGACATCCTAAAGGATTATTCACACTTTTCTTTACTGAGTTTTGGGAGCGATTCTCCTATTACGGTATGAGAGCCATCCTTGTTTATTATATGTATTATGAAGTTTCAAAGGGCGGTTTAGGAATTGATGAAGGTACAGCCCTTGCCATTGTTTCCATTTACGGATCCCTGGTATATATGTCAGGCATCATTGGCGGCTGGCTGGCCGACAGAATTTTCGGAACTTCAAGAGCCGTATTTTACGGAGGCATCCTGATCATGCTCGGACATATTGTTCTTGCTATACCTGGAAGTCTAGCAATGTTCTTTGTATCCATGGTATTGATCGTCTTAGGAACTGGTCTCCTTAAACCAAACGTATCCAGTGTAGTTGGGGAAATGTACGCTGAAAATGACGATCGCCGCGATGCAGGCTTCAGCATTTTCTACATGGGAATTAACGCAGGTGCCTTCCTTTCACCGCTAATTGTCGGAACAGTTGGAATGAAATACAGCTTCCACCTTGGTTTCGGAATTGCTGCAATCGGTATGCTGCTTGGATTAATTGTTTTTGTTGCAACAAAGAAAAAAAACCTTGGCCTTGCAGGAACGATACCTGCAAATCCACTATCACCATCAGATAGAAAATCTGTCTTTACTAAAATGGGACTTGCAGCTGTAATTCTTGCAGCTATCATTGTGATTGCATCAACTACAGGTACTTTAACAATTGAAGGCTTTATTAACCTTGTGGCTGTTCTTGGATTTGTTATTCCTGCTTTATACTTCATCTTTATGTATCGCAGCCCTAAAACAACTTCAACTGAACGCTCTCGTTTAATCGCCTATATCCCATTGTTTATAGCAGCGGTTATGTTCTGGGCTATTCAGGAACAAGGTTCAACCATCTTAGCAAGTTATGCAGATAAGAGAACTCAATTAGATTTCGCAGGCATTCATATTTCACCTGCATGGTTCCAATCACTAAATCCATTATTTATTATTATGTTAGCTCCTGTGTTCGCATGGATGTGGGTTAAATTAGGAAAACGCCAGCCGTCTATACCTCAAAAGTTTGCTCTAGGTTTATTATTCGCTGGTTTATCATTCCTTGTAATCCTTCTTCCTGCTTATTTCGGTGGAGAAGACGCATTAGTAAGTCCATTGTGGCTGGTACTCAGCTATTTCATCGTTGTTCTTGGTGAGCTTTGTTTATCACCAGTTGGACTTTCAGCGACAACAAAACTGGCTCCTGCCGCATTCTCAGCACAAACGATGAGCTTATGGTTCTTAGCTAGTGCTGCAGCACAAGCTTTAAACGCACAGCTTGTAAGATTCTACTCTGCAGAAACAGAAATGGCGTATTTCGGAGTCATCGGGGTAGTTTCATTAGCACTAGGATTTATCCTTTTTGCTCTTGCACCAAAAATTCAAGGTCTTATGAAGGGTGTACGTTAATTTATAAGCTAGAAAAAAGACAGCTTGTCCTAAATGACAAGCTGTCTTTTCTTATTTCTGATGAATTCTATAATAATACAAGTTCACCCGGTAATTGAACTGAGGTCAGGATTTCCAATTCCTTTAGTCTTGTATGTGTATAGGAAGATCCTTTCAAAAGGTTGGTATCAAGGTACGCCGGGTGGCACATAATCTCAACGGTTTTGCCTTCTTCCAGGCGGTCATGAAGGTGTAAAAAGTAATCGGAAGACACCGATTCCCCGTAAAAATCAAAAAGCGATAAATCGGTTAAGGGTTTAACACCCTCCAGCAGTTTGTTTCCGTTAACTCTTACCGGAAGATCGTACTTATTTGATAGTTTTTGGATCACAGGAAGCAGTTGATCCATTGTATGTACATGATGGTGGCTGTCAAGGTGAGTCGGCTTGAGGCCAGAAGCCAAAAACCTCTCAACTTGTGCGGTCCATTCACGTTCTAATTCATCTAAAGAAATATCCACCGCTTTTGCTAGATTGGCCAAGGAATTAAAGTTACCATAGTCGTCCACCAATGAAGGCACATCCTGCAATAAAGGTCTGCCACATGTTAGTACAAGATGAATTCCTACTTTTAACCGCGGGTTCTGTTTTGCAAGTTCAATTGCATGCTCAGTGCCTGCCATGTTCATCATCATGGTCGCAGAATTGACTATACCATATTTATGGCAGTCAATTATCCCATGATTTACACCCTGACTGAAACCAAAATCATCTGCATTAATTAATAGATTAATCATTGGAAGTCTCCTTTTTTGGCTTGATGTTTTTCATAAATATCCAGAGTACTCTTTTAAAAAAACCATCTATCGCAGTTCCTATTATTCCGCCACACCTTCAGAAAGTTTGATATTCATATATAAATCTACCATTTCTGCGGCAAGATCTTTAACAGTAATAGCATTCATTAAGTGGTCCTGAGCATGGACCATCAACAGTGACATTTCAGTTTTTTCTCCTCTTATCTCACCCTGTATAAGCGCCGTCTGAATTTTATGTGCCTCATTCAATGCCTGTTCGGATTCCTTTATTTTTTCCCTCGCACCGGCAAAGTCTCTACGTTTTGCAGCCTGAATGGCCTCCATGGCAGAGCTTCTTCCGTTACCCCCATGCAGAATAAGCTGAAAAATCGCTGTTTCAAAGTTTTCCATTTCGCTTCCTCCAATGAATCAATGGCTCCATCTTGGCCGTTCATTTTGATTTTATTTAGTAATTAAGCTCTTTTATATCTACTTGTTGATTTCGGCTACAGGAACTCGCTTTCCGTGGGCGGTCCGGAAGCCCCTCGGCGTATACGCCTGCGGGGTCTTCCGTTGACCGGCTTTTCCCGCAGGAGTATCACACCTGCAGTGAAGATCAACAAAGTGCAAAAATAAACATGAAACGTTATCATAGCCATTTATTAAAAAATAACTTCAGGCCTTCCTATAAAAGAAGGCCTTCAGACTATAAGGACGGGCTTAGTTCTCGATCAAACTGAGGTAGATACTCTTTATGCGCCTCCAGCATTTCATCCAAGATCATTTTGGCGACCCGGTCACTCGGCACAAGCGGGTTTATTGTCATTGCCAGCAGTGCTTTACCATAGTCACCAGTGACTGCTGCTTCAATAGATACTTGTTCAAACGACTTGATCTGCTGGACAAGTCCTTTGACAGCCACAGGAAGGTCACCCATCACCAACGGTTTTGGACCGTCCTTTGTAATAATACAGCTTACTTCCACTGCAGAATCAAATGGCATGCTTGCAATCGCACCACGGTTCATGGTATTTACCGGCTGGATATCGCGCTTATCTGTATACATGGAGTGTATAAGTCTAACTGCAGCGTCGCTGTAATACGCACCGCCGCGTTTTTCGAGCTGAGGCGGCTTTATGGCTAATTCCGGATCCTTATACAATTCAAACAACTCATCTTCCAGTTGTTTCACTACCTGAGCACGGGTTCCGCCATCATTATAGTTTTTCAATTCCTTCTCAAGCATGTCTCCCGCTTTATAGTAATAATTATGATAAGGACATGGGAAGACATTTAAAGCCTGCAGGAATTCAGGCTCCCACCCCATTGCGTGGATGTTCTGCATCGTAATGCTTTTATCCGGATCTGTAATCATAGAAATCACCTGGTCTTTAACAGAAACTCCGTCCACGTAAACATCAAGGCCAAATACCATATGATTTAACCCTGCAAAATCAATCCTTACCCGGCTGTGTTCCACGTCCAGGAGTTTAGCCACACCCATTTCCATTCCAATAGGTACATTGCACAACCCTACTACTTTATTGATATTGCTATAACGCAGCACGGCTTCAGTAACCATTCCCGCTGGATTTGTAAAATTAATCAGCCATGCATCTGGACAAACTTCTTCCATTTCCTTGCAGATATCAAGAATGACCGGAATCGTTCTTAGAGCCTTAAATAAGCCCCCGGGTCCATTTGTTTCCTGACCAAGTACTCCATGCTTCAGAGGGATGCCTTCATCCTTTCCGCGTGCATCAAGCAGGCCGACCCGAAATTGTGTCGTTACAAAATCAGCGCCTACTAGAGCTTCCTTCCTGTCGAGGGTAAGATGGATCTCGATAGGCACTCCTGCTTTTTGAACCATTCTTTTGGCCAAGCTGCCCACGATTTCTAATTTTTCCTTGCCGGCTTCCACATCAACCAGCCAAATTTCACTCACAGGCAGTTCATCGTAATATTTAATAAATCCTTCAATGAGTTCAGGAGTGTAGCTGGACCCTCCGCCAATCGTTACAATTTTCAAGCCAGAATTCATTTGAATGCACCTCATTTTCTCTGCTTTGTTGTATTTTTGATTATGTACAAACCAAGAACATTCCCCATAGAAATATTCATCCTGAGCCTCCATTTGAAGTTGCCTTCTAGGGCTGCCCAGGGCTTAGGGTATGATTACACTGCTAAAGTATCATCTTTCTTGCCTGCTGCCTGTTCTCTTTCTCTTCTACTCTCAATACGACCTTGAGCAATAACAAATGGAAGATATATTCCGATGGATATAGCTAAGTTTACTGCGGCCAGGACAGCTCCGGAGACGTGCCCTCCTGTTGCCAGAAGTCCTCCGATAATTGCCGGAGTAACCCATGGTATATCCGCTACAACCGGGTGAACCATTCCTAAACTGATAGATAAGTAAGCTACAATTGTCATAACGATAGGGCCAAGAATAAATGGTACAAACCAGATCGGATTCAATACAATTGGTAAACCGAAAAGAATTGGTTCATTGATTTGGAATACTCCCGGCGGTGTTCCCAGTGCGAGCAATTGCTTATGGCGCTTCCTGCCCGCGATAAACATAGCAACCAGTAAGCCTAAGGTCGCCCCGGAACCTCCAAGGTATACGAATGCATCTAAAAATGCACCGGACAGTACGTTATACTTATCTAAGTCAGTAACCCCCTGCGCATACATATTTAGATTTTCCTGTCCCAGCTTCGTCATTAATGGTGTTGTGATGCCTCCAAGAATGTTCGGACCGTGAAGACCGATCGCCCAGAAACCATGAACCAGGAATACGATTAAAAGTGCAAACGGCAGGGAATCCACTGCACCAGTAAGCGGCGTAACCAGCACTTTATTTAACCAGTCGTTCAGATATGCACCATCACTAATGAATTTACGTAATACAAGTCCAAATAATCCTACTGTAAAGATGGTAGCCATACCCGGAAGAAGCTTAGCAAATGAACGGGCAACGGCCGGAGGAACTCCATCAGGCAGCTTGATGACCAAATACTTGACTCTTGAAAGGCGGACAAAGATTTCAGTTGCTGCGATTGCAACAATGATCCCTGTAAAGAGCGCTGTAGCATTAAAATAATTCCAGCCGATAAAGCCCCAGGCTCCTCCTGTTACAGCTTCTCCTCCTTCTGGAGTAATCGTCACATTTCCAACTTGAGGAACTAATAGGAAGAAACAGGCTGCAGCCACGAGCATAGCTTCGAACCCATCATCACCATAAGATCTTGCTAATTTATAAGAAATCCCGAATACTGCAAAAATAGTCATAAAGGCGAGCGTGCCCCACCAAATGTCACTGCCAAGAGTATTCCAGGTTTCCCCGAAAAGCGATACCATCATCTTCTCATAAGGTTTTCCGATTCCCGGTACTGCACCTAGATTGTTTAAAAGAACCGCTAAGGAACCAACCATTGTAATTGCGATCATTCCTACCAGCGCATCACGGATGGCTAACAGATGTTTGTTATTGCCCAGCTTATTAGCAAACGGCATGATGTATCTATCTATAAAATTCATCATTTAACTATTCCCCCTTTTTTAGCGAAATGGCTTGTTTAAGGACTTCTTCTCCATTGCAAAGCCCATAATGCACTGGATTAATACTGTCTACAGGTATGCCCTTCTCTGCTCCCGTCTTTTTAAGCTGGGCAAGCAGATAGCGAACCTGAGGACCCAATAGCAGCACATCCGCCTTGTCAATATGTTCATTTACCTCCGTGGATCCGACAGCCCAAATGTCACAATTGATCCCCTGGGATTTGGCGCTTGCTTCCATTTTTGAAACCAATAGACTTGTTGACATACCAGCTGAGCAGCACAATAATATTTTCATTCTTCTTCCCCCTTAGAAGTATGTAAGTAAAATAATTAGAATAATAGCTATGAAACTTATTTTTGAAAGAAATACCGGTTCAGTAGTAAAATCACCTCCTTTATAAAATAGGTGTAAGCGTTTTCTTTATTAAGTATTTTAATTATATAACAATTTTGAATTTTTACAATACAACTTTGTTAGATGTAGTAACAAATATTTATTATGATAACATATTGGTACATTTCTCTTCGCTTTTCTGATATTCTATTTATATCAAGGAGGAATCCCTTATGATGCCAGAACTAAAGGAAGGTAATGCTCTTCACCAGCAAGTGAAGGATGCCATCATTGAATTAATAAAAAATGGAGAATACAAACCAAATTCCCAGCTCCCAACCGAGGCTGAATTTTGCGATGAGTATGGTGTAAGCCGTACAACAGTCCGTTCTGCTTTGCAGCAGCTTAGTACAGAGGGTTATGTATATCGAAAAAGGGGCAGCGGTACATTTGTTTCGCCTGACAAAGTTAAACAAGTACTGACAACAACAGTAGACCAATTCACTACACAAATTGAAATGCAGGGCAAAAAACCGTTGATCAAGGTTCTTAAACTTGAGGTGGTCCCAGCAGATGAATATCTTGCAGATATGCTCAAGATAGAAGATGGAGAACCCGTCAATATGCTGGAAAGAGTAAGATATGTAAATGAAGAGCCGCTTCAATATGAAATAGCCTACCTGCCTTGGTATAAAACTCCGGGGCTAAACCAGAAAGCGTGTGAAGAATCCTTATATAAACTATTGGAAACTCAATTTGAGCTTAAACTTAGCAGGACTGTTGAGAGCCTAGAGCTTTTCACAGCAGACGAAGAGTCGGCAGATAAACTGCACGTCAACATTGGAGACCCCTGCCTCTCTCTTGATACTGTTGCGTACACGAAAGATGGCACAATTATCGAGTATTCCAAGACAATCTTCCGCGGTGATCTCGCTCATTTCGTAATTGAAAGAAATTATGACAAGTAAAAAACAGCAGGACGTAGCCGTTCCTGCTGTTTTTTATTATTCTTTAATCTTCGATGTGCTGTTTCTTTATTGGTTCAGCACCCGGCCTGAAAGAGCAGATAACAGAGTCAGGTTCCTGTCCCCGCTGATTTCCCAGATCATTGCCCCGCCTAATTGATTGTCGGTAATATAATCCGCCTTATAACCTATCGATTTCTCATTTTCATACGTGATGAAAGTTCCGGTGGAAGGATTAAATAAGAACGGAACCTTTGCCCTGTCGTTCCAGAACGAATTATACCCATCCCTATTCAAATAATTTTGTTCTATATCTGTGTAATCAAAGATTGAAGGCTCCCAGGTTCCTTCTATCGAAGGACCGGTGCATGTCTGATACTCGCCATTTTCGTTATTTTCACAGCCGGTCCATCCTTTTCCGTAGAACGGAATTCCTAAGACGATTTCACTTGAAGGAACACCAGCCTCTAAGTAGCGCTTCACAGCGCTATCACCGTTCAGCCCTTCAGATGGATCAAGTGGATCAGCATATAAAGGAGCATTATGTCCGCTTACCTTTTCCCAGCTGCCATGAAAATCGTATGTCATGATATTTATGAAGTCTGTATATTTTGCTATCTTAGATAGCTCTGTATTAGCCACAAAAGAAGAAGAAGCACCTCCGGCAATCGTTAACAGATAATGTTTGTTGTCCTTTTTCCCTGCTTTATCTAATTCTCTCCTAATTTCTTTTAAAAGAAGAGTATAGTTTTTCTTATCTTCAGGCCTTGTAATATTAGTTTCCAAGCCACCGCTAACTGGATATTCCCAGTCCAAATCAACTCCATCAAACTGGTAATCTCTTAAAAATTTCACCGCACTATTAGCAAATTTCTCCCTAGACTCAGTTGTCAGTGCTGCATCAGAAAATCCTCCAGACCAACTCCAGCCGCCAACAGAAATCAAAGTTTTAAGATGTGGATTTTCCTTCTTTAATTGAATTAATTGTCCGAAGTTCCCTTTTACAGGACTTTGTTCATCTCCTGGAAAAGATATTTGAACATCTGCCCACGGGTCGCCAAGAACCATTTTTCCATCTTGTATATTGGCAAATGCATAATTAATATGAGTAATCTTAGCAGCATCTATATCTTTCACCTGAAAATCTCTGCCGTATATGTTCCAGGAAGGAAAATACGCAATAATTTTCTTATTGTCATCTAAGTCCTGATTGGATGGTTTTTCTGCAAAAGCGGATATTGGCAGAACAAATAAACAAAATACGAGGAAAGCTAGCTTTTTAAGGCTTTTCTTCATAAACATTTCACTCCAATTCTATTGTTTGATGGTATTGTGTAGAACTCTTAGAAGTGAAGACAAAATAAAGTTCTGGCAATGAAGATCATACATGGTGTATGTACGATATGTCCCTCCTCTCTTAAAGAAAGCGCTTACTTTTTTAGATGAAATTCAACGGAGTTGTACTTACATTAACTATATACCGGGACAATATGTTATTACAAATTTATTATTAATATTTTTAAAGTTTTCACCTTACTGTCTATGTTTCTTTTTTAAGGCGAACCTATATCAATAATTCACCTTGAATAGATGTATCAATGTTGTTGAAAAAAACTCCCGCAATACGGGTGAACTTATTAAGTAGGTGCCAATGTTCTGTTATAAATTGATGTTCACGTCAATCTCCAGGTGCTCTCCCTGCCGCTAAAAACTGCTTTTTACAATCACACGGATTCATACTCCGGATGCTGAAGTGTTACTAATGGAAATAAAGGGCCTTTGTACAATTTTAGCCATCTTTTTAATGGACCTAGCCGTGATCATACACCCCATCCTATACGTAAAAAGAAGCCCGATCATAACGAACAGGCTTCTTATGAACAAATATTAATCTTTACTTACCTTTCTTCACTTCAGCAAGCAAATCGGGAAAGTTCGTAAACATTCCTGTTACTCCCCAGTCAATAAGCCTCTGCATGGTCTCCTTATCATTTACAGTGTATGGATGAATTTCAAGACCGCTTTGTATCACTTTTTGTACATACTCCTGGTTTAGGTACGTATAATTCGGCCCGACTCCCATTGCATATTCCTTGATAGCGGCCATTTCCTCATTCGTAATTACCGCATTGCTTTTATATGAAAGCAATTGTACAAGTTTAATAGCGGGGTCCAGTTCATGCATAATATGCAGGCTTTGAGCACTAAACGACTGAACAAGCAGGGTCTCTTTGTTAATGTTATACTTGTTTATCAGACGTAAAAGCTCCTTTTCCATGCCAGGATAAACTTCGGGTGATTTCGTTTCTATGTAATAGTTTTTGTTTTTTCCGAAAGTCTGAAATACCTCTTCAAGAGTTGGCACTTGTAATCCTGCATAATCAGGATCTGCATGCTGGGGATATTTTTCATTAAACCAGCTCCCCGCATCCAGCTGCTTGATTTGCTGCAGTGTATAATCCCTGACTAGACCGGTTCCATCGGTGGTCCGATCCACTTTCTCATCATGCATAACAATTAACTGCCCATCCTTTGTCATCTGCAAATCCATTTCGATATAATCGCCATGCATTTTTTCACCCATTTTATAAGAAATGATCGTGTGTTCTGGAGCATGTCCCGAAGCGCCGCGATGGGCGACATTCACTATATCCTTATATTTTTCCCCTGCCATAACTTTTCCTCCACCTGCCGCAATACTCATTCCCATAACAAGGGCACCCGCTGCAGCCATCCATTTTCTCTTCAAATTACCCATCTCCTGTCTCTATTAATCTCCATTTAAGAATAACGCTCGTTTATGAAGGCCGTTTTACAAGGAAGTAAAGATTGGTGAATGGAAGATTAAGAGAAAGTAAATAAACATATTCAATCCGCTTACGAATTGTGGGAAAAACAGACTTTTTCGCGTGGGAAATTAGAGAAATTGCGGGATTTTTTCACTTAATTGCGGGAAATTTAACTAAGGGTGACAAAGTTCGTCACCCTCTCTTTCTATTAATCTAGCTGCGCATAATTATAGATACTAAAAACAATCACAAAAAACCCCAAGCTTTGCTTAAGCTGGGGTTCTTGATTCATAATTAGATTCAAAAAGAGATATCAAGTACAAATTTACCGAGTATCCAATAAGCTCGAGTGTTTTGGCAAGGAAAACAAAATAACAACCTCGGTTTCTGCCTTCCTGAGTTTTTATTTTGCCCCTTCTTTTTCAATAACGAATTACAAAAACACCTCATCAGCCGGGTTTTTCATACTTAAGCTGTACTCTTTCCGTGCAACTCCTGATTCATGTGCAGCATCTATGACGGCTCTGCGGACTTTCTCGACAACCTTCTCATTAAATACGCTCGGGATTATATAATCTTCGTTTAATTCACTATCTTTAACGGTTGATGCGATCGCCTTGGCTGCTGCTAGTTTCATATCCTCTGTAATGGCAGATGCACGGCAGTCAAGAGCCCCTCTGAACATCCCCGGGAAACATAATACATTATTGATCTGGTTTGGATAGTCAGACCGGCCGGTTGCCATTACACTCACATATGGTTTTGCCACTTCTGGAAGAATTTCTGGCGTTGGATTGGCCATAGCGAAAACAATCGGGTCTTTCCCCATGTTTTTAACATCTTCTGCTTTCAATACACCGGGACCTGAAACACCAATGAAAATATCAGCACCCTTAATTACTTCGGATAACGTTCCCTCTTCTTCATATGGGTTTGTATTTTCTGCATACCAATTCCATTCTTGGTTTTCATAGGATTTGTTTTTAACAATGGCTCCCTTCTTATCCACACCGATTACATTTTTAGCTCCTGCGCGCAGAATCATTTTCGTGCAGGCAATCCCTGCTGCCCCTATGCCGCAGATCACCACTTTACATTCTTCTAGATTTTTGCCTACAACTTTTAGGGCATTCAGCAGGCCTGCTAAAATCACTACGGCTGTACCATGCTGATCGTCATGAAAAACCGGAATATCGAGTTCTTCACTTAATCTTCGTTCAATCTCGAAACAATGAGGGGAAGCGATGTCTTCCAGGTTGATGCCCCCAAATGTCGGTTCAAGGGCTTTCACGACGTTGATGATTTCCTCTGGGTCCTGGGTATTCAGACAGATTGGAAAGGCATCTATATTGGCCAGCTGTTTAAAAAGCATGGCCTTCCCTTCCATTACAGGCATTGCGGCTTTTGGGCCAATGTTTCCTAAGCCTAGAACGGCAGAGCCGTCTGATATCACGGCAACCGTATTTCTTTTAATAGTCAAAGAGTTAGCTAAGGTCTCATCATTATGTATAGCTGTGCAGACACGAGCCACCCCAGGAGTGTAAACTCTTGATAAATCATCCCGGTTCTTGATTGGAGTCTTTAACTTCGTTTCAATTTTACCGCCTAAATGAACGAGGAATGTCCTGTCGGAAACGTGATGTAATTTGACTCCTGTTATACTTCTCACTTCGCGGACGACTAAATCGCTGTGCTCCTGGTCAAATACTGTTACGGTAAAGTCTCTTATCGTATGAGATTTTCCTTCACTGATTACATCTATGGCTATAATATCCCCATTTAACCCATTAATGAGAGTGGCGATCCGGCCAAACGTTGCTTTTTCTTTGTCGATTTCTAACCGCAAAATAATATTTAAATTTCCTCCTGCTGTGGCCATATACCATTCTCCTTTTATTCAAATAGTTTCTTGATTTTTCTGCATTCTATTATATTATATTCAAAACTAATAGAATTTTACAAAGTTAAGCGTTTACAAAATAATAAAAATACCGTGCTTCGAAAATCTTTAATTTGAACTCCCATATTGTAACCGCCTCTTCGTGAGGTTTCAATAGAAAAATTAGAAGAAATAATATAGAAAGAATATTTTACGCTGGAGCAGAAAGAGCCATTCAGCCAAGCGGGCACCTAATGAAAAAGAATCCCCCTCCTAAACTTTTCTCCTTAAGCTCCATCTGCTTCCCTAAAAAATAGCGCGATAATAAGAAATGTTGATTAATCAGTCTCTTGTTTTTCCCAGTATTCATAAATCATTTCTTTTAAAATATCATTGAGTTTGTCTTTTTTTAAGCTCTTTAGCCATTCCGATTGATCAATAGGCAGAGTAGCCGTCAGTTTGACCTTGACATCAGGCATTTCCACTTTTCTAATGTCTTCTATTGATATGCCTTTCTCTATATCAGGAAAATCAGCTTGATTTTCATTCACCCTCATGAGATTTGGATAGTCCTCCGGATCATCCAATTCACCATATAACTGCAGCTGTGGCAATTTCCCATTAACTCCTCCCGTATGCATGATCATGTGAATCTCCCGGCCGTCCTCTAATTCAATTTCAACGAACAAATTTTCTTCTTTTTTATACTTTTGTTCAACAATCTCGCTTATGATCATTCCCAGTTCCAGGCTGTAACCTTTGCTAGATTCAAAGATATATATGGCCGAGTTAAATATATAAATTTCTTCTCCATCTATTTTTACTGTTTTGACCTTAGCCATTACACACTCTCTCCCTCACCTTATTTTCCTGCACAAGGTGGTCATGTTCTGTAAATTTAAATAAATTAATCATTCTCTCTTATTATTCATCTTATATCAGTAAACTCTTTTTTTCGATAGAGGAATCTCCCACAATTGCTCATTTATAGGAAATTCAAGGAAGATTTTTAAAAAAAGTGACGAGGAAAAGGCCGGCTGAATTAAAGGAACTTTCCTGATTTATGTGGAAATTTTCTCTTATAGGGAATAAAGCACCCTCATTATTTTTCGGAAAGGTAGTGAAAGTATGAAAATCTTAAAACTACATCCCAAAAATCCTGTAAAAACCAAACGGTCCAGCCGCTCTGTAGGAAAGGCGTTTGTTTCACGCGCTGAGGCAGCCGCCAATGGGCAATCGGGCAGTAACACTCAGCCTATCTTCAGAATATCCGCCGCCTTAGCTATGCAGGGAAACAGTGTTTTTGAGTTCATCCGAATGAGAATGGAGGAAACGAAGCAAAAATCCGGGGCATTTTTTCCGGCGGATCTTGATTTTTTAGGCCCGGGCGATTATGCTGCTAACTTCTTAACAGAGAGGGGTGAAAAAAAATATAAGAGCTGATTAAGTCTCTAGCCTTAAAAGGCCGTGCACACCTTTAATGCGCAGAAGCTTATTCGGCTGCCCTACAATCAAATACTATTTCCTGCTGGGGGGTACTGTCCCCCCAGAATATTTTTGTGTATGGTTGTATTATAAATTTATGTTAACCGAATGCTAGATCGAAACCAAAATCCCTTAAAATGCTGAAATCTCTATAAAAATTTGGATGTCCCCGTAAAATCCTAAACTCCCCTTAAATTTCTCAAACCCCATATAAGATAGCGAAAAGCCCTCACACTCATTTTTATTTGCTCCCTAATACGCTTTCCCAACATTCAGCACAAATTAATTGCTGCCTGCCGACCACCCTTTTAATAAAACAACAATCTTAAAAAGTGCCATTTTTATAATAGGCTCATTTGGAATCTTGATAGAACTTTTTTATTCTTAAACAGCGCGGGTCACATCAGGTCTAATTTTGTAAATATAGAACGAACGAATACATATTGCTTTACATTTTATAATCAGATAGTATAAGGATATTAATTTGTGAAAAGGGTGAATGCGGGCGATGATTTACTAATCTTATTTTTAGAAAACATTCGTATAAGCTAATGCGTACGTCTATTTCTGGATAGGATTAGTGTGCCTCTTAATGAAAGCATATAGGGTATATACACAAAGAAGTGTATTGCTGATTTATGTCATCTTACAAGAGCCTCCTATCCGGAAGGGAAAGGGAGGTTTTTTTATGACTGAAAGTACTACTGATCAAAAAATTACGATAGGTTCATTATTCCAAAACCAGGTAATCCGGACCATACTGCTGTCTGTATTTTTTCTACAGATTGGGATATGGGTTCGGAATTATTCAATTCTGCTGTATGTAATTGAAAAGACCAATGAAAACCCAGTGGCGGTCTCTATGATATCGGTGGCTGAATTTGCTCCTATATTTCTATTTTCCTTTATAGGAGGCACGTTTGCGGACAGGTGGCGTCCAAAACGGACTATGATTTGGTGCGATTTATTAAGTGCTGTCTCGATATTTGTTGTGCTCTTGACACTGTTTTTTGGAAGCTGGAAGGTTATTTTCTTTGCCACACTCGTGTCTTCTATACTCTCTCAGTTTTCCCAGCCCTCCGGCATGAAGCTATTTAAACTTCATGTTCCGCCGGAACTTGTCCAGATGGGTATGTCTATGTATCAAACCGTATTTGCCCTATTTATGATACTGGGTCCTGTTATCGGAACCTTTGTGTATCAGCATTTTGGTATAATGGCCGCCATTGCAGTCATGGGCATTGCCTTTATCTGCTCAGCGGCTGTGCTTGTCATGCTCCCTGCAGATCGTGTTTCTGAACAGGATCAAACAAATACATCTCTAATACAGGAAATGAAAGATGGCTTCCGTTATGTTGGAAAAAGCAGGCCATTGACATTGCTAGGTGCCTGCTTTGCGGCGGCGGGGCTTGCAATCGGGCTGACTCAGCCTCTCGGTGTATTCTTAATAACAGAGCGGCTTGGCCTGCCAAAAGAACAGCTTCAATGGCTGATGGCTGCATTCGGTATCGGCATGATTCTTGGCGGAGGACTTACAGTGGCTATGGCTAAGAAAACCATGCCTCAGGTACTTCTTGCTATTGGACTAGCGGCGAGTGCGATTGGATTTGTGGGCATGAGTTTATCGACTGTGCTTTGGCTCACCCTTGCCGCCCAATTTTTCTCAGGCCTATTTATGCCGTGCATTCACATTGGAATCAATACCATGATTCTGCAAAATACGGATGAGGCCTTTATCGGCAGAGTAAATGGAATATTAAATCCACTATTCATGGGCGCTATGGTTATTACGATGTCCATATCTGGCTGGCTGAAAGCCCACTTTTCTATTGTATTTATTTATGAAGCCTCAGCCTTGCTGCTGGCAGTTGGAATCCTCACACTGCTGCCATTAATGAAAAAGGCTCCAGCAGGACCCCTTAAACAGGAAGTCAGGGAAGAAATTTAGATAATTGAACCCCCATATTACGGCCTTTTCAGAGGTCCGCCATGTGGGGGATTTTTTTTAATATGGATTAAGACTGCGCTTCTTGTAAAACAGCAAAAAACCAAGAGATCTCAAATTGAAATCTCTTGGTTCAGTTATTACATATTTCTTCCTAATGAATTTTGAGCCCTCATATCAACTGAAGTTACAGAAGCTTTTTCAGCCTTTCTGCTTTTCCATTTCGTATAAAGCTCTTTTGAAACGTTGGTCCATTTAATAATATTAGCAATTCTCTCCTGGTTGCCGTCGATTTTGTTCTGAGCTTTGGACGAAACATGCTGAAGAGAAGAATTAAAGCCCTGCAGTGATGTTCCTACATTTTTTACATTTACAAAAATAGAATCGAGGTTCTCTGATTTTTCCTGAATATTCTCAGCAAGTGCATTGGTCTTATGCAGCAGCTGGGTCGTTTCCAGCGTAACTCCCTGCAGCTGATTTTCCAGGCGTGAGATTGTGTCGGAAACCGTTAGCATCGTTTTCTCCAATGCTTTTAACGTTTTCGTTAGATAAACAACAAGTAGTACAAATGCAATAGCGATCACGGCCACACTTAAATATAAAATAATTCTCATCCTGTCTCCTCCTTGAGTGTTATAGTAGTCTTTTTACCCGGATGTTAATAAGTTAAACAGTTTTCTGCTATACCTTTTTGAGAGCTTTGTTTTTGGGAAGCGGCGTTACGTAACGTTCTTAAACGAATCCGGGAGAGAGGATGCCACTATCGTTTAGCCGGAATCCCAGCGACTTAACTTTTTAAATATAAAAAAGACACTTCTCATAGAGAAATGCCTTCTATCATTTTTATTTGGAGGTATTCATAAGTTCAGCTGCTTCAATGGGGCGGCCTTCCTGATTTGAAAGAGCAGCGAGTTCATTTACTAGTGTCAGATTTAAAGCATCTTCTGCCGAAATTACTGGCTGTTCTCCTGCAGCAATCGCACGAGCCCACTGATCAATCGGCATAGAAATGCTCTCCGGTATATCTGCTGGCACTTGCCACTCTTTCGAATGCCTGGTTTTTATTTTTATCTGTGTATCCTCAATCATTAGTGTTCCTTCCGTACCATACTGTTCAAGCTGGAATGGGCTGCCACTTGAAACGAAGCCTGTTTCCAGAATACCGAGAGCACCAGATTCATATTCCACGAGGACTGCAGCATTTACATCTACCTCATTTCCGAACGTCTGAAAGCGTGCTGATACTGCTTTTACATTCCCTGCCAAACGGTTCGTCAAGTAAATAGGATGGGCCCCAAGGTCGATGAAGGCACCACCTCCGCACTGTTCTTTGCTGAAAAAGTGCTGCGGCAGCCATCCACTTGGATTCTCCTCTGTTTTTACTGCTCCGTTATGGGCAACACGGCAGCGAATGGTCGTTAATTGGCCAAGCAGGCCTTGATCCATAACTTGTTGTGCATATAAGTAATAACCGGCTGTCAGCCGCGGCAGAGAAATGGTGAGTTGAACATTGTTTTCCTCCACCGCTTCAAGGATTTCCCGGGCTTCACGGACCGTAGCTGCAAGCACTTTTTCGGTAAAAATATGCTTCTTATTTCTGGCCGCTTCCACCATTATTTCTTTATGCATATTAGTAGGCGCCGCCACTATAACGGCATCAATATCCTTATTGGTTAAAACGGAATGTAAATCCGCTTCAAATGGAACTCCAAGAGAAACTGCCCAGTCTCTGCCGCGTTCACTATTTTCATCCCACACCATTTTTATCGATAAATCCGGGTTGCTTTGTGCCTGTTCCGCATATTCGTCAGCATGAACATGCCATCTGCTTAATAAAGCTGTATGAATCATCTACTCACCTCTTAAAGAAATTATTATTCTCTGATGAAAACGTTCTCTTTCTGTTATGTAAAGTATACACCAGGAGATTTATGCGATAAAGTAATATCATTTTCTGTTCATCTGCCATTGCTCCTGCCGAAAAAACAGACCCCTGAACTTTGAACTGTAACCCCTAAAATGGACAGTTTAATAAAAGGCCCTATGCTGCTGAGTAGAGCTGTTTACTCATAATGTTATCTTCCGTCCACAAAAATTCTTTTATTATAAACGGGTTTTCTTCCTGACGACATAGAAAAACCCGATTAAGGGGCACTTTTAATTTAGTGTCCATTAATCGGGTTATAGTTCACTTGTGTACTTCAGGGGTCTGTTTTTCTATGGATAAGTGTGTAATGAAGCTGCTAGAATACAGGATAAACTCAGATTAGGACCTGAATCAGCCTCTTATCCTTCCAATGGCTCTCTCTATTCGCTGCAATCCTTCTTCAAGAGTCGAACGGGTGCAGGCGAGATTCAGCCTGATGAATCCCTCCCCGCCTTCTCCAAATATATATCCTTGATTGAGCGCTACTTTTGCCTCTTTGTGTATTAATTCCTCGAGAGCCTGATGGTCAAGGCCGAGCTCCCGGCAGTCAATCCAAGCTAGATATGTTCCTTCCAGCGGATACACCACTAGGTCTTGAAGATGTGTCTCTATGTAGCCCGCCAGATAATCAAAATTGGCCTGTACATATACAAGCAGCTGATCAAGCCATTCCTCACCATATCGATAGGCACTCTCCGTTGCAGCCACACCAAACGTGTTCATCCCTCCCATAAAATTTGCTTCCAGTGCATTTGAAAATTTTTCTCTTATTTCTGGATTTGGGATAATGATATTGGAAGTCTGCAAACCTGCTAAGTTAAACGTTTTACTTGGTGCCGTGCAGATAATCGAACGCTGGGCAAACTCATCTGAGATGGCGGCAAATACAGTGTGATCGCCTTTCAAAACAAGGTCTGCATGCACTTCATCAGAAACCATTAGAATATTGTGCTTCAGGCAGATTTCCCCAACTCGAATGAGCTCTTCCCTAGTCCATACCCGTCCGACTGGATTGTGAGGGCTGCATAGAATCATCATCTTCACTTCTTCGTCTATTTTCTCTTCCAAATCTAAATAATCCATCACATACTGACCATTTTCTACTTTAAGAGGATTCGATACAACGGTTCTCCCATTCATCTCAATAACTTTAGTGAAAGGATAATAGACAGGATGCTGGATGATTATTTTATCGCCCGGATCTGTAAATGTTTGTACAATCAAGTTCAAAGCTGGCACCACTCCAGGACTGTGGCAGATCCATTCACTTTTAACTTCCCATTTATGTCTTTCCTTCATCCAGCCGATGATAGCATCATGATAGGAACCCAAACCTTTTGTATAGCCAAAAATTCCATGCTCCGCTTTTTCAATAAGGGCATCGATAACAGGCTGCGGCGCCTTGAAATCCATATCAGCAACCCACATCGGAAGAATATCCTTATCTCCAAACAAAGTTTCAGAATGGTCCCACTTCACAGAACCAGTATTCGTACGTATGATGTGCTTATCGAAATCGTATTTCATCTGGTACCCCCTTGGATTAAAAAAATGAATGAACATAAGGTGCTATCATTTTCATTATATCCCTTGCAGCAGGTAATAGATAATAGTTTGAATGAGACGTTGAAGATTCGTCAATGATTGCTGAGAACAACAATACGTCTGCACTAAAAAACCACCAGTGGCTAAGCAGCTATAATAGCCGGTGTTAACTTTTTTATATTAGGAAAGTGGGCTTTTGATTTTAGGGGATTTTTCAAAAACTAAGAGGACTTTTTAAATTAAAAGAGGGTTTTTCGATTTTTATGAGCGATTTTGGGATTTTAGAGTGTTTCTAGGATTATAAGAGGATTTTTCATTTTGTCAGGTTCCCAACTGGCAGTATCTAACTTTATCCCATAAAATTCTAGACTGAATTCTCTTTTGATCATAACTAGCCGGTGCATCTGTTGAATTTTATCAAAAAACTAAATAAACCCAAGTTCAGGACACTTTCTATGAGGTGTCCTGATATTCGGGTCTTATTTTACATCTAATATTAAATAGAAATCTTAATTTCAGCGTTCATACCTGGCAGCACTTTGCTTGACGGATTTGAGATGGAAATTTTCACAGGTACTTTTTGAGTTACCTTTGTAAAATTATTAGAGTTTTGCTGTGGCAGTGCAGAGAAAACTGAGTTAGTTGCGTAACCGATTGATTCAACCTTTCCTTTAAACGTTACTTCAGAATCGCCATCGACAATGATATCCACGCTGTCTCCTTTTTCGACTTCCTTCAAATCTGTTTCATTAATATTAGCTGTAATGAATAAGTGTTTAAGGTCAGCCGCCTGCGCAAGCACTTGTCCGGCTTGAACTAACTGTTCATTAACGGCTCCATTTTTAATAATTGTACCTTCTAGTGTTGATTTGATAGAAAGAGCCTGCTTGCCATCTGATACTTCACCTAGTGTATTTCCTTTAGCGACCGTGTTACCTTCTTTATAATTCCAGCCGGAAAGCTGGCCTGAAGCTGGAGCCACAATTTGTGTCATCTCTGCGGAAACCTTTGCATCCTCAGACTTTACATAGTTTTGGTTTTGATAGTAAAAATAAGCTCCGCCTGCTAATAAAGCTAATAAAATCAGGAGACCTAATATATTGAAAATAATTAAACGACCTCTGCTCATTCCTTTATTCTCCCTTCCATTCCATTAATTTTGATTTGATAAAATCATTTCGTTTTTATTTTTGCCTTTTGGCGGTGCCTGCAAAAGAATTCGCTTCTCTTTCTGAACAAGCGATCTTCCTTTTCCTGTTAACGCCTTGCCAATTGAAGCTAAAAGCATGATGATCCCCAAGATCAGGAGAATCGAGAATAGATCATGGTAGGCGCCGAGAACAGCACCTTTTTGGGCATTAACAGCAATTGTATAAGAAGCCAGACTCTTGGCCTCTGTAAATGTATGCCCGCTGTTCATTAACTTCCTGACAAGAGCAGCCGTCTCGCTATACAGCTCGGGATCCAGCAAGGATGTTTTACCTCTTATATCTTCATAGTGCATTGCATTCATTCGAAGGACAAACCAGCCAAGCACAGGTGCGGCGACTGCCCCAATAAAGTTACGGATTGAATGAAGTGATGCTGAACGTGCTGTAGCTTGATGAATATCACCAGCAAGCGCGGTTCCCAGTGCTCCTGAGATCAGCACCATACTTACTCCGCCGCCGACACAGGCCATTTGAAAACTCAACATGCTTAAGTGTGCTTCAGGTCCGACCATTCTCCATTGGATACTTACTAAAATGATGGTTATAGATCCAATAATTCCGAGAATTCCTGCACCCAGCTTGTCGTATAGCAGCGTACAAATTAATGCAGATACTATAATTCCTATAAAGAACCAAAAGTAGAAAATCGTTAGACTACCGAATGGCGGATCCATGATCGTCCGTAAAAATCCATTAATTCCAGCAATGGCTATGATAAGTGCCACATGTGCTGCCAATGCCATAATAGTTCCGGAAATAGGTTTTGCTGCCCATAAGGAACGTACAGGTATGAGCGGATTTTCTGCAGTAAAGTCAACTGCTACAAATATCACTAATAATATGAAAGCAAGTGCAAGATAAGGCCAAACATGAATGGATGAAAATCCTTTTTCCTGAAGGTTAAACAACGGGAAAATAAGGACTATCAATAAGAGGGCGAATAAAAATACACCCTTTACATCAAACTTCAAACTCACTTTCTCCTCTGGCTTTTGCTGCGGCAAAACTGTATACCCCAGCCAAAAACAAATAAGAGATGTGAGGATATTCAATAAGAATAACCAGCGCCATTCGGATGTGCTTAACGATAAGGAACCAAAAAATGCTCCCACTGCACTGGAACCAAAAAGACCTCCAATGGCAAACAAAATGAAATAATTCCGTACTTTGTTTGGATAAGATCTAAGGCTAAGCGGCAATATGGTCAAGAACAAAACACCTGCTCCAATTCCCTGAATAGTCCTTCCTATTGTAAGGGTATATAAACCGAAACTGAATATATTTATGAGTGTTCCGCCTATGAAAATTCCGATAAAAGTAAGGTAAATCTTTCTTATACCAAACTTCATGGACAAAATACGTCCCAGCGGTACCCCAAGGGCAAAAGCAAGGTTGGATGCTATGGATGGAAGCAGCATGTCATGAGTGCTAAGTTTAAGCCCATTTTGAATAATCATTTGATTCAGGATATAAGATAAGTTTGTAAAATATTGCGGTCCAAATGAAAACAATGTCAAAATGGAGATTATTATAAAATGGGGACCGCTCTGTTTGGCTTCCATAGCCGGATTAGTTGTAGACTGACTCAATATACCCTCTCCTTTCTTCTTTTACCGATCTTCCTTGTTAAGTTTAATTCCATTTTTCTGTAAAACTATAGAGATTCACTTTTAAGTTGCATTTAACAAATTGTATTATACAACATACAAAAAATATAGCAATAGAGTTTCTTTTTTTCTAACTTTTAAAAATTCGTCATTTCCTTTACATTTTACTAGCAGCATAAGTGACTATTCTCTGTATGTATGATCAAGAACTGTTTTTTTAACACATAAAAATCCGGTAAACTCAGAAGAGTTTACCGGCACATTCAGCCTACAAATATATGTTTTCTCACCACTTCAACGGTGAAGGGTTGTTTTCTGACTCCCCAAAAAGGGTGCCCCGCCTATGTTTGCGGGATACCCTTTCCTTATATATCGCCTGTATTATTTTCTCCAGCTTTTAAAATCCTTGTTTAGGCGGGATAAATTTTCTTCCAATAAGCGGAGCTCTTCATCAGTCCAATTTTTAAGAATTTCTGAATAAACATCGTGGCGGGCTATTTGGACTTTTTCAAGTATCCCTTTACCTTTTGGTGTTATTTCAATCAAACTGATCCGGCCATTCTGCGGATCAGGATAGCGGCGGATCAGTTCTTTCGTTTCCAGGACAGCTACCTGCCTGCTGGCCGTAGAAAGATTAAGCTTTAATTGGTCAGCAAGCATATTAATCGCAGTTGCTCCGTTTTCATTCAATTCACTCAGCACTAAATATTCGGAACGATCCAGGCTCCCTAATCGAGGGCTATGGGCGGTTGTAAGCCGTACCAGCATCGCGATGTCGTACTCTATCAGCCGGATGGAGTCTTTATGCATAGATAGCTCTCCTCTTTTTCAATTTTGTAATGACTATGTAGTTTCTAGTTTCCTTTAATATGTATAAGCTGCACTTTCAGTTTCCCTTTATAAAAGCGTAGTTGAGATTACAAAAGTATATATAAATTATAACGAACTTTATTGATAAAACAATCTGTGGTTCCTCTTGTTCACTTCAGGCCACATCTGCTCGGCCTAGCCAGAAAAAAGATCCAATGGAAATGATACAACAAAAGAAAGCCCCTTGCAGACAAGGAGCCATTTTTACTAAGAGTTTGATTGATATTAAAGTACAATAAGTATCAAAAAAATAAAAACGGATAAACCAATATAGCTCATTCCGGAATATTCAGCAGACAAACTCGCTAAATGTGAATGTAAGGCCGTGCCGCCAAGCACAAGATCCAGCCCGATTACGCCTACAATAACAGGAATGGCATAATAGGATTTCTTTCTAATGAGGAAGATTGCACCCAGGATTCCGATTACATAAACTATCCCAATTAAATAAATCATGTACATCTCTCCCTTTTTATAAAATGGATTGCAAAATCAACTAACACAAAGGTATTCGTTATCGAGTTTTATAATAACGCAAAAAAAGATAATTCACCATAAAAATATTTTATTAATTTAATATTAATGTTATTAACCTTTTAAAAAATTTTTTCTCCCTAAGAAGATAAATACCCCTTTTATATAACGAAAAGGGGTGTCATTTTTCTTTCATTGTTTACTGGCAACTGATTACCGTTTAATCAGGACCTTATTTTTTCCTTAGTTTATTAGCTTTACTACTATTCTTACTAAATGAACAATTCCCAGGATGATATATTCGAATAATTCTAGAACAACATCAAATATATAAAAACCCCATTCTGACTCTCCATTTTTACGCCTTTTTCTTCTCTCTTCCCGTTTTATTAAACGTACTGACTTTTTCCCCACGCTCATTCACTCTTTCGTCAGGTTATTTTGAGCCTTTTCCTTCGGTGATACTTGCCATACCGTACTATTCCTTTTTCTAAAGAGTTCTCACTAATACTTTTGTTATAAAAGCCTCTATAAATGCTGCACCCAGCAATAATGGAATGACAACCTTCCCAAATATTTTGGCAGCACTTATAAATAGATCTGTAAGCAATATTTCCGTTCTTCGTTTAAAGATTTTTCGAACTAAACTTAAGCAGATGTAAGAACCTATAGATGCAGAGAGTATTAGTGCCGGCACTTCAAAAATGGCATGAGGGAGAAGCCCTAAGAGAATCAGTTTTAATAGGGAGATTCCTTTAATGGTTTTGCTGCATAGCAATAAACCAATAACTGTTCCATTTAATAAAATATTAAGATAAGGCAGGAACAAAAATGGAATACAGCCTATGGCCATTAACATCAAACAAGCTTTTAGATTATTTAATAGCAGGGTTATAAAAAGAGTGGAACTATCTGTGTGTACGCTGATGCCCTGCTGGTCTAACCGCGTTCTAAATCCTACTAATAGAGTATCAATATATTGCGGCACTGAGTTAAAAATAATATAAGATATAATTGCTGATAAAAAAAATAAACAACCTAATGTAATAAAATGAGTCTTATACTTTTTTAATTGTTCTTGCAGAATTTCTCGATTGTACATGTAATTCATTATTGTTACACTCCGTGACAAATTATCTCAGTCTTCGATTCCTAAGGTTTTTCCACACCGCGCAACTAGAGGTCTTTTAAAGTGTGCTTCCACCGATGCAAGATAGCGTAAACTACTTCGAACACTGTGAATTAAAACTGTTATGATCAGCATAAGTCATAGATGCCAGCATTTCTTCAGCGAAAACAGCATAATTTTAAAGATTTAGCTTAATAAGCCTTTTTTAAGAAGTTTTTTTGACTCTTGAAAGGTCTTCAAACGATAACTATATCCTTTGAGAATCAAAATTTGTACATTTTAACTAATTGTGTTAATTCCTCCAACCCGGCTGCTATACTAGTTTCCTATCATTCATTTTTGACACATAATCCCGCCCTTTTTACTTATAAATTTACCCATTAGTTTGCTTGGAAACTTAGCGGACTCAAACTTCTACAGGCAGCCTTTGGTAGCACACTCTAGGATGCAGTTCCCACAATTAAATTGCAAACCCCTGCTTTTATATGATTCTATCATAACAACTATACTAATTTTTTACATCTTTTCAAATTTTTTCTTTAATGCTCTAATACAGTTCAGAATATATTCGATCACCCTGACTCAGCCTTTACCTCCAAACCGAAAAACCGCAGCTTCCTTATGGGTCAACTGCGGTTGTGTATAGACCTTTATTTATTTGATAATGCTATATCGTCTACATAAACAGAGGCGTTTCCACTGCCACTTACAGGTTCAATTTTAATGCCGATTGATTTGACGCTATCGAGCCCCCATGAAGAATCCAGCGGTAATACTATTGTCTTAAATCCGCTGGAATCTACTGAAACCACCCCACTGTCATGCCAATTCCAATTGCTGCCTGTCTTAATATATAAGCGGACATTTGCTGTTCCGGAAGACAATTTTACCTGCGCACTGATTGAATCTGCTGCAGAAAGATCGGCAGCCTGTACCTTTGTAAGTTCAAAGCCCGCTGTCTTCGATAAGTCGAATGTACTTTGAAGGGAGGATGTTCCTTTTGCGGCTTCTGTTAAAGAGATTGCTGGCACAGAGGCCCCCGCCTGATTTTGCTCGACTGCCCACCCTTGTATATCTGATTCAAAGTCATATAAAGTTCCAATAGGTTCCGGCGAACTTCCAGGTCCTGTTCCGCCGTTAGGGACGCCTCCCGTACCATCGTTAATTGCCTTGATGTCATCAAGATATAGCGTGCTGCTTAGCGCTGCTCCATTAACTGCATTTACGTATACAGAAAAATCCTGCACATTTTTCAGTGTGACTTTGTTCAGCTTCTTGCCTGCATTGGCAATATCCCATGGAGCCACGGTAAATTGGTTAAAAGGAATCTCTACCCAGCCAGGTGCAGTTCCTGCCAGGGATGGATAGGCTTCATAAGATACGCCGTCTACCTTAAGCTGGACAACCATTTTTTGATTCTTCCCATCCGGCACGAGCCAGAACTTCAGCTTATTAAATCCGGACCAGTCCACACCACCCAGTGATTTAGTTATACCGGCGTAACCAGAACCAGCAAGTGTATAGTCTATTTTCATGGCGTATGTGCCGCTGCTTTTGTTTGTACCTGTCAGAGAGACAGATGCTGCATCTCCTCCTGCATGAACGAACTTCGCTGCAAGAGCAGCACTATCGCCTTGGTAAGATTCAAAATCGTCGACAAGTGACGGATCCGAAGCTGCTTCTGCATACGTGCTGAGCAATTCAATATTATCTGCGTACAGGGCTCCATCCAGTGTCAGTCCGCTTCCTACAAGTGAGAGCGCAAGACTCTCTGCCGCCTCCGACTTTGTTGAATCGTTCAGGTCTATTGTTACTGGATATTTAAAGTATTCCATACCATCTATTGACACTTTCTCCAGGCCAGAAAGCTTTTGTTCCGTAGCTGCCATCCCGTATTTCGTGTCCCAATCCGGCGGCAGCATAACGATTCCTCTGATTGACGCATTAGCGTTACTGCCTGCATTAGAAGGGATCAGTACGTCCATTTTCACCCGCTTCACTGCATCAAGGTAAACCTCCTGTGCTGCTTTCGGCAGTTCCAGCTTTATCTCCTGCCAGGTATCAGCCTGATTTAGTCCGGTAACATTGATTTTAAGCTTACCATCTCCATTTAATACAGCATGTTCAAAGGTAGTTTTTATGCTTTCAGGATACGTACCGTTATTTTGTACATCCGTAATTCCAGAGTCAAATGTATATTTTTTCATTGAGATTTCAGGAACTTTTACAAACACTTTTACCGTTTGTTCCTGGACACTATGATCCCTGAAAAAGGTTTTAACAGTAATATTAGCCGATTTTCCGTTAAATTCTCCTCCTGGCGCCCAATCTGCGGAATAGAACCCGTCAGTATCCAGCTTCATCGGTACTTCTGTATGGGATCCTTCAACTGAATAAACAACTTTCGAAGGTTTCTCGTTTAAAACCCTGGTTCTTATTTTGGTAACAGGATTTGTAACTGTAGAGTTGGCAGTTGGTGAAGCAATGTGCATGAACGGCGTTTCATGGGCTGCTTTCGCTTTATACTTGTATACTCCTTCCACTTCATCAAGGAATGAAGTATAAGGGTCTTTGTAATAATTAATAAAGTCAGGAAGCAGTTCATGATCGCCCAATCCATTAGGTGCATCGTTATACGGAACGAATAAATTGCCATTTAATGCAAAGTTCGCCCAAGTCTGCATATACGAGATACGTCTGGCATCCGGGTCAGCTTTGATCGCATTCATCATTCTTGTAAACCATTGTAAATCCCCATTGCCTGTAGTCTTCATACCTTGCGGACTATATCCGAATTCAGAAAAAGTAGCGATTTTACCTTTCCGGTCAGCTAGCTTTGAAATCATGCCCAGATCACTGACAAGGTTTTTCAAAAACTGCTCGGACCCCGGATTGGACTGGTTATCATATTGATCCATACCCAGAATGTCCACATATTCGTCGCCGGGATATGTCGTCAGATAGCTGTCCTCGCTGCCTCCAAAGGTTCCATTTGGCGAATAAACATAAAGGAAATTATGTACGCCCTTTCTATCCCGAAGGTATTCAACCGTATATCTGTAAATTTCAACATACTGGCTGGTCGTGGTCGTTTTTGCACCCCACCAGAACCATCCCCCATTTTGTTCATGGAACGGGCGGAACAGAACAGGAATTAAGTCTCCCTTATCATCTTTCAAATTTTTTGCGAATAATGCAATGTTATCAAGAAATGCATTGAATTCATCATTTTTATCACCGCCAGGCAGAATATGCTCTACCACCGAGCCAGCTGTATCATTAAAGCTTCCACCGGTAACGAAGTTGGGAAAATGTGTACTCAGTGCCAGTATACCGCCCATATCGTGAGCTTCTTTCATGGACGCAGCAAGATTTTCCCGGCTTTTCTCTGCATCATTTGGAACGCCCGGCTTCTCTTTCCCCTCAAGACTTAACGTATCCCATCCAAACAAGGCTGGAAAGTCTCCGACCGAATTCTTCACATCTGACTCCGGTTTTCCTGAACCTGTAAGAGTCAGTCCTTCATCCGTTGTGTGCTGATGGCCAAAAAGCACATGCTTTCCCCTTACATCATTAAGATAGGCAAACAAAGACTTTGTTTTATTCGTGGCTTTAGCATCTACAAAATTTACCGTCCGATTTTTCTTCACAGCCTCGTGTGCTTTGGAAGATGCGGCTGATGACAGCGATGCTTGTACATTTATAGATGGAAGTATAGATAATACCAGGGATGAAGCCATAACTGAACTGATAAGAACCTTTGATTTCTTCATATGCAACCTCTTTTCTAGGTTTTTAAAGATAAATTAACTTACCGTTAACTTAGTTTCCTATATTCCTTCCACCCTCCAGTTCTATTATTTTTTAAGCGCTTACAATATTCTTATTATAAACTGTTTAACTATTAAATTTCATCAAATACCTACTCCTGCTTTAGTACTATTTTAACTTAATTTATAGATTTAATTAACTAATAAACTTCACTCATTAAAGTTAAATACTAATTTGTTTTGCCTTTAAGTTTATGGTGTAATCTAAAGATTGTTATTATATAATAAAACATTTAAACGATATTAAAGGAAGCGGGTTTGAAGTGAGAATTCAGAAGTATATGAGTGAGATAGGATATTATTCTAGGAATGAAACAGATAGATTAATTAAAAATCATAGAATTTTGGTAAATGGGATAATCTGTGAACATAATACTCTTATAAATCCAGGTGACATTGTATTAATAGATAATAAGCCCTTGCCTGATAGAGAGAGTCCTGTGTATATAGCGCTTAACAAACCAGTCGGAGTAACCTGTACGGCTGCAAAGGAAGTTTCAAACAATATCATTGATTTCGTAAACTACCCTACACGTATTTTCCCAGTTGGAAGGTTAGATAAAGCCTCAGAAGGATTAATTCTTATGACAAATAATGGTGATATCGTAAATAAGATCCTGCGTTCTGAGAATGGCCATGAAAAGGAATACCTGGTGACAGTAGACAGGCCTGTTACACAGGGGTTTATCCAAAGGATGGCAAATGGGGTTGAAATTCTGGGAGTGACAACCAAGACATGTGAAGTTACCCATATCAACGAATACAAGTTTCGAATTATTCTAAAACAAGGACTTAACCGTCAAATTCGCAGGATGGCTAAGGCACTAGGGTACAAAGTAGTAAGGCTAGAGCGTGTCCGAATTATGAATATCGTGCTCGATGGACTTGATAAAGGCGATTGGAGAGAGCTTTCTAAAGGAGAACTTGAGGATTTGTTTTCACAACTAAATTAGTTTTGCTTAAGGCATTGTGTGTTTCTCCTTCATATCAAGTATTAGGTATAAATAATTGCCGAGCTTACACTTGCCAGCGGCGGTCATTTAAATAAATTAAATAAACGACTTCCACATGGAAGCCGTTTTACATTGAATTAGACGCAGCCCTGCTGCTCTCTATTAATTCGAACTGTTTAAGATTACCTCAATATTTCGCAGTTCTTCGTCTGTAAACTCTAGATTATTTAGCGCTGCCACGTTTTCTTCAATCTGGCTGACCCTGCTTGCACCAATTAGAGCAGAGGTTACTCGGCCGCCGCGAAGTACCCAGGCGAGCGCCATTTGCGGCAGACTTTGCCCTCTTTCGGCTGCGATCTTGTTTAATTTTCGGACGCGATCGATTACCTCCCGTGTTACCCGCTCCTCACCAAGTGCACCGGTAGATTTGGCAGCTCGTGAATCGGCAGGTACGCCCCCAATGTATTTATTTGTCAGCAATCCCTGCTCTAATGGGCAGAAAGCAATAGAGCCGACGCCGCTATTTTCTAAAACGTCCTGAAGACCGTCTTCAATCCATCTGTTCAGCATGGAGTAGCTAGGCTGATGAATCACTAGTGGCGTTCCTAAACGGTTGAGGATTTCAGCTGCTTCTGCCGTTTGTTCGGCACTGTAGCTGGAAATCCCAACATAGAGCGCTTTCCCCTGGCGGACGATGGAATCGAGCGCACCCATTGTTTCCTCAAGAGGTGTATTTGGGTCTGGACGATGAGAGTAGAAGATATCTACATAATCCAGCCCCATGCGTTTAAGGCTTTGATCGATGCTCGCCGTTAAATATTTTTTAGAACCCCACTCACCGTACGGCCCTGGCCACATATAGTAGCCTGCTTTTGTGGAAATAATCATTTCGTCCCGATACGGAGCAAAATCGGTTTTTAACATTTCGCCAAACATTAGTTCAGCTGAGCCTGCCGGAGGTCCATAATTGTTGGCCAGGTCAAAATGTGTAATGCCCAGATCAAAGGCTTTTCTTAACATGGCTCGGCCATTTTCAATTGTATCGACACCGCCAAAATTATGCCAGAGCCCAAGAGAAATTGCTGGAAGCTGAAGTCCCGAACGTCCGCTTCTATTATACTTCATTGTTTTATAACGATTATCAGCTGCTTGATATACCATTTGTATGTCCTCAATTCTACTTTTATTTTTCAATCTGAGAAACCTGTTTTTTTCCATTTTGGCTTTCTCTGCCCATATTTCTTACTGCCTGGTGCCGTTTGAACTGCTCCGCCTGCAGCACTAGTAAATTTGTATGCGGAGCTTTAAACGCTGCTATCCTCCTAAACACTCATACCTTTACTCTTTGAACCTGCTATTCTTTCTTTGCCATAGACAGTTATGAATAAGCAGCCGATGGCAGCGAAAATGGTGTAGATTGTAATCATCTGACCATAGCTGATCATGGACGAAATTAAGCCGAATAGAAGATACCCAGCTGTTGAGCCGATTTGTGTAGTATTCATATACAGGGTTGTTGCTGTACCCGGCGCTTCAGGGATAAAATCCTGAAAATAAGCTATGGCAATCCCTGCCGTAATTGATATTTGAGCAGCGCTTAAAATCTGAAGCGGATAAATCTGCCAAGGTTCAGAAACGAATCCGAATATTAAAAAGTAAATAAAGGCCATGAAGTAGCCGATTTTTATTAATATGGAATTATCCATTTTTGTTGCCATCATCCCAATGATAATCATCATGGGAACTTCGAAAATTGGTGCTACGCTAAAGATAATCCCAACTTGCATTTCTGTCCCGTGCAGTACCTTAGTAACAAATAGAGGTACATTCAGCATGTGGATTGAGGATGCTGCATAAAGAAGAAAAGCAGCTGCGAGATTCGCAAGTATATGAGGCTTGCTGATATACTTTTTAACCTTGATTGTTTCTTGATTGGGCACTTCCTGCCGTTCAATATCTTTTAAAAGAAAAATAGCGGTTAACATGCCCAGCAAATAACAGGCAGCTACAAAAAAGAACAATCCTTTGAAATCAAACACCATCACGAGCCATGCTCCCAGCGCCGGCCCTCCTACCCATGCCAGAGCAAAAAACATCCGGAAAATGTTCATAATGAGCGGTGTTTCTTCACTTGGCACTTTAGCATTAGTCAGCGCATCCCTGGCATATGCCCATAGCTGCGGGACAGTCGCAGCCGCGCTCCCAAGCACGAAAAAACCAGTTAATGCAAGCGCATAGTAATTGCGCAGATAGGCAAAGAGTATATATCCAAGCGCGCCGGCTAAAGACGAATAAATAAGAATTTTCCTGCGGCTTAATGTTGTATCAGACTTCTTTGCTATATAGCTGCTGATCACCACACCGCCAACCGCCATAATGGTCATAAACAGCCCGAAACCGATATTGCTCATCCCTACTTCATCGATTCCAAAGAGTGAAGAAAAAGGGGCAAAGAAGGACATGCCAAGACCATAGAGGATATTAAGCAGAAATAGGACCGGTAAGGAGGGAATCCTCCAAATAAAGAGCAATCTTTCTTTAAGAGCAGCCAGCACGTTTTTATTTTTCATTGTTATCAATCCCCGTTTGGTTATCTATCAAATCCATTCATGTAAAAAGTAACCTGGACTTCTGAGTGAAATGGAAGCCTTTCTTATCTGCAGGAATTCAATAGTTTCCCAATATCCCCACCCCGCCCTAAGGACGAAAGGTCGATTGATTCTCTCGTAATTTTTTAGAGTTTTTCTCCATTTGTTTCAATTAATTCTTTATACCAGTGAAAACTCTTTTTCTTGATGCGGCGGAGATCATGTTCCCCTTCTTCATGCTGATTGACATATACAAAGCCATATCGTTTCTGAAAGCCATTCAGCCAGCTTAATAAATCTGTAAAGGACCATACACAATACCCCATCAAATCTACTCCATCAGAAATTGCTTCCTGCATGGCTTCAACATGGGATCGAACAAAGTCGATCCGGTAATCATCATTCACGACATCATTTTCTTCTAATTTGTCATATTCCCCTAACCCATTTTCGCTGATTAAAATAGGCAGATTGTAACGGCCGGTAATTCGGCGAAGGGCAATTCGCAGTCCATTCGGGTCGATATTCCAATCCCAGTTTGTTCTTTCAAGATTAGGATTTGACACCGTCTTGAATACTCCTGGAATTCCTCCATCCTTGGAAGTTCCTTTTTTGCCAGACGTATTCATTTCACCTGCAGTAACTCCGCCTTCTATCGGATTCTCCTCAAATGTAGTTGTCTGATAATAATTCAGTCCCATGAAATCGGGCTTGCTCTCTTTTAATAATTCGAAATCTCCTTCTTCCACAGCAGGTGCCAGATTGTTTTTTTCTAAGTAGCTCCAAGCCGACTTCGGATATTTGCCCCAAGCATAGATATCCATCCACCAGTGGCTGTTTAATTCTTCAGCATTTTCAGCCGCAATGATATCTTTAGGATTTGAGGAGGCAGCATACGCAGGGGAGTAAGCAAAGCTCGGTCCGATCTTCCCGTCTGGAACATATTTGCGGAATTCCTTAATTACACTGGCATTGGCTAAATTCGCATGGTGGTTTACCTGGTAAAACAGCTTGTCATCCTTCACTCCCGGCGGATGAGCGGCCATGCGGTAACCGAGTCCCGTAAAAATATTCTGTTCATTTAAGCTGACCCAATACTTAACCCTAGCGCCAAACTGCTTGAATAATTCCACACTGTAGGCAGTGAAATCTTTTATGATGTTTCTTGATTCCCAGCCGCCGTATTCATCCTGAAGTGCTTGTGGCAAATCCCAGTGGTAGAGCGTAAGAATCGGTTCAACGTTATTAGCTTTCAACTCATTAATTAAGTTGTTATAGAACTCTAAGCCTTTGGGATTGATTTCTCCTTTGCCATTTGGAAATATCCGTGTCCAGGCGACTGAAAAACGGTATGCTCTCATTCCCATTTCAGCCATTAAGCGAACGTCTTCCTTATAACGATGATAGTGATCGACAGCCACATCTCCGGTTGTACCTTTAAATGTTTTACCAGGGATTCGTACAAATTGGTCCCAGTTTGACACTCCTTTTCCGTCCTCATTCCATGCTCCTTCTACCTGATACGCTGCAGAAGCTGCACCCCATAAAAAGTCTTTTGGAAAAGGGGTAAGTTTGTTATGTATCATATGTTTCACTCCTTCAAGTTTAGTAACAAGATATCTCTAATGCACAATAAATCAAAAAAATTGTTTTGATATCGTTTTCAAAACAGAGCTGATTATCCGCTTACACAAATAATTATATATGTTTAGTGTTAAATGTATATACATTTAATTTTCAAAATTCAGAAAATATCTTTATCCTTTTTCTCTAAATTCCTTGTCTCAAACCCTTATTTGTATAATTGATCGTTTTTTACTGATATTTCTCTTTTCTTGATAAGCTCTTGATACCAATAAGCAGATTTCTTCATCCTTCGGTTTCGGTTTTCGTCAAGGTCGATTTCCACCAAACCATACCTATTTTTGAATGCGTTCATCGGGGATACATTATCTGTGAATGCCCATAGCATGTAACCTGAACAATTTGAGCCCTCTTCTATCCCTTTTAACAGCCATTTTAAATGCTCGCTGATAAATTCAATTCTGTAATCATCCTGAATCATCTTCTGTTCATTTTTATAGTTGAATTCATTTTCTACACCCATGCCATTTTCCGCGATAAACCATTCGATATTTCCGTATTCATCCCTCATCCGAAGAGCCATATCAAGCATAATTTGCGGATAGATTTCCCAGCCGCGGAAAGGATTCATCTTTCTCCCAGGAAGCTCAAACATTTCGTAATAGAAAGCCGGATGGAATGGTACTTCTTCATTCCAGGCTGTTGTTCTCGCTTTAACCCTATGCGGGAAGTATAAATTTAAACCTACATAATCAACCGTATTCTCTTTTATGATCTCTAGCTCCGAATCCGCAGCTTCAAATACTATATCGTGTTTCTCCATTAACTCAAGAAGCTCCGCAGGATATTCACCTTTTATGGAAGGATCCATGAATACTCTATAAAAAAACAAGTCATATATCCTGGCAGCATCTTGATCGTGCTTTGCACTTGAACGGGCATATGTTACTTCTGGATTTAAAATCACGCCGATCTTTGAGCCGTACTTTTCTTTGTATCCTTTTTCTTTAAACAACTGAACAACTTTCGCTGTTGCTAGAGATTTGTTGAAGTTCCACTGCATCCATTTACGGGTATTTTGTTCAAAGGGATAGCGGATAGCGTCTAAGTATACTCTTGTTTGTACAACTATAGGCTCGTTAAAGGTGAACCAGTGTTTCACACGTTCTCCATAGCGTTCAAAAACCTTTTCTGCATATTTCACAAACAGCTCCACAACATGCTTCGAGCCCCAGCCGCCATAAGTTTCTAATAAAACCGCTGGCAGCTCATAATGCTCTAAGCAAATCATCGGTTCGACACCTTGTTGGATTAATTCATTGATCATAGAGTCAACATATGCTGCATACTCTTCATCGACATTTCCATTTTCATAGTCAGTGAGAAAACGGGACCAGTTAATGGAGGTCCGGTAATGTGTCAATCCTATTTCTTTCATCAAAGCGGCATCTTCTCTATAGCGATTATAATAGTCCGTAGCTACAGCAGGTCCATACCCGTTATGCCAGACATGTTTATTGTTTTTGTACCAGAGATCAATATATGAATCCTGTGTTTCTTTCTTGCCGCTCCAGCCCTCAGTCTGCCAGGCGGAAGAAGCAGCGCCCAGGATGAAGTCACGCGGGACAGACATGATAAGGTTTTCCACTATCTTTCCTCCTCAGCATAAAATAGAAATGGAGATTAGGTAAAATACTAATCTCCATTTCTATTTTTACCATTTCACAAGATCAGCATACATAAAGTTATTTAACAGAAACGCTTTCTTTAGATGACAAGTCAGCGCCGTTTGTGGCAATGACTTTCTTATACCAGTCAAAGCTCTTCTTCTTATATCTCTTTAAATCTCTTAAATCGGTTTCGCCCCTGTTAACAAATACGAAGCCATAACGCTTTTCAAATGATCCGCCTGAGCTGATCAGATCCGTCGAACCCCATGTAAGGTAGCCGAATACATCTACTCCCTCTTCGATCGCCAGCTTCACCTGATTGATGTGTTCACTTAAATATTCAATCCGGTAATCATCTTCAACCGTATTATTTTCATTTAATTCCTCTCGTACACCAATTCCGTTTTCCGTAATGAAGATAGGCAGTCTGTACCGTGCATACATATCTTTCAGGCACACTCTTAAACCGATTGGATCAATCGCCCAGCCCCATTCGTTTGTCTTTAGGCCCGGGTTTGGAGTAACTCCAGAGATCAGCCATTTGCCATCTGCTTTTTCAGCGCTGACTGTCTGGCTCTGATAATAGCTGATGCTTAAATAATCCACTGTATTTTCTTTTAACAGTGCAGCATCGCCTTCTTCAAATTGGGGCATGATTCCTTTCCGCTTCAGGTCACTTGTTACATAAGAAGGATATTCGCCGTGTGCAAAAACATCAAAATAGAAATCTACTAAAAGTTCCTTAGCTTTCATGTTTGCAATAGCGTCCTCTGGCTTGCAAGTATTTGGGTATGTTGTCATATAAGTTACCATTCCAGCCATCTGCCCGCCCGGAACTAGTTCATGAAGGGATTTAACCGCTTTGGCATGGGCAATAAACGCATTATGTGTAACCTGATATTTTAATGCCTCTTCATTTTCTGCGCCATCAAGCTTCACACCCCAGAAATCCGGGTTTGTCAGCACAAGATTCTGCTCGTTGAATGTCAGCCAGTATTTGACTTTATGGCCATAGCGTTTAAATACCGTTCTTGCATAGCGGTCAAATAGATTCACCACTTCTCTTGAAGCGAACCCATTATATTTCTCTCTTAAAGCCAGTGGTAAATCGAAGTGATAAAGAGTGATAACCGGCTGAATTCCATTTGCAATCATTTCATCAAATAAATCATCATAAAACTGCAGGCCTTCTTCATTTACTTCCCCTTCACCGTCAGGGAAAATTCTTGACCAGGAAATGCTTGTCCGATATGCATTAAAGCCCATTTCTTTAAATAGAGCGATATCTTCCTTATAACGGTGGTAAAAATCAACTGCGGTTTTCCAGTCAGACTGGCCTTCTTTTACAGGACGTGCATCCACGATAGAAGGTCCTTTTCCGCCTTCGTTCCAGGCACCCTCAGTTTGGAATGATGTTACAGCTCCTCCCCAGAAAAATCCTTCAGGAAAAGCCTTTTCATTGTTTTTTACCATGATTTTTTCCCCTCTCGCCTTTTAATTTAATGTATATATTTTAGGATTTTCACCCTGAATACCCTCTTCTAAAATTTCCATAACGGTAAGAATTTCTTCATCGCTTACCAGCTTCTTTTTGCCATTCATAACAGCTTGGTACAGATTATCATACACACGGCCATAATCTCCCTTTGGTGTAATAATCTTCTCAAAATGACTTCCATCAGAGTCTTCGAATTGAACTTTCCCATAAGATTCTTCAGGATCCAGCCCAAACCCGCTCTGATCTGGAGTCATCCCGGCTTTCAGACATTCTTCCTGTCTATCAATTCCATATTTAACAAAGCTTCCTTTTGTTCCAAGGAGAGTGAACTTAGGATACGGGATCTTGACTAAATGATTGGTTTTCACGATGGCTTTAAAATGTTGATAAAAAAGCTCAACATGATAATAATCATCCGGATTATTAGGATTTCGAACCGACCTGATATCTGTGTAAACCTTATCAGGTCTGCCGAATAAAGATATGATCTGGTCTATGGTGTGAACACCCAGGCCATAAAAAGCCCCGTCCATTTTCTTGCCGTGATTATCCGGATATTCGGTTCTGAAGTAATCGAAATGGGATTCGATTTCTACTATATTCCCAATACGGCCACTTGAAAGCACTTGTTTTAATGCAAGGAAATCACTATCGAACCGTCTATTTTGAAACGGCATAATAACTAGGTTCTTTTCTTTTGCAAGATTGATTAGATCTTTTGCCTCCGCTAGTGTTGTGACAAATGGTTTCTCCACCAGAACATGTTTATTATGCTCAAGGCTCCTTCTTGCAAACTCGTAATGGGAAGCGTGTGATGTGCAGATGGAAACAAGCTGTATGTCCGGATCCTGAAGTATATCATCGATCTCCGATGTGAACTCGATGCCGCAGGACTTATATTGTTCCTCTACGTCTGGTTTTCTAGTTTTCGAGTAAATTTTGCTGACCTCAAGAGAATCCCTTTGCAATACATAGGGAAGATGATATCGATTTGTACTCTTTCCAAAACCAATAAACCCGATTTTTAATTTCATAACTTCCCTCCAATTTATAGGTAGCAGGATTTTCAAGCGGGTTACCAGATTGGAACAAAACCTCTGATTTCTTCCAAAACAGAATCAATTTCATCCAGGATGTTTTGAGGAATCTCAAGCCCGGATGCCTTAACGTTTTGTTCTACCTGCTCAGGGCGGCTGGCACCGATGATAGCGGAGCTGACCCCTGGCTGTCTCAACACCCATGCTAGTGCTAACTGAGACAATTCTACATCAAGGCTCTTTGCAATTATCGCAAGCTTTTCCACTCGAGTCAGCACATCATCGTTCAGATAGCTGTTAATCCAGGTGTTTGTCCCTTCATTTGCTGCCCTGCTTGCTGAAGGCACCTCCTGTCCCGGCTTATACTTGCCAGTCAGAATTCCCTGTGCCAGCGGTGAGAATACAACTTGCCCAAGTCCTTCCTTCTCACTTACCGGCAGAACGTCTTTTTCGATATACCTAACGAGCATATTATAGATGGGCTGATTAGAAATAAGCGGTCTTAAATGTTGTGCTCTTGCTATATGTACTGCATCTGTGATCTGTGCTGCCGACCATTCGCTGACGCCGGCATATAGAATTTTACCCTGAGACACTAAATCGTCTAAAGCCCTTAACGTTTCATCCACTGGTGTTTCCGGATCGTAACGATGGCATTGATATAAATCGATATAATCTACCCCAAGACGTTTTAAGCTTGCTTCACATTGCTCGATAATATGTTTTCTAGATAAACCGCGCTCGTTGGGACCTTTGCCCATTGAAAAAAAGACCTTTGTTGCCAGCACATAGCTTGAGCGCTGATATTCTTTTAATGCCTCCCCAAGAACCCGTTCCGCAGCTCCCTTGTTATACGCATTAGCTGTATCAAAAAAGGTAACGCCCAGCTCATATGCCTTGTGAATACAGGCAGCTGACTTATCCTCTTCGACTGCAGTTCCGTATGTCAGCCAGCTTCCTAAACCAATCTCACTTACCTTTAGACCGGATCTTCCTAATCTCCTATACTGCATGTCCATACCTCCTGTTTTATGGAGGCTCTTTCCATAGTTTAATTAAGTTACGATAGAGAGCCTCCGAAACCTGGTTGATCACCACTGAAAAAATTGCTTCGTAATTAATCGATGCAGCTGTCTTCCCGCTGTTTTCTAAAACGCTTTCATCTACTATTATAAATCTATTTTTATATATGTCTATTCTTTAAATTAATAAGTATAGACAATTACTCAATTTCTTTTTTAACTAACCTCTAATGTGTGATGCTGGGACTTATGGAGCTTCCAATAATGTCCTTTTTGATTAAGTAATTCCTGATGTGTCCCTTCTTCTATAATTCTGCCGTTTTCAATAAACAGAATGCGCGTTGCATTTTGAATCGTTGAAAGACGGTGAGCAATGATAAAGGAAGTTCTGTCTGCAAGCAGTGTTTCAAGACCCCTCTGAAGAGCAAGCTCCGTTTCTGTATCAATAGAAGATGTAGCTTCATCCAAGATAAGAATCTTAGGATCTGCCAGCAGTGCCCTTGCAAACGAGATAAGCTGCCTTTGCCCGGTAGAAAGCCTGGTCCCTCTTTCATTTACCTCTGTTTGATATCCATCTTTCAATTCGCTGATAAAGGGGTCAGCCTGGACTGCTTTCGCAGCTGCGATCACTTCTTCATCTGCTGCGTCTAATCGTCCATAACGGATATTGTCCATGATCGTACCAGAAAAAATAAAAGGATCCTGAAGCATAACCCCCATTTGTTTCCTAAGGGAGTGAATGGTAACGGTCTTAATATCTACATCGTCTATTTTGATGGATCCGCTGTTAATGTCATAAAAGCGGCTGATCAGGCTGACGATTGTCGTTTTTCCCGAGCCGGTTGCTCCGACAAGGGCAATAGTATCTCCTGGATTGGCTTTAAAATTGATTCCTTTAAGGGTCCGGTCTTCGCCTTCATAGCCAAACACCACATCATCGAACTCTACCTTCCCTTTGATCATACCCAGGTCCTTGCTCTCGGGGTCACTTGTAACAGTCGGCTTCTCATCCATCATTTCAAAGATTCGTTCTAGATACGCCATGGCATTAATAATGGCATTATAGAAATTTCCGATGTTTGCGAGCGGTGTCCAGAACATCCAGATATACCCGATGAACGCTATCAATGAACCCACAGTCACACCATCGCCAATCATGGATATCCCCATCACATAGATAAAGGAAACAGTCAGAACTGAAATGTTTTCAATAGAAGGCCAGAGAAGGAACTGAATATAGACAGCCTTCATCCAAGAGCTTCGATACTCACCAGAAACCTCCTGGAAGATTCTTTTGTTCTCGCTCTCCCTTGTAAAGGCCTGTGTCACTTTAATTCCATTAATGCTTTCATGAATATAAGCGTTCATATTGGATTGTTTATTGCTCAGATCCTGCCAGGCTTTACGCTGGGCATTTTTAATTAGGAAGATAATACCTGCAAGTACCGGAAAGCCAAGCATAGCGAGAAGTGTCAGCTTCACATCAATAACGAGCATAAACCCAATAATGACGGCGAGACTAAACATATCAGTGATTAAATTGATCAAACCATTTGACAGTAAATCACTTAACGAATTCACATAATTTACTACACGGACTAAAATTTTCCCATGCGGTCTGCTGTCATAAAAAGAAAAGGAAAGAGACTGTAAATGTGTAAATAAATCTTTACGGATATTCTGGATAATACTCTGCCCAATTTGGGACATGATCCTGATCCGGTATTTCATGCATATTCCAGTTATAATCAGTGCAAATAAGTAGATCGCTGACAAAAGAAAAAGACCCGGGATATCTTTGCCTGGTATTTCTTCATCAATAGCCTGTTTGATTAAATACGGGCCGATTAAGTTCGCACCACTTGCGATCAGCATGATGAGAACCGTCAGGATGATCTTCTTTTTGTATGGTTTAATATAAACAAACAGCCTCTTCAGATGAGTGATACTAAATGGGGTATCCAGCTCTTCATCAACATCAAATTTATTACGGGCCATTTATATCACTTCCTTGCCATGCTGCTTATGATCAAAGTTTCCATACTGGTTTTTATACACATTATAGTAATAGCCCTTCTTCTTAATCAGTTCTGTATGCTTTCCTCTTTCAATAATTCTTCCGTTCTCCATCACGAGGATTAAATCCGCTTCTTTTACTGAAGAAATTCTGTGGGCAACAATAAAGCGGGTTTTACACTGATGAATAGATTGCAGGGTAGTTTGGATCCGCAGCTCAGTCTCCATATCGACACTGGAGGTTGTATCATCCAAAATGAGTATAGACGGGTCCTTTAGTATCGCTCTGGCTAAAGCAATACGCTGACGTTGTCCTCCAGAAAGACCCACTCCCCGCTCTCCTACAATCGTGTCGTAACCTTCCGGTAAAGCAGAGATAAAGTCATGCGCTTCTGCTAGTCTTGCAGCATTCTGTATAGAATCGAGTGATGATTGAGGGCTTCCGTACGCGATATTTCCTTCAATTGTATCCGAAAAAAGGAAAATATCCTGCATGACCATAGCCATTCCATCCCGGAGTCTTTGAATGTCCCAATCTTTTACATTGATGCCATCCACTCTCACTACCCCGCTTGAGGCATCATAAAAACGGCTTAGGAGATTTACTAATGTAGATTTACCGGAGCCCGTCGGACCAATAATCGCGACGGACTGCCCTGGTTTTGCCTTAAAGTTTATATCCTTAAGTACAGGACCTTCGCCATAGCTGAAATTCACATGGTCGAACTCTACGACTCCATTAAAGTTTTTTACCTTGGCAGCCTCTGTTTCTTGATTCATGATTTTTGGTTCTGTTTTCAAGAGCTCCTCCACTTTTTCAGCAGAAGCAATGAACCGCTGTACATCATTGATCAGCCAGCCTGCCATGCGCATTGGATTATTGAGGGCCCAGATCAGAGAATTGAACATGACCAGCTCACCAAATGTAAGGGAACCGTGGATCACCATAATCCCTCCGGCTAAAATCATAACCACCGTCAGCACGCCTGCAAGTGAATCCAGAATCGGAAGATATTTTTCCCAAATCTTCGCAGATTGCAAATTCTTTTCTTTAAAGGCACCGTTTTCGGCTGAAAATTTTTGGATTTCATACTCTTCCTTAGCGAATGCTTTTACAACCCGGTTCCCGCTGATGTTTTCCTGCACCACTGAGTTCAGTCTGGCAAATTGATTCCTGATTTCGGTAAACGTAGGACGAACATCGGCTGTGAGCCGAAAAGCGAAGAAACCAATAAAAGGTGTTACCATCAGCATGGCCAGAGCCAGCGGTGGATGAATATAAAACATAAACCCAATGGCAAATAGCAGAATCATAGCATTCTCAAAAATCATATAAATGGACCACGCGGTAAAATGCCGGACAGCTTCCAGATCACCTGTCATACGGGCCATAATATCCCCTGTTTTAGTCTGATCGTAGAAACTGAAATCCAGTTTATGAAGGCGGTCATACAAATTTGCCCTCATCTTGAAGATGACATTCTGCGACAGCTTTTCAAACGTCATTTGATACCCATACCGTACTATTGTCCTAAAAAAAGTAAACCCAATCATTATTCCTAACAGCGGCCCCAATACATTCTTCTGCTGCCCATAAATAACATCATCCACGATCTTACCTGCTATATACGGGTTAAGCATGTTTAATGCCGAAACAACCAGCACGAGCAGCAAGCCAAGTGCAAACCTGCCCTTATATTCGCGTATGTAGCTCCAGGCCCATCGCAAGCTATGCATATTTACCTCCTTTCTCAAGCTCAGAAGTCCAGACAAGGCTGTCTGGGTAGAATGAGCCAGGACTCTCTTTTTAAATCTGGAAAAAGAGCCTAAACAAATCATATTTTGTGTACGGCCTTCTTATGAATGGCAATTAAAAATGATTCGTTTTTCACAATTACTGTTTTACTCTCGCTTTATATCTGTTTTCACAATATTGGAATAGGGAGTAACACCTGCTGTATTAGCCGCCATCATAAGATAGAAATAGATGCCCGAAAATGGCTGAACATCATTATAGGGGCCGAATGGAATAGAATCCTCCAATAGATTGTCAGCAAGGATACGCCAAGGGCCATCTTCCTGCTGGGACCGCTTAAGGAATATAATATAGAGATCCTGCTGCCCCCCCCCCCCCTCTCGCACATTCGTTTTTCTGCTCGATTTACCTTAAAGTTACTCGCATTTTTTTATTTTTGCTCACATCCGCTAAGAACTTGCTCGCTTCACCCGCACATTCGTTTTTTCTGCTCGGTTTACCTTAAAGTTACTCGCATTTTTTTATTTTTGCTCGCATCCGCCATGAACTTGCTCGCTCCACATCCAGCTGCCCGTACATTCTTTTTTTTGCTCGCATTTTTATATTTTTGCTCGCAACCGCTATGAACTTGCTCGCTCCACATCCAGCTGCCCGCACATTCGTTTTTCTGCTCGCATTTACCTTAAAGTTGCTCGCATTTTATATTTTTGCTCGCAACCACCTTCAACCCTCTCGCTTGTCATCCAAACTACACTTTTAACAATTATTCATTCGCACACAGAAAAACTCATTCAAACAAACAGATTTATGTCAATCGACCGTGCCATTGCCTCAGCCCCTTCACGGCTTGGATGCAGATGGTCGCCAGAGTCGTATGCAGGCAGAAGTTCTAGGGGTTTGTCCGGGTTTCGGACTGCCCTGTCAAAGTCGATGACTGCATCAAATTCCCCAGAATTTCGGATCCAGTCATTAATGGCTCGACGCTTGTTTTCTTCAATAGAAGTAATGCCTTCATATCCTCCGAAAGGCAGCAAAGTGGCTCCGCAAATTCGGATGTTCTCTTCATGTGCCCAGCCGATATATTGTTTTAGTCCCTCAATAATTTCTTCTGCATCTACTGGCTGTGAAATCGGATTACTGCCAGCTGAATGGATAATATCATTTACTCCGTGTAAAACGATGATAGCTTTCACACCAGCGTGGTTCAGGGCGTCCAGCTTAAAGCGCTCTACTCCAGCCACGCCATATTTAAAGGCTTCCGGACTGTCAGTCAGCACTTTATTTCCGCCGATTCCCTGTCGCAAAACACCTATTTCCATCGATTCCTCCGCTAATATTTCAGCAAAGCAATCCGGCCAATCCATGGCGGTGATGGAATCACCAAACGTAACCACAGACATGCACGTTTCACTCGCATACAATTCTATTCCTGTTAGTAATGGCAGCGCTTCTTCAGGATGCAGATGTTCCTCTTGGACGTGGACTTCACTACTACTGTTTCCAGGAATCGATGCTACGCGGGAGGATCCCTGATAAGCTGTTTCAATGGTCTCGTTTCCTGAGAAAAACATACTAACTTTTACTTCTTCCAGATCATGTATCTCTAAATCAATCGGATCGCTAATGATGACTTCTTGATACGGTTGAAGCCCAGTCATAGGGCTTCCTTGAAATAAAACAGGATGTCTCAAGCCGGTTCTATGAATAAAAACATGAACCTCAGATAAAACAACAGGCATGCCGCCAAACCGATTTGAAAATTTCAGTCTCATTTTATTCCCGCCAATGGACAGCCTTACCGCCGCCCGAACGGTCTGATTATTGAAAAAAAACGGTGATTGGCTAAAATCAACGGGACTAATACTCCATGAACCCACCCAGCTTTCAGCCGCCGATTGTGTTTTCATACTAATTCCTCCATCATTTGTAAACGGTATGAATCTATCATATTTTCCGTAATATAAACCTTACACACATCGCAAAAATTCCAGGTGCAAAGAATAAGAAGAAAATAAAGTTTATATCTGCGACATACATGATAGCCAGTATAATGATGATTAAAAGAATCGATCTAAAAAATCTTTTAACCATTAAATAGAAACCATACATAACAGCTTGTTTTACCGTTACATCCTTTGATATAAGATTCCATGAGATATAGGAAAATAGCACAAGTCCTAATAGAAAAATATAAAGGCAGCCGAATTTAATGATTGATGCATAGTAACTGCTGAATGATTCTGGAAATGGGAGGATAATAAAGGCACTGATATATATAATAAGAAGGAACGCAACCAGCGAGAGCTTTTTATACGAATATTTAGTGCTATTTTCACGAAAGAGTTCCCTGACTGGTTTCCCGCTTCCTGCAAAAAGTTCGTTGACAGTCTCAAGCAGCGTACAAAAAGACTTGGCAATGCCAAACACTATAAAGTTCCTGATTAGATATTCCCAAAATAGTAAACTGGCTTTAACAAGACCATACGTGATGTCCGTAAAAGCATGAAAACGGCTTTCGATAAATCTGCTTTTATTCATTCCATTCACCTTCTTGGAAAAAGGGTACTTGCCGGCTGTGGCCAACAAGTACCCCTTTCATTATTATTTCAAGTTGTATTCTTTTCGAATCTGGTCGGCAATTTTCTTCAACTGTTTCTCAGTGTCTTTGCCGCCTTTTAAGTTGATATTGTCAATGACCGGCTGAATTTTGTTGGCAATTTCAGCATACTCAGGGATGTATGGTGCATTCATTACCGTTTTACCATTTGCGAGAGAAGCCGCTAAAGATTTGGCGTTTTCTGGAGCATTTTTCATCGTTTCAATCTTATCTGCGTTACGTTTTACTACAGGAACAGCAGAGATAGTATCGACCTGCATATCCTGGCCTTTACCAGAAGATAGGAATGTTAGAAGTTTGAATGCTTCATCTGGATGTTTTGTGCCTTTACCAATACCAATTGGAAGGTATGCAGCAGCTGACACATTCCCTGCTTTTCCTGCTGGAAGAGGAACAACATCCCACTTGAATTTTGCATTTTTAGCAGTATCCGCCCAATCCCATGGCCCCATCATTTTCATAGCTGCCTGGCCTGCAAGGAACATATTTGATAAACCTTGAGACTGTGCAGAAGTAGGCTGTACACGGTGTTTATTGATTAAATCTGAACCAAATTGGATTGCTTCAATTGACTCTGGAGAATCCACGATTACTTTTTTGCCATCCTGGCTCACGAAGCCTCCGCCATTTTCAACAAGCAGTTCATTTGTATAGAAGTTTTCCATACCGAATTGAACAGTCTTGCCATTTTTCTGTTTTGTTAACTTCTTAGCTGCAGCCAGGAAGTCATCCCAAGTCCAGTCATCTTTAGGATAAGGAACACCAGCAGCGTCAAACATATCTTTGTTGTAACCTAATTGGAAAGTAGAAGCATCACGGATCAGCGCGAATTGTTTACCTTCTACTTGCCCTAGTTCAAGAACGTTTGGCATGTAAGCATCTTTATCAATTTTCTTATCAGAAAGATCCATCAATACGTTTTTGCCAACGAACTGTCCAAATGCAGCTGGCTGAATCCATACCAGGTCAGGCTGGTCGCCGCCGGCAGACATCGTCAAGAATTTATCATTGAATTTATCATATGGCGCATATACTTGCTTTACTTTAATTCCAGGGTTTTCCTTTTCAAAAGCTTTGAAAATTTCCCCTTCTAATTTTGTTCCTTCAGGATTGTTATTCCATACCAGGATACGAAGTGTTACATACTTGGAATCGCCGCCCCCCGCCGAATCAGAGCTTGACCCTGAACAGCCTGTCAAGAAAGCAGAGAGAACTAGAATTAAAGATAATACTAAAATTCCTAAGCCTTTTTTCTTTCCCATTAAATAGTTACCCCCCAGGTAATATAGTTTAAAAATATTTCAAATGGATAAATATCAATGTATGTACCCATTAAGAAACCTGCATGAGAGAAAATTACCCTTTTCCACCTGTTGTCGCAATTCCCTGGACAAAGTATTTTTGACCAACGAAGAAGAGAATGATCAATGGCAGGATGATAAGGACGCTTGCAGCCATCATTGGACCCCACTCAATTAATAAAGCACCTTTAAACTGCAGGATACCAAGAGCAAGAGTATATTTTGCATCATCATTTAAATAAATCAGCGGATATAGGAAATCATTCCAAGTCCACATAAAGCTTAGCAATGCTACTGTTATAACGGATGGCACGGACAGCGGGAGAACGATTCTCCAGAAGATACCGAATGTGCCGCATCCATCCAGATATGCAGATTCTTCAAGTTCTTTTGGAATTGTTTTAAAGAATTGGCGCAGCAAGAAAATGAAGTAAGCGCTACCAAAGAATGATGGAACTATTAATGGTAAAAAGGTATTGATCCAGCCAAGCTTAGAGAAAATCATATACACCGGAATCATCGTTACCTGCGGAGGAAGCATCATCGTTCCGAGCAAAATAACGAACCAGAAGTTTCTCCCTTTACCTTTGATCCGGGCGAACCCATACGCGACGATAGTCGAAGATAGAACCGTACCCAGCACCACAAAGAACGAGACAATAATAGAGTTAAGATAATACTTACCGAAACTTACGAGAGTAAACACATCTTTATAATTAGCAAAATCCCATACTTTTGGAATTAATGTTGGCGGAAATGTCATCGCCTCGTTTTCCGGCTTTAACGAGGTTCCTATCAACCATAAAAATGGAAAGATGAAAACTGTGGATAAAATAACCAGTAACGCGTATGTAGAGATTCTCTCAATACGTTTTCCTACCTTCATACTGCGGGTCTTCTTTTCCTTTACGGGCGATGCTGCTTTTACCTCTGCGATTTCCATGCTTGTCCTCCTCCCTTCCCTTATTCATCGTATTCGTAGTAGACTTTTTTCCCGAATACTTTAAATTGAATTAAAGTAAAGATTAAGATAATGATAAATAATATCCATGCTAATGCTGAAGCGTAACCCATTTTAAAGAATTTAAATGCGTCCTGGTATAAATAGAATACATAGAATAGAGATTTATAGTTTGGTCCGCCATTACCGCTTGAGACTACATATGCCTGGGTAAAGATCTGGAATGAGCCGATAAGCCCCATTATTAAGTTGAAGAAGATAACATTTGAAGTCATTGGAATTGTAATGTGCCAAAACTTTTTGAATCTTCCAGCTCCATCTAATTCAGCTGCTTCATACAATGAGGCAGGAACACTCTGCAGTCCGGCTAAATAAATCACCATACCGCCGCCCGCTCCCCAAAGACTCATAATGATCAATGAAGGTTTAACCATTTCTTCACTTAACAGCCAATTAGATGTAGGAAGATGGAAAAAGTCCAATATAGCATTTGCGATACCGAAATCAGGTTGGAAGATGATGATCCATAGTAAGGAACTCGCTACTGTCGGCACTAAGGATGGCAAGTAAAAGATTGTTCTGAAAACGCCCATGAACTTAACATTTGCATTCAATAATACTGCCAGCATATACCCCACTACCAGACCAAGCGGAACACCGAAGATTGTGTAAAAAATCGTATTCCATAATGACTGCCAGAACAACGGATCTCCTGTAAACAGTTTTTTATAGTTCTCTAACCCTACCCAATTTGCTGCGCCCAGCCCCGAAAAATCAGTGAAAGACATATACAAAGAGTAAATCATGGGGCCAGCTGTAAAGATAAAGAAACCAATTAACCACGGTAAAATGAACATATAAAACAAAAATGTTCTAGATTTATTCATCTGCCTCCCTGCCTTCCCTGCTAGATAAACAAAAAGTTTCTTTTTCACAAATCCCACTTGTAACCCTTTTCATAATTTAATAAGTAACAACCCCCCACGTTGATCATATTAAGTTAAGAAAGTATTAAATGAGTTAATTGCAAGCTTCCTGGTATAACAAGCCTCAGAGATTATGTGATCATTATCTGTGGTATCTTATGAAAGCCTTTTCAATTTACACTTTTATCTTAACTCCATTGTTTTACATTTGCAATATAATTTTAAGTTAAATAGTTAAGCTTTATGTCAATAAAATAAACTTTTTTACTTTACAAAAGTTTATCATTTAACTTAATAAGGTGATTATATATCCAAATATTCTTAATTGTCTATACTTTATTCCTCTTTTTTCAAAAAAAGGTGACGCCTGAATTCCTCTTAATGAACATCGAGTTCAATCTTTCTTTCCATCTTGGATGCTTTACTCCTTAGATATTATTCATCTCTCTGAATTCATCCTGCTAAACGGAAAGTATAAACTAACTTACTATTAATTTATCGATTACTTAATAAAATCTTGTAATGAATTCCTGAACTTGCTACAATTTAAAGTGAAGTTAATTGTAAGGGTTTTCAGATATATATCTTGCTACTTATATTAAGAGGTGAATTCATTTGACGATTAAGGTTAATGCAAAAACAAAAGAGTTCCACTTGTTTAATGAAGAGATCAGCTACATATTTAGAGTGCTTGAAAAAAGCAGCCAGTTAGAACATTTGTATTATGGAAAAAGAATTAAACACCGCGATTCTTTTAAACACTTAATCGAACGTGAAATCAGGCCATCCTGTAATATGTTCGAAGGGGACCATACTTCTTCACTTGAACATATTAAACAAGAATATCCAAGCTTTGGAACAACAGATTACCGCTATCCTGCTCACATGATATCCGATAAGAATGGGAGCACTGTGAGTAATTATCAATTTCTTTCATATGAAATCATTCCTGGAAAACCGGAACTTCCTAACCTGCCGGCTGTATATGTGGAAGATGATTCTGAGGCTGATACTCTAGAAATCACTTTAAGAGATGAAGTGCTGCAGAGCAGATTAATCCTCAGCTATACCATCTATGCGAAACGTAATGTTGTTTGCCGGAATGCGCTATTCATCAATGAGGGTGAGCATTCTTTTCATCTAGAGAATGCTATGAGCGCGAGCGTAGATTTCCCTGACGCCCAGTTTGAAATGCTTCATCTAAACGGAGCCTGGGCACGCGAAGCGCATGTTGAGGTTCAGAAATTGTCTAGAGGCATTCAATCCATTTACAGCGTAAGAGGTGCTAGCAGCCATGCCCATAATCCATTTCTGGCTCTAAAAAGACCTGACGCGACTGAACATACAGGAGAAGTTTTTGGATTCAGCCTTGTGTACAGCGGTAACTTTTTAGGCCAGGTAGAGGTCGATACATACGATGTGACCCGTGTATTGATGGGAATCAATCCCCTCCAGTTTAAATGGAAGCTGAATCCCGGAGAATCCTTCCAAACACCTGAATGCGTTATGGTTTATTCTGATCAAGGATTAAACGGAATGAGCCAGACCTATCATCACTTGTATCGTTCCCGCCTGGCGCGAGGATATTGGCGTGATAAAGTCCGTCCTATCTTAATAAATAACTGGGAAGCAACTTACTTTAATTTTAATGAAGAAAAAATCTTAACCATTGCGAAAACAGCCAAGAGTTTGGGAATCGAATTATTCGTCCTTGACGATGGATGGTTCGGAGAACGCCATGACGACACAAGCTCGTTAGGTGACTGGTTCGAAAACAAAGAAAAACTTCCGAATGGCATCAAAGGCTTGTCTGAAAAAATCGATGATATGGGAATGAAATTCGGCCTCTGGTTTGAGCCTGAAATGGTCTGTAAGGATACCCAATTATTCAAAGAACATCCAGATTGGATTCTCGCAGCCCCTGACCGCCGTGCTTCACATGGCCGGAATCAATTTATCCTGGATTTCTCCCGTGAAGAAGTGGTCGATCATATCTTTACGTTAATGGATCATATCATTTCCACATCTAAAATCTCCTATATTAAATGGGATATGAATCGGTATATGACAGAAACATATTCTAGAAGTCTGGAACCTGACCGTCAGGGAGAAACAGCCCATCGCTATATTTTAGGAGTATACAGACTATATGAAAGATTGATAGAAAAATATCCAGAGATTCTATTTGAATCCTGTGCAGGCGGCGGTGCCCGTTTTGATCCAGGCATGCTCTATTATGCTCCACAGGCGTGGGCCAGTGACAATACGGATGCAGCGGAAAGGCTGAAAATTCAGTACGGCACCTCCATGGTTTATCCACTAAGTTCCATCGGAAGCCATATATCAGCGGTTCCGAACCATCAGGTAGGAAGAATGACTCCAATTGAAACAAGAGCAAATGTTGCATACTTTGGTACATTTGGATACGAACTGGATATCACCAAATTAAGTGACGAAGAAAAGGAAAAAATAAAAGAGCAGATAACATTTTTCAAAGAAAAAAGAAATCTGATCCGCAGTGGAGAATTTTACCGGCTGTTAAATCCTTTTGAATCAAATGAAGTTTCATGGATGGTTGTATCAGAAGATAAAACAGAGGCTATTGTAGGATATTATAAAGTTTTAGCAACGCCTAATGATAAGTATTACCGCATTAAATTAACAGGCTTGGATGCGGATAAGCTTTATGCCATCCAAGGGATTGAAACTACTCATTACGGCGATGAATTAATGAATGTAGGGATCGTACTCGCAGAAGATTTTACTGACAGGGCCTCAGAATATTGGCAGCGGGAAAAACCAGGAGATTTTTCTTCTAAACTATTTGTTTTGCAGGAAGTATAAGTCACAACTTAAGAGATTAATCATTCAAGGAGGCTGCTTATGAAAAATTATATGGTATATGATGTTGGGGGCAGTAAGGTTAAATATGCAGTTATTAATGAAAATGGCGATTTTCTATTTAAGGGAGATTACCCTTCAGCTCAGAATGACTTTGAACAATTTCAGACAGATATTATAGAAGTCACACTGAAAAATAAGGAACTCTTTAATATAGAGGGCATAGCGTTCAGCTGCCCTGGTGGAGTTGACAGCGATACCGGGATAATCGGCGGAGCAAGCGCCCTTCCCTGCATCCACGGACCTAATTTCAAAGAAATTTTCGGTTTCGCAGCGGGTCTGCCTGTAGAAATTGAAAACGATGCCAATTGCGCTGCATTGGGAGAGGTTTGGAAAGGGGCAGCCAGCGAAAACCAGAATGTAATGTTTACCGTGATCGGTACTGGAATCGGCGGCGCTGTAATCAAAGACCGCAAAATCCATAAAGGTGCAAACCTGCACGGCGGAGAAATCGGTTATATGGTCTTGAATGTGATTGATGAAAATGGTGAATATACTTTTAAAACTTGGAGCGAATTAGCTGCAACTGGCTCCCTTGTCAAGAAAGTCGCTAAAATTAAGGGGTTACAGGCACATGAATTAAACGGCCAGAAGATTTTTGAGGCAGCTGAAGCTGGGGACGAAGATTGCAGAAAAGCCATTGATGAGTTTTATTTATCATTAGCCCAGGGGATTTACAATATCCAATATGTATATGATCCAGAAAAAATTATTCTTGGCGGTGCCATCAGCAGCCGTGAAGATTTAATTGATGAAATTTATAAAAAGCTGGATCTCATAATAGGCTCGATAAAAATTGCAAAAGTGCGCCCGGTTATTGAAACCTGCCAATATAAAAATGATGCGAATCTCCTTGGAGCCCTGTATCATTTCCTGCAGTGCCAGGAAACCAGCTATGTTCCTAATATCTAATAAATAAGCACTGTTAAAATTGCCTGTTGTTTTCCGCTGCGGGCACTGCGGCCAGGGATTCCCGAAATTTTACGCCTGCGGGGTCCTCCCTTGACCAGCTAGAAACAGTCTAGCGTATCCGTTCTAATCAACACAGTATCATAATTAACAAGAACTTTAACATAGCCAAAAAATAAAACAAGACAGGAATGCTGCCTTGTTACGAGGCTGCCGGCATAAGCAGGCAGCTATTTTTATGCAATAAAATAAGGCAGAAGCTGCTGCTTTATTTTATCGGTTTTACAGAATCCCTGTACACAATATTCCCTTTGATAAACGTTCTTCCGTATTTCTTTTGCGGATTATTCAATTTCTCCATTATAAACTTCACTGCCACCTTTGACATTTCTTCCATATCAACTTCGACCGTTGTTAAAGCAGGATCTGTTAAGGTAGAAAAAATGGAATTATCAAATCCGACAACAGAACAATCTCCAGGAACATTGATCCCATTTTTTTGAAGCGTATTAATCAGGTTATATGCTACTTCATCATTGTTGCACACAAAGGCAGTCGGCATATCCTCCGGAACATCAAGGTCTATGTACTTACCCAGATCATCCCGGTCTTTGATCACATATTCATTGTTCAAGTCAATCCGGTGCTCAAGTAATGATTTATAATAGCCTAGAAACCTGTCCTGAATACTGCTCGTTGCATGCACATTTCCAACAAAGGCGATTTTTCGATGTCCATTACGGATTAAATAATTCGTAACTTCATATACCCCGTAGAAATTATCAGAAAGAACCGAATCAATCTCGTTTTGGTCTGTATAAAAATCCAAGAAAATAACAGGACTCTCAATTTTCTGGATTTCATTAACATAATCCTTCCCGATCTGGCCAAGGATTATAAATCCATCCACCTTTTTCTCGTTATAAATCCGCGGCAGAACCAGCTGATCTTCATCTTCCTGGCTTAAAATGTGCAGAATGCCCGAATAATGAAAACTGTCCAACACTTTGGAAAGCAGCTGATAGAATTGAAGATAAAAAGCCTGAGTAGAGCCAGTAAACCGTTCTGGTATCACAATTCCCAAGTTATACGAAAGTCCTTCTTTCATTGATCTGGCATGGGTATTGAAACGGTAGCCCATATCAGCAGCTACTATCTTAATTTTTTCTTTTAATTCGCCGCTTACTCCTTCTTTATCATTAAGTGCCTTCGAAACAGTCACACTGCTCACACCTAATTTATCTGCGATGTCACGCATCGTAACATTGCTTTTCACAGTAATTCCTCCGATTCCTATACCTTCACCAAACATTATCTCTGACTTAACGTTATTTTGCAATAACCTTTTAGGTATTCATAAGTTCAAAGAAAAAGGAGTGAACCCGGTCGCCAAAGGTCCGCAGATGCTCGTGTCCATACTCATAAAACACAGCAAGCTGCTTCGGTGATGTAATCTTATTGTAAGCCGCAAACTGAGTAGAAGGCGGACAAATATTATCCTCCATCCCTACTGCCCATAAAACCTCTGATTTAATTCGGCCGGCCAGATGCTGAATGTCAATATAGCCAAGTTTATTAAACAGCTCTGCTTCTCGTTTATGAGTGGGATCAATAAACTTAAAATAGTAGTGGATCTCTTCATATGCCGAATTACCGATATCCAAATCCCATGCACGTCTGTAATCCGATAAAAACGGGTAAACAGCTGCGGTTTTCTTGATTCTGGGTTCTAGAGCAGAACACACAACAGCCAGCGCCCCGCCTTGAGAGGCACCCTGAACCCCAACTCTCTCCTCATCCACATTTTCCATTGAAAATAGGATCCTAGCCGCTTGAACTGTATCTAAAAAGACATTCCGATAATAAAGCTTTTCAGGATTATCCTCCTCAATCCCCCGGATAATATGCCCTTTTAATGTCGTGCCTCTAGCCTGTGTGTGATCTTCTGACAGACCGCCCTGTCCGCGGCAGTCCATTGCTAAGATTGTAAACCCTTCAGCTGCGTACCCAAGTTTATCTACCCAATCTCCGCTCGAGACATGGTATCCATGAAACCAAATCAGTCCCGGCCCTTTATCTTCTTGATTTTTAGGCTTCACCAGCTGACAGTGGATTCTCGCCCCGCCCACACCAGTAAAATAAAGATGGAAACAATCTGCAATTCCACTCTTGAACTCAGAAGGAACCAGCTCATATACCATAGATTGATTCTCTAAATCTCTTAAACCTCTATCCCAAAACTGATCAAAATCTATAGGTTTCGGATTAGTGCCCATGTACTCCTTTAATTGATCCAACGGCATATCAAACTTCATGTAAATCCCCCTCAAAAAGCTAAATATGTATACGTTATCATTTTTTACTTTACCGATAACCTATTATATACTTAATGCTTTTTGGGGTCAATGGTACGGGATGACGTTTAGAAGGGTTTTATTATAACTAGGAAGATATGCAGTTCGAGCATACATGAGGTTTTACTGCAATTCTAAAGATCCCACTCAATTCTGGGGTTCTACTATTATTCTATGTTTCCGCCGACTTCTGGGTTTCTACTGTTATTCTATGGTCCTGCGAGGTTAAGATTTTGCTATGTTCTATGGTTCTACTGTGTTCAAGGAATGTTTGTGTTACCGCGTTTCATCGCATTTATTAGATTTGCAGGATTATTTTAATTTATGCAGGATTTTTGAACTTTTTGGCAGGATTATAAAAATATTTGCAGGAAAAATTTAATTTATGCAGGATTCTATAAAACCACCAATGGCTGACCTATCATAAGAATTGTATTAAAGCTAATTAAGCTGTTTTATCAATTTATTAAGCCATAACCTCCAAGGATTGCGCCGTACCGCTAGCTAATTCATGTCGCTAACCAGACTAATTAAGCCGCTCCCTCCAAATAGAAAATCGCTGAAATTATCACAGTCATCCCCTGCACACAAAAATGCAGGCCCCGTAGCCTGCATTTTCTAATCTATTATTCTTTTATAGTCGAAAGAAAAGCCTCAATCCAGGTTTTAGCCATTAACATATTCCCCGCTGAGTTCATATGAACGCCATCTGTGGTCAGCTTCTCTGCCGTCTTTGGTTCAGGTATTCCATGAAAGCTTGGTGGGCAGGCACCAATATGGCTTTATATTCAGCTCCCAGCTTTCGAACTGCTTCTACGTAGGGCAGCAGCATCTTGTTACCTTTGGAATGGATATCTTCGCCATGTATGGTAGGTTCCGCTAAAATGATCCCTGCTTTTGTTTTGCTTTGAACTTCTTCTATCAGGCTGCGGTAGATTTCTTCATACATGTCCGGATAGACGAGTTCTTTCTCTGAATGGCCGAGGCGCCGCCACACATCATTGATGCCGATAGAAATGGAAACATAATCCGGGTTCACAGAAATCACATCACGATCCCATCTTGAAACTAAATCGGTAATGTGATTGCCGCTTATTCCGTGATTTATGACTATAGGACTTTGATCAGGAAATGTAATCTGTAGGAAATCACGGATTAACCGGACGTATCCATAGCCAATTTCTTCGCTATCCTCATATCTTCCAGACTCTGTGATGCTGTCGCCTATGAATAAAAGCTTCTCATTTTTCTTCATCAGGCTGTCCTCCTGCCTTATGCATGGGAAACTATTAATTGGCAATTTCCTTCTATATGAAACTCCCCTATTCCCACTGGGACAATCAGGTGAGTTCCTTTTTCCAATGCGTAGTTTTCATCTTGATGAGTAAGTGTTCCTTCCCCATGGATGACACTTAAAAGCAGGTATTTCTCATTAAAGGAAAAAGCCGCCTTCCCGCTTACCTCCCATTTATATACGGAGAAGAATTCTGATTGAACAAACGTCGTAACATCTACATTTTCCTGCTGTACGACGGAAGGAGTGCTTTCGGCATCCCGGTGCGGAATCGTGGTCACTTCGATGGCCTTTTCAAGGTGAAGGTCCCGCAGTTCTCCTTTGTCATCTCTCCGGTCATAATCGTAAACCCGGTATGTTGTATCTGAGCTTTGCTGGGTTTCTAATACCAGTGTTCCTTCACATAATGCATGGATCGTTCCGCTTGGTACATAGAAGAAATCTCCCGGCATGATTTTTACTCTCCGGAGCAGTTCATTCCAATTGCCTTCATTCACTTGCTGGATGAATTCTTCCTTTGAGCCGGCATTATGGCCGAATATCATGTCTGCGTCTTCTTTGCAGTCAATAATATACCAGCATTCTGTTTTGCCAAGCTCTCCATTTTCATGCACCTTTGCATACGTATCATCTGGATGTACCTGTACAGATAAATCCATGTTTGCGTCTAATATTTTTGTTAAAAGCGGGAAAACTTCTTCAGTTGGATTGCCAAACAGCTCAGGATGTTCTTTCCAAAGCTTGTCCAATGTAATTCCGGCATATGGACCGTTTTCAATTACTGACGGACCGTTTGGATGTGCAGATATCGCCCAGCACTCGCCTGTTTTCTCATTCGGAATTTCATATCCGAATTCGTCTTTTAAGGCGGTTCCGCCCCAGATTCTTTCCTTAAATACCGGTTTTAATAGTAATGGCTGCAAAATAAACCCTCCATGTGCTTATTGATGATCAGATTCCTGCAAGGCAAGGCTTGCAAGCATAAGGGATCCTGTAATCCCGGCACGATCTCCTAAACCAGGGCTGACGATATAATCGGAAAGCTCCGGCAAGTTAACATACCCATTTACTAACTCTACTAAATACTTATTAATAGATGCAAAGATTTGTTTTTGATTCATAACCCCGCCGCCAAGAATGATTTTTTTCGGTGATAGAATCAATATATACTGCATCAGCGCTTGTGCTATATAATAGCCTTCCATAGCCCACACTTCAGGACGATCCACTAGGTTGAACCCTTTTTCGCCCCATCTTTCTTCAATGGCAGGACCTGCTGCCAGACCTTCCAGGCAATCTTTATGATATGGGCACTTGCCACTGTAAGAATCCTCTGGGTGGCGCCGGACTAAGATATGTCCCATTTCCGGATGGGAGAATCCCTGAACCAATTTACCCTGAACGACAGCCCCTGCTCCAATTCCTGTACCTACAGTGATGTATAAACAGCTGTCCAGACCTTTTGCAGCACCGAAGGCAGCTTCACCCAATGCAGCGGCATTCACATCCGTATTAAATCCAACTGGCACTGGAAAAGCCTCCTTTATCGCCTGTACAAGAGGATAGTTCTTCCAGGCTGTTTTAGGAGTTGAGGTAATATAGCCGTAAGTCGCACTTTCTGTATCCACATCGATGGGGCCGAATGATCCGATTCCAATTGCTTCTATTTCGTACTGGCCAAAGAAATCAATAACCGCAGTCATCGTTTCCTCAGGTACTGTTGTTGGAATCGTAATTTGCTCGAGAATTTGGCCGGATCCGTCTCCAACTGCACACACAAATTTTGTTCCTCCTGCTTCAATAGCACCTAACATCTCTCTTCCCCCACTTATCCCCTTAAATTTACGGTTGTTACTTCAAATTTATCATAACGGTGGCGCGAGAATGAATATTCAAATGGAACACCGTTATTTAAAAATCCTACATGTTCTACTTCAAGAATTGGATCATCAGACTGACAGACAAGATGTTCCTGATCAAGCGTGTCTGATTTGCAGGCCCTTACCTTTCGGTGAGATCCAGCGATGGTAAGATCAAGTGTATTCATGATATAGTCGTAAACCGATCCATGGAGAATTTCATCATTAATTCCTGGAATGAGCGTAGTCGGCATGTACGTTTTTTCCAAAACATACGGCTCGCCGTCAACCATCCGCAGGCGGATAATAAAATATACCGGCGTTTTGATATCGATAGCTAGATGGGCCGCTACTTCCTCTGATGGAAAGTGAACTTCGAATTTAATAACCTTACTGGTAATTTTATCGTTATTGATGAGCTTTGAAAACCCGAGCACCTCATTGCTCACAACGTTAATGCGGCTATCCTGGATAGCAGATTTAACAATAAAGGTTCCATGCCCTCTTTTTCTGAACAGAAGACCTTCCATGACTAGTATATCGAGTGCACGTTTCATGGTCATCCGGCTGCAGTTAAATTCTTTAGAAAGCGATATCTCGTCAGGTATGGGCTGATCAAGCGGATAATGATTTTCTTTTATTCTGCGTCTCATTTCTACTGAAATTATTTCATATTTGTTCATAACCGAACCACCCTACAAGAGTATATACAATTTTATTATAATAGAATATTAGATATAATTTGTAAAACGCTTACCTTTTTATTTTGAAAAAGAAGATGGTCAGTCCTGACCATCTTCTACTTAGAACCCGTTATTCTCAGAAACAGTCTTAATCCATTGTCCGCTCTTCTTAATGGTACGTTCGCCATCTTTATTAAGATTAACAGAAACGAAACCATAACGGTTTTTATATGCATTTGACCAAGACCAGTTATCCATGAAAGTCCATAAATGATAGCCTTTCACACTTGAGCCTTCTTGAATGGCTTTATGAACCCATTTTAGATGTTCCTGAATGAATTCAATTCGATAGTCATCTTGAATGATTCCATTTTCATCTCGGAATTTTTCCTCGCCTTCAACACCCATACCATTCTCGGAAATAAAGCACTCAATATTACCATAGTTTTCTCTGAGATTAGTAAGGATGTCATATATACCTTTTTCGTATATTTCCCAGCCGCGGTGCGGATTCATCTTACGGCCAGGCATGACATAATTATCGAAATAACGGTCCGGCATAAATGGCGCTTCAGGGTTTGGCATATTTTCTTTTGCTTTCACACGTCTTGGCTGGTAGTAGTTAACTCCTAATATATCAACGGTATTATTTTTAATAATATCTAAATCCCCGTCTACGATTACCGGCATAAAGCCTTCTTCTTTAAGGATTTGGACCAGCTCCGCTGGAAACTCACCCTTTACTGAAGGATCCAGGAATGATCTGTTGAAAATCGCATCAGCCAAGATCGATGCTTTGACATCAGCTGGATGCTGGCTTCTTGGGTAAGAAGGTGTTAAGTTAAGCACAATACCGATTTTGCCATCCTGGCCTGATTCTCTATACCCTTTAATTGCTTTTGCACTTGCAAGCAGCGTATGATAGCCCACTTGAACTGCTTTCCCAAAGTCAACTTCATTAGGGTAATGAAAGTCATACAGGTATCCGCCTTCCACCGGTACTATTGGCTCGTTATGAGTGAACCATTTCTTCACTCGGTCCCCGAACAATTCAAAGCAAGTTCTTGCATATGTTTCGTACGCATCAACAACTTCTCTGTTCGCCCAGCCACCTATATTTTGCAATTCCATCGGCATATCAAAATGGAACAATCCAACGAAAGGCTCTACACCGTTCTCAATGAATTCGTTAATAACATTATTGTAGAATTCAACTGCCTTTGGATTCACTTCACCGATGCCGTTTGGAATCAAGCGTGACCATGAAATCGACATACGGAATGAATTATGCCCAATTTCCTTCATCAATGTAATATCTTCTTTATACTTATAATAGAATTGGGACGTATCCTGCGGTCCTACTCCTTCAAAAAAGCGGTTTGGTTCTGCTTCATACCAATGATCCCAAATGTTTTTACCTTTTCCATCTATATCAGCTGCACCTTCCGTTTGTGTAGCAGATGCTGCAGAACCCCACCAGAATCCATCTGGAAAGCGGTATTGAATTTCATTAGACATGTTTATTTCCCCTTTCATGACTGTAAGCTGACTAAAAAATGAAGAGCAGGGATATACGGTACTGCAAATTTACAGCGCTTTCTCCGATTAACCGCCTGCCCATTGCATTTTTTCGATGTTAGGAAGCTTTGTTCATTTCGTCCTGTTCTTTTTTCACATTCACACGGTCGATTACTTTCAGGAATGGGAACCAGATGACAAATACAATGGCCATGTTCACAAGCTGCAGCAATCCTCCAGCGATGGAGTTAGTTGCCATCATACCATTAATGAATACAGGCACAGTCCATGGTACCGTTACACCTGTCGGCGGCGGAACCATACCTGAAGACATTGCAAAGTAAGAAACGAGCGTCACGATCATTGGAGACAGAATCCAAGGCACAATGATCAATGGATTCATTACGATTGGCAGACCAAAGATAATCGGTTCGTTAACATTGAAGATACCAGGTCCAAGGCCAAGCTTAGCAACCTGCTTCATTTGTCTGCTCTTCATGAATAGTAGGATGGCAAACACAACAGCTAAAGTCATCCCCGTTCCACCCATACCCACTGTATAGATTTCCATGAACGGCTTAGATATAATGTGAGGAACCGGATCCCCGTTTGTGTAAGCGTTTAAGTTTTCAACCTGAAGTGTATTCCAGATTGGATCCATTACAGAGTTGATGATTATCTGGCCATGAAGACCGAAGAACCATAGAATCTGGATAAAGAATACGGCAATCAATGTTGGGATAATGCCGCTTCCAAGACCAACTAGCGGAGCCTGAATCGCTTTATAAATGACATCATGCATATTTGTATCAAATACAGCTGTCACAAAAACATTAATCAATAAGAAAACAGTCAGTGTAATAAGTGCTGGAATTAATGCTGCAAAAGACTTCGCCACAGCTGGCGGTACACCTGGAGGCATTTTAATGGTAATGTTTTTCTGAACCACTTTTCGATAGATCTCTGCAGAAAGAAAAGCTGTGATCATTCCAAGGAACATCCCTTTTGCACCAAGGCGGTCTAACGGAATAACATTCTGTATGGCCTCTCCATTCTCCGGCTGAAGCACAAATGGAGTTAACAGTAGGAAGGAGACAAGTGCAATGGCACCTCCGAATACGGCTTCAACATCATAGCTTTTTGATAGGTAATATCCGATACCGAATACTACGAACACACTCATTATCCCCATTGTTGCAGGTGAAGCGTTTCCAAACAGCGTCCTGAACGTATTAAGCGATTCCTCGCTCATGATCTTATCCAGAAACGGAAGGTTTGTTAATACAACGAAAATGGAACCGAAAATAGTCAGCGGGAACGCCAGCATAAAGGCGTCACGCAGTACAGCTAAGTAACGATTGTTATTCAATTTCCCAGCTATAGGAACGAGGTATTGACTCAGCTTTTCAAACAATGTAATTTCCCCCTTTTATCTGTCTAGCAATCTTATAAATTCTTTTGTTTAAATAACTCAAGCAGTTCTTTAACAAGTTCTTTCATTGTTAAAGTAGACATTAGATGATCTTCTGCGTGCATGAGAAGTAAAGCAAAATCTACTTTTTCACCAGAAGCTTCCTTTTGGACCATTTTGAAATGAATTTCATGAGCCACTTTTAAGTCTTCTTCTGATTGTGCTAATAAAGAATCAGCTTCCTGTACATTTCCTTCACGGTACTCGCGGATTGCCTGGATAATCTTACTTCTCGCATTGCCGCTGTGAAGAATTAGCATAAAGTTGATTTGTTCTGGGGTCAATGTATCCAAGTCAATATTTTCCATTATTTATCCCCCATTAATTTCAAAGCCTGCTCATAAGCTTTTTTGCCATCTGCCAATCCATAAGCCATCATATCGATTACATCCACGTTAATGCCGTATTTAGCAGCTTCTTTTTGGAATTCGCCTTTCAAAAAGCTCATTTGCGGCCCGATTAATACTACATCTGCATCAGCCATTTCTTTTTTCGCCTGATCTTGTCCTACTGCCCAAATTTTAGCTTCCTCTCCGATGGATGCTGCATGCGCTTCCATCTTTGTTACCAAAAGACTTGTTGACATACCTGAACTACAAGCTAATAGAATTTTTTTCATTATAATCATACTCCTTAATAGTTTTTAGTTAATTTATATTTCTACTAAAAGCGTTTACAAAAACCGCTTACATTTATTATTATATTCTTTTAATCTTAAATGTCTAGACATTTATTCAAAAAAACTAACAAATTTTCAGAACTCTTTCAATCAGGTATAAAAAAAGGCTGTAGAATTGGATTTAAACTTGGATAGATGATCACTAGTCTTTTAGTCTACAAATATGCATGTATGACTTTTAAACGACGGTTTAGCCGGATAGTTATACTTGTATTAACTAAGAAGATCGGCATTTTAATACGTTGATATTTGGTATAAGTATAAAGCTGTGGAAACAAGCATACAGCTCCTTACTTAAGCATAAATCCAATATGCTAAGCATAGATTTTTTTGGGATAAGCATAAGTAGATTAAACATAAGCATATATCCTAACAACCTAAGCAAAAGCTGCAGATATTAAGCATAAATCTTTATAACTCAAGCATAAAAGCTGATCACCCAACGGCAATTGGAACTAAACACTCCAACCCTGTCCAAAAACTTATGAGAATAGGCAAAAACCCACGCAGTTAAACAAAGAATAGTAAGAAATTGACCAAACTACATACCTAATTTACCCTACTGGCTCCCAATTAGGATCAAAAAGGAAATCCAATCGTTCAAGCTAGCGGAAGATTAAAAAAAGCAGGGCTCCCTTTTATCAAGGAGCCCTGCTATACCTTCCTATTTAACTAACAGTCCCAGGCACTTTCCTGCCCAATTCAGGACTTTCATTTTTAATTAAGAATGACGTTAATAATGCTGCAATACTGCCGATAAAGCCGTATATAAATAAATGATGAATTCCTTCCATAGAGGTAGACCCGGCAGCTAATAATGCCCCCATAATGGTGACTCCTATGGCAGTACCCATATTCCGGCAGAACATGAAGAACGATGTGGAGATGCCTTTTTCATGCCCTCCTACTAATTGCTGCGAACCTATCATCCCTACCGTTGAAAGTAACCCGAAGGCCAGCCCCTGAACAATCATCACAAAGAACACATATACGAAGCCATGGTTTTCATTTAAAAGCAAAAGCAATAATCCTGAAATAATTAAAAAGCTATTCCCGATAATTAATAATTTACGGTATCCATATTTAAGAATCCATTTTCCAGCTGGAACCGCGGCTGCCATCCAGCCGATGGCTGAACCAAGCAGGGCAACTCCGGATATGAATACTTTTAAACCTGCTATTTCCTGCAAGAATAAGGGGATAAAGCTTGAGGTCCCAAATAACGCAAGTGTCCCGATAAAGGCATTTATGTTAATCCATGAAATGGTCTTATTGTTAAACATGGATAACGGGACGATGGGAGACGTCTGCTTTTTCTCGAATAAATAAAAGATTATGATTAATATTAAACCAAGCATGCCGTATAGGACCCTATGATCTTCCACCACTGTGACAAGAAGCAGGAAGGTAATCCCCGCAGCAAAGAGAAGGGCCCCAATATAGTCGACAGTTGCTCGTTTCGGCTTATAGTTTTCCTGGTAAGGCAATAGAGCTACAAAGGCAATAATGCAGATTGGAAGGTTGATAAAAAAGATCCATCTCCAGCTCATATATTGTACAAAAAATGCGCCCAGCATCGGCGCTAGAATAGCTGATAGCCCCCACATGCCGGTAAACAGTGCCTGAATCTTCCCCCTCTTTTCAATCGGAAAGAGGTCGCCGGCAATGATGGCCGGGAAAGGCATCATAAAGCCTGCTCCAATACCCTGAACGGCCCTGAAGATTACTAGTTGAATCATATTTGCGGACAATCCGCAAAGAAATGATCCAATTAAAAACAGGATCATTCCAAACCCAAAGACCCGTTTTCTGCCGAACATGTCCGACAAACGGCCGGCAACAGGCGAAAGTATAGTAGTTGTGATCATATAAGAAGCAAACGACCAAGCATAGAGGTCAAGTCTTCCTAACTCCTCAGCTATGATGGGCATGGTTGTATTCATAATCGTTGTATCAATGGATGCAACCAGCATAGCCAGGACAATACTGATCATTACAGTAGTTCTGCTTTTCATTTATTAAACCCCTTCATAAAAGATAAAACTTATAATAACAGCATTACAGAAATATTTCATCCAAGACATTCTGTATTATGGTAGAATTTTGTAAAAGGGAGTGTGGCAATGAACGAAACACAAAAACAAAACAATTTCTCCATAAATCTATTAGCAGGCGTATGTATCGTTACCGTTTCTCCAATATTGATTACTTCCCTGCCCGGGATGTCTGTTCTAGAAGTGGCGTGTCTTGCCCTGCTTTTGATTTCAATAACTTTTAAGACCCCAAGGACGTTCCTTAGCAGGCTGACAGGACGGTTTGGAAATATACTGCTTCACCCATTTATATTTTGGGTCGTTTCTATTGCATGTATCTATACTGCTTTGACTATGTTTTGATAATAGAAGGAACTCGGTTTAGCAGAGTTCCTTTTTTAATATTATTCACAGACCAATATCTGTCTTGAAAATACCCCTTTTCGTGCTACACAGCGGTCCTTGATTTGAAAACCTGCTTCTTCTACCATGTGATCGATCGTATCAATCGTCACGACGACCAATCTCTTGGCAAACAGGCGGGCAGAATTTAGGATGGAAAGCTGGTCCTCTGGAGTAGCATGGGTGTATAAATTGTATGGCATATCAATGATCGCAGCATCATAGTTTTCGGTTACTTCTGAAATAGGCCCTGTTGTGACCTCGCCTTTTAACCCAAAGTAGGCTATATTTTCCCGCGAACCGTCAGTGACTAAGTAATTGATGTCACGTCCCACAATATCAATACCCATGGACAATGCTTCCACGAGGACAGTGCCAATTCCGCAGCACGGATCGATCGCTTTAATTCCTTCTGGATGAGGAACGGCGATATTGGCTACTGCCCTCGCTACCCGGGTGCTCAGCGCAGTCGAGTATTCCCGCGGCTTTTTTAAATGATGAAGCCAGATCGGTTCACTCTTTTTCAGTTTACCGAAATACCACTTTCCCTTAAGAGGCATAATGCAAAGCAGCTGGTGCGGGTTCTTCATATCAGCTTCCCCGGCTATCTTCCACCCGATATCTCTTTCAATTTTCAAGCGCTCCTGATATCCGATTTTTTCATTAGGAGCCAATTCATATATTTTAGCGAATTGTACCTTAAAGGTAGAATCGCCCATATCCAGCTTTTCAGCCTGCTCCAGAATATCGTCCACACTGTCTCCTTCATATAGTACTTCAATTCGCTCTTTCATAAATGGACTTCTGCTTGGGTCGATGTTAATAGAACTCGTAAGAATGTTTGAAGCAGCGTCTTTCCCAAAAAACGAACGCATCTCTAATCGGCATAAAGAGCGTTCCTCATCATTGCACACATATGTATATATAAATGCCGGTTTCTGTTTCTCGTTAGTCAATGAAATTTCCATCCTTTAATGTATCGATTTTTCCTGCGGAATAATTAGCTTATCACAGCCTTCTCTCATTCACTACCATTTAAGTAGATTAGGCTGGGCTGTGTCTAGCCCATTTGCAGGATTTTAGGAATTTATGCAGGATTTCTGATTTTTTTGCAGGATTTATTAATTTATTGCAGTATTCCCAGAATTTATGCAGGATTTTGAAATGTACAGAATCAGTAGATCACCTTTCGAACCTAAATTAGTTTGTATACAAATTATATTTACACAAACAATTAAGAAGAGTATACTCATTAAGGTAGACGAATGGAGATGAATCATACATTGCTAAAGGATCATATTGGGTTTACAGCCTCAACAACCAGCAAGATGATACGGGGATTAGTGAACACCACTCTTAAACCGTTTGGTATAACAGCCGAACAATGGACTGTGTTAAAGCATTTGTCCTTTGTGAGCCATATAAATCAAAAAGATTTATCAAAACGCACGGATAAAGATCAAGCCACATTAACTAAAATCCTGGATTTGTTGGAACAGCACAGGCTTGCAGCCCGTCTTCCAAATCCAGACGACCGGCGTTCTTATTTTGTTGAAATTACAGAGCAGGGAAAAAAGCTTGTGGAGGAAGCTATGCCTTTAATTGAAAGCTTGTATGACGACATCCTGCTGAATTTGTCATCTGAACAAGTTGAAACATTTATGAATACACTTCAGCAAATTCAGAGTAATATCAAAAAGCTTAAATAATCATAAGAGCAGAAAGAAGGATTTACATTTGGAACAACAGGGCACAACAAAATTATGGACTTTACAGTATACGCTAATTATAATTACAACCTTTGTATTTTTCCTCAGCCTGCAGGCTTTGCTGGGAGGTTTTCCGGCGTTTGTTGCCGGCATAACGGAGGATCCTTCAAAGGGCGGGCTTATGACCACTTCCTTTATGCTTGCCGCCATTTTCACACGGCCTTTCATCGGCATATTGATGCATAAATTGAATGTTAAAAAAACATTAATTTTCACTATGATTTTCGTGATGGCGACCATCGCGATCAGCTTCGGCCAAGAAACCTTTTCTGTGTTGATCCTCCTCAGGATCTTTCAAGGAATTTCATTTGGCATCATTACTACCCTTCTGGCAACGCTCGCTACTAATTTAATTCCAAATGATAAAATTGGTGAAGGGATTGGATATTTTGGAATGGCAACAAGCCTAGGGACCACTTTTGGACCTATGGTCGCTCTTACATTGGTGCATTCCTTTTCATTTAATAATCTCCTGGCTCTTACATTCGGATTAATGGTCTTTGCCATTGCAGGAAGCTTATTTATTATAAATAAAGAAAAAGCGCCAGCCGTACTACCTGTAAAATCAGGGTCTCTATTAAATTATGCCTTTGATAAACGGGCGTTTCTTCCCTGTATTCTGGTTTGTTTGTTTTATATTACCTTTTCGGGGATTGTTAACTTTATCGACGGCCTTGGAAGTGCCAATCATTTTGGAGGCAAAGTGTCGATATTCTTCCTTATTATTGCCGGCATGATGATTTTAACACGTCCACTTTCAGGTAAAATATACGACCGGATGGGCCATAAATTCCTTATCTACCCAGCCAGCATCTCCGGAATAATCGGTCTCTTGATATTAACGTTTACACACAGCTTCTCTCTGCTTTGCATTGCAGCCATTTTCTACGGAGTAGCCTATAGCGTCATGCAGCCAACCTTCCAGGCATGGGCTGTCAGCCGCGTTTCCCCTGAAAAAAAAGGAACCGCTAACGCCATGTCCCTAAGCTTTATGGACTTAGGGATGGCTATTGGAGCCGGTACACTTGGAAATGTTGTACACCATATAGGCTATAATGCAACATACGGATATTCCAGTATCTTAATCATCCTTCTCGGGATTATTTATCTGGCAAGCAGCTTCGTTGCTAAAGGAATCAACAAACCGTTAAACCACAGCATATAATGACAGTAATCAGGCTCCTTTTATAGGAGTCTTTTTTATTTATCACCAGAGAATCTTCACGTTTATTCCCTTCCATTTTTCCGCCATAAAAAGTAGACTGTCGCCTTTGCAGGTTTTTTTTCGTCATAAAAATTTTTTCTGCCCACCTCCTTTTCTCCTTCACTCTATTTCATTTCTGCAGACTCATCTATAATAGTGTACAAAGGCAAATATGCTGGCTTGAGGAGGCTGAATATGGAAACAGAATTAATTGCAGGTAAACCGTTAACCGAATGGGAAAATCAATACCCCTTAATCGAAGACTTAATGGTATTGAAAGAAGTATTCTGGAACAATCCAAAATACCGTTCGTTTCAAGAAGCAGCAGAGAATATTTCTTTAACTGAAAAAGATGTCATCTATGCTGAGGCAAGGCTGCTGCGTTTCGCTCCATATCTAGCAAAAGTATTTCCGGAAACGAAAAAAACAAATGGGATCATCGAATCACCTCTCGTTGGAATATCTAAGTTTCATAACACAGCTGAATCTATTTTCCGGACAAAAATAGAAGGAACTTTCATGCTGAAATGTGACAACGAACTCCCTATTTCTGGCTCAATTAAAGCCAGGGGCGGTATTTACGAGGTATTGAAGCATGCGGAAAACTTAGCATTGGAACACAAAATGCTCCGTTTTGAAGATGATTATTCTATTCTTGCAAATGAAGATTTTAAGAACTTTTATTCTCAATATTCTATTGCGGTCGGTTCGACTGGCAATCTCGGGCTTAGCATTGGAATCATCAGCGCAAAGCTTGGGTTTAAGGTGACCGTCCATATGTCAGCAGATGCGAAGCAGTGGAAAAAGGACCTGCTTCGAAGCAAAGGGGTTGTCGTTGTTGAGTATAACTCCGATTACAGCAAAGCGGTTGAAGAAGGCCGGAAACAAAGTGATAGCGATCCAAACAGCTATTTTGTCGATGATGAAAATTCTACTGCTTTGTTTTTAGGCTATGCGGTCGCTGCCCTCCGATTAAAAAAGCAGCTGGAGGAGATGAATATCCTCGTAGATCCGGAGCACCCTCTTTTCGTTTATCTTCCGTGCGGGGTCGGAGGCGGTCCAGGTGGAGTGGCCTTTGGTCTGAAGCTTCTCTTTAAAGACTCTGTTCATTGTTTCTTTGCAGAGCCGACACATTCACCCTGCATGCTTTTAGGATTGATGACAGAGCTGCATGATCAAATTTCGGTACAAGATGTTGGGATTGATAATATTACAGCTGCAGACGGGCTTGCAGTTGGACGGCCATCCGGTTTTGTAGGGAAAACATTGGAGAAGCTGCTGAGCGCGGTTTATACCGTAGAGGATTCAATGCTGTATATGCTGTTAAATATGCTGGCAGATTCAGAGAATAGGTATGTAGAGCCTTCTGCTGCGGCCGGTTTGTACGGTCCCATCCAATTAAGTATGGAACCAGCGGGACAGGATTATATAAAAAAACATGGTCTGAAGGAACGGATGGCTGACGCGGTCCATATTTCCTGGGCTACAGGGGGCAATATGGTGCCTCGCGAAATGATGAAAGAATACCAGGAAATCGGGAAATCACAGCTTGCAGACTTTTTAAAGGTCTAGGTCACCTGGGATAAGCTGATAATATAGAATAAGATTGGGTACATAAAGGTATGGATACCTATACTTTTTGCAGGGGATGAAATAATGACGATTGCAGGAATCATACTGGCAGGCGGCAAGTCTTCACGATTTGGAAAGCCAAAGATGTTTGAAACGTACAAAGGGAAATACTTTTACGAATATAGCGTTGATGCATGTAAGGAAAATTCCCTTTCCCCCCTAGTCATCGCTACCAATCAGAATTTAATCCCGGATTTCAAACGGGATGATGAAGTGGAATTTATTATAGAAAAAGAAACTGAAATCCATCTGGGACCTTTATTTGCCATGTACCATGCGATGAACAGCATCGAGGCGGATTGGTACTTTATATTATCCTGTGACATCCCTTTTGTCACTTCTGATTTTGTAAGCTATATGATCAGCCTGGCTGAAGGGAGCAGCTATGATGCCATTGTTCCCATTCAGGCAGAGAAAATCCATCCGCTTCTCGCTCTTTACCATCGCAGGAGTTTACCGAAAATGCAGCAGATTTTGTCCCAGGATATAAAGAAAATCCGTGTTTTTTTAGATGAGATTGATGTGCTTAAGGTTCCTTTTCCAGAAGATAATGTTGTGTTTGTAAATATAAATCGTCAGGAAGATATGCTTCATTTGTGATTGTGTTATTATCTCTTTTCTGACTCTGTGCCTGGCTCTAATATGAAAGACTTGAAGGACCGCTGGATCTTTTAAGTCTTTTTTTTATAAAAATGGACCATACTGAGGATAAAAACATAAGAGGATGTTGTAAAATGCTGACACAGGATCAAGTGATGCAGGCTTTAAACGATGTGCAGGATCCAGAGCTTCATAAAAGCCTTATTGAGCTAAATATGATTAAAAGTGTAAAAATAGAAAATTCAGATGTGCAGCTTGAGGTTGTGTTAACCATTCAGGGTTGTCCTTTAAAAGCGAAGATTAAAGATGAAGTTGAAACTGCTCTTCGAGGTATTGGTGCTGTAAATGTGGATGTAATCTTCGGGGCCATGAGTCCCGAAGAAAGAGCTTCGCTGACTCAAGTTCTGAAGAAGAACTCTACAACGGAAAGCGGGATGCCGTCGCTGCTCCGCCCTGATTCCGGGGTACGCTTTATTGCGGTAACAAGCGGGAAAGGCGGTGTTGGGAAGTCGACTGTTACGATCAACCTGGCTGCTGCGCTTGCCCGCATGGGGAAAAAGGTTGGAATTTTGGATGCGGATATTTATGGATTCAGCATCCCGTCCATGATGCAGATAGATGAAAAACCGACCATGATTGACAAAACCGTTATACCGGTTGTCAGTCATGACGTGAAAGTAATGAGCATGGGCTTTTTTGCAGAGGATAATAACCCCGTTATGTGGCGGGGGCCGATGCTGAATAAATGGATCCAGAACTTCCTTGCCAATACCCATTGGGGTGAACTGGATTATCTGCTTCTCGATCTGCCGCCTGGAACCGGTGATGTGGCAATTGATGTGGCTGCTATGATTCCGCAGGCAAAAGAAGTAATTGTGACTACTCCTCATAATGTAGCTTCACATGTTGCCTCAAGAGCAGGTGTCATGGCAAGGCATACGAAACATGACATATTAGGCGTAATCGAAAATATGGCATATTACGAAGAAAGCGATGGCTCACGCAACTACCTGTTTGGAAGAGGCGGCGGTGAACGCCTGGCTGCCGGGCTTAAAACAAATGTAATCGCACGAGTACCCTTTGCAAGTCCTGAGCAATCATCAGGCTCTTCCGTATATGACGAGGATTCTCTGGTAGGAGAGCTTTTCCGGTCACTGGCAGAAGATGTGTTATATAAATATGCACAATAAAGAGCAGGGCGATATAGATTTTTATATCGTCTTTTTTAATATGAACATAAGCATAAAACCGGTAAGGTAAGCTTAGTACCCTTAGATAAGCATTAGTCAATAAACCAAAGCATAGCTAAGCATAAACATTAAAATCTTAAGCATAAAAAGCAAAAAGTTAAGCGTAAATTGTAAAAAGTTAAGCATAAAATTCAAAAACTTAAGCATAAACAATAAAACGACTTGTTATTTTACTGTTAAGTTTCTTCGCCTGATGCCAGAGGAAGGCTGTATGTGGCTAAATGGAGTTTTTATGTGGTCAAACTGCAATTTTATGTGGCTAAAACACTTTTTTATGTGGCTATCTCGCGGCTTTATGTGGCTGAATCTCAGCTATAAATAAGTACTCGCTCTCACTGCCTGTGTTGTTGACTCGCCAATTCATGTGGCTCCCTCGCTCCTCAATGGCACCCGCCCATTTACCGTTCCAATTTTCAATCCCTATGCAGCCAAACTGGCAGCTGGTCTAATTTTATATGTCCACCGGCTATAAAAAAAGGGAATCCAACAACGGATTCCCTTTTCTCACGGCTTTTAAATGTCAAAATAGTTAACACTTCTGTCGTTCTGGCAGTTTTCACAAACATGCAGAATTCTGGTTCTTTCAGATTCTGTATCTTCTATTTCCATTTCCTGCTCGCTGCCGCATAATTCACAAATACGCATATATCTTCCTCCCTTTTTAATGAGGTAAGTCCTGGTTATCCGTTTTGATGTCATATCCTGAGTCCCTTATTGCCTGCTGAAAGTCCTGGATGGAAGCGGCATTTTTATCATAGCCGATTCTTGCTTCTCCGCTTTCTTGATTTACATCAGCACGGAGAATGCCCCAAACACCGTTTAAGGCATGAACAATTTCGTCGGTGTCTTTTTGAGAAAGGGGTCCATGTATTTTAATAACACTTTGCTCTTCCATTTCGCTTTCCTCCTTCTTAATGCAGTTCCTGTGAGGGATGCTGTGTAAATGATTCACCCATGCCATGAAGGAATTCAACCATGGTTGTCATCGCTGCTTTGATTTCAGGATCTCTCATGCTTTTCCCTAATTTCCATAAGCTGTGTTGTTCTTGATTTTTAATACTTTCTCCCATGCGATCGAGACCCTTTGTAACACCGCCCATTATAGCCTGCAGCTGTTCCGGCTTTAGAGTGCCCATGAAATTAAACAGGTAAATGGCATTTTTAATCGTGTTATGCATGCCCGGCTGGTTAATTTGCTGCATTGCTATGACACCCACGTCTGTACGATTCTCCATAATAGCATGAAGGGCATCCAGAATTCCTATTTCCCGCAGATTCTTTAAGATGGCTAGTGCAGATAGAATTCCTTCTTTGTTATCAGCAAGGGCTTTTAATATCTCCCCAATGGCCTGGGCCTGTTCTTCCATTGGATTAGGAATTTGCTTATTAATTTGCCTGATTGCTTTCGCCAAGTGCTTCCCCTCCATTTCCGAATAAATCTTCTATCGCCTGAAAGTCTGGGCGCTGCCATTTTTCCTCAACCCGCACGCTTATCTGCGGCACCCTGTTTCCGAACCGGTGGTTGTGCTTAGGCAATGGCGGTTCACCTGTCGCTTCTAAAATCTCCATTTTCACACCGATTTCCTTGTATGCTGGAGTATGTGTCACTAGATCATGGTAACTGCTTGTTAAGTAATTGACTGCTTCGTCGTCTTCAAAACTGTTCATCGTCAGATAAATTTCCTTGCCTTTAACCCGGTCCGTAACAAGCGTCCTTACTTTAACTTGTCCATATGGTGAAGTTAATCTAACTAATGTACCGTCAGTGAGATTTCGTTCATCGGCTAGTTCGAGAGAAACCTCCAGCCAAGTGCCAGGTACCTTATGAGTAAGACCTTCTGACCGGTATGTCATATTTCCTTCATGGAAGTGCTCAAGCAGTCGTCCATTGTTTAAATGAAGATCATATTCCTCTCCTGCCATATAAGGAGGCGTCCAGTCAACCGCGAACAGCCGGGCCTTTCCATCTGCAAATGCAAATTTATCTTCATATAGAAGCGGTGTATCTGTTCCATCTTTATGAACCGGCCAAACCTGGCTGTTAAAGCCTTCAAGACGGTCATAGCTCACACCTGCAAAAATAACAGCAAGACTGGCTGCTTCATCCATAATTTCACTTGGGTGTGAGTAATTCCAATCAGCACCCATCCGGTTCGCTACTTCCTGGAAGATCTCCCAATCCGGCTTCGAATCGCCTAGCGGGTCAAACACCTTATAGAATCTTTGAATCCGCCTTTCTGTATTTACAAATGTGCCGTCTTTTTCAAGTGAAGGTGCTGCCGGTAAAACTACATCGGCAAATTGTGCCGTTTTCGAGAAGAAAATATCCTGTACGACAAAGAAGTCTAGTTTTTCAAAACAGCTCTGAACATGGTTCGAGTTTGCATCCACTAGCCCCATTTCTTCTCCGAATAGATACAGCGACTTTAGTTTTCCTTTGTGGATGGCCTCTACCATGTGGTGGTTGTCCATTCCAGGGTCCTTAGGAATTTCAACGCCCCATGCTTTTTCATACTTTTCTCTGATCTCCGAATTTCCTACAGGCTCATAACCGGGGAACCAGGAAGGCATTGTACCGAAATCACAAGCACCCTGTACGTTGTTATGGCCTCTAAGCGGGTATGCACCTGTTCCAGGACGGCCATAATTTCCAGTGATCAGCAATAAATTGGAAATCGCTGTGCTGGCATCCGTAGCCCCGGAATGCTGCGTAATTCCCATAGCCCAGAGGATACAAACTGAATTAGCTTCATGAATCATGGTAGCTGCTTTAATTAAGTCCCCCTGCGATAGCCCGGTCATTTCTTCCGCGTATTCTAATGTGAATTTATCTAAAGTTTTTATATAACCTTCTACATTGCTCACCCGTTTGGCCAAAAACTCTTTATCATGCCAATCTTGATCGATAATGTATTTTGTCACGGCAGAAAGCCAGATTAAATCTGAGCTTGGCTTAGGATGCATGAGGAAATCTGCACGCTGTGCCAGTTCATGTTCTCTAATATCAGCCACGATTAATTTCTGCCCATACAACTTATGAGCCCGTTTTACACGCGTTGCAAGAACAGGATGTGATTCTGCTGGATTCGCCCCAATTACAAAAACTAAATCTGCTGTTTCAATATCCTGCATGGTCCCTGAATCTCCGCCAAGGCCAACAGTACGCAGCAGACCAGCAGTAGCCGGAGATTGACAGTATCTTGAGCAATTGTCAATATTATTTGTTCCAATAACAGCACGTGCGAATTTTTGCGCCAAAAAGTTTTCTTCATTCGAGCATTTAGAAGAAGCAATTACTCCAATTGACTCTGGGCCATGCTCTTCCTTAATTTCGGTAAGCTTGCTTGCAATGAGATCTAACGCTTCATCCCAAGTTGCTTCTTCGAAAGCCCCGTTTTTACGGATTAAAGGTTTGGTTAAGCGCTGGTCACTATTAACGAAATCCCAGCCCCATTTTCCTTTTACACACGTAGATATGCCATTAACTGGAGCCTCGTGGGTCGGCTCAATTTTTAATATCTGCCGGTCCTTTGTCCATACTTCAAAGCTGCACCCTACACCGCAATATGTACAAACCGTTTTAGTCCGTTCAATCCTTGCTTGCCTCATTGCAGCTTCCACTTCTGATATCGCAAAAATTTGTTTATAGCCTGGTTCCACTTCTTTAATTAAATCCACCATCGGCTCTAAGATTGGGGGCGGAAGCTTTGTAAGGAATCCGGCTTCACCGAGCATAGATTTTTCCATTAAGGCATTACATGGGCACACATTTACACAATGCCCGCAGGATACACATGACGATTCATCAATTGGAACATCATTATCCCAGATAACCCTTGGTCTTTCCCTGCTCCAGTCGATGGTTAAGGTTTCATTGACCTGTAAATCCTGACATGCCTCAACACATCGGCCACACAATATACATTGATCCGGTTCATACCTATAGAAAGGATGCGAATTATCCGGCGGGTAAGGTTTTTCTCTAAATTCATATTTCTGATGCTCAATCTCTAAGTATTCAGCTGTATTATGGACGGTACAATTGCCGTTATTATTATCACAAACTGTACAATATAGTTCATGATTTTCAAGGATTCTCGACATCGCTTCATATTGAGCGTCCTTAACAGGCTTTGATAATGTATCAACCGTCATACCTGCAACCGCCTTAGTCGAGCATGCACGCACCAATTCGCCTCCTGCCTGTACAAAACATGTGTCACAGGTTTGAATCGTTCCGAGGTTCGGGTGATAACAAATGCTTGGAATATACAAGTCATGACTTTGGGCGACTTGTAATATCGTTTGACCTGGCTGTGCTGTTAATTCTTTTTCGTTGATGCGGATGGAAAAAGAATGTTCAGACATGTGATTTCCTCCTATCTTGCTGCCATTAGACTTAATTTTCAGTAATTAAGCCATGCATCAGCTAAATGCTGTTGATTTACCCTAGTATTCCCAAAATGGATATGAATAAAATAAAATATTTTAGCAGCCCTTAAAATTATTCACTAATCTCTGTGTATCAATCCTTTCCTTTTTGGCAAATTTATAGGAGATAATACCCTTAGGGCGGAGTTCGAATAAATCTGCCCATTATATAAAGAATTCAATAAGAAGGCAGGAGAACCGAAGCTATGGAAAAAGAAATACTCTTACAGCTAATTCAATCTATGATTATGTCCTCGTCAAAGAAGCCAAAATACATGAGCATCTCCACAGTGAAAGTTGCCGATCTCTTAGAAAGATCAATTACCGAAATTGAACAGGGACTGGGAGAACTAGTACAAGAAGGACGCCTGCGAACATCAACATTAGAACAGCCGCCGCACAACACCATTTACATGCTTCCATAATTGTGGGGGACTGTCCCCCATTTCCCGGATTATTTCCCAAAGCAATTTATCTATAAAGCATAATTAGCGCCTTTATTAGACGACAAAAAAGACCCCATCAGCGACGGGGTCTTTCAAGATGTTATTTCTCATATATAGCGTTTGACAATAGTCGGAATAGATAATCGGTATGATCCCGGAATCCCGGCTCCAGTCCGATAAGTGTTACATCTTTATCTTTTTCCTGAACGATAACCGGCTGGCCTTGAGCTTTTCCATTATCTTTCCAGTGCCCTGCCAGGAAGAAGTCTGCAGAATTATCGTAGGAAGCTAGTATTCTATCATTGCCTGTACCCGTACCGCCATACCATGCTGGACGGTAGACGAAGCCGATATCGTTGGCTTTGTACCCGGCAGTGACGCCAGTTCCCTCATAGTCAACTGAAACAATTCCATTGCTGTTCGAGCTTCCAGTTGTAATTTCATCATCTGTAAGTCCAAGTGTTTTTGTTGCACGAGATGCTCCTGTTCCGATGGCGATATACTTACCGCCTTTTTCTACGAAACTCGCAACATTTGCTTTAAAGGCTGTGTATTGTGATGCATCCTGCAGACCGAATTCCTTGTTGGCAGCATTTAGATTAGTAGAAATTAAGTTCTCAGTACCATTGTAAACAAAGACGTCAAAAGGATTTAATCCTTGCTGGGAAACTTCCACTGGACTAACTTCTGTCACCTCAAAGCCCAAACGTTTTAGTGCAAGCTTTGTTCCTGAATGTGATTGTTGTTTATTCATGCCGCCATCTTTTAGAATAGCAACCTTAAGTTTAGTAAGTGAAACTGCACCAGCAGGAATAGACGACGTTTCTATGTTAAGACCTGACTTTATCACTTCTCCTTCAATCGCTTTGACAGGGCCTTGTACATAGAAGTTCCCTTGGGTGTCGCGCTTTACCGTAATACCCTTCTTTAGAAGGCTGTTTACGAGCTCGACTGCTTTAACTGAGCTGTTCGGAATCAGGAACGGCCCGTTACCTGTGATAGTACCAGCAGAATCTGCCTCTTTCACAGCCTGCCCCTTAACTGCTACTTCACTTTTTACAGGGAACGCTTCAAAGCCCCATAATTCCGGAAGGCTCCACGCTGAAATGTCATACATGGCAGGTGTATCATTGGTAATGTCCTCTCCATCCCAAAGCATTGTATTCGCAAGTCCTGCTTTTGCTTGATTCATTTGAACAATATATGTTCCCTCTGGATACGTTTTTCCTTCAGCAGTAAACGGTTTAGAAGCCTTAATAACTTCTATGTCATTTTTAAGAAGATGATTGACCGCTTTTTGGGTAACAGTAGGATCTTCTTCGTTAACCGGAAGTACATAGGCATGCGGGAAGAAACCTTCCTCATGGAACGGATGATCAAAATTAATTCCGCGTTTAAAGACTTCGATTTGATCGGTAATCATTTCATCCTTGTGTTCGGCGGAATATTTCAAAGCTCCCATGATGGCATCATACTGCCAGCGGACACCATCTAAATCATTTGTAGGTGCTTCCAATGTATGTCCGTAAGCTCCATGATACATTGCGTACATTGGTGTAAAGATTGGCGGATAATCATCCCATCCGGCCGAATCATCACGCTGAGGTATATATGCGCCGTCCATGCTTTGATAAAGGCTTCCCTTGTATTCCCCTTTATTTTTCAGGATTTCACTTTCCATAGCCTGAGCCTGGATGTAAGCCCATTTATTATACAAATCATATTCATAATTTGGATTGTGCGGAGGCGTACAAGGCTCAATCAGCCCCTGCTTATTAGGTGCATAGTTCTTTACATAGCCATGCGTATCTAAAAAGACCATGGGGTTCCATTCTTTTATCAGTTCTACCGTTTCCTGTGTTTCTGGCTGGGACTGTGTGATGAAATCGCGGTTTAAATCGATACCCTCACTGTTAAAGCGGGTCGCATTGATTCGGCCGTCCGGATTTTGCACGACATTAAAAATCAAAATGCTGCTGTCAAGAATCTTGGTAGTTTCAGTATCTTTTCCAGTAGCAAAACGTTCAATCAGCTGGAGAACAGCATCTGTCCCGACAAATTCAGTTCCGTGAATCGAACCGTTTATCATAACCGGAACTTTAAAGTCCGGATTTTTTTTAATCCAGTCCTGGGCTTTTTGAGGGTTTTTAAACATTTGTTTTCTTAAGGCCTTGTTGTGTCCGAACTTCCCTTGAGCTTTGGGATCGGCAATGGTCACTACATACAGAGGATTTCCGTCTGCTGACTTCCCTTTAATCTCTACCTTTACACGATTAGATTGCTTAGCAATCTCCTGAAGCTTCGACCCTATTTTTGAGAATTTCAGAAAGTCATAGTTTTCACTATTAAACTTTGAACCATCCTGCTCCTCGTATACATTTACATTCGTCCATTTTGGAGATCCGGCTAATGGGATTGTCCCAGGTACAGTTGTAAAAAGGCTGGCAGCAAGGATACCAGCGGTGATAGCTTTCTTATTCATCTTTTTTCCTCCTGAATTATATGTATAAATATTAGTATTTTTTCATAATAATACACTTTATCTATATGGACAATCATACTAATTACCTAACTAATATCTCTGAAAAACAGGGCCTAATGGTATAATAATTCAATAGATTCACGTATCCCGATAAACAGGATGAAGAGTCTTAAGGCAAATAATACTTGAGGAAATAGAGTGTGTAATCTGAAAGCTGATAGTAAATACCGCTATCAGTAATTTTATGATATAGATATCGCGATTCGAGTATGTAGTTTATTTATAGTTTAGCAGCATAGCAGAGGCAATCTTAACTCGTCCCCCCTTCTTAGTTAATTACACTTTTTGAAAATCATAGATATTCCCTCTAGTACCCAGAATTAACAAGATTAAACGTCTAAAAAACACACAATGTTCAAAACAGTAAAACAGAGTTTGTTTCTATAATCATGCTAAGCTTCTATCATCTTTTTTCCTTCAAATATCAATCCAGCCGAATGCCCCTCTTTTGCGTCATTCTGGGGTCAGCCCATTTTGTGATCCATGACTTTTCTATACTCATTTTTATTATGCAATCAATATCATACCTCTCATCAAACATCTTTAGTTTAGGCTTTACATGATCACCCTCTCTGCAAATTTCTACCCATCTAGGCAAAATCTCATTATCTTTCAGAACCTTATTGAATTGCTTATCAGGGTGACAGGCCATGTCGGGTCCAACACAAGTTCTTTCCCTTTAACCGTATCAAAAGGCTATCCCGCTCACCTTTGGTCATTCATCAGAAAAAGAACTCCTTATACTTCAATAGGATTTTTTGTCAGGAGCAACATAAAAAAATTAGTACAAATTAAAAAAGCAGCTTTTCCGCTGCTTTTTGGTCAAAATTTATACATTACTCGGTTACATGGATGAAGTTTTCTCTTTCTTCTTATAACCGCCTTGATAGACAAAGTAATTGTTGAAAACCTTATTCCATTTATCCTTTTCTTTTTTGTTTGTATACAGAAGTCCACCCAGTTTGATTGAATTTAATTTAAATTTCATTGGGATCAACTCTCTTCGCTTTTTATAGCATTATTACCCAATTTCCTTATCCTTTTACCCTTCTGAAAAAAATTTTTTATAACCCATGGATTTACAGAGGTAAAATGTTATCCTATGCCCTCTTTCCAAGAGTTTAAGCGGAAAATACGCGTGATCCTAATTTCTCATGCGCGATTTTCTAAAAATACCCGCGATTCCGTTTACCTCATGCGCGATTTTCTAAAAATACGCGCGATTCCGTCTATCCTATGCGCGATTTTCCAAAAATTATTCGCGATCCCTAGCCGATGGTAGACGCACCACGGCCATTTTTTAGACAATTGTAAAGTCCGGTTTGCTGCTGAGTTCCTGGTTCCTTGCACCTATTGCCTTCCGCCTGCTTTTTTATTTAGAACCTCGAAAGAATATGCCGATAGAACCAAATTTATCCATCTATTCCCCTATGCTTTGACTTAATTCATAAGTGGATGCTAACCTGTTTTTGAAAGCGATTTCACTAATAATAAGTAAGGAGGAACCAAGTAAAAAAAATGTTGGACAAATTCGAAGGAGGAAGGTTATGAAAAAATTATCTGCAGTTGTAAGTTCAATCGTATTAGCATCCACTCTCCTGCTTCCTGCCGCGGCAGGCGCCCATACTTCCAAAGATGACCACCTACGATATCCTAACTCAAAAAAGCTAAAAAATATAATTCTTAATAAAATGATCTCAAAGTTATCAGATGAAGAAAAGATTGGACAGCTTGTTATGCCTTCAACTCATGATGATTCAAATTCGATGCCAAATGAACAAACACGCGAACTGATTCAAAAGTACAAGGCTGGCTCGGTCATAGTATATGGCGAGAGAAATGCAAGAAAGACGGCTGGGTACAATAACCAGCTGTAAAAATGGGCAGCTGCGGCCAAGCCTCACATCCCCCTATTTGTATCAGCAGACCTTGAGTATGGGACAGCTCAGCATGTTACGGACGGCACGATTTTTCCAAGACAGATGGGAATCGGCGCCACAAGAAATCTTAAAGCTGCTGAAGAAGTTGCCAAAATCACGGCTATAGAATCAAGAGCTACCGGGTTCAACTGGAATTATTCGCCCCTCGCCGACGTCAACACAAACCCTGCAAATCCTGTAATTGGAGTCCGGTCCTTTGGCGAAAATACAGACCTTGTCTCTCAAATGACTGTAGCTCAAATCAAGGGATACCAGAAGAATGGAGTAATCGCCACAGCCAAGCATTTCCCGGGCCACGGAGATACCAGCGTTGATTCCCACCTTGGACTTGCAGCCGTTACTTATGACCGAAAAACTCTTGAAGAAGTGCATCTTCCGCCATTTAAGGCAGCAATCGCTGCTGGTGTAGATTCTATTATGACCGCTCATGTTATTATCAATGCCATTGACCCTGAGCTCCCAGCTACTCTTTCGAAAAAGGTTCTTACCGGACTTCTACGTGAAGAAATGGGCTTTAAAGGATTAATCGTTACAGATGCAATGAGTATGCATGCCATCTCGGAAGAATGGGGATCAGGTCCTGCAGCTGTGATGGCTGTAAATGCTGGCGCTGATATCGTCATGGCAACTGGCACACTACCAGAACAGCTTGAAACATTTGATGCTTTAAACAAGGCTCTAAAATCTGGACAGCTATCTGAAAAACGGGTAGACGAATCGTTAAAACGCATATTTGATGCCAAGCTATTTAAATATAAGCTCTTTAAAGACCGATATACGAACCCTGACAAAGCAGCAAAAATCGTTAGTACACCTGCATACAAGCAGACTGCTGCTGAAGTCGCCAGAAATTCCATTACTCTTTTAAAAAATAACAAAGTGCTGCCATTTAATGCTTCAGACAACAAAACTACTCTTGTAGTCGGGCCGAAGATTTATGGCTCTACTTCCTATATTGAAGACATAGCAAAAGCCGCTGATGATAAATCGGCTGGTTCGATAACAAGTTTCGTCACAGCAACAGATTCAACAGATACTGAAATTGGCCAAGCCCTTCAGCTTGCTTCCAAAGCAGATCGAATTATTGTTCCAACTTTCTCTGCCAGCGGACTGCCAGCTGGCCAGGCAAAACTGGTCAAAGCGCTTCAGCAAAGCGGTAAACCAGTAGTGGCTGTTTCCCTGGGCCTGCCTTATGACATACAGAGCTACCCTGAGGTTGGAGCCTATATCGCTTCTTATGCGGTGGAAAGATGGGGTTCTCCTGTACCTACTTCATGGAATGCGGCTGTAGAAGTCATCTTCGGTACACAGCCTGGCGGAAAACTGCCGGTTAGCATAGAAGGACTTTACAAATATGGATACGGGCTTTCTTATTAAGTAAACAAACTATAAAACGAAACCATTGCTCTTATTTCAGGAGCAATGGTTTTTATCGTTTGCAGGACTCTTATTTAAGAAGTAATTTCAATTTTTTCTGTTGCTTATTTTTATTTAAAAAAGCCTGGCATTCATTGATACCAGGCTTAAACTTATTAACATATAGAGTCTGTCGGCTTAGGGTTTTTCAATCCAAAGAGAGGCCGAATGAATAGAGCCAGGAAAGTACCAAGCATCGCCATAACCATCCAAACCCAGCCATGAAGACTAAAAGATGCAATACCGCCGAAATAAGCACCAATGTTACAGCCGAATGCTAATCGGGCTCCATACCCCATCATAATTCCGCCTACGATCGCTGCTCCAGCTACACCAGGCTTAATTTTGCCAGGCTTGAAAGTTCCTTGAGAAGCAGCTGAGATAAAGGCACCTAAGATAATTCCAAAATTCATGACACTTGTGGAATCAGCTAAAACGGTCTGAGTAAGTGCAGCTCCATTTGAGCCTGTAAAATAACTCCAGCTGGAAACATCTATTCCAGCTGCCATGAGGGCCTTTCCTCCCCAAAGGGCGAATGCTGATGTGATGCCCCATGGATTTCCCCTGATTGTAAGAGTTAAGGCGTTTAATACCGCTAATACAATCGCTGCTGCAAAAAGCGGCCAGGATCCGCGGATGATCTTCTTCCACCCTGTTATGGTCGGAAGCGGCTTCATCATTGGCGGGTTCTTCTTTTTAGCAATCAAAAGCGTTATCCAATAAATAACGGCAAACAAGACCATTTGGACGGCCCATGCACCAAAATAGCCCAGGCCCGTTGATTCTGCCAGGGAAATCGGAGGCAGTGAAGGCGTATCCTCCATCCAAAATTTAAAGTGATAAGCTCCTAATGTAGATCCTCCTATAAAGGAAACAAGGGTTAAAATCATGGATGAGGAACCGCCGCCTATAGAATATAAGGTTCCAGACGCACAGCCATTACCCAGCTGCATTCCGATTCCAAAGATGAATGCACCAAACAATACACTCATACCTACAGGGGATACATATCCCTTTGGAGTTATGCCTGAAAAGCTAAAGCCGGTGCTTAAAATAACCGCGAATAATGTTGAAGCAATAGCAAGCATAAGCATATGCGCTTGAAGGCCCTGAACATTCCCTACCGACATAAGTCGTCGGAATGCAGATGTAAACCCAAATCGAGCATGAAGCAAAGTTGCTCCAAGTGCCAAACCTATGATAAACAGGACACCCTGTGTTACGTTCGATACGTTAATAATTACGCTAAATAATAATATGGCTGCAAGGGCGCCGATGATGACTAAAGGCTTTTGTACAGGACTCAGATCGGCCACTATAGTCGTAGCTTTTTTGGTTGATACGACGGATGTATTTAATGAAGGCTGCGCCAAAAGATTCACTCCTATTCATATAAAATTAGTCGGATTAATTTTAAACCAGTTCATACTATAACATAGATTATTAAATATAGAAAATAAAAAAACTGATTCCTTCGAAAAGAGGAACCAGTTACGGCTGCTATTTTAAGATTTTGATTCTAACACTTTAATAAACTCTCTCATATAATCCGGAAGATCTGGCGGCCGGCGGCTTGACACCAGATGCCCGTCTGTAACGACCGGCTCATCAATCCAGACCGCCCCGGCATTTTCCATGTCGTCTTTAATCCCCGGCGTGCTTGTCACTTTTTTGCCTTGTAAAATTTTAGCTGACACTAAAACCCATCCTGCATGACAGATTTGGCCGATCGGCTTACGGCTTTTCTCCATTTCCTGGACAAGGGCAATTACTTCTGGAAAACGCCTGATTTTATCAGGAGCCCATCCACCTGGTACCAGAATCGCATCATATTCTTCCGCGTTAATATCGCTGTAAGCATAATCTGATACGGCTGGAACTCCATATTTGCCGATATACTTTTCATTTGCTTTTTCCCCTGCAAGATCAACGATGGCCCCCTCTTCTTTCAGCCTTAAAATTGGATACCACAGCTCGAGGTCTTCAAATTCGTGATGCACTAGACTAATCACTTTCTTTCCTTTTAAACGCATCGGTTCTTCCTCCAGTCACATTCAGTTTTTGGTTCTTATTCGAAATTTCTCTCATATCTATTATACATTGAAAGAATGAGCAGCTCGAAAAAACTGCCCTGAGTTTATCCATTTGTTTTTTTCCAGCGGCAGGAAAAATGTGGATTAAACTAGAATTTAATAAAGACTCCACCTTGAAAAAAAGCTTCAATTTTTTTATTTATAATTATTATAAATAAATATTGATTTTTAATTGAAAGGTGTTATCATTTAATTATAGCAATAAAATAAAGTTTAAAAGGTGGGGATTTATTTGAGTACAAATAATAGACTTACAACCAGCTGGGGTGCTCCAGTCGGCGACAACCAAAACTCTCAGACTGCAGGCCACAGAGGTCCTACATTAATCCAAGATGTACATCTTCTCGAGAAGCTAGCTCATTTTAATAGAGAACGTGTTCCTGAACGTGTAGTTCATGCGAAAGGCGCAGGCGCGCACGGTTATTTTGAAGTAACACAAGATCTATCTAAATATACAAAAGCAAAAGTATTCAACGGAGTTGGCAAACGCACTCCTTTATTTATCCGTTTTTCAACAGTTGCCGGCGAGCTTGGTTCTGCTGATACGGTCCGTGATCCACGAGGATTTGCTGTTAAATTTTACACAGAAGACGGCAATTACGATATCGTTGGTAATAATACACCCGTTTTCTTTATTCGAGATGCGATTAAATTCCCTGATTTCATACATACGCAAAAGAGAGATCCAAAAACTCATCTTAAAAACCCGACAGCCGTTTGGGATTTCTGGTCGCATTCTCCCGAGTCTCTTCATCAGGTTTCAATCTTGATGTCCGACCGCGGCATTCCTGCTACTCTCCGTCACATGCACGGGTTCGGCAGCCATACCTTCAAATGGGTGAATGAACAAGGAGAAGGCGCTTGGATTAAATATCATTTCAAAACCGAACAAGGCGTTAAGAACCTTGATGTGGATCTTGCTGCACAGATTGCCGGCGAAAATCCTGATTATCACACGGAAGATCTTTTCAATGCGATTGAAGCTGGAGACTTCCCTGCTTGGAAGCTTTATGTTCAAATTATGCCGTTAGAAGATGCAAATACGTACCGTTTCGATCCATTTGATGTAACAAAAGTATGGTCTCAAAAAGACTACCCATTAATGGAAGTCGGCCGAATGGTACTAGACAGAAACCCTGAAAACTATTTTGCTGAAGTAGAGCAGGCCACGTTCTCTCCTGGTACTCTAGTTCCTGGTGTAGATGTATCCCCTGATAAAATGCTTCAAGGCCGTTTGTTTGCATACTCTGATGCACACCGCTACCGTGTTGGCGCTAACCATAACGCCCTTCCAATCAACCGACCAAAAACCGAAGTCAATAATTATCAGCGTGATGGACAAATGAGATTCGATAACAATGGCGGAGGTTCCGTATATTATGAACCAAACAGCTTTGGAGGCCCGACTGAAACTCCTGAAAACAAACCAGCTCCATTCGCTGTATCCGGTGTGGCTGACAGTGCAGCTTATGATCATAATGACCATTACACTCAAGCTGGTGACTTATACCGCTTATTGAGCGAAGAAGAACGCACCCGTCTTGTAAATAACATTGTGAACGCAATGAAGCCAGTTGCTTTGGAAGAAATTAAGATTAGACAAATTCAGCACTTCTTAAAGGCTGATCCTGAATACGGAGCTCGAATTGCCCAAGGCCTTGGAATTTCTATCGAACTAAACGTGTAATATTTTCCTTCATTCTCAATTTCAAAACTTATTCTCAATTAAAAAAGGTTTCCAGACATTGTCGGATACCTTTTTTGTTAGGCTCTATAATATTTGTTGGGGTCGAGGGAAAATTTGTGGCATAAAAAAACACGCAAACTTCCATTTCTTTTATACTTGAATTGTCGAGAAACAAGTAAAGGAATGAAGTTGCGTGCAAATGAATTTTATCATGAATATTCCGGGATTAAAAGGGGTTATACCAACTAGATTTGAAGATGTGGGAGGAGTAATCCGGATTTATGCAGAGATAGAACGGAAGGTACAAAGATGCCCTGTTTGTCAAAATAGAACAAGCAGTGTGCACGATTATCGTATTCAAAAAATACATCACCTCAAGTGGTTCGAAAGGCAGACCCAGATCTTTTACAAACGAAGACGTTATGCGTGCAGCTGCGGCAAAAGATTTTCTGAGAAGAATCCGATTGTTCAGCGCTACCAACGTACTTCCATTGAATGGAATCAGGCTATCTTGATTCGGGCTGTAAAAGGAAAGACCTTTAAGGAAACAGGTGAAAACTATGGCGTATCAGCTACCACGATTGTTCGTCGGTTTGACCAGTTGGCACTCAGTGAAATTCGACCTGTGGAAGACTTACCTTCGGTCATTGCCATAGATGAGTACAAAGGGGACACGCGCGAAGGAAAGTATCAGCTGATCATTGCGGACGCTGTTACTCGAAAACCGATTGACATTCTTCCTAATCGTTATAAAAAGACGATTAAGCACTATTTGCAAAAACATGGCAGCCAGGTACAGATGGTCGTCATGGATATGAGCCAGTCCTTCAAGGCAGCTGTCCAGTCCGCGCTAGGACGTCCGGTTATCATTGCCGACCGTTTTCACTTCTGCCGATATATCCATTAGGCACTTGATGGAGTAAGAAGACGGTGCCAGCAGTCATTTCACGATTATGATCGTAAGAAATGTAAACGGATGAAGCACGTATTCCATAAATCTAGTACAAAGCTTAACGAAAAGGAACGATGGCATTTACAGCGTTATTTGGAGATGTCTAAAGAGCTCAGAAGAGCCTATGAATTAAAAGAAGCTTATCAGGCATGGTTTTCACATGCCAAGGAAAAAGGGACCCAAATGAGAGAAGTAAAAGAGGAATTACACGAATTTTATGAACTGGTAAGAAGATCAGAAATTCCTGAAATGAATAAGGCGATAAAAACCTTGCAAAACTGGCAGACTGAAATCTTAAACAGCTTTATTTATTCCTATTCCAATGGTTTTTTAGAAGGTATAAATAATTCAACTAAGGTGCTGAAACGGAATGCCTTTGGTTTTAGAAGTTTCGACCGTTTTAGGGCTAAAATCTTATTAACACATCAGTATAAAGGAATTGGAGTTCACATTGGATAGGGGTGACGACTCAAGTCATCACCCCAACATTTGATGGAGAACCTTTTGTTATTACTTATTTTCCCATTCTTCGGCCAGCATCCCATATAAGATATGGTCTACATAATGATCATACAGCCATTCTGCCTGCCGAATTTTCCCCTCTTCAGTAAAACCTAGCCTCTTAGGGATTGCCTTGCTTTTTAAATTACCTTCTGCCACTCTAATTTCAATTCGGTTTAATCCTGCAGTTTTGAAGCCGTAATTCGTTAACGCACGGCAAGCTTTGGTCATAATTCCTTTGCCCTGGAATCCTTCTCCGAGCCAGTAGCCTATTATACCGATTTTGTGAAATTTATTAATTTCATTAAAACCGATTGTACCTGCAATCGCATCTTTATAAGTAATAGCCGCTGATTTCGGATACCCTCCTGTATCAACAAGTGCTTTGAGCGTTTCATTAATGAAAGCAGCTGAGTCCTCTACCCGCTGTGTAAAATCCAGCCATCCGAGCCATTCTCTCAGATATTCTCTAGAGTTCATAACTAATTGAAATAACTCATCCGCATCTCTATCATTAAATAAACGTATGGAAACATCCCTGTCTATATTAAGCTGAAACAATGATTCCCGCCCCCTTATCCATTATTTTCACTCCACTAGTTTACTCATTCTTCCAATTCAATACAACCGGGGATGGAAGGCTTTTAGTCTGATTGGAATGGCTGAATAAAAAATCTTCGTTACATTTATTAATAGCATACGAATAATACAAATAAATAGAACATTGGGTACCAATAACTGTTCTTAAACTAAACTGCATTAATTTAAAGGACATTTCTTTAATAATCACAATTCACCTTCCCAATATTCAATAGAAGGCAGGAATAGCCTCATAATTAGTAATCCATGTAACAACCCAAATAGCAAGCTGACAAATAGCAATTGTCACGCTGTTATTTCGTATGATAGTCGCTATCGCTTTTTATAAGATAAATAAAAGACCAAATCAGTATGCGATTTGGTCTGCTGAAAAATATAGGTTCTTCACAGAAATGGAACGACTTAATATCCCAGGCTGTGATTGTTCCTACTGTTTCGTATGTTCATTAGATTCTCTTGTTGGATTTTCAGGCTTATCTTCATCAAAGGCGGATATATCGTAGCCTTCGGGCAGCTGGGCGCGTTCGGTCATGGTTCCTAAAGTCTGTTGATAGGAAACGGGTCTTTTTTCATTACGCATCATTCTAACTCACCTCATGGTTAGGTTGCCCTAAAAAACATCCGCTATTAGACTGATCTGCTATTTTTTTGCCTTATGGACCTTCAGCTGCTTTCCTTTTATTGTTGTATGCTTCATGGCCTGCAATACGAGAGGTCCTTTTCCGTTCAGGATATCTACATATGTTACGTTGTCCTGTATGGTTATTATGCCGATATCCTCTGCATTAATTCCATTGATTTTGGCGATTGTACCAACAAAATCGATCGCTCGGAGCTTCTTTTTCTTACCTCCATTGAAGTAGAGCTTCATGATTTCTTTATTTAACTGTTCACTTTTATCTCGTTTGACCGCAGGCCGGGAATGAATTTTTTCTTCAAACGCAGCCTTCCCGTTATTCACTTCCTCTTGTGAGGGAGGAAGTTTTTTTGTTATATGAAATCCAATATACTCTTCTATTTCTGACAGGTACTTCTGTTCATAAGGAGTTATAAATGTGATAGCTTTTCCGGTTTTACCGGCACGCCCGGTTCTGCCCGTCCGATGAACATAGCTCTCTTTTTCCATAGGAAGATCGTAATTGATGACATGTGAGATATTTTCCACATCGATCCCTCTTGCAGCTACATCTGTAGCAACCAGGTAACGGAACAGCCCGCGTTTAAAATCATCCATTACTGCGAATCGATCTTCCTGTATCATTCCTCCATGAATTTTATCGGAAGGATAATGGGCTTGGTCCAGCTGCTTGAAAACCTGATCGACATTCTCCTGAGTCCTGCAGAAAATGATACAGCTGTCAGGATTTTCAACGATCGTAACATTCTTAAGCAGAGAAATTTTTTCTTCCTCTATTACTTCTATTATGGAATGCTCTATTTTATCTGTAGTTACACCGCTGGCTTTTATCTCGATCTGAACAGGATTCTGCATATACTTATGGCTTAAATTCTCGACATCTTCCGGAAGTGTAGCGGAAAAAAGCATGGTCACTCTCTTAGTCGGCAGCTCATGAATAATGGCTTCTACCTGATCGATAAAACCCATATTAAGCATTTCATCTGCTTCGTCAATAACAAGATACTTAATTTGTTCAAGAGTAAGCGTCCCTTTCTGGATATGATCAAGCACCCTCCCTGGGGTACCTACCACTACATGTGTTTTTTGCTTTAACTCAAGCTTCTGTCTCTCAAAAGGAGATTTACCGTATACAGCCGCTGCTTTAATTCTTTTAAATCTTCCTATATTGGTTATATCTTCTCTCACCTGTGCTGCCAGTTCACGTGTTGGTGTAAGCACCAGCGCCTGCGGTTTGTTTTCTTCCCATCGGATCAGTTCGCAAATAGGAATACCAAAGGATGCCGTTTTGCCGCTTCCTGTCTGGGACTTCACCACAAGATCCTTATCTTCCAGCGCGACAGGAATGACTTTACGCTGAACCTCTGTTGGATTCTCATAGTTGAGATCCATGAGAGCTCTTTGAATCTCATCACTTAGGTTAAATTCGCTAAAACTGCTTTTATTCATGTTATACCCTCATTCTATATATAAAATTTTCTATTATACACCGTTAGCATCCTCAAGTATTATACCCTTTTTTTCACAATAAAAAAGGCAGCCTATCCCTAAGTCTGCCTTTGTACCCATTATCCAGCATATATTTAGGAACATGCATCTTTCCCCATTCAAAGCTTTCCCAGATAATCATATTATTTAGTGAGTTCTGATAATGAATATTTCATAATTTTTAAAGTCCCGCATAAATCACTGAAATCCTGCAAAACTCCACGCCCACCTGATTTACCCACATAAAAAGGAGAGCAGCTTCTGCTCTCCTAATACTTATTCTTTACTATTCGGTACCGCACAAGATCCGTCAGTGCAACTAGCTTTCAAGCTTGAGTTTCCTGATAAATCCTGTAATTTAGGGGCCGGGTTTTCTTCGAGCCATACCTTTTGTATAGCATTAACAAAAGTTTCTATTGGCTGTGCACCTGATATCGCATATTTTTGGTTGATAACGAAAAAAGGTACCCCGGTTACGCCGTATTGCTGTGCAATTGCTTCGTCAATCCGGACGTCATTTGAGTAGGCATTCTTGTCTTCCAGAACCTGCATTGTCTCGTGCCGGTCTAAGCCTGCTGATGAGGCTAGATCCGCAAGTACTTCCAAATTGCCAAGGTCCTTAGACTCAGTAAAGTATGCATATAGAAGTTTTTCTGTAATTTGTGCTTCTTTCCCCTGTGTTTTTGCAAATTTAGCAAGGCGGTGTGCATCAAATGTATTCGTTGGCTTCATATCATCAAAGTTAAAAGCCAGTCCTACACTTGCAGCCTGCTGGCCTACGCCCTCATTGGCGTTTCTCGCTTGTTCAATAGTCATTCCATACTTTTCTGCCAGTGCCTGATGAATATTTTTGCCGGCAAATTTTTCTGCATTGGGATCAAGTTCAAAGCTTTTGAATTCTACCTCAACCTTATCTTTATTAGGAAACTGGGCAAGTGCCTCTTCCAGCCGGCGCTTTCCAATATAACAAAACGGACAAACAAAATCGGACCAAACCTCAATCTTCATATCTACACCTCATTTTTTCTTCGTTAACTTATAGTAGCACATAGCAGGCTAAAATCATTCCTACCTGCTCAGATGAATACGTAGCAGTTTAGAAAAGAGATGACGGACATATGCGGGACTTTTTTCGTGGGTGGCAATGTTTACTAACCCTGATAAAAGAACAACAGCCTAGAGCTAATTTGAAGATACATTGAAACATCTCTTTAAAATTTTTATGGACCATCAGTTTGTCAAAATGATCTTTTTTCCTAAAGCAGATAAGGCCCTGTAAATTCTTTAAAGGTCTAGTTTCGTTATCAAAGTAGTTTTATCTAGCAGCTTCCATCATAAGATTAAAAAGAGAATCAAATTTGAAGGAGGATAGTTATGAAAGCAATTGTATGCACAAAATATGGATCTCCCGATGTTTTAGAACTCAAAGATGTAGAAAAACCTACTCCTAAAGACAATGAAATACTCGTAAAAGTTCATGCGACTACAGTAGCTTCAGGAGACTTAAGAGTTAGGAGTTTCAATAGCCCTTTCTTGTTATGGATTCCCATGCGAATCTTCTTGGGGCTTAGGAAACCGAGAAAATCAATACTTGGCGTGGAGTTAGCCGGGGAAATAGAGGAAATAGGAAAAAATGTAAAAAAATTTAAAAAAGGCGACCAAATTTTCGCTATGACTGGAATGAATTTCGGGGCTTATGCCGAGTATACCTGTTTGCCTGAAAACGGTGCACAAGCAATAAAACCTGCCAATCTGACTTATGAAGAAGCCGCTGCCGTTTCTTTTGGTGGAACTTCAGCACTGCATTTTCTTAGAAAAGGAAAAATTAAAAGTGGGCAAAAAGTTCTTATCTATGGAGCATCCGGTGCGGTAGGGACTTCTGCGGTACAGCTTGCCAAGTACTTTGGGACAGAAGTCACCGGGGTATGCAGCGCAGCAAACTTTGATTTAGTGAAATCGCTGGGAGCCGATCAGGTAATTGATTATACGAAAGAGGATTTTACGAAAAGAGAAGATCGTTATGATATCATTTTTGATGCAGTTGGGAAAAGCTCGAAAACAAATTGCAAGAAAGCACTTACGTCAAACGGGACATACATCTCAGTTGAAGGGCAAGGAATTGCAAAGGTACGTATGGAAGATTTAATTTTCCTAAAAGAGCTTCTTGAGACGGGAAAAATTAAATCGGTAATAGATAAACGCTATCCGCTTGAAGAAATTCCCGAGGCTCATAAATATGTAGAAAAAGGACACAAAAAGGGAAATGTAGTTATAACTTTGGGTCACGATGAAACAACTTAACAAAAAAGCGGAGAAAAGTGCTTTTCAGTAGAATAATTTTTTACTGCATTATGATGAAGAAATTTACCTTTGAAACAACCTGAAATGTATAACAGATGATTCTCGCAGCATTATACAATCATCAGCAAAAAAGGTATAACCTCTTCACTAATGAAGGATTATACCTTTTTGCTTAAAATTCAGTGACCTCCTCTAAAGGAGCCGTCACGCTATTACTTGTACAGAAGGTACTTATTCCTAACATCCATAAAATCTTCCAAGCCAATCTCCCATTCAGCTTTCATTTGATTAACAGATTTGCCTTCTTCAATTCCTTGTCTGATGGAACCATTTCCTACAAGATTGTCAAAGAATGAAATTCCGTTAGACGAAGGAGTTCTGAAAGCAAATTTGTCCGGGTACATATCGTGGATAGCTTTGACGATATGAAGTCCTGTTTCAAATGGTTTGTAATATTCCCTGTCTGTTACATGGATTTGAATACCATGAGAAAGGACATTTACATGCTTAGAAAAAGTCGGAATAAAGGATGCTGACCTGAATTGAACTCCAGGAAGATCTAATGAATTTAACTTCGCAGCCAGATCGTCACCATTGATGAACGGAGCTCCGATTAATTCAAATGGTTTTGTTGTTCCTCTTCCTTCAGAGACATTTGTTCCCTCAATTAAGGCCGCGCCTGGGTATACCAATGCCGTTTCAAGTGTCGGCATGTTTGGAGAAGGAAGGACCCACTCAAGAGGAGTGTTATCATAGTACATATCCCGCTTCCAGCCTTCCATTTTTACAACTGTCAGGTCGGCCCCGATGTTAAATTCTTTATTGAATAACAGAGCCAGTTCACCGACGGTCATTCCGTGTCTTACTGGGATAGCATACTCCCCGATAAAGGAAGAATATTTATCTTCCAATACAGGGCCTTCCACTTTTTCGCCGCCTTGTGGATTTGGACGATCCAGTACAATAATTTGTTTTTTATTTTCTTTCGCCGCTTCCATCGCTAATGCCATTGTATAGATGTAAGTGTAAAAACGGGTACCGACGTCCTGGATGTCGAATAAGAGAACATCAACGTTTTCTAACATTTCAGGAGTAGGCTTTTTTGTTTTTCCATACAGGCTGTATACTGGAAGCCCAGTTTTTTCATCTGTATAATATTCGACATATTGTCCTGCCTGGGCACTTCCCCGGACTCCGTGCTCAGGGCCATATAATGCTGTTAAATTTACATCGGGATGTTTCGATAGTAAATCTACAATACTGTTAACCTGCTGATCCACCCCGGTTGGATTTGTAATTAAGCCCACCCGCTTGCCTTTAAGCAGGTCGATTTTATCCTGAAGGAGAACATCCACACCAAGACGGAACTTGGAGTGCTTTTTATTTTTATCATACTTATTGTCATTATCGGCGATTGCGGCAGTAAAGACTGAAAACATGAGCAGGAGTGTTATAATGCTGACTAGCCATTTTTTCACTTAATACCCTCTCCCTTTTCTTTTTCTTTTAGTAGCTTAAGCCGTGGCCAAATCCGTATAATACACCGCCTGTGCCATTGTAGATCGTAACAGGAAGCTTGCCAGATGGATTGTTCTTTCCAAAAATAGTGTTAACAGATGCTTCAAAGCTTGCCGGCCTGAAACCGTATTGGACTAAATAGGCGTCTGTATTTGGGTAGGCCATAATGTCATAAGGATTTCTGATTCCTAGACTGATTACTGGGATACTTAAGTCTATCAGCTGATTTGCAAGCTTCATGAGATCACTATTTGGAGATCTTCCTGAAACGCTTGAAGTTGAAGTTCCTAAGAATATATACTTTGCATCTTGAATTTCAGCCAGCTGCGCTGAAGTCAGGGGTTTTGTGGCTGTAATAGACTTTACGTTTTCATGGTGCTTCCTGACCTGAGCCGAAAAGTCGGCATTATAGGCGTTTGAGATTACAACAATTTTATCTTCTTTTGCCGCTTTCACAGGCAGGATTCCATTATTTTTTACAAGTGTAATGGATTTTTCCGCTGCTTCTTTTTCAACCTGTTTATGTTCAGCGGAACCTACTACAGAAAGGGCATTTTCTACTTTTTCATCGATGCTCTTTTCTGTTTCCGACTTGACAATGCCTCGGTTTAATTTAAGAGTTAACAGGCGCTCCACGGATGCTTCAATTCGTTCTTCAGGAATCTCACCCGTTTCAACTGCTTCGTAGAGGCCTTTCGCTACATCTTTTAGTCCTACCGGCATTAAGACAATATCTGTACCAGCTTTTACAGCGCGGATTGCTGCATCTACTGGGCCGAAATGATCACTGATTGCCTGCATGTTCATGGCATCTGTTATGATCACACCTTTGTAACCCATTTCTTTTCTCATCAGACCTGTTAATACTTTTTCTGAAAGTGTCGCAGGGATTGAAATTTCAGTTCCATCCTTTTTGGAGATGGCTTTTGAGTTGTCAATCTTCGGGAAGGTTACGTGAGCAGTCATGATTGCATCAATTCCTGCATCCATAGCCTGCTGGAATGGATATAACTCGACCTTCTTAAGTCGGTCAATATCATGCGGTACTTCTGGTAGCCCTAGGTGAGAATCCACTGCCGTATCGCCATGCCCCGGAAAATGCTTGGCAGTGGCCGCAATTCCGCTGTTTTGCATCCCTTTAATATAGGCATTGCCAAGTTTTGCAACAAGCTCCGGATCTTCCCCGAAGGAACGAACGCCAATCACCGGATTATCAGGGTTATTATTGGTATCCAGCACTGGTGCAAGGTTCATATTAATTCCCAGGGAATTGAGCTCTTCCCCGATTGCATTGCCTACTTTCTCAGAAATTTCTTCTGACCGCGCAGCACCTAGAGCCATATTTCCTGGCATATGGGTTCCAGACTGAAGACGGGTTACGATTCCGCCTTCCTGGTCAATTGTCATTAATAAACCATATTTTTCAGAGGCTTCCTGATAAGCATTTACAAGCTTGGCCGTCTGCTCAGTAGCAACTACATTTTCAGCGAATAATATGACGCCGCCCAAGTGATAGTCTTTCACCTGCTGGGCAATCTCAGGAAGCATTTCCGTCACATTTTTCCCTTTCCACGTTCTATAGTCAGGCATTAACATCTGACCTACTTTTTCTTCCATTGTCATTTGTGAGATGGCATTATCAATCACGTCGTATTGGCTGCCATCTGCCTTTTCTATCTTAATCTTTACGTCTTCGTTTCCTTTATATTGAATAGCAATCCGGTCGCTTTCATTTCCATCGGATACCGTGATAAACGTTTTCCCATTGTGCCCAAGAAGCGTTACGATGCCCTCTTCATTTACAGTGGCTACATTTTTATTAGAAGACATCCACTTCAGGTTCTGAGATGTCTGCATAAAGTGGCCATCCTGGTAAATATGGAGAGCATTCAGGTCTAACTTATTGCCCTTAAATTGCTTATTAACCTCCGGGATGTTTTGATCAATGATTAAGTTTTTTGTAGAGGATGTAACTGCAGCTGCAGCTTTTCCTCCCAGCATAGGAAGCTGTGTGACCAGTAATCCTGCAGCTAGAGCCGTAGCCAGCTTTTTTTTCATGTTCTTATTCATGCTTTACCTCCTCGGTTTGTGTGTTTAATAATCTCTTGATTCCCACTGATTGATTGAAAAGAAAAGCTCTTTATCATTTATCCTGGAATCTTGAATATACCAGCCTCGTCCATTTACAGAGCCATCTGTTTTATATATAAAACGGATTTTTTCAGCTTCCTTAGGCAAAAGCAGCTCCTGAGTTTCCCAGCCTCCCGCGCCGCCTGTATAATCGGCGATCTTCTGCCAGCTGCCATTTTTCAAAATCTCAATACGGCCATAATCTGCATTTTTCTCGAGGCTGTACCAGTTTTTAAATGTTAATGAAGCGTCTTCGGAAAGAGCCAGGTCTGCTTCCAAGATTTTTGTTTGATTGTCTCCGTACCCGGAGAACCACGCCGATTTTTTACCAGGAATGGCAACCGGAATGGCATCTGCTACCTGTCTAGCAAATAATCTTCTGGTCTGGTTCGTTGAAACAGTGGCTCGTGTAGGATGAACCCTGTTCGTCAGGAGTATCGCAATCGTTTTAAGTTTCGGATTGACCACAATAGATGTCCCGGTATAGCCAGTATGTCCAAATGAGCTGCCGTCAGACAGTGCATCCATATACCAGCCTTGTCCCAATTCCCAGCCCAGCCCGTGGTCATTACCTGGAAACGCCTGGTTCTGGTTCTCGAGCAGAAGTTTTACTGTTTCTGGATCAAGAATTCTTTTTCCGCCATATCTTCCTTCATTTAAGAAGATATGAGCTAATTTGGCGAGATCAGAGGCCGTAGAAAACACGCCGGCATGGCCTGCTACTCCATCAAGGGACCAAGCGTTTTCATCATGGACCTGTCCCCAGACGAGGCCTCGGTTTGGAACTTTTTGGTACTCGGTTGCAGCAATCCGGTTCTTTAGAGAAGCAGGAGGGTTATACATCGTATCTTTCATCTCTAGAGGGTCGGTAATGTATTTTTTAACAAATTCATCCTGGCGCATGCCAGATATTCTCTCGATTATAGCTCCGAGGGTAATCATGTTTAAATCACTGTAAGTATATTTGGTGCCAGGCTGGTTTTGCAGAGCCTGACTGAACACGAGCCGCATTCTATCCTCCCTTGAGCTTCCCTTGCTGTATAAAGGAATCCAGGACACAAAGCCGGAAGTATGCGTTAAAAGCTGTCTCACTGTCACGTGTTCCTTACCGTTTTGAGCAAACTCAGGGATATAGTTCATAACCGGATCGTCCAGTTTAATCAGCCCTTTTTCATATAGCACCATAAAGGCAGTAGAAGTGAAAATTTTACTGATGGAAGCAAGGTCGAAAATCGTATTTTCCTGCATTTGAATCGGGTTGGGAGATTCCGTAAAAGAGCCATCCAAATATCGAACAGCATATCCATAAGCTTTGTTTTTAACAATGTGTCCCCCCCTGGCTGCAAATGCTACAGCGCCAGGCATTACCTTATCAGATATAGCTGTGTTCATAATGGTATCAATTTCCAATAAAGGAGCCTCCACCATGCCGGCTCCACGGGCAGATCCCGGATGCAAAACGTTCGATACAGGCATAATAGGTGAATTCCAGGAAAAAATCGGATGCGGATGAGTGCCTGCAGTAAACTTTTTTTCAGGCTTTTCGATTGAAGGTTCTGCAAAGGTATCCCCATCAGCAAATGCAGCTGTACTTCCAAAAAATACGGAACAAACCGAAGAAATAATGAGTGCTTTCTTTTTCATACATCCTCCTTTTGGATATGTAAAATCATTTGTAATTGCACATTACCAGACAGCGCTTACAATATATGTTAAGACTATATCAATTTAGTCTGAACCGTCCATGGCGCATTAGCCCTATAAAACCCATTTATGTATTTATTTGGGTGTAAAAAGGAGGATGACAATTGTATTGTTTTTTGAATTATTAGAATTTGAAAGTTAAAAAGGTCATCTATATAATGTACTATCCGACCAAAGTCTAACTCGTTTTGAATTATCAACGAAAAAAATCCCACCCCCTATAGAATTGGGATGAGAATTTTACGTTCAAACAACTAACCTTAAAGATATTACTCTATTTGGAAAACGAAATCATTACGTTTTATAAGCATTTTTTAAAAAAAGGACCTCCTTGAAAAGGTCCTTATTATAGGTTGATTCATTAATTCCTCACCTGTTGTCGAGAAAGGATTAAACAATGTGAAACTGATTTTATTCTTTCTCCCATGCAAATGTTTCTATGAATTCATTTACCTGTTTGCTCATTTCTTTATAACGGGTCCAATGAAGATAATGGTGTCCTTTTAAAGTAGTTATTTTACTTGAAGACCTATTATTTAATTGCGTATGATAAAAAGTTAATTTGGATTTACCATCTTCATTTAATTTATCTTTCTCCGGAGTAAAGATTAAGACAGGCATATCAGCTGGGAATGTCAAATCTACTGTTTTCTGAACATTATTTTTTATTTCATTTGCTTCATCAACTATATTCTTATTATAGCCTTTCCAACCGGAAATGGCTTTCGTTAAGTTTAAGTTCTCAACGGAATAAGTACCTTTCTCAGCTATAGGAAGGAAATTATCTGGAATCATATATAATGCTAATCTTGCAATTCCAGTTGGTGCAACATAGCTCAAATATTCAGGCATTGTGGGAGCGGACTCACCGAAATACTCTAAAGCCTGTGGCAAAGTAAAATCAATCCCTATTACCGCTTTAACTTCATCTGGATATGTATTAGCATAATACAAACTATATATCCCAGAAATTGAGTGGGGCATTAAAATATATGGAGCTTCGATGTTTGCTGCTTTTAAAGCAGTTCTGATTTCTTCCACTATATTTTCCACTGTGCGTTCCTTTTTGGTTATATCACTCCATCCATATCCAAAACTCTCTACTATGACCACTTTATTATTCTTTGCTAACTCATTTATTAAGGGTTCGAAATCTAAAACAGGTGCCGCTGTGCCTAAACCACTTAATAAGACAATGGTGTTTTCTCCATCGCCTTTTGTATACACATGCATTTTCTTTCCATCTACTTCAACTAATTGTCCTAATGGTGGATATTTTTTTTGTTCATATGCTGTCATAGAGTGATGGAAAACGAACCAAATAAGAACTACTGCCACAATAAATAAAAAAACGTTTCTTGTAATAACCCAAAATCTAATTTTCTTTTTGGTGTTCATTTTTTACACTTCTCTCTATAAGAATATAATTCTCTTTTACTTGTAAATTTTAACATAAATAAATAAATCCTCGGTAAAATTATCTCTTTCCTTGTTAGTTGAACAATAACTGTTAAAGCTAATACATTCTTTTATTGATCAACAATCATTTTTCTTACTGACATATTCATACGGCCTTAATCGAAGACCTCTTAAAAAAAAGAATAGATTTATTATTAAAAGAACGTTGAAAAATCAACGTTCTAAAGGGATGAACTTCTTCTCTCTTAAATAAGCTATAACAAGTTCCGCTGCTTTATGAATGGAATGCCGGTACGTTTCAATGATTAACTCCGGATTAGAGGGTGCTTCATAAGGTGAATCAATGCCGGTAAAGTCCCGGATCTCCCCCCTCCGAGCTTTCTTGTACAACCCTTTCGGATCTCTTTTTTCACATATTGTAAGCGGACAGTCTACAAAAATTTCGATGAATTCTCCTTTTCGAAACAACCTTCTTGCCTGTTCCCGGTCCTCCCGAAATGGTGAAATAAACGCGGTACTGACAATCTGGCCGCTATCCGCAAACAATTTAGCCACTTCACCAATCCGCCTTATATTCTCTATTCGATCCTCGATGCCGAATCCCAATCCTTTATTCAGACCGTGGCGGATGTTGTCTCCATCAAGAACATAGCTCCTTACCCCTAATTCGTACAGCCGAGCATCAACAGCATTTGCGAGTGTGGATTTTCCTGACCCTGAAAGGCCGGTAAACCAGAGAACACCGCTTTTATGGCCATTTAAATGGTGCCGGTCTTCTCTCGTTATCGCAGATGTATGCCATACAATGTTATCCATAATGTTCTGCACCCCTAAATTTCATTGATTGCTTCATCCCTTGAATAGAAACAGCTGCCTGCGTTGTATAAGAATTCAATTACCATTCTCCCCTTTATTTACATACTGAACATTGTTGCACTCCTGCAATTGCCTACGAAGATGTATGAAGCCCGCATTCCGTTTTTTCACTATGAATCCACCTTCCGCCTCTCGAATGAGAGCCGTCCGTTACAGGAAGAGTGCACATGCGGCACCCGATGCTTGGGTAGTTCTGATCATGCAGTTTATTGTATGGCAGATTATTCAGCCTAATATATGTCCACACATCATCCCAGGTCCAGTGAATCAGGGGGCAAATTTTAATAAGCTTAAATTTTTCATCTTTATTGAGATACTCTACATGGTTCCGTGTAACAGATTGCTCTCTCCTGAGTCCTGAAATCCAGGCTTTCATTCCTGAGAGCTGTCCTGCAAGGGGCTCTATTTTTCTCAAATGGCAGCAACGATTAGAATTATGCTTCCACAATTCTTTCCCATGGCGTTCTTCCTGTTTTTCCAGGGATAAGTCAGGCTTTACGAGGTCAATTTTCAAAGCAGGGTATTTAGCTTTCATCTTGTCGATAAGATCATACGTTTCCTGAAAATGAAGTTCTGTATCGAGGAAAATAACTCTGGCATTACGGTTAATTTTCGAGATGAGATCAATTAAGACAATCCCCTCAGCTCCAAAACTGCACGCATAAACAATTTCGTCCCCATATTGATGGTAGGCCCATCTAAGAACATCAAAATAGTCCTTCCCATTCAGCATTAGGGAAGCATTATTGTTCCATGTTTCATACGTTAACATTCTCTTTACACACTCCCCTTCCTCTATCCTCATTTCCATACACAAGGACGGCTTTTGTCTTACTCTTTTACACAGACAATTGGTTTAGCACCTATAGGCAAATTATTCAACAAACAAAAAAACGCTTGTTATATATGCCTATTAAAAGGAGAATGGCAGAAAAAAATCAGGTGTGAAGCGGGAGTAGTATGCAATTAATATGGGATAGTTGTTTAGTAGAATGCAGGTTGTTGTTAAATAGACCCTGTGTTACTCGTCAACATATCCACATGCTAGAAAAACGAAGTTGTTTAGAGATGAAAATGAAAAAGAAGAGATTAATTATTTTGTGTTGTTTGATTCTATAAATTTGCTATAGTGAAGATGATTCTTATAGTTGAAACAGCTTAAAAGACATTGAATCTATTAAAAAGAGCTTCAACTCCTAAAAATGGGAGTGAAGCTCAACTAAATCTAGTTATTTATCTGACTCTAAAAAATTATAGATATTCGCTTCGCCAGCCCCATATAGAGGATCCGTTCCTGTTTTACCAAAATCGATTGCACTTTGTCTGATTGCAGCGGCGACTTGGGCAGGAGAGTATTCTGGATGGGCTGCTTTTATAACACCTGCTACTCCGGCTACTTTTGGTGCTGCCATGGATGTTCCGTGTAAATAAGAGTATCCGTGCCATTTGCCGTCTGAGAATTGAGTTGTAGCATTTGCACCGACTGGATAAGTAGGGTAAGTAGATAGAGTACGGTATGTGAAGTCACGTTTATTTAAATAGTCGCCTGTAGGATTTTGTCGATATAGACCATCATATACTGGTCCGTTATCTCCCCCTGGTCCGGCCACATCTATTGCGCTGCCGTAGTTGGAGTAAAACGCAATATTATTAGTAGACCATTGATTGGAAGATGAAACAGTGATTACGCCAGGAACTTGAGCAGGTGCAACTCGAGATGGACCTTTAATATCTAAACCATAAGTTGTTTTCCAATATAACTGCATATCATGAAGATCATTTAGGTTTTTAGAGTCATTTCCGGACGAGACTACAACCGTAACCCCCTTTTGGATTGCATACTGAACAGCGCGGTGATAAGCAACCATGGATGCTGAATCGCCTTTCTCACCTAAGTTGTGTGCCATCCAGCGCCAGCCGCCGATGGACATGTTGATGACTTCAACACCATCATTTGCAGCAGCGACAATTGCATCTGTAATCCAAGACTGCTGGGCACCGCCTGTTGCCCCGAACACACGGTATGCCCGTACAGTCAGGTCAGGTCCTACACCCTTGACCTTGCCATCCGCGGCTATTGAACCCGCTACGTGGGTACCATGGCCATTTTTATCCCAAGCGTCAGTAGTGCCCGGAACGAATGTCTTTGAGCCGGCAAGATCTGCATTCTCTTTTAAATCAGGATGGCTGAAGTCAATTCCTGTATCGATAACAGCTACAACAGTATCCTGATTACCATCATTAAGCTCGTAGGATTTCCCGACTTTAGTAAGACGCTGCATATCCCACTGCTTGTCCCAGTAGCTGGCAGCATTGGGATCCAATGTTACTTTCTGTCCATTCGGAGTGCCAGGCGTAAAGCTAGGATCCTGCAGCTCAAGATAAGCCTCCAGCTCTTTTTCGGCAGACTGGATATTAGTATCTTTCTTCACATTTGTTAAAAATGCTGGGTCATTTGAAGCAACTTCTACGATCCCTATTTCTTCTACTACTCTTTCTACTTTTCCACCAGCTTTAGAAATAGTTGCTGAAAAGTTTGCAGGCAGCTTTCCTTTGTAGGCCAGCATATAGTGCGTCGTCTCTTCAGCAGCCTTTGCTGGCTGGGTGCTGACACCTGTGAGCAGCGAGAAAGTAAGTAAAGAACATGCACCTAAAACTCCTAATTTTTTCTTCATAACATCTCTCCTATCAAAGATATGTGTACCTCTTCATTGTACAGGCGGTACCACACTATATATTTTTAGACAAATTATTCAACCAAACAATTCTTCAGCCGTTTAATGCACCCATGCTCTGTAAAACTATTTTTGCATCCGAATTCAGGTAGTCTTTAATATCTTTCCTTAGCAGGAGCTGCTCTTTGCCTTTTATAGTGAGTTTGATTGATCTAAGATCAAACCTGGATGAATAGGAATTCAGCGCATGAAGAGTTGCCATTTCTGCTTTTGTTATCAGAACTAGATCTAACTCTTTCCGACTGGCCAGTATATCTAGCAGTTCTCTGGCATTGCCGTGCAGCAAACTTCTTTTTTCTTGTAAAATATCAAGGTTTTCTTCTATATATTTTCTTGCTTGGACAAGGTCTAATTCCTCAACAGATTTCTGGATATTTGATAAAAGATCTTTTAAAGTCATGAAGATCGTCCTCTCTCAGCTAGTGGTCTCTATATTTTATCGGCCAAGGGACTCCAAGTTTGAACTGTTTGCCTGGATTCTTCAAAATCCTGGACTTTGTTATAAAAAAACAATGGCATTGACGCTGCCATTGTTTTTACAAATTTTAGGATGTTACTGTTCGAACTTCTGCTAATGCTAGAGAGTGTATACTCTATTAAGTGCGGAACATCAGCTTGCTGTCTACTATCTGATTAGCTATTTTATTAAAAAACTGAATGATGCTTCCGATGAGCAGCACAATCACAATTGTACCAATCCCCATAGTTCCGCCAAATAAGATTCCTAAGATCACCGCCGATCCTTCTAAAATCAAGCGGGATACACGCAGGCTCAACTTAAATCTCTGGCTGATGGCCACCATTGTGCCATCATATGGCATTCTTGGCAAATTAGTAGATAAGTAGATTCCCACTCCAAAGCCGATGAGGATCACCCCAATCAAAAAAACACTCCACTTTACCAGAAGAGGAGATACTGTTAAATCGATTCCTTTTACCACAACATACATCCAAAAATCAACCGTCACTCCCCAGAGTAACACGGTAATAAAGGACTCAATTTCCGGCCGTTTTTTAAGAAGAATAGCGTTAAATATCAGGAACCCCGCCTGCCATATCATTACCCATGTCCCCATTGTCAACCCAAATTTAACAGTAAGAGTAACAAATAAAATATCCCACGGCCCGGCTCCTACTGTAGAGTTGATAATTAAGGCTACCCCCAGGCAGGCAATTAAAATGCCGAACGCATATAACGGGATTTTTTTTATCAAACCATATCATCCTCCTCATATGATCTTTCGCTTAGGTTAAAGAAGCCCTGCCATTTCTAATCCATATAAAATGCCGTCGTCACCAGCATCCTTTGTTATATATTTAGCTGTTTCCTTCACTAACAAAGGTGCGTTTCCCATGGCAAAGCTATTCCTGACAAAACGGAGCATTTCTAAATCGTTCAATCCGTCTCCGAATGCATAGACATGTTCTTGTTTGATCCCCAGATGACGAATGACCGCTTCAATTCCTTTTGCCTTGGATCCTCCCGCTGGAAGAACATCAGCTGTGAAAGGATGCCACCTGATAAACGTTAAATCTTTAAATGTTCCCGTGTATGAGCTTTGCTCTTCATCAAGGCAAAACAATAACGTTTGGTAAATTTCTCTATTCTTAAAGTAAGCGGGATCATGAATTAAGGGGTTATTTCCCTTTATATTGGAGAGGCTCTCCTTCAGGTATGGATGTTCCTCCATTGTAGATCTCATATTGGCCTGATCGAGAAATACGAGAGGGTGCTTCCGTTCTACTGCATATTGAAGTAGTAAATCCAGAGACTTTTCACTTAAAGGATTTTTGTGGATCACTTCCTTATTACAGACCACATACTGGCCGTTAAAGCTGACAAAAGTATGGATATCAAGCTCCTCAAGCAGGTCTTTGAACATAAACGGTGCACGGCCTGTGGCGAGAGCCACTTCATGTCCTTTCATCTTTAGTCTTTGCACTGCTTCTTTTGCTGAAGGCGGTAATTTTTTATTTTGATCAAGAAGCGTTCCATCTATATCAAAAAAAATTAACTGTTTTTCCATATCTAAACTCCTTGATAATGATCTCTATAATGGAGGACATGTATGCGTATGGTAATAAAAAACACTGGATGAGAAACTGCCAAAGTAATTATTCTCAAGTTTTACTTTGTATATAAACAATATGATTCCTATGCCATTTCATGCTCATTTAGAAGAATCTCTTAAACCTAAAATTGGTTCTGGCGCTAATTAAGCAGTACCAGAACCAATCGGGGTAAATACCTTAAGCTTCAACCACTTTAAAAAATTGCGGCAAGTGCTCTTTATGAGCTTCAAGCATTTCATCTACAATTTGCTTGGCTAAGTTATCAGATGCTACAAGAGGATTAATTGTAAGCGCGAGAACGGCCTTATCATAATCACCTGTTACCGCTGCTTCTGCGGCAACCCGTTCAAATGATTTTATTTGCTGTACAAGTCCGCGGACGGCAACAGGAAGATCTCCTATAGATATCGGTTTCGGGCCTTCCTTAGTGATCACACAGCTGATTTCTACGGCGGAATCATCAGGAAGACTTGCGATCGCCCCATTATTTCTTGTATTCACAGGCTGAATGTCGCGCTTGTCATTATAGATGGAGGTAATCAGGCGGACGGCTGCATCAGAATAATAAGCTCCTCCCCTTTTTTCCAATTGCGGTGGCTTGATATCGAGATTAGGATCTTTATAGAGTTCAAATAAATCTTTTTCTAGTTTCTGAACAACCTCGGCACGTGTTTCCCCTTTTTCGAAGTTCTTTAGATCCTTTTCAACCATTTCGCGAGTTTTATAATAATACATATGGTACGGACATGTTAGGACGTTTAATGCTTTTAAGAAGGACGGATCCCAGCCCTGGCCCTGAATATTCTTAACAAAGCTGCTGTTATTAGGATCCGTTAATAAATTGATGACCTGGTCTTTCACACTTTCACCGTCAACATACACATCCAGGCCGTATACCATATGGTTTAATCCTGCAAAATCTATGCGGATGCGCGAGTGATCGACATCAAGCAGCTTGGCTACTCCCATTTCCATTCCAATCGGAACATTGCACAAGCCGACTACTTTACTGATATTGGAATAGCGAAGAACGGCTTCGGTAACCATACCGGCAGGATTTGTGAAGTTGATCAGCCATGCATTTGGACAAAGCTCTTCCATGTCACGGCAGATATCCAATATAACCGGAATGGTGCGAAGCCCTTTAAAAAGTCCTCCAGGCCCATTGGTCTCTTGTCCTAATACGCCATATTTCATTGGAATTCTTTCATCTTTTGCACGAGCATCCAAAAGACCTACCCTGAATTGCGTGGTTACAAAATCAGCGTCTTTTAATGCTTCTCTGCGGTCAAGGCTTAAGTGAACATCAATGGGCAATCCCGATTTTTCTACCATCCGTTTTGCAAGCTGTCCGACAATCTCCAGCTTTTCTCTTCCTGCTTCTACATCTACAAGCCATAATTCGCTGACCGGAAGCTCAGAGTATCGTTTAATAAAGCCTTCAACTAGTTCCGGTGTATAACTGGATCCACCGCCAATGGTTGTAATTTTAATCCCTTTTTTCATGAACTTACACCTCTCAATAATCTGATATTTTCATATAAATCTACAAACTCTGCTGCCAAATCCTTTAAAGTCATAGCATTCATCAAATGATCCTGTGCGTGGACCATTAGAAGCGAAGTGTCAGTCTTTTCTCCCCGGATTTCTGCTTGGATGAGTGCAGTTTGAAACTTGTGTGCTTCATTCAGTGCTTCTGAAGCTTCCTGTAACTTTGTTTTTGCTTCATCAAAGCTTCCCTGTTTTGCTGCATGAATGGCTTCCATGGCAGAGCTTCTTCCGTTTCCACCATGAAGAATAATCTGAAAAATGACAGATTCCATATCTTCCATGTCTATGCCCTCCCTTGTACATTCTGTATCAATTGACAGCAATACTATATAAAATATGTAAATGAACTTATGAACCTCTTAGACGCGGGTGGCGGCCAGGTTCAAAGCTGTTTTTAATACTTCTGCTCCATTGCACATTCCATAATGGACCGGATTTATGGAGTCTACGGGGATGTTGCGTTCTTCGCCAAGCTTTTTCATCTGAGGTAATAGATAACGAACTTGTGGTCCAAGTAACAGTACATCGGCAGCATCAATGTGGTTATTGATCGCGCCAGCTCCCTCTGCCCAAATCTTGCATTTTATTCCCTGTTCGGCAGCAGCTGCTTCCATTTTGGTAACTAATAAGCTGGTTGACATACCGGCTGCACAGCATAAAAGAATATTCATCAAGTTTCCCTCCAATAAAATGTACTTCGTATATTAGCAAGTTTATTTCCAAGTTTGATATATTTTCATTCTAGTATAAAAACGCTTTCATAACCATATATCGTTTTTCCTTATATAAAGGAAAATGTTAATATCAAACCGAAATAGTGAGTTGAAGAAAAACTGGGTCCCTTTAGTAAGAGACCCTAAAACATTAGTTATAAATGTTCATATAAGTCTACTACTTCACCTGCTAGATCCTTAACTGTTATAGCATTCATTAAATGATCCTGGGCATGGACCATTAACAGAGACATTTCAAATTTTTGGCCGCGGACTTCATTTTGAATCAGTGTGGTCTGGAAGTGGTGAGCTTCATTTAGAGCTTCTCCGGCTTCCTTTAATTTTTCTCTTGCTTGGGTGAAATTGCCCTGTTTTGCAGCTGCAATGGCCTCCATAGCCGAGCTCCTCCCATTTCCACCATGAAGGATGATCTGAAAAATGATCTGCTCTTGTTCTACCATCCTTTTCTCCCCTTTATACGTAAGATTGACCGGCTATTTGTTTATAAGTTACCAGTTCAATTCCTTGATCTAAGATGAAATCACGAACCTCTTGAGCAGTTAAGATGGCAAGCTCCCTGACTCTTGGCAGTGCATACGAACTCCCAGTAAGAATTGCTTCATCAAGATAAGCAGGATGAGTCATAATTTCTGCCGTTTCATAGTCTTTTGTTTTATTTATCACTTGAAAGATTGTTTCATTAGAAAGCTGATCACCATAAAATTCCGGATTAAAATATTGTACAGAAGATAATGAAGAATTCTCTCCCATTAACTCTGCCGCTGCCGGCCTTATGGGTATACCAAATTTAGCGGCCAACTTTCTAACGACCGGAAAAATTCTTTCATGCCCATGTACATGATGGTGACTGTCAAGATGTGTAGGTTTTAAGCCAAAGGATAGGAATTTTTCAATCTGGCTCGTTAACTCCTTTTCTACTTCCTCCAGGTCACCATTGCTTAAGACAGTATTGGTACTTAGAAAAGCGCCTTTTTCATTAACAAGTGAATGAACGCTGCTGTGAACGGGAAAACCGCAATCAAGCACAAGGTGAATGCCTACACCTAAACCAGGATTATTAAGGGCCAGAGCTGCAGCATGTGCAGCCCCCGGCATATTCGCCATCAAAGTGGCTGAGGTTACAATTCCATTCTGATAAGCCTCGATGATTCCAAGATTGACTCCATTGGAATAACCGAAATCATCTGCATTAATAATTAATTTAACCATATCTAATCTCCTAAGCCTGCAGTTTTTTGGCAGTAGTAATTTCAATTGCACCTTGTTCTTCAGAATACTTTTGCTTATCCCACATTCTAAAGAATGGATAGTAGATGCCGAATGCTAAAGCAAAGTTTACCAATTGAAGGACAGCTCCAGAAAGTTTTCCGCCTGTTGCAAGATATCCGCCAATGATTGGAGGCATTGTCCAAGGAACTGCAATTCCTGCCGGTTTGGCAACTAATCCGGTAGTCATTCCAATATACGTTGTAACTACCATAACCAGCGGCGTCAAGACGAATGGAACAATCATTAAGGGGTTCATTACAATCGGCATCCCAAATGTAATCGGTTCATTAATGTTGAAAAATCCCGGGCCGATAGCAAGTCTGCCCAGCTGCTTCATCTGCTGGCTTCGGGCACGCAGAATCATAGCTAGTACAAGAGCTAATGTGGCTCCGCTTCCTCCTACATAAATGAAGATATCAATGAACTGCTGCGTAAAGATGTTTGGTACGGCCTGATCGGCTTGAAATGCAAGCCGGTTTTCATCCATGGAAGAAAGCCAAATCGGACCCATAACTCCTCCAACAATGGAGGCACCATGCAGACCGCAGGACCATAATAACTGGATCAGGAAAACAGCTACCAGAGTCCCAATTAAGCTTCCGCCAAGAACACCCAGCGGCTTTCCTAACACTTCTCCCACAATATTGTGCAAGCTTTCAAAGCTTGTGTTTTCAACGATTAATCGTAAAACCCATATAAGTGCGATAACAACAAAACCTGGGATCAGCGCAACGAAAGATTTGGCAACCGCCGGCGGTACTCCGTCAGGCATTCTGATAATAATGTTCTTTTGAATAATAAATCGATATATTTCTGTAGAGATCATAGCGATAAGCATTGCTACAAACAATCCTTTGCTTCCCATTAACGCCGATGGAATGGCTCCGCCTACCATAATAGCTTCTTTTGCTCCCTCAGGTGTAAAAGGCACTTGGTACGGAGTTGCAAGCAAAAAGGCTGCAACGGAAATAGCTCCTGCCGTTAATGCATCCACATTGTATTTTTCCGCCAGTCGGTATGCGATACCAAAGGCTGCAATAAGGGCCATAATATCAAAGGTAGCACCAACCGGATACATCAGCTTGGTCAGCCAGGCATCCCCAAATGTCCTTGCCATAAAATCTTCATATCCTGGTATTGGAAGGAACCCGAGAATAAGGAACAATGACCCAACAATGATAAGCGGCATAGTCAATATAATACCGTCACGCAAAGCCTGTAAATGGCGCTGGCCCGCAACTCGTCCAGCAGCTGGCATGACCTTGTTTTCCAAAATATCATTTAACCTACTCATACTGTCACTCCCCTATTTTCCTGATAATTGCTTAGCAAATTTTAGAACCTCAGCACCGTTGCACATTCCATAATGGACCGTATTGATCACATCCACGGGAATTCCTTTTTCTTCCCCGAGTTTTTTTAACTGCGGGAGCAAATAACGGACTTGCGGCCCGACTAACAATACATCTGCTTCATTAATGTGATTTTTTACCGCATCACCAGGAACGGCCCATATTTTGCAGCTAAGTCCTTCATCTGAAGCAGCCTTTTCCATTTTGGTAACTAGCAAGCTCGTTGACATTCCTGCTGCACAGCATAATAAGATGTTCACCCCTTCGCCTCCCACCTTTTATTTATTAAATTTTCTTACTATTTATAGTTTAACTTGAAAACGCTTACATCTCATCACATATATTTTCCGTTAACGGCCCTCTTCTTAACGGAAAAGCCTGTTTTGGATGGCTGCTCTGTATTCCCATATCACAAAAAGTGGTGTTTCTAAGTCCCGTGTACAGCCGTTAAATAAGATTGTATGGACAGCCCTGTACAAACGAATGAAATAGGTACTTGATTGCGGTTACTTGTTTTTTTATTAACTTAGATTCTTTTCATAAGCAGCGGGAACAAAGGTTTTTGAATTTTTTTGTGGAATAGTAATCACTATAATAAACTTTATTTAAATTTTTGGTGTGAACAGATCAGGAGTTTTTTGTCAGGCAGCATAATAGGAAAGCTTAATTTTTTTCTGAGGGCATGATAGAAATGAAGCAAGTAAAAAAGCATTATTTTTTAATTTTTACAGCCTTTTTAGTATTAGGATCTATGTACATATTCCAGTCTTTAAATCCAAATTTAAATTGCTTAAAGGTATCTGAAGAAAATAATGCAGGAACTTTTCACCTGATGGAAAGAAAAAAATAACGGTTTATTTCAACGGAGGGCTCATATTCTATACAGATTCAACCTACGTAGGACTACTAGAAGACTCTACCACTGGATTAACAAAGAACATGTTTTTAGTATCACCGAACATAAGAGATATTCGATGGATTGATAGGGATACAGTTTCTGTCAATGGTAGAGAAATATCCATCGATGATACTTATGATTTTAGAAAAGAATAAAGTTTGAGGAAAACCCCTTTTTTAAGAAGGAATGGATGATAATTTCTATATCCATTCTTTTTATTTGACAATAACCTATAAATTTACCATTGCCAGCAAAAAAAAATCCACCTCTCTTTAAGTCCAAAGAGGGTGAATACCATTTTTCTGCTCATTCTGTCAGAACCTTGATAAATTCTTTATATGTTTTGCATTTAAGAAATTGCTGAACTTTTGTACTGTCATCTAAAATGCTCCCGAGTTGATTATACATGTTTTGAAAGTCGCCCCTGCTGTTTTTTTCAACGCTCAGTAAACACACAAATTGTACCCTTTTATCGCCCCATTTTATTGGCTTTTGAAGTGTACATACTGCCCAAAAAGTGGATTGGGTCTGAGGGATAGCTGGATGGGGGATGGCAACCAGATTGCCAAAGGATGTCGGTGAAAACGATTCTCTTTCTAACACCGATTCAAGAAAAGAATCATCAGCAAGACCAAGGTTGTTCAAGCGATCGGCTAAGAAAGAAAGAACCTCTTCTCTTGTTTCAAATTTCTTTTGCAGGAAAACTAATTCTTCAGTTGTATAGGAAGTCGTGCCGCTCTTGTTTGTTTTTAATTGGCTTTCAATTTTTTGAAAATCATTGTTCCCGAGAAACGTATTAACTTCGATCACGGGTACAGGGATTGATTCAGAGATTGGAATCGTGCTGATAATAAAGTCTACTGTATGTATAGGAAAATCCTGCAGCTTGTAATACTCAATCGTACCGGCAATAATAATCTTTGTTCCGAATACAGATTGCAGCTTATAGGATAAAAGCCTCGCGCTTCCTAAGCCTGAAGCACATATGATTAAGCACTTCTTAGGAATGGAAGACATGGTCCGCCTTTCCATAGCTGCTCCAATATGAAGGGCAATGTATCCAATTTCATGTTCATTAATGTCAATATCCATTACTTCTTTAATCACAATTCCGGCTATGATTCCACCTTCAAAAGCTATCGGGTAATTCGCTTTAATTTGATTTAGCATAGGATTCCTCAGGTTCATTTTATACCGGAATCTGTAAAGTGCTGGCTTTAAATGCAAACTTAGCGAAATCAAAAGTTCTTGATCATCTATAATACCAAGGCCAAGTTTTTCTTCAACCTGCTCCATAATCTGTAATGAAAGCTGATGAATGACAGGGTCCGTGGTATCATGCATTGCTGCTTCCTCTGTATTAAGATTCGCCATTGTCCTTGTTCCCAGCAAATGAATAGCTATATACGCGATTTCAGCTTCTGGAAATCGTACATCTAATTTATCCTCTATGTTCTGTATAATTCTTTCCGCCACTTTGTATTCCATTTGATTCTTTATTTCCTCGAGCTGTCTGGGATTAAGAGAGACAAAGTTGCTGTTCTGTATTCTTTTATACGCTATGGCTATATGAATAACAAGATTATTTAAACTTATGTCTGATAAGGCAATGCAGTGCTCTTTTATCTGTAAAAGAATAATATGCTTAATAACCTGCATTTCTTCAGCCGTCAGGATCGATACTCCCAGCTTATTAATATCTGGATGAGTTCCTGCTCTATTAAATATATATTCAGACATGCAGTAACGAAGGTTCACTTCGTCTCCCTGTAATCTTATTCCGTAATTCGGCCGTTTTTCCAGCCATATACCATATAAATCCAGGAGTTTTTTTACGTCACGCAAATCATTCTGAATGGTTGATTTGCTGATGAACATTTCATCAGCCAAATTCTCAAGTTTCACATATTGATCAGACAGCAGCAGCCTCCTTATTAGATACTGAACCCTTTCCTCAGGTAACGAAGGAATATTATCATCTCTTTCAGGATTTTTCTGAAAGTTTTCCTTTAAAAAATGAAGGAAGGATTGTTCATTCTCTATAAGCAGCTGATAGCCTGTTCCTCTTTTTGACCGTATGGTGCCTCCATGTTCCGATAAAATAGTATCCAGTTCTTTCATATCGTTTCTGATGGTTCTTGATGTTACCTCGATTGCTGCTGCTAATTCTTCACCAGTTATACACGATTTCGCACCCATTAATTCCCGTAATATTGCAGTCATTCGTGTATTTAGCATCCACAATTCCCGCTCCCTTTTTACTTTTAATAAAACGTTAATCAGTCTTAAACCGAGAATATACGAATGTACTTTTTTACTTATAACAAAGATATTTTTATGCGTTAAGCCCTTTCTTCCATGTCCAGCTTGATGGAATAATAACATGTTGATAAAAGTCTGGTCAAGATAGATTACAGATTTTTCGTAATATTCTAATTTTCGACACGCACCGTTTAATTTGACTTGCAGCAGCAGCCTGTTAAGGGGCAACCACCTATACTATTTAAGTCCAGCCGAAGCCAGGACTTTACATATAGCAAGCTGTTTAGAAGCGGTCCTTGTGTGTGGTTAGAAAATACTGAAGCAGTTCTCTCATGTTTCTTTGAAAATAAGCGCAAAGCTGATGGCCAATAGGCGCAGCATAAATATTTTTTCCGCATAGCCTGCATATATCTTTTTCGGCAAATTGATGCTTCACATTTAAGGGAAAAGGGTGTTTAGTGTTTCCAGTAAGAAAGCAGAATCTTTGCCCTTGTACTGAAAAGACAATTTCGTAACCATTAAATCCATCGTTTTTAAAAACATCTATAAGTTCTAAGTGTAATTCATGGATACTCTCCAACGTAAATATCTCCCTCCATCGTACTGTCTGTTTTATTGTTGAGCCTGCCCTTGGGCCAAAGCTTTCAAAATCATGGTTCTTGACTTTTTGTTCCTAATATAAATCAGCTATTCATAGGCATAGGCTTACTAATAGAATAAAGCAAAATTAATACTTCTGATACTATAAAAAGTCATTCCTCATTCAGTGAGATAAAAAGAGAGTAATATCGGTTCATATTTTTACAATTAATAGACTATTTTTTTCCCTCTCTTCTTGCAATGTGGTTTTGTTTCTGTTATATTTGAATAGAATTATTTTTGTTCGTTACATAAGATTGATAAGTTTTATAGCTTTCTGTCTGACGATTTGAGCAAGGATAGTAACATACATGTATGAAAATACATGCTGGGAGGCAACACAAATGGAACAAGGTAAAGTAAAATGGTTTAATGCAGAAAAAGGCTTCGGATTTATCGAACGCGAAGGCGGAGACGATGTATTCGTACATTTCTCAGCTATCCAAGGCGAAGGCTTCAAGACTCTTGAAGAAGGCCAAGACGTAACTTTTGAAGTTGAACAAGGTCAACGTGGACCCCAAGCAACTAACGTTCAAAAAGCATAATATCTGAACAACATACATGGACAGGCTCTTTAGGGCCTGTCTTTTATTTTGTCTACATTTCTTTCCGCAAAAAAACCAGCCCTCTAAAGAGCTGGTTTGTACTTATGATCTTACTCCGCGTATTTTTTCAATTTCGTCAGCGACAAATTGAACGGATGTTCCAACAACTACTTGAATGCTTGTTGGACCTACAATATTAATTCCTGGGACACCTGTAGATTTTATCTTTTTTTGATCTACCGCGTCCATGCTTTTCACTTCTACTCTTAATCGAGTGACGCAGTTATCAACAGAAGTTACATTAGCGTCTCCGCCAAGCCCCTCATAAATGTTAGCTGCCATAACAGTAAATTTATTTCCCGGAGCCGCTGCTCCATCTGCTTGAACAGCTTCTTCTACTTCCTCTCCACGGCCTGGAGTTGCTAAATTAAATTTAACAATTAGGAATCTGAATAAGAAGTAATAAATAACCGCAAAAACTAGCCCTTGAACGATTAGCATATAGGGCTGATTCGCAAGCGGGAGCCTTGAACTTAAAACAAAATCTACAAAACCGGCACTAAAGCCAAATCCTGCTGTCCAATGGAAAAATGAAGCGATCGCAAGTGAAAACCCTGTCAGCACAGCATGCACTACATAAAGTGCAGGAGCTGCAAACATGAAAGCAAATTCAAGCGGTTCTGTTACACCTGTAAAAAATGCTGCAAATCCTGCAGCCATCATTAATGAGGCCACTTGTTTTCTTTGTTTAGTTTTCGCAGTATGGTACATGGCAAGCGCGGCAGCAGGAAGACCAAACATCATGATTGGGAAGTATCCCGCTTGGTACATTCCTGTTATACCCTTCTCACCTTTACCGGCCCAGAAGTTTCCGATATCATTAATACCTGCTACATCAAACCAGAATACTGAGTTTAATGCATGGTGTAAGCCAGTTGGAATCAATAATCTATTGAAGAATCCATAAAGTCCAGCACCTACATAGCTTAATTTACTGATTCCTTCACCAAATGAAACTAAGCCTGTAAAAATAGCCGGCCATACAAAGAACATAATTAAGGATACAACCAGCATGGAAACCGCCGACATGATCGGAACAAGACGCTTTCCACTAAAGAATGCCAATGCATCAGGCAATTTCACATGGCTGAAACGGTTATACATAGCAGCTGCAACTAACCCTGATAGAATCCCCACAAATTGATTTCCTATTTTTGCGAAGGCTGGGTTAACATCCTCTACTTTAACTCCTTGCAGCATTGAAACTGAATTTGTAGAAAGTAAAGTAGTAATGACCAGATAAGCCACCAAACCGCTTATTGCAGCGGAACCATCCTTTTGTTTAGACATGCCTAACGCTACTCCGACTGCAAACAAAATCGACATATTGTCGATGATAGAAGAACCAGCTTTGATTAAGAATGCCGCTACCGGACTATCAGCACCCCATCCTGTTGGATCGATCCAATAACCGATACCCATTAGGATCGCTGCAGCTGGCAAAACAGCTACTGGCAGCATCAAAGATCGGCCGATTCTTTGTAAATATTTCATCATGTTTAACATTCCCCCCTGTATCATATTACTATATGTCCACTCAATATAACAGTCTGTTGATAGACACACCCCCACATTTCATCCGGATTTTTTTAAAGAATCTTATAAAGGCCAAGATTAAAAAAAGACACGCTATAGTTTATTATAATTCCATACTTTGGGAATATTCAATATTCTTTTATCTTTTTCTAAATAACGATAAAAAACCAGCTCCATGTATGGATCTGGTTTAATCTACTAAGAATCGATTAGAAAAGAATCAGTACTATTTCGCTATTAGTAAGTATATGAAATAAATTGTGAGTCCTTGTAATAAACCTTTACCGTTTTCCCAGCCATCTTTTTTACAAGATCCTCAGCTTTTCCGTATCCTACCTGGAGTACAAAATAATCTTTCCCAGATACGAATTCAATTGAATGATTGTCGGCTGCACCTGTGACTTTAGCAGATTTAGATTTAGGGGCATCACTGGGAATGATCAGCTTTTCTCCCTTTCGGAGTTTGTTATTCTTTTTTTGATTGGCCTGTTTTATTGTATCAACTGTAACATTGAATTTTTTGGAGATTGACCATAGAGTATCTCCTGCTTTAACGACGTATGCCTGCCCTTTGCCTTTGCTTTGCGGTACATTCACAGTTTTTGCTTTCACAAGATTATTTGTATGAGAAGCAGGAACTTCAATTAATTGGCCTGCCTTAATTTTGTCAGAGCTCAAACCGTTAGCATCTTTTAACTGCTGTACGGTCACATGATATTTAGCAGATAATTTAGCAAGAGTATCGCCTTTCTTTATCGTATATGTATCACTGCAGGCAGCTGCCTGAGTCCCGCCTACCAAGAGCATCACGCCTAATAAAAAGGAACTGGCAAGCAGAGTCACTTTTATGTTCAATTTCTGGAGTGGTCTATGAATAATGGCAGCTTCCAAATTGTTTCTTGTTGATCCAATCATCCGGTTTTCCCCCAACATTATTTTAGTTTTAATCCGCTTTATTATGTATAGTTTACAATCCCTCTTCTTTTCGGATTAATACCCGTTTTGAAACCGTTCCAATCATCAAGTAGTAAAAACGGGATAATTGGAGGACTTCCGCCCGCATCAAATAGATATTTAGAACCACAAAAAAACCAGCCTCAGAAGAGACTGGTTTTTTATGCCGCTTATGCCGTATCAGTATAAGAAAGTTTTAAACCACCACTCCTCAAAGTGGGTGTTTGCAAAGACGTTCCTGCATGTCCTCCCTGTCCTATAGACGAAGGCTTGTCATTCCTGTCTCGATATAAAACTCCCTATTACAGCTTAAAGGTTAAAACTTAATTATTTACAACGTACACAGCAGCGTGTTTCTATATATTAAAGCATTTAAATGGATATATCAATGGCAATTGATGAAAATCTCAACATTAAGTTAAATAAAGACCAGCCCCTGTTGAAGAGGCTGATCTTATTGCCGCATATGCCGTATCCTATAAGAAAGTTTTAAACCACCACTCCTCAAAGTGGGTGTTTGCAAAGACGTTCCTGCATGTCCTCCCTGTCCTATAGACGAAGGCTTGTCATTCCTGTCTCGATATAAAACTCCCTATTACAGCTTAAAGGTTAAAACTTAATTATTTACAACGTACACAGCAGCGTGTTCTATTATAATACCCAAAAGGGAAAGAAGAATCAATGGCAAGTATTTCTTTTCCCTGCGGTTGTTCAGCAGGTATGTCCTTATTCTACTCTACGAACAGCCTTCAATCAATGTTCATTTTTTACCAATTACCTGCAGCATTTTTCTTTATTTTCTACGCAGACTAGATAATGTTCTAATCATCGAGCCGGTAAACATAATACCTGCCCCCGCCAATAGTAGTATTATAAATTGATTTTTATTAATAAGGTCAAGTGGATACAAAATACTGATAATTATTAATATCATCCCTAACCACGATAAAACCCACCCTAATTTTTTCATGCTGTAACCATTCCCTCTGTTTAGAATTGATATCTTATTGAAAGAGCAATTATATAAAACGCCGTATGGCATCAAAATCTCTCTGATGCCTTGACTATAAATTCTTATGTACTATCCGCAAAGATGTTCATACAATCATTATGCACCTATTAGACCTCTATGTTCAAGAAACAGCTTTATCCACTGTGAAGGTCTCTGGAATGATTCTTCCTGGTTTTCCCTAAGCGGGATTTAATATAAAAACCAGTCCTATGCTCTATGAATACAGGCAAATTGATCTGTTATGGCAAGAGCCTGCTGCAGATCTTTCATAGTCACTTGTAATTTCAGCTTTGACTGTTGGCAGATCATATCCTTTTTCGTGTCTAAGACAAGAAATTTCGACTGAGAGGGATGACTAATAATTAATGTGAACTTCTTGGGGCTCCTCCTTCATATGGCAGGAAAAGCAAATTCTGCTGCGTGCTTTTTCTGGCAGCAGTTATGGATATGACTTAGATACATTCCATTTTACAGATGCCGCCCTTACCTGAATATATAAAGAATAGAAGCTACTGTCATTGAATGGTGGAAAAAAGCTAATTCAGTTATTGTCGCAGCGCCATGGAAGAGTTAAACAAATGAGCCTGTTTTCGTGCTTACCAAACAAAAAAACGGAATCATAGTCACCTGGAAAGGATGCTCGATTCCGCTTTTTATGCTTGCTGTGTATTTTCAGTAATTGTTCCTTTTTTGTTGGGGTCATTTTACTGATTGGCCGGATCACATTCCTGCTGCCCCTGCCTGTTTCGGGATTTCTTAAACCTTCTCGTGCCAGTTTGTCCCGCCTTTTTTTCGCACGGCTTTTTGCCATTACACATCACTCCTTATTACTTATATACTGTATTATATACGTCCTGAGTAAAAGATGTGTAATAGGGAGCAAGAGATTTGCCATTTAATGTGCAGACTTTGTAGGTACTTCACTCACGAGCCGTTCACGGAATTTTTTATATTGCAGATACATAGCCACTCTCCATGGTACGATCATGCCAAACGCCAGAATCCAGAACATGCCGCTTAATTGGCCTACGTCAATGGTAGCACTAAGGATAAACTTGGCGATAATCCTGACAATCAGGAGTCCAATCAGTATAAAGACAAATGCTTTAGAACGTTTTAAATAAATTTCATTTTCACGAATTTCAAATGAAGAAGTTTTTATTAATAAAATTGAAAACAACAAACCTACTGTAACGGCCTCCAGACATTCATAAGGAGTTACTCTGAATTCCGGAATAAAAAACATGAGCGACCCCGTACTCATAAAAATGGGGGGCAAAATGATTTTCTTGGCAGAAACTGGCCGTTTAGCAGCCTTCATTCTAATGAAGATGACCAAAGAAGCCATTATCGCAGCTAGTATGGAAGAAATGTAAATCATCAAGGTCTTTGTCACCCTTTACCTGAATTATGCTTACTTCTTATATATTATATTTGAATTAAAAAAAAGCAAGTGAACTGAGGTAATAACATTAAAATCCCCCTCAGCTTTCTGAAGGGGTTAACCAATTGAATCAATTCAGCACTCGATTTACTGCTTCTAAAACACGGGATTCATCAAAAGGCTTAACGATAAAGTCCTTGGCTCCGGCTTCAATAGATTCTACAACCATTTTTTGCTGGCCCATGGCCGAGCACATAATAATTTTCGAATCTGATTGTTCTTTTTTCAATTCCTTAACCGCATCAAGCCCGCTCATCTCAGGCATGGTTATATCCATGATCACTAAGTCTGGAGACAATTCTTTGGATAATTTCACGGCTTCTCTTCCGTTTTCAGCTTCCCCAACAATTTCATGGTTTGCCTTAGTGAGGATAGTAGAAAGAGTCATTCTCATAAATTTTGCGTCATCCACAATAAGTATTCTGGCCACTTAAATCCCCCTCAAACACCAAAGGATGTAAAAATTACCTGTATCTGGTAAAAGAATATATTCTTAATATATCCGACTTTTATACTATTTTCAATTAAAATGATAGATTATTCTTTTACCAGCCTAAAGATTAAAAGCCTTGGAAGCCGCCAAACAGAGAGGTTAGGAAGGAAGTCAGCCTTACCATCCAATTGAAAAATAGAATAATTCCCATGGCAATCATAATGACTCCGCCTGCTTTGACCATTGTCTGGCTGTGGCGCTTAATCCATTTCATCCTTCCTACAAAAAAGGATAATATAAAAAACGGTACAGCAAACCCGAGGCTGTAGGCCGTCATGTACATAACACCTGAACCCGGATTTGATCCTGCCAAACCTATTACAGTCATTAATATTGGACCCGTGCATGGTGTCCAGCCCGCCGCAAACGCAAGTCCTATTAAGATAGAACCCAAATATCCGCCTGGTCTATTTTTAAACTCAAACTTTTTTTCCTTCATTAAAAAATCAAAATTAAATACCCCTATAATGACTAAGCCGAAAAATACCATTAAAATGGCCCCGATTTGCCTGATTAAATCATTATAATTGTAAAAAAAGGTGCCGATTAATGATGATCCGAATCCCAGAGCTATAAATATTACAGAGAATCCCAGCAAAAAGAATATCGTATGTAAAAAGCTTCTTCTTTGGAACATAGGTTTTTCCGTTTTGATATCACTTACGCTCATTCCAGTAATATAGGATAAAAACGCAGGATACAATGGTAAGCAGCAAGGGGAAATAAAACTTAAAAATCCTGCTCCCAGTGCAATAAATATATTTACATCATTCATTTTCACAACCCCTAATCATGTCTATCTAACCTCTATTCTACCAAATTCAGCATAACTCTTAGCCGTAAAATATGAAATTTATTTGTACGCTTTATCCTTGGATTAGCTTGAAAACCTAATATCTCATAAAAATATATATGAAAGATTGCGAGTCATTAGACTTTAAGGGCTGATGTTTTTGCTCAATGGCACCTAATATTTGTATTTATTTCCTACATGTTTTATACTTCTATACATCACATATTTACATATATTTCAAAACACCGTAACAATCATAGTTTCTTGGAAAGGAATCCCGTCAGTGAGCAAAGAAGACTTATTATCCCTCATAGAAAAAAAGAGATCGGAATTGATTTTAACAGCTTCCGAGTACGGTTTAAGTTCAGCTTTAGCTCTGGAGCGGAGCCAGGAACTAGACAAACTCCTTAATCAATACGATCAACTATATTTACAGAAAGACTTTCGACCCGCTGAGTATTCGTATTCACACTCATAGAAAAAAGCCTTTTCCGTCGCCGGAAAGGGCTTTTATTAATTTACCGCTTTTTGTATTCTATCTGCTAAACCGTTTTGAAGCAAATACATCTTATAATAGAGCTTTTGTAGTGCCAGCAGTTCCTGATGTGTACCTCTTTCTACAATTTCACCTTGATGCAGAACTAATATTTGATCCGCATCCTGGATCGTTGAAAGACGGTGGGCAATTGCAATGGTTGTTCTGCCTTTGCGCATTTTTTCTAATGCAAATTGAATCGCTTCTTCTGTTTCGGTGTCAATATTGGCAGTCGCCTCATCAAGAACCAAAATCTTAGGGTTCGCTGCGATCGTTCTTGCAAAGGCTATAAGCTGCCTCTGGCCGCTTGAAAAAGTCGAACCCCGCTCCACAACCTCATGATTATATGCTTCAGGTAGTTTTTCTATAAAAGTATGGGCCTGAACAAAATGAGCCGCATCTCTTATATCCTGGTCGGTAATAGCAGGGTTATGAAGCCGGATATTGTCTTTTATCGTTCCGTAAAACAAGAATGCATCCTGAAGCACTAATCCCATTTGCTTTCTTAGTTCTGCATCTGAATATTTTTTTATTGAAACTCCATCTATAGAAATTTCACCTCTTTGATATTCATAGAAACGCATCATAAGATTAATGATTGAACTTTTCCCGCTGCCCGTGTGGCCTACTAGAGCTACCGTTTCTCCTCTTCGTGCGGTAAAGCTGATATTTTTTAAGACATCTCTTTTGCCGTCGTACGAGAAGTTTACATTTTTAAATTCCACTACTCCGTCGTTAATGAGATGATCGCCCTGCACCTGCTGGCCAGGAGCCAATTCGGTTTCATCCATAATTCTGAACACTCTCTCACCAGCAATAATAGCCTGCTGAAAAAGGGATAATCTCATCATCACCTGATTAAGCGGCTCAAAAAAGCGGTCAATATAATTTATAAAAGCATAAATAACCCCAATTTCTACTGGACTGTTAAACGAAGAAATTCCGAAAAAGCTTAAAACGATGATCAGTGCCAGGGCATATATTAAATCTATGGCAGGGCGAAGGAGGAGGCCGTCGACCTTAATATTTTTCATCCCGGCCGCGTAATGTTTTTCGTTGATGTCTTCAAACTCTTTCCGAAGCCTTCGCTCCTGCCTGAAAACCTGTATAATTGCCATGCCCTGTAGAGATTCATTAATCTTCGCATTCAGCTGGCTCAGCCGTTCACGCATATCCAGGTAGTAGATAGAGCTATACTTCCGATATGTCCTCATAACTAAAAAAATGATTGGCAGGATAAGCATGCAAAAGAAAGCCAATTTTACATTCAGAACAAACATGGCAATAAAAATGCCTGTCAGCTGAAAAGCACTTTGAATAAACGTACTGATGACACTTACAAACATATCTTTAATCGCTTCTGTATCGTTGGTAATCCGGGAAACAAGACTGCCACCCGGCGTCTTATCAAAGAATTTCATTCCAAGTGATTGTACTTTTGAAAAAATGTCGATTCTCAGCTGCTGGATAATGCTTAAGGCAATCTGCTGAAATTTAAGGAGCTGAAAGTACATGAAAAAAACCATGGCAATCTGTATTCCCATATACGCTGTACCAAGCCCTATGATGGCTGATCTGTCTAAGTTTTTCGGTGTTAAATAATCATCTATGAAAATCTTAATGATGATTGGGCTGAATATATTTCCCAATGTCATCATTAATAAGCAGAAAAAAGCAATGAAAATAATCTTTTTATGCGGTTTTGCATAACTGAGCAAACGCATGAGAACTTTACGCTGCTCTTTCCCATTTAAAGACAGGTTTTCAGTATCCATGTTCATCCTCCATGCTCCACAAGCTCTTCAAGTTGCTGCTGTAAGTACATTGTTTGATACCAGCCATCTTTTTGCATTAACTCTTCGTGAGTGCCCTGCTGAATCATTTCTCCTTCATCAAGAACAAGGATCAAATTGGCATGCTGAATGGCACTAAGCCGGTGTGCTGTTATTATTGTCGTTTTCCCTTCCCTGTTTTCCTTCAGGTTTTTCAAGATGATTTCTTCTGTTTTGGCATCTACTGCAGATAAAGAATCATCGAGAACTAAGATTTCTGGATGCATAATCAAGGCACGTGCTATGGAAATCCTTTGTTTTTGACCGCCGGATAGTGAAACGCCTCTTTCCCCTACAACTGTTTCGTAACCATCAGTAAATTGAAGAATATCTTTATGGATGTAAGCACTCTTAGCCGCTTCCATAATATCAGAATACGAAACTTCCGGATCCGCAAAAGCAATATTATCTGCAACTGTTGCAGAAAAAAGAAAATGGTCCTGGGGCACATAACCTATTGAGCGGCGAAGGCCTTCAAGTGTATATTCTTCAATGTTGTGACCGCCAAAAATAATTTCTCCTGTATATCCATCAAATTCCCTGATTAACAGCTTTAAAAGAGTAGTTTTACCTGATCCTGTTTTCCCGACAACTCCTAATGTCTGGCCTGGCAATAAGGTAAAGTGAATATTTTTCAATACCGGAGAATCTTCATTCGGGTATGTAAATTCCATTACATTAAACTGTATGGCACCCTCAGCTTTTGCATGTATGGCGGTTTCTTTTTCAGTTATATCCACCTTTTCATCAAGCAGGACCATGACCCTGTCATAGGAGGCACGTCCTCTTTCTACTATATTAAACAGCCAGCCAAACGCCAGCATCGGCCAGATTAATAATCCTAGGTAAGTCGAAAAGGATACAAGTTCCCCAATTGTTAAATCGCCGGCCAGAACATATTTGGAGCCATACGCAATGGAAAGAAAAAAGGAAATACCCACTATAATAGAAATAGTAGGATCAAATAAAGCGTCAATCCTGGCAACAGTCATATTTTTCTTTACTACATCCTCTGATTGTTTTTTAAAGGATTCAATATCCTCCTGCTCCTGCCCAAAGGTTTTTATAACTTTAATGCCGTTAATACTTTCCTGGGTTTTATCATTTAAGTCAGAAAAGGCTTCCTGTGCTTTATGAAAGCTCTTATGAAGAAGGGATCCATAATAGCTTGTAAGATAAGCCATTATCGGCATGGGAATCAAGCAAATCAGCGTCAGCTTCCAGCTTATAAAGGCCATGGCAATAATGACCGTACCCCCAGTAGTTAATGAATCCACGAGCGTTAATACTCCAGCACCAGCAGTCTGCTGAATCGCCTGCAGATCATTAGTGGCATGTGCCATTAAATCTCCGATTCTGCGCCTTTGATAAAATGCCTGAGACATCCTAGTAAAATGGCTGTACAATCTGTTTCTCATCTGCCTTGTAAGCTTAACAGCCGAACCGAAAATCATAATTCTCCAATAATAACGGAGAGCATACATACCTATGGCCGCGGCTGCCAAAATGCCCAGCCACTTAAATAGTATCCGTAGGTTTAATATGTCATTTTGAATTAAATCAACAATAACTCCTATGACCCTTGGCGGAATAAGCTGGAGCATAGCTACAAAAACCAGCAGACCAATTCCCAATCCATAGGCCTTTTGCTCCTGTTTGAAGAACCATTTTAAATCTAAGAATATCTTCACCATCGATTCCCCCAAACTGCTCTATATCTCTTAAATTTTAAACGCTTTCCTATTTTATCAAATTTGAGGAAACAGAAAAAGGTTATAAAAGATTATTATGAATATTTGATGTATTTAGAAAGGTATTAAAAGCTGAAATGGCGCGTTTCAATATCGGCTTGGAATAAGTTTTAGTAAGATTACGCCGCCATTACTACTTACATTAATAGAAGAAGTAAGGGATAAGTGATTATTTTGATGGACTTTGGATCTTGAAGTTAATGAGGGGATAGTAAAAGTTAAAAATATATAAGCTCCGATTCGAGAAATAACAGTTCAGGATCGGAATTGGTGGAAACAAACTTCCAGATTCTTGAGCGATCAAAAGATGTTCTGGAGTAAAAATACAATATTCTAGATCGAAGTTGTATCCATATGTCAGGTTGGAACTGCCATCATAACCGTAAAACCACTTCCTCTTTTTAGCGTCATCACCTTCAGTAAGGAGTGCTCTAAGTAGAGTAACAATAAACAAGACAAACAATCTAAAAGGAAAAAGCGAGACACCAGAGGGTAATTAACTTTTTACATTTCCGCTCCCAGCCAGTAAAATAACAGTCAAATAAAAATATTTAAAAAAAGGAGAATAATTTCCATATTCTTTGTTGCAAACACTTGTTCTTATATGTTATGATAGACTCAACAAATAAAGAGAACTGATTGTTCGAAAGACGGTCAAGCTATTATATAATCGAACCAAATCTAAGCCGCAGGTTGTATTGCCGTGCCTACAGAAAAGGTTGTAGCGGCAAGCCTAGCAGGTATCTGGCTCGACACATAATACTCATTATTTTTACTTTGCCGATGAATGCTGATGAAGCTATTTTGGACACATTGTGTCTGTTCTATATTCTGCAAATGCTGAGGCACTCGTTTTATCTACTTCTGGGCATGTCTGTTTAGTCCTAGTAGTTAAAGTCAACATGAAATTTCCTAAAAAATATATCGAGCCTTTCAGCCTTGCTGACAGGCTTTTTTTATTTTTGGGTTAAAGACTGTAACAAACAAAAAAAGCACTCGCGCTTGAGTGCTTGTCTGCCTTATTTTGTTTGTTTGTTCATTGCGCTCATCATTTGGTTGATTTTCTTTTGGGATGGTTTCATTCCCATTTGCATCATCATCATTTTGAGCATTTGTTCATTAATTGGCGGATTTTTCTTTAGGTAAGTCATCATATAGCGACGAGCAATGAAAAATCCTAGTGCTATCCCGGCAAGCAGTGCCACGATACCAACTAGTATTTCCGTCCACATACTATTTCCTCCTTCATGTTGTCTATCAACAGTGTACTAAACCAAAGGTTATTATACAATATCCGAATAATAATTTCCTTCTTTTAAGCCGAATTTTCTTTCTTTGATCGGTTTGAGCCAGCCAAACTTCCGATTGGCAAGATCGAGGGCTAGAAAACTCGATTCTGTTTTGCGCAGACATTCAAAAAACTCGGTTTCAGCTTCAAGGGAACCCTTCGCCTCTATTACTAATTGGTTTTCTTTCACACTTAGGATTGCGCTGCTAAGGCCATCGTTCTTTTTTATACAATATACCCCATTGTTTTCACTAAAATCCCTGTTGTTTTTCAAATGCTGCTCGAGTGTCTTCTGCAATCGCAGCAATGGCAGGGGTTTTGTAATATATTGAATTTGCTTGCGTATAATTTCTTGTAAATTTCCTGAGGACTTGGAGTAATCTAAAAACAAATTATATAACTTGATTTCACGGCCGAAATAATGTCTGGCTACTTCATCGTCTATTAAATATAAGTCGTAAATTCTCACTCCAAACACTCCAATCGCAATCTCTTTTATCTAGTATATATGCCGCCCGCCGAAAGATATGTTGATTATTGGAGAAAAAATAATGTTTTTTTGTCGAAATCTTATAATTCTGACACTTTAATTCATTATAAACGATTCTTTGTTTCTTTTTCCAATTTAAACTAAAAAAGCCTGCTTCCTATTAGGAAGCAGGCTATATAGGCTATATAAATTAGTTATTTTGAAGAAGAGCTTTCACTTTTGATACTACATTATCTACACTAAAGCCAAATTCTTGAATAACTGTATTACCAGGGGCAGAAGCACCAAAGCGGTCAATGCCCAGCACATCTCCTTCATCGCCAACATATTTATGCCAGCCGAAGCTCGAACCCATTTCAATGGCCAAGCGTTTTCTGACAGACGGAGAAATTACACTTTGCTTATATTCCTTCGTTTGTTCTTCAAAACGATCCATTGATGGCATGCTGATAACCGATACATTTATACCTTCATTAGCCAGTGCTTTTTGTGCATCTACTGCCAGGTTAACTTCAGATCCGGTAGCAATCAGCAATGCATCTGCTGTTTCCTTACCAGATGCAGAAATGATATAGGCACCCTTCTTAACACCTTCATATGCATTTTTATCTGTACCTTTAATTGTAGGCAGGTTTTGTCTTGTTAGCACAAGAGCATGTGGTTTGTCTGTGCTTTCAACTGCAACTCTCCATGCTGCTGCTGTCTCATTTCCGTCAGCCGGTCTAATAATGGAAAGTCCAGGCATTGAACGAAGGGAAGCTAACTGTTCCACCGGTTCATGTGTAGGACCGTCTTCCCCTACTGCCACACTATCATGGGTAAATACATAGGTAACAGGCAGCTCCATAAGCGCAGCTAAACGGATAGCTGGACGAAGATAATCAGAGAATACAAAGAATGTACCTCCAAATACTCTTAATCCACCATGAAGTGCAATTCCGTTCATTGCTGCTCCCATTCCGAATTCCCGCACACCAAACCAAATGTTTCTTCCTTCATAAGCACCTGGGAAGTAATCACCAGAACCCTTGATCATAGTATTATTAGAGCCTGCTAAGTCAGCAGAACCTCCAATAAGTGTCGGCATATTTTGTGCAATCGCGTTCAGAACTTCTCCACTGGAAGCACGGCTCGCAAGGCTCTTTCCTTCCTCATACACAGGGATGGCTTGATCCCAATTTTCTGGAAGGTCTCCCTTAATTGCTTTAACAAGCTGGTCTGCCAATTCCGGATGAGCTTTTTTGTATTCAGCAAATTTTTGATTCCACTGCTCTTCTTTTTGAGAACCAGCTTCAGCAATCGTCTTTTCAAAGTGGGAATATACTTCATCCGGTACATAGAAGTCTTCTTCAAATGTCCATTTGTAATATTCTTTTGTTAATTTCATTTCGTCTTCGCCAAGAGGAGCTCCATGAACTTTTGACGTTCCTGATCTATTAGGAGAACCATAGCCAATGATCGTTTTAACTTCAATCAAAGTCGGACGAGTAAGATCGCTCTGCGCTTCCTTTATTGCTTTGGCAACTTCATCCAGATCGTTGCCGTCTTTAACCAGGATGTACTGCCAGCCATAACCTTTATATCTCTGTTCAACGCTCTCTGTCATTGATTTGTCCAGGTCACCATCAAGGGAAATATCGTTTGAATCATATAACACAACTAGTCGGCCCAATTGCAAATGGGCAGCTAATGAAGAAGCTTCAGCAGAAACGCCCTCCATCAAGTCCCCGTCTCCACAGATGCTGTACGTGAAATGGTCGACAACATCAAAATTCTCTCTATTGTAAGTAGCAGCCAAATGACGTTCTGCCATTGCCATACCCACTGCCATGGCGATACCCTGCCCAAGCGGGCCAGTGGTAGCTTCTACACCCGGTGTATGTTTGTACTCAGGATGTCCCGGCGTTTTGCTTCCCCATTGGCGGAAGCCTTTAATATCTTCCATTGTAACTCCATAGCCAGAAAGGTGAAGCAAGCTGTATAACAGCATAGATCCATGGCCAGCCGATAATACAAATCGGTCTCTATTAAACCATTCAGGATTTTTAGGATTATGATTCATGAATTGTGTCCAAAGTGTATACGCCATTGGAGCAGCCCCCATTGGCAAACCCGGGTGGCCTGAGTTCGCCTTTTCGATCGCATCGATCGATAATGTACGAATCGTATTGATGGAAAGTGCATCAATTTTTTCTATCATTTTTATAAGACTTCCTTTCCTTATGTAAAAAATTATTTTATTTTTTTATATTATAGTCCAAATAAGAGAAACACAACTAATAATACCTGAAACAAACTGTATATCAAAGAAAAAAGACATCCGACTCTATTTTGTGTAAAAAAAAAGAATACATGCGGCGCTGTATCCCTTTCCTTCTATTATTAAAAGTTAATGCAAATTCTTTCTTTGTTTAATCTGCTTTAATTTTTCCGGTGTAACATCATTTCCTTCAGGGTCGATAACCGTCACATTTTCTAGTGTATTGGCCATTGAATTCCTGAAAGTCTCGAGATATTCTCGTCTAAGTTTTGACTGTTCTTTCGCCTCATCAGTTGATAGTCCTTGCTCTTTGGCTTTTTTAGCCAGCTGATTTATTCTAGAGAGTTTTTCTTTGGAAAGCATAGTTCAAGCTCCTTCATTGTTTGATCCTTGTAGTTATGGTATACAAATCAAACCAAAATAACAAGCTATATGAACTATTCTCCGGTTTTTGCCGCTTCTAAAAATCTTCTATGGACAGTCGCTCTCGAAATGTTATACCCAAAGCCCTTCAAGGTAGCTGCGATCTCTTCGAAGGTTAATCCATTTCCCCTAAGGCGGATAATCTCTTCTACAGGAACTTCCTTTCGCTCCCTCCCACCGAGATTCCCTTGATTTTTGAGGTTTTTTTGAGGCTTATACCCTTTTTCTACAGCCTCTTTCATTCCCCTCTTAATTTTCAGATTATGGATCTTTCTTTGATATTCCTCTACAATAGCTACAATTTGAAGAACCATGGAATCTGAATCTGAGACTTCCATTACCCCATTATGTGTAAGTGAATACAGAACTGCCTCCTCTTTTAAGAGACAGTGGAGAAGTGCAACTTTCGCATTTCCTCTTCCAAGCCTTGTTTCATCCTGGATTAACACTGCGTTCGCCTGTTTGTCTTTTAATAGAGAGAGAAGTTCAAAAATGCCATCCCGGTCTAAATCGTAACCGCTCGCTTTTTCGCTTATGATTCGCACGACCTGGAACCCCAGTCTTTCCGCCAGAGCCAAAAGCTCTTTTTCCTGGCGTACGATCGATGTTTCCTGTTCTGCCTTTTCAGTACTAACACGGCAGTAAATAATAGCTTTCATTTAAATCAACCTTTTGGATGTAATGTCATAGCTGGTTTTCTATTCACTTGCTAAACTGCCTGTACCAGCGTCCAGTGTGTAAGGTATTTTTATTTCGTCTCCGGTCCGGATCAGGCCATTATTAATCTTGTTGTTCTCTTCTATCCAGCTTATCATTTTTTCCTTTGGAAGGTCATCTGTTTCATATCTTTCAGCAATGGTCCAAAGTGTGTCTCCTTCGGCTACTGTCACTGTAGCAGATTTATATTTTTCTTCGGAATTCTGTAAAAAAATAAGCGAAAATATAAAGATAATGGCTAAAAAGGAAATGGTATAAGTATGATTTCTTAATAGGTTTTTCATATATATTCCTCCCGAATGTTTGTTCGATGTATCCAAATTATAAACCGAACACTTGTTTTGTGTCAAACAAAATATTCGAACTTATGTTTGTATCAGACTTCCTTACATGGTATAATCAGGACAAGATAATATTATGATAGGGTGCGTGAAAAAATGACTAAACTTTCTAAGAGGCAGCTTGATATATTAGATTTTATTAAACATGAAGTTAAGCTGAAGGGGTATCCGCCAAGCGTTCGTGAAATAGGAGAGGCAGTCGGCCTCGCTTCAAGTTCTACTGTGCACGGACATTTAGCTAGGCTGGAAAGCAAAGGGCTGATCCGCCGGGACCCTACGAAACCAAGAGCCATTGAAATTCTGGAGTTAGATGAAGGATCCCACATCCCTAAAAGCAATGTGGTGAATGTTCCTCTCCTAGGTAAGGTTACAGCTGGTCTGCCGATTACAGCTATCGAAAACATCGAGGAATACTTTCCACTGCCTGAACACCTTGTGCCGCATGATGACCATGTTTTCATGCTTGAGGTAATGGGGGACAGTATGATTGAAGCTGGAATATTAGACGGGGATTACGTAATAGTCCGTCAGCAAAAAACAGCGAACAACAGCGATATTGTTGTAGCCATGACGGATGAAGACGAAGCTACTGTTAAGAGATTCTTCAAAGAAAAAGATTATATCCGGCTTCAGCCTGAAAACTCGTCTATGGAGCCGATCATCCTGCAGAATGTAAGCATCCTGGGTAAAGTCATCGGGCTTTACAGGCAGATTCATTAAGAAAAAAGATAGATTCATATAAAAAAACCTTTTCCCAAGTTTGGAAAAGGTTTTTTTGTTCCTGCTAAAGATAAGTTTTCCTACTAAAAAAGTTAAAAGGCTGCTGGAAAGATGACTTTCTAAACACTTCAGTTGTTCCCGTTTCTTCTTTTAAGATATTCTTCAATTGGCGCAGAACTTCTTCTGCAAAAGGTATTTAATACGATAATTTAGTCGTTAAAAAGTTTTAGGGGACTCAACAACTCATATCATAGAAGAAAAGTCTGCTATACTCATAGAAACTTCAACAACAACTTGTGAATCTTTGTATCCCTTAAAACCCACAGCTCCTATTTTGATTCCGTGAAGGTTCATCGTATAATCCTACAACGTCATGCAGGATAGCATCACTTTAAGCCGAGTAACAGCCGGATTCCGTACCGAGAGATCATCACTGCGTATCTTTATGAGCAGATCCTTTAGAATAATTCTATTATGTGCAGATGTTAATCAAACTTGGTCTATTCATTTGTCACTAGCTAAATTATTAAATTAAAGTCTTTCTCTGCTAACTGTCCTGAGTGCTCTCAATTCTGCATGCCATTTATACTTTATTACCATTCACTTAAAAAAACTCCCGATTCATAAACCAAGAGCTGACATATATAACCTTAATTAAACAAGAGCCTCTTCGGTTTTCTGGTTTGAATACAGCAGGTTCTCGGGATTTAAAGGGTGAAGACTCTCAGGGACAAATAAACCGTCTTTTCTGATCAGAACTCCGTCGAACCAAATTTCTCCTCCACCGTATTCAGGTCTTTGTATGTTCACGATATCCCAGTGAATATTAGAGTCATTTCCATTATAGGACTCGTTTTTATAAGACTGGCCCGGAGTAAAGTGAAAGCTCCCTGCAATCTTTTCATCAAATAATGTGTCATCCATTGGATGTAAAATATGAGGATTAACTCCGATCGCAAATTCACCGATAAACCTTGAACCTTCATCCGTGTCCAGGATACGATTAAGAGCCTCTGTAATACTTGAAGCAGCTTTTACAATTTTACCGTTTTCAAAAATAAATTTAACAGAGTCGAACTTTGTTCCTAAATAGGTGGTAGAGGTATTAAAGGTGATTACGCCGTTAACTGAATCTTTAACGGGTGCAGTGTAGACTTCTCCATCCGGGATATTTCTTAGACCGGAGCATTTGATGGCGCCTAAGTCTTTAATAGAGAAGTGAAGGTCCGTTCCTTCACCTTTTATATGTACTCGGTCCGTTTTATCCATAAGAGCCTTAAGTTCATCCATCGCCCGATCCATTTTTTGATAATCCAGTGTGCAGACTTTGAAGTAGAAGTCTTCAAATTCTTCCAGTGACATTCCAGCTTTTTGGGCTATTGAGTAAGTAGGATATTCTAAAAGAACCCATCTCGTTTTATTAATAATATGGTCTAGAACTGGCTTCATCGCATTTTGCTGAATCCTTTTTTGTTCTATCCGGACATTTGCGCTTTCTTTATCATTTTTCAATCCAAAAATCCGGATTGCAGCTTTTATATCCTGCCACATGGATAAATCCCATTTACGCTGCAGTTCGGATCGTTCTGGAGTTGTTCCTTCCAGCAGCAGTCTGGCTGACTCTTCATCTACAATCTTTAAGAATGGAAAGGCGCCTCTTTCATAAGCTCCTTTAATGAGTTCTTTTGCTAGCGGAATGCCTTCTCCATACACCTCAATCAATATAGGTTCACCTTGTTTTATTTCTGTGGAATAGTCTAAAAGCCCATTTGCCAGCTTAGTTAATCTAGGATCTTTCATCTTTTATCCCCCTTTATAAAAATCGACTATAAGGTCAATTTTGTTTTCAATATTCTCTATTGTCAAACTTTTTCATCTTACAATTTCCCCCTTTATTTGCTGTACTATCTTTCCGGATACTTCTGTACTTTACCGGCTCGAAGTATGCATAAAAATAGCCATTATTTGATATTCTAAGCTTAAAGGAATATTATGGAGGTAAGGGCATTACAAACTAAAGCAGGAAAAGGAGATTAAATGAAACAATATAGAGTAGACTATTTCGTCCAAAAGCACGGTACTGATGATATCCGGAACAGCATTATAGTTAACTCTGTTGCAGATGAGTATGAGATTGTTAAGCTCGGCAAAAAACAAATTACAAAAGTTGAAGGCGTATTAAGCCAGAATATATCTATAACGACAATAGCCCCTCTTGATTAAGATGGGGCTTTTGTTTTGAATTCCAAGATCACATATAATTACGCCGATTTTCAAAATAATTGCACCGTATAAAAAAATAATTGCGCATTTTTTCAAATAATTGCATCATATACGAAAATAATTCCGCCGTTCAATAAAATCGCAGAAAGATATGCTCCGTTATGCCATCCATTTAATCAATTTGATTGAATTAAACTGAATATGAATGCAATTGCGGCAAAAACTTTTATTTTCAACCAGTGAAAATTTCCAGCCAAATAATCTATCTAATACTCTCTTTCCTATTTAGCCGCTCCATAGTTCTAAGAGTCTCCTCGCAGCCTTCCGGTTTATGTCTTTCTAGGTGGATTCGGAGCTCATTCCAGCGCAATGCATGGTTATCTTCCTTATATCTATGAAGCTGCTTTTCCAGCTTCTCCACCACAGCAGCCATGTTGCTCAGGATATCATAACAGGACTTGTCCGATAGGTGAATCCTTTCATTGGTTTGTACATGATATACAATGAGATCGCTTCTATACTTAACAGCAGAATTTGTAATCGTGCTCATAGGGTAAAAACTCCATTCATTTGAGTATGTATCACGATTCTGCCCCGATTGTATAACATTCATTCACTGTTAAAAGTATATTTTGACCAGCATCTCGCTGCTTCATAACCTTCGCAATCTATTTTTATAGGACAAAAAAACCCTCAACACCTATAGTGTCAAGGGTTCCTCTAATTAATACATGCTCATATACTGTTCGCGTTCCCAAGGATGAACTTGAGTTCTAAACATATCCCATTCAATCTCTTTTGCTTCAACAAAGTGCTCAAGCAAGTGCTCACCTAGAGCAGCTTTGATTACTTCGTCAGATTTTAGGGCTTCTAACGCCGCATAAAGAGTAGCAGGAAGATCGACAATACCTTCTTCTAAGCGTTCTTCTTTATCCATAACATAGATATTGCGGTTAACTGGAGCTGGAGGTGTTAATTTATTTTTAATTCCGTCCAATCCAGCACTTAGAAGAACAGCCATCGCAAGGTATGGATTTGCTGCAGGGTCTACACTGCGCACTTCTACACGTGTGCTTAGTCCGCGGGAAGCTGGAATACGGACAAGCGGGCTGCGGTTTCTTGCAGACCAAGCTACATAGCAAGGAGCTTCGTAACCAGGCACTAACCGTTTATAAGAGTTAACAGTCGGGTTAGTAACGGCTGTAAAGTTCGGTGCATGCTTAATGATACCTGCGATGAATTGGCGTGCTGTTTCACTTAATTCAAGCTCAGCGCCAGTATCATAGAATACATTTTCTTTTCCGTTAAAAAGAGATACGTTACAGTGCATGCCTGAACCATTCACTCCAAACAATGGCTTTGGCATGAATGTAGCATGCAGGCCATGCTTACGGGCGATTGTTTTAACTACTAGTTTAAAAGTTTGAATGTTATCACACGCGGAGATAGCATCTGCATATTTAAAGTCAATTTCGTGCTGTCCGGGTGCTACTTCGTGATGGGATGCTTCGATTTCAAAGCCCATTTCTTCAAGCTCAAGTACAATATCACGACGGCAGTTTTCACCAAGATCTGTTGGGGCAAGGTCAAAATATCCGCCTTTATCATTTAACTCAAGAGTCGGCTCGCCTTTCTCATCTAATTTAAATAAGAAGAATTCCGGCTCAGGCCCCACGTTGAAATTAGTAAAGTCAAGCTCTTTCATTTCACCTAGGATTCTTTTTAAGTTAGCACGCGGATCTCCTTCGAATGGAGAACCGTCTGGATTATATATGTCACAGATTAAACGAGCAACCTTTCCTTTTTCAGATGTCCAAGGGAAGACTACCCAAGTGTCCAGGTCCGGAAATAAATACATATCAGATTCTTCAATGCGCACAAATCCTTCAATAGAAGAACCATCGAACATCATTTTGTTGTCAAGCGCTTTTCCTAACTGGCTTACCGGGATTTCCACGTTTTTAATCGTGCCCAGAATATCAGTAAATTGAAGTCGAATGTATTTTACATTTTCCTCTTTAGCTAAACGCTCTACATCTTCGCGAGTGTACTTTGCCATGCTTTTTATTTCCTCCCTAAATTCTGTTTTTTATATAAGCATTTTATAATTAATGGAAAAATCGGGACATGTCTCCTTGTCGAAGAGAAGACTTATTCTTACCTGCCTGTAATAATTCAGACCTGAGGAGATTTCTAAGCTCCTTCTCCGAGAGATCACGTCTTGGTTTTTCCTCTTGCTTAACCTCTTTAGTTGTTAATAAGTTCTGTTCTTGTTTAACTTCCATCAGCTTCTTAATGCCGGCAAGGTTTACTCCCTGCTCCAGCAGCTCTTTTATTTCGAGCAGCCGGTCTATGTCATTTAATGAAAATAACCGGCGGTTACCCTCTGTCCTTTGGGGTATAATAAGTTCATGCTCCTCATAATATCGGATTTGGCGCGCTGACAACTCCGTCAATTGCATTACAGATCCGATTGAAAATATAGGCAAAGAACGTCTAAGCTGGCTGCCGCTCACCTGTTTATCCTCCTTTAGGATGATTCTGGTTTTATTATATTCATTGTCAACAAACATGTCAAACAAATGTTATATTTTCTAACATGAAAATTTTTATTAAATAAAACACCTTTTCTATTAAGAAATAGACACCTTTCTTAAGATCCTTTTTATTCCATCTAACTGCATCCAGTTTGCAAAATAACAATCCATGTTTTCTTAATCCAGCAAAATCCATCGGAAATTCAGCTCCTTAAATAACCTAATAGCTAGTACCACCCTTAATTTTCAACGCCTATGTCCGATCTCACTTAAATACCATAGTAATTTATAATCTTATATAAAAAACAGAGTAAAGCAGCGGCTTTACTCTGTTACATTCTTACCTATATTTGCGGTGCACTCTTAAGCGAGCCATTCCATCTTAGGGTTGGTAATATTCAGGTTGGGTGCAGTTAACAAGTCTTTATGTATTAAGATTAGGTAAGGCATCCCCCCACCACGTAATGCTTCTGCAACCCGCCCAAAAAGAGCCGAAAGCAAAGACTGACACAGACTAGAATGGCTGATATATCCTAACACTTACAAACCATGAGAAGATTCCCATCAGGATCCTTAAAATTAAAATAGTGATTATGTTCAATTCCAGTTATCAATTCAACCTTCTTATTCTTCATAAATTCATATGCTTCTTCAATATTATCAGCATTGAAATGAAATAAAGGGGTTTTTATTATATTTTCTGCTGAATAAATTTTACTATCTAACACAATTCCCGTGCCATTCATCGGCAGCACATAAATATGCCCTAATTGAATATTTCCATCTGCTTGTAAGCCTAAAATCTCACAGTACCAATCCCGTGCCATTTCTATATTGCTTACCGGAATGAAAACCGTTCCAATTTGGTTCAATATAGGACTATTCAAAAAAACACCTCCAACCTTCCTGGCATAGTTATCAATTATATTCGATAGTAGAAAGAACTTTCCTTCTCCCTTAGAGCAATAAAAAAAAGCCACCTTGTAAAAAAGGCAGCCTAAACTCGGAAATGTACATTCATATTTACGGGCAAGTCCCGCTTGTTTTATTATTAAATAATTTTTCTTCCCAGCTGCCCCATGGCAAAAAGGATTCCATGCTGTAAGGTCTGGAAGCAGTCAAATTTAGAAAAATTAATGGTGGACTGAGAAATCATAATACTAAGTTCAGGAGAAATACCAACCAAAATAGTTTCTGTTCCGATAAGTGATGCGGCAGAACCAATCTTCTCGAGAAGACTTGCGGTGTGATTACTAATATCTTTATCCAGACCAGATAAATCCAGGAGAAGATAGTTAGCTTTATAAGAAGGTAAATTGTTTAACGTTCTGACTACCAGTTCTTCCGAGCGTTCCTCATCATATTTTCCTAGTAGCGGAACAACCACTATACCTTCCAGAACCGGTATGATAGGTGAAGAAAGTTCCTTTATAAGATCCTGCAGTTCTTTAGTTTTTTCTTTAACAACCATTTCTAATTGCTGAATTTGTTCGGATTCCTTTTTTCTAGATAATTCATGGATGTTGTTTGCAACAGTGATATCTGAAGGGAAATATTCAATTACAGTGTGTTCATGCCCTTCTAGTTGATAATGAATGACTTTGTACCAAATATTTACTCCAAAAAGACCAGTAAATATACCTGCGTAGTGAGCTGGAAGATAGTTGCCTCCGGTTGACTTTCCCTGTGCCACATTTATTTTATGTTCCCAGCTGTCTTTAATATAAGCTGTTAGGGTTTTGGTTTCAAAATTTAAGTTTTTTATTACTGTCCGGCCCCAGCCTGCTGAAGCATACGTATTCGTGATCATCTCTGCTGCTTCCGCGACATTTACTTCCTTCAGTTGTTCAAAATATTCCCCTACCACCAAACCCTGGCGGAATCCGGTCGTCTCAAAAACCAGATTCGAGGCTTCATCACCCGAAATTTCTTCAATTGTATCAAAGAAAGACTTCATGGCAGATGATATCCAGAATAGAACGGCATCTTGTTCTTCAAAAATAAATTTCCCTTTTTGTAAATCCCAACTAAAATTCAATCCACCAACGTTTATATTTGAATGTTCAGCCAACAGTATAATCTCCTTTTTCAGTCCAAAATAAAATGCATTCACTTAACTAGTGAATCTATAACTTACATTCACTTACTGATTATAATAGGTGTTTTATGCAGCGTAGTTCTATAGTGGTGTAAAGGTCATATCCTTTATTCTAATTATTAGCCAGCTGGTTGTCCAATTATGTGTATGAACGATTTATTAAAACAGAGTAATTCTACAGTTTAAGACAGCATTTAGGCATAACTTACCCTGGATCATAGTTATAAAACTAAAATATGGCCTCTCCCATTCCCAATGGTTAAACAAGTTAATGCATATTTCATAGTGATCTTCGATTAGCATAACCGCCTAGTTTAGAGCGGGGCTGATTTTTGGTTATCCTTATCTTTAGAAAAAAATGCCCAGTTAAATAGAGCCTTAACCTCATGTATATGGGATCACTCTAAAAAATTATTAAACATCTCACCGAAAGTTTGTTAAAAGAAGCAGCTGATCATGGTGAGTTAGCTGCTTCTCTAGAGATGTTCCAAATCTTTTATATGAGTTTTTTACTGCTTCATAAATGGTTAAGGTCATTCATCTCGAAAAAGGTATCTCTTTCTACCTTGCATATTCTTAGGGCAAAATTTTTATACCATTCCTTTTTCCCTCTACTCTGTGCAGTTTGATGTGCTGAATTATCTTTCCAATTCTTTATCGATTCTATTGATTCCCAGTAGGAAACCGTAATTCCAAGTCCCTCATCACGGGCACTTTCCATCCCTAAGAAGCCTTTCTGTTGGGACGCTAACTCTGCCATTTTTTCAGCCATTTTCCCGTAACCTCGATCAGCATCCGTCCGCTGTGAAGCAAATATCACGGCATAATAGGGTGGTTTTGGTGTTTTAGCGATTCCACTCAATTTGATTTCCCCCATTCTTTATTTATTGATAATCAATACGTCTTTTGGCTATTTCACAAGAAGCATTCTCATAGAAGCAAATATGAAAGCTGTTGATAAATGTAATCTACTAATATACTCAAAAATAAATGGAGGACTGGCATTAAATTCAAAAGCGCAATAATGGAGAATTCGTGCAAATTAAAGGCGTTACGGCTCTATTAGCAGAATTAAAACGCATTTAAATTAGTCCCATTTCCTTTTCGCACCATGATTACCGAGTTTAGCGCAATTAATTTCTTATCTGATGCAATTATTATATGCCAGTATTATGCGAAACTTCCGCAGAAGCTTGTATCTGGGCTGTATCCACAGGGTATTACAAAGGAAGCCTTGGTGACCTATTGAACTCGTACCAGTAAAAGTATTTCATTTACTTTACAGTTACTGATATACACAAGTTTCTGTCACTCTTTTTCTGTCTGCGGAAAGGTCTTCATTCTTAAGAATTCCTTTCAGGGTGTATCCTAATTTTTCTGGTATACAGCGGCTTCTTACATTCTTCGACTCGCACCTGATTTCTACTCTTTAAAAATTCATTTGTTTAATAGGTTCGTTAATTCCCTTATAGCTTCGTAATAAATCCATTGCCGCTAAATTTTGTATGAAACCAGTAGCCTATTTCACATTTAGGAATTTCCCAGTCAATATTGTGAAAACCTGTTGAGCCTTTAAATTCTTGTGTTTCTTTATTAAAAAGAAAGCGGAGGCTTTCTTGTTTTAGAAAGCTTATATGCGCCTCTCTTAAATTAACCTCTGTATCTTCCCCAGCAGGAATGCTTTGTGCAATAGGAAGCCACCTTAGTTCATTGATGGATTTCTTAAAAGCTTCATTTACCACGCTCCCATATCCAGATAATTTTGGACTTCTAAGCAGCAGCCTTTCTGTTTCCAGAGTAAACGAACTTCTATTAATATAGGATTCATCGTATTCACTTCCGTTATCTAATATATTTTTGTCCTGAATATAAATAAAAAAGCTCTCGTCCCCAAGATTAATTCATCTTTAGGACGAGAGCTATATATCTTCTCGGTACATAAGCCTCTACGGGTACAAGCATACACACCATTATTTTTCCTTTTTTCTCAGTGCTTCTCGATCAACGTTTTGAGGAGGCTGCTCCAGCCACCGATTGTCAATCATTAATTTGACCCCATCCATGGCATATTGAGCAATTTCTGCCATTAACCTTGTGTAAGCGGCCCCTAAATCAAGTCTCATGCTTCCGCCAATAGAAGCTCCATAGGCCGTAATGCTTGTATTATTTAGAAGACTTGTTTGATACATCATCAATTTATCAGAAAATGGAGGCTCAGTTGAACTTGATATCGTGGAATCCCAAGTACTTGGTAATGGTATACCATCTTCTATTAAAATTTCTCTAAAAATCGTTTCATGCTTTTGAGCGATGTGAGACCCTCTCTGCAGATATTTTTGCACTTCTGGTAATTGTGCAATTTGGCTGAATCCTATAACTAATGATCTGCCAATTGAATTCGTTTCTGTATTTTTAGAGATGTGAGCAAGTTCGACCACCGTTAAAGGCCGGTGACGACCTAATAATCCTGATAAAAAAGACTCGTTTTGAAGATACTCAGCCTTTTCCATAGGGGGTATGGTGGGTGAGCGAATAAATGTACCTTTCTTCAAGAGTAAATCAGTAGCATTATTGTAGAGATTCGTAAACTTCACTAGTATTTGAGTGAATAATTCTCGCACATCTTTTCTCGCCAATAATTCCAGCATATTTGCAGCAGCAGCTGTACCAGCAGCGGCCGTATATTTAATGTATCTTAATGCAAATAGGTCAGAAAATACCCGAGGCGCGTTAAGGTTTACATCGCCTTCCGTAAAACCAAAAGGCAAAGCATACTTTTCTCTTTCGAAAATATCCTTTACTCCATTAACAACGAAATGACAATTTTCTAGAGCCTGTTGAATTACATCCTCCATGTCCACATCTTCGTTTACGCTGTTAAAATGCTGTAATATGCAATAAGCCATTGTGTTCTGCATATATGCATTCCACAATACAGCTACTTCTGAAGAAACAATGTCCGGTCTGTGTTCCATTCAAATTACGCTCCCCGTTTTTTTCTTAGTAGTTTCCATATTCGCCCTATCTATACTCCACTAAGGGTAAGCTAATACTTTATCTTCAGCACCGGAAAGAATAGCTTTTCTTACCAGTTAACTTAAGCTTTTCTGATTTACGGATCCATTTTTAATATTCGGCAGTGATAAGCAGAAGCCTGAGTCAATGATTAATGCGTACTGCAATCTCCACCATCCATAATGGGAAAATCCCATTTTTCTATTTGATTAAAGTACCCTAACTAAAGAAATTAATACAAAGTTTTCCTGGAATGCGACTATAAGCTCTCTCGTTACATTGCTGCAAAAGCCTATCACAGAAAGCTGCCAGCCAACCTTTGCCGCGTTATCAGAAAAGCGGTCCGTTTGTCTAAATCAATTAGTTCTTTTTAAATAGGGGGAAACTTGATAAGAAGGGTTTATAGTGGAGAGAATAAATTATGCCAATAATCTAGAGGTTCTTCACCAAATTACACTGCTTCCTCTATAGCTAGCTGTCTGCTCTTTAGTTAATCAAGATATGTTCGAATAATAATAAACATCTGTGAAAAAAGGGATAAAGAGTTTTGTGTAGAAAGTATATTTATCAAAATAGATAAGGATGGCGGACTAATGCTTTCACAGGCTCTAATCATAAAAGGAAACAAAATATTAATGGTAACAGAGGGGCGACATCGTTTGGAATTTTCAGGGTGGCGGAATAGAAATAGGAGAAACTCCGGAACAGGCTTGTATCAGAGAAGTAAAAGAAGAAACAGGTTATGATGTGGATATAAGCAGGCTGCTGCATAATGACTCTGCTAAATTTTCTTTCATTGCAGAGGTTACAGGTGGAGAGCTGCACCTTGATAAAAATAACGAAGACAATCAGGATATTATTGAAGCTGCCTGTATCCCTATAATAAAAATAAATATAGTATGTTTGACACCTATACAGCTCCATATTTGAACAAACTTCAATTAGTAAAAGAATAATCACAAACTACTTAAACAACAGTAAAGAATCTTAAGATGTTAAAAACAGCTCCCTAAATAAGGCAGCCGATTCTTTACATCATCCATTCTGTTAAAATGACTACACACATCGCTTATTAATCCTTGCTTTTACAGTAAGCAGTGAATGCACCAATAATGCCTATAAATATAGAAATGGGTATGGCAAGTACCGACCCTCCAATAACAGCCCAGCCTACACTATCTGCCTCAGATGGGTCTTCTAGTGGTACAAACTCTGCCCAGATTCAAAGGAACAAATTGTAGTTAAAAAGAAAGAACCTGCAATTTTACCCATAGCTCCTCCTAATTCTATAAGTTAGCTGACTATTTTTTAAAATTCGCTCTGCACCATGTAAAACAGAAACTATTAAACTAACTCCGTTACTAGATTGCATCTCTATTTTGATGATAATCTTTTAAAGCCTAGATATCTCGTTCCTTGAAACTGAAGTTCTCCCTGATCTCCTTCCACCAGCATGCCAAAATCTGAATCTTTTACCTGTAATTCTATGCGGTCTCCACTTTCCACTTCAAATGTAATAAAATAGTAATTGTAAGCACTGGTATTTCCGCCTCCATGTACTTCCGTTCTTTTTGCCACTGCCTCAGCCTTTACCATTAATTTGGGTGTGCTATTATTTTTATTCCACCGAGCAATCCCCTTAAGAACGGCCACCAAGATAGTTACTATGACAATAATAAATCCAATGCCTATAATAATGGGCACAACCTGAAACATGAAATCTCCTGTCTGGCTTTTAATCATCGAACAGCTCCCTCTCTTTTCCTTATTTTAACACTTTCACCATCTGCCACTTTGCAATATTCAGGATACTTCTCAAAATAGGAAAACAAAAAAGGACTGCAGAAGAAGCCTGGCAATTCGTACAAATTACTTTACTAATTTATTGTGTATAGTAAGAGTATATTAGCATTTTAAAATAATTTTAGAAATGGCGCTGCCTACCAGGACCTAAAGCAATTGCAGCTCCCATACAACTAGACAAGCGGCCGATTAGAAATACATATCATATTGGTGAGTTTCCCCGTCTCTAACAAATTTTTTTAAGGCCTTTTCTTTTCAAAATGTACAGTCAATCAATCAGAAAAAGGACGAGCCATTTTCACTGTCAGATTAAACTTAATTAAAAAAATTCAGTTAGTTGGCTGCACTGTTCGTAACTAAATACTATTGTCCTTCCAACGTCTCAATGTATTGAAAAGCAATTGGCTGCGGCCCTTTAGCGAGCCTCTGGTGAATCAAATCTGCACAAATCCGCCTTACAAAGAGCGTCGACCCTGCCATTTACCGTTTAAACAACTAACACTTCGATTATTAAAAACCCCGCTTTTTCTTATCTATTATTTTAAGCAAAAAATAAGGCTGCCGATAGCAGCAGCCATAAGTTACCTGAACGAACGCAACCATATGTTTAATAAGAATGAGTTGAAATGCCCTTTCCTCCCCTTGGTTTCAAAGTACTGATTCTCTCCATCTCTGTAATGATCGGCCTCGCACGCTTGATTAATGTTTGAGTAGCTTCAAGTGATAATGATGCTTGATGAGCATTTTCATTGCTCCATACTTCATAAACAAATACAGAAGCTGGCTCATCGTCCGAAATATTTACAGCATATATCTCGCATTCATCTAAATTCTCCATTGATTCTGCTGCCTCTAACAGAATATCTACTAATGTGTCCCGTTCACCTTCTTTTACTGTGAACTTGCCATACAAACCATATTTGGTCATATTTGTTCTCCTCTCTTTCTGTTCAGCTCCTAAATACATATTCTGTATTAAAACTGACTTTCCTGTTATTTCTATTAGTAAAAAAATAAATTCTTTCTTTTGATAACCTCTCCCTAGTTGAAAAAGAAAAAAGCCGCCATATTTGCAGCTCCCCGATAAAACTATAGTTTATTTAGATTTCTTGTTAGTTAGAATGATCTGTTCTTTCTTCCCGTTCCATTCAATTTCGATTTCTGGATTATACGAATCGGGGTCAGGTAAATCAGATACCGATTCTGTCCTGGTTGTTTTTTTATTTTCAAGAGATGCATGGCCTGCACCCGTTCCAAAACCCCTTCCTTCCAGCATCCAGTTTATAAATTCCGGTTCTTTTTCCAATATAATCGATTGTTGTCGTATGGCTATGACCGCTTAAGTTGAATGTAACTTTCCAGTTTTCGCTGTTCCCCTGATAGTTATATATTTTACTTTTATCTATAAATCCTATGAATAGAGTCACAACAAGACCGATCACAACCAGGCTGAACATCATGATCAAGATTTTTTCATAATCTATTTCCCTCCTTTTGTTAGTTGTATATGGATATTCTGATTTTCCTCTTCATTATATCTAAATTCCACTTTTGCCCATTTAACTCCTGTAAATCAAAAAAATCTTCTCGGCAGCTAAAAATAAAAAAGAATCGCTTATACGATTCTTCAGGCTGTCGACAAAGTCGACAGCTATTTTTTAATAATATTTAACCCTCAATATATAGTGCTTAACTTTAAGAAAAGCCACCATATATGCAAGAAATAAATTGACAAACCTCATTTTTCGCGACAAAGTTTGTTTGAAATTGATTTTGTCTACACTCTGAAGAATCGCTTATACGATTCTTAGGTAAAGGAGGCTGTCTCTCATGAACTGACAAACCCTCAGTTGAAATTCCTTATGAAGTACTAACCTATGGCTATTTTTAGTAACCTATTATTCCTTTTTTTAACACCCAAACAATAACCAATACTCCAAATATAATAACAAATAGAAAAGGGAGCTGAAATACATCGATTATATTTGCTGCTGAGCACAAACGAACCTGCCCAGTTAAACAAAAAAAGACTGCCTAAGCAGCCTCCTTACTCCTTTGAAATAAAATTATTAATTAATTCTTCCCGTGTGTAGACATTCATTAAATTATTAGCGGCTTGTTTGATTTTATCCTATTTACTATTCTGATCTTTTTTCAGTTCAGATTGATTCGGATTCAGGGAATGTAATAAATCACGCATGTTGCCTTCTCTCGGCTGTGGTGGTGGATATATACGCTCCAGTGCATCAGCAATCCGTGTTAATTGCACGATCAGGTCTTGCGACTGTTGGTCGTTCATTTTCATCACCTCCTAAAGCTATTATAGCCTTGTATCCTATTTGAATTTGTATTTATATAAAATTATTTTATTTAAGAGCACGCATGAAGATATTTACCTTATATGTAAAACGATCGGAAAGAAATAAATGAAAGGTTGTTTATTGGCGGATTAAATTCCTTCCCCCATTTTGTATTTTTAGTAGTCCTTTCCCTCTTTTTGATAAGTAAATGCTGCAAACAAAGTGATTTGTTCGTTGTCGCCCAATTTTTAATAAAGTAGTTCCCCGTCTTCCAGACAAAGGACTTTCTAGAGAGATCCTTTATTTTATACCGACAACAATACATTATTTATTCAAAGCCAATACTTAGCAAACCTTCCCAGATAATATAAACGTCCACACTAAAAAACAGACACATATAAAAACAAAAAGGCTCCCAATTTTGGTATGTCTTTTTGTTGTCCGGCATTAAAAATTACAAGCTTTACTCTTCTGTTCTTTTAAAAATCAACGCGGTATTATGCCCGCCGAATCCTAGTGCATTACTTAAGGCTGCGTTTACTCTTGCTTTTTTAGCTGCATTAGGGACATAATTCAAATCACATTCTGGGTCAGGAGTTGTTAAATTGATAGTCGGGGGAATCACTCCTGTTTTTAACGTCATTAATGTGAAAATGGCCTCCACTGCACCGGCTGCTCCCATCATGTGGCCAGTCATTGACTTAGTAGAGCTTATCGGAATGCTGAAAGCTCGTTCCTGTAAGAATGTTTTAATGGCCTGTGTTTCAAATTTGTCGTTATATTTGGTGCTTGTTCCGTGAGCATTTATATAGTCAATATCCTCCTTTAAAAGCCCAGACTGACTAAGAGCGCCTTCCATTGCTCTTATCGCCCCTTCACCTCCAGGTGCAGGACTCGTTATATGGTAAGCATCCGAAACCGAAGAATACCCAACTATTTCACCATATATATCCGCGTCACGACGAACGGCAGATTCTAAGGCTTCTAGTACGAGTGCACCTGCCCCCTCACCCATAACTAATCCATCCCTGTGTTTGTCAAAGGGACGGCATGCTGTTTTAGGATCTGGATTAGTGGAGATAGCACCCATGGCACAAAAAGCTCCGATACCAAGTGGTGTTAAAGAAGCTTCTGATCCGCCGGCGAGCATTGCATCCGCTTCTCCTCTTTGGATAATTCTAAATGCATCTCCAATTGCATTCGAACCAGATGCACAAGATATAACGGAAACCGTATTTACACCTTTGGCTCCTAATGCAATTGAAACCTGACTAGCTGCCATATTTGAAATCACCATAGTCGTCGAAAAAGGATATAAATTTGTATACCCCCCTTCTAGCAGATTTTTGTGCATCTCTTCAAAGCTTTCGATTCCTCCAATGGCTGTACCAAAAGATACACCAATTCGTTCTCTAGTAATGGTTTCACCTGGTACAATACCAGAATCCTTTATAGCCATAAGGGAAGAGGCTACTGCGTATTGAGCAAAACGGTCCATTCGGTGCCGCTTGTTTATTTGCATATAGTCAGATAAATCAAAGTTATGTACTTGTGCGGCAGTTTTTGCTGAAAATTTCGTACAGTCGAATCTAGTTAATTTACCTATTCCAGAATGACCTTTAACGACAGAATCCCATGTTTCTTCTACGCTATTGCCTAATGGAGTGACCGCTCCCATTCCTGTAATGACTACTCTTCTCATAATATTGCTCCTAACATATGGACATTATATGTTAGCTAAAATTCGACACCGTTCTCTTAATTTCCTTTATTTGTAAATTTAAAACAAAAAAATGCCTTAGCAGTAGATAATAAAATAAGTAATGTTTTTTGTAGTGGCGTTATGGCATGTTCATTTCCCATTAGTTGGAACAAAAAACGACTTGCCACTTTTTATCCTTCTAAGCTAACTGTAAAGTTTAGGTTTGATTTTTGGTTTTGATCAATGATTTCTACGGTTATTTCGTTTACAATAGTCGAAAACTCAAAGTGAAATTTCTCGGCTCCTATTAATGCATTATGAAAGTCTTGCTTATTTTTCAATCTCCCGACCGTCATGTGTGGAATATAAGTAACCTCTCTAAAAAGGATACTCTTTAGGATTCCTCTATATAATTGATCATGCATTTCGATGATTTCGTCATTTCCCTTTTTTACATTTAAAAATAAATAGCCGTTTTCGGAGCCTGTCACATCACGCATAACAAGCTCAAAAGGTTTAAGATCATGTATGGATTCTCTTATATGCTCTCTTAAATAATCACTACTTAAAGGGCTGCTAGAGGGAAATATATTATAATATGTGGTTCAATAAAACGATTGAGTGGGTCATACTTTTCTAAACTCATAAATCTTTTGTATATTAATGAATTGAGAAAAAATGCAAAATTGATCTATTTAAAATAAGGTTCACCTTCTATTGAATATGTTTACCGCTCGTGGTTTAGTTCGAAGTGTTCTTCATGGAGTTTAACTATTTTTAGATCGATATTGAATTGTCTTATTTTCTCAGCTAATGATTCTACACCGAATATCTCCGTAAAAGTGTGGCTTCCGACAACTAAGTTAATCCCTGCAAATTGAGCATACTGTATGGTGTATAAGGTAGCCTCACCGGTTACATATGTGTCACAACCGCCTTCAACTGCTAGTTTAATAAGTCTGATGAATGCCCGGCTCCTGTTAGTACTCCAATTCTTTTAAATTCCTTTTCATTGTGTCTCCATGCTCTTGCAGATTCCTCCAGTATATTTCTCATTCTCTGAACGAAGGTTTCAAAACTAATTGGGTGATTAAACTCACCAATTCCTGGTATTTCACCGTTCTGATATACAGAGTATTGCCTGATACTATCGATACCGATCAACTTCATGAGTGAGCTGCTGGTTCCGAATTCAATGAAATCTAAAGGACCATGTATAAAAAAATGACTAATATTTCTTTTAATTTTTTTATACATTGCTCTCTCAACCCATAAATAAAATCCCAGGCATCATGATGTGTAATCATCAAATCCACTTTATTTTCCGCAGCCTTTTCGATCGTGTCGATAGAGAGATTCGTACAGTAACCAATTTTTGATATGCAGATATTCGATTCATTTGTAAATCCATAATCATCTTGAAATTCTTCCAATAATTCTCTATTAAAGAGCTTCGTTATTATTACTTTAAATTCATTCAGGTTCATAGAATACCTCCATAGTTTTAATAAATTTTATCACACTATTACCATTATTTCTCAATAAAAAAAGAACCGTTTTAAACGATTCTTCTTTATCTTTCTAGTGATTGAGATTTTAGTGGCTGGCTTACATATGAATGACCTAAAGATTTCCTTGGTCGCTTTGATATGCAGCATAGGTATCTCATATATAGGCATTCAGCTGAATCATTCATACTGCCACTTACCCTGAAAGCAGAAAAATGAGCACAACAATGCTTATTTAAACCATCCCTTTTTGTTAAACCAGATAAACATTCCCATCCCTATTACAATCATTAGACATAGGGCTTGAAAATACCCATATTTCCATGTCAATTCAGGCATATGTTCGAAATTCATTCCATATATACCGGCTATAAAGGTTAATGGCATGAAGATAGTAGTTATAACAGTGAGAACCTTCATTACATGATTTGTTTGTGTTGAATTTAATGCTATATAACTCTCTCTAATATCTGTTGTCAATTCACGACTTGCCTCAATCATCTCTCTTAGTCTTACAAGATGGTCGTAAATATCAGTAAAATACTCCTTTTCAATTTGAATTGAGGCTAGTCTATTGGAGTTCAAGATTCGGTACCCAAGATCTCTCATTGGAGAAATGACCTGTCTTAATAAAAGAATATTATGTCTTGCTTCAAAAAGATCGACTAGAAGCATCTGCATTGTTTTATTGTGGGGATTATCATCAATCTCATTTAGTGTTTCCTCTATTCTTTGTACCAAAGGAAAATAATTATCTACAATTTTGTCGAGGACTTGATACAAAACATGAGAAGGGCCCCACTTTTCAACCTTTGAACTTTGTACAAGCCGCTGCCAAACTTTGTTAATCTCTTCGGATTTATCGTTGTGGTATGTAACAATATAATTTTCCGCAAGAAATATGTCGACTTCCTCTCTAACCAGGTTACTAGTATTTAAAGCCTGTGCTACAAAGAAAACGTAATCCTCGTAATAATCTAATTTAGGCCGCTGTAAAGTATGAATACAGTCCTCAATTGCCAAAGGATGAAACATTAGCGGGTCTCTTAATTTGTCAATTTCCTCAGTATTGGGTTGATCAAAATCTACCCAGTACCATAGGAAATCATTATCATTAAGTTCTGATAGAGGTACATGTTCTTTCAATTTATAATCCTTAGTGATTGCTGCTGTTCTAATCATTTTTTCTCCCTATTTATAAAGTGAAATGAAGTATGTTCAATTAGTTAGACTCTATTACATCGATATTTCCTTTTCTGACTGAAGTGACCCAATAGCTAATCTTTAATACCCATAACGTCCTATTGATAACCCAGCTTGGCTTTATTTTTTATGTTATGACACTATAACTTCCATAACTAGATAAAATCCCCTAAAGAGGAATTATTATTACCTCGATAAATTCTCTACCTTTTTAGTCTAAAAAACAGTGAAAAGAGAGGAAGGCGATCCCCCCCTCTCTTTTCACTGTTTGTATCTTTTCTGATTACAGAATTTTACTTAGAAATGCTTTTGTCCGTTCATGCTGCGGGTTCCCAAACAATTCTTCCGGCTTATTTTCTTCGACGATATATCCTCCGTCCATAAAAATCACCCGATCCCCAACCTCACGGGCAAAGCCCATTTCGTGCGTTACTACAACCATCGTCATACCTTCTTTGGCCAACTGTTTCATTACATCTAATACGTCCCCTACCATCTCAGGATCTAGTGCGGAAGTCGGCTCATCGAACAGCATAATTTTCGGGTCCATCGCCAATGCTCTTGCAATGGCAACACGCTGTTTTTGTCCGCCCGAAAGTTCACCTGGATAGCTATGTGCCTTTTCTTTTAACCCGACCTTAGCCAAAAGCTCCATTGCCCTGCTCTCTGCATTAGATTTATCAATTGAACGGATCTTAATGGGACCAAGGGTTATATTTTGCAGGACCGTTTTATGGGGAAAGAGATTAAATTGCTGAAAAACCATTCCCACTTCTTGTCTTACTTTATTAATATTGATTTTAGAATCTGTTATATCATGTCCATTAACTATAACATGTCCGCCTGAAATATCCTCTAGCCTATTAAGGCAGCGGAGGAATGTACTTTTACCAGAACCAGATGGCCCGATAACACATAGAACTTCTTTTTCCTGAATTTCTACATTAATGTCTTTTAGGACTTCTATATGACCAAACGACTTTTGTAAATTTTTAACTTGGATAATACTCATCGCAGTTCAAATCTCCTTTCAAGGAAATTAGCCAGTAAAGATAAACAATAAATAATTACAAAATAAATAACACCAACAGTCAGCCATATCTTAAAAGCTTCAAATGTAGCAGAGGCTTGAATTTCCCCTTGCTGTGTCAAGTCTGCAATTCCAATAATTGAAAGCAGAGATGTATCCTTCAAACTGATAATGGACTGATTAGTAATTGTAGGGAGCATTCTTCTAAATGCTTGAGGCAGGATGATGAACCTCATTGTTTGGACAGATGTAAGACCAATGGATCTAGCTGCCTCTGTCTGGCCTTTATCAATAGATTGAATACCTGCCCTTATTATTTCTGAGAAATATGCTCCAGCATTAATCGCAACTGTAATGATCCCAGCAGTAGTGCTGTCAAACGAAATCCAGGGGAGGGAATTTAACCCAAAGTAAATGAAAAACAGCTGGACAAGGAATGGAGTTCCCCTGATCGCATCAACAAAAATTCTGCTAATCCAATTTAGCACTTTAATCGGTGCCAAGCGAAGCAAAGCCATAATCATACCGATCATAAAACCTAAAATAATAGCTATTAAAAAAATATAGATGGTTACCTGCAGCCCTTCTAATAAGTAAGGCAGTGCTGCCAAAATTGTTTCCATTTAATGTTCCCCTTTCATAAAGAATGCGCGCAGGATGCGCGCATTCTCATTAAAATTACATTATTCCCCAAGATACTTATTAACAATCTCTTCGTATTTTCCGTTTTTCTTTAATTCTTGCAGCCCTTTATTAATTTTATCTAATAACTCTTTGTTTTCACCCTTCAAAACTGCAATTCCATATTGGTCGCCATTTAAACGGTCCCCTACAATTGTTAATCCAAGATCTTTTTGGGCAATAGCATAGGCAATTACCGGATAGTCTTCAATCAGAACATCTGCATTACCGTTTGATACTTCCTGGAACATAGATGGGCTGTCATTAAACTGCACTACTTTAAACCCTTCTATTTTAGCATTCTTCTGAGCAAATGTTGCACCAGTAGTACCTTTTTTGACAGCAACTGTTTTCCCTTTTAAGTCTTTAATTGTTTTAATTTCAGTATTGTTTTTCTTTACTACAAGTGAAAGACCAGCTTCAAAGTATGGTTTTGAAAAATCGACTACCTTTTTTCTATCATCGGTAATACTCATTCCTGCGATGGCTAGATCTAGTTCACCAGCTTGCATTGCCGGAATAATACCACCAAAGTCCATAGGAGAAAGTTCAATTTTAAAGCCTTGGTCTTTAGCAATTGTGTTAATTAAATCAATATCAATCCCTTTATACTCGTCACCTTCTTTAAATTCAAAAGGTGGATAAGTTGTATCTACTCCAACTTTATATACCTTATCCTTTTCATCTGCATTATTTCCATTACCACACGCAGCAAGTACCAGGATAAGGATTAAAAATAGGGATAATAAACTAAATTTCTTCAAACCAATCTCTCCTCTTTTCAGTTAAATGGTAGAATAACAACCCTTTAAAAATTGGGTATTTTTTTAAATATACCACAAAATTCATAAAAGTATAAACGGAAACAATATTGTAAAATAATTACTTTCCCGATGCTTAATAGATTAAAAAATAAAAATCAGGACAGCGATAGACAATGATTGACTATCCTGTCAAATTTCTGAAAGAAGCGGCAGGCTATACTTTAAGGATATTTTCGGGCACTGCCACTTTTTTTCATTCAGGTGCCCTTATATCTAAATTACGTTATATTAGTTTCGTTTTTTACCACAAGGATCACTCTATTGTTTATTCCTTACTGGATTTAATTTGCTGTGCTTATATCCATAGCTAAAGTAAATTAGCAGACCTATAATGAGCCACACAACAAATCCTTTCCAAGTAAATGAAGAGAGCTGAAGCATGAGATAAAAGCAGAAGATTACGGCCAAAGCCGGAATAAGTGGAACCCAAGGTGTTTTGAATCCACGTTTTAACTCTGGCTGCGTTTTACGAAGAACAGCTATACCTAGGGAAACAGTGGCAAAGGCGAACAAAGTACCTATACTTGTCAATTCTGCTAATTTATCGAGAGGTACAAAACCGGCAAAGAGTGCAACTAAAATGCCAGTTCCCCATGTGCTTGCCAAGGGAACTTTAGTTTTTGGATGTACTGTTGATAATCGCTTTGGAAGAAGACCATCACGGCTCATTGCAAAGAATAACCTTGTTTGTCCGAACATCATTACGATTAGAACAGTAGTAATCCCCACCATAGCTCCAAGAGAGATAAAGCCGGCTGCCCAATCCTGGCCAATAAATTGTAATGCAAAGGCAACCGGATCTTTAACATTTAACATATTAAAAGGTACAATCCCTGTTAGGATAAGAGAAACTGCTATATACAGGGTGGTACAGATTGCTAATGCCGAAATTATCCCGATTGGAAGATTCCTCTGGGGGTTCTTCACTTCCTCGGCAGCAGTAGACACGGCGTCGAAGCCGAAGTATGCAAATACCACTACTGCGGCACCCGTTACAACACCTGAAAATCCAAAAGGCATAAACGGTTCCCAGTTAGCAGGCTCAACATACCAAACTCCTACCGCGATGAAAAGAAGAACAACTGCGACCTTGATGACAACCATGATCGCATTAAATCTGGCAGATTCTTTAACCCCCCTTGTAAGCAATAAAGTCACTAAGAGGACGATAATAACAGCCGGTAAATCAATAACTGTGCCTTTTGAAGGATCAAACGCACTGGTTAAAGCTGTGGGAATATGAATACCAAACCCGGATAATAAACTTTGAAAATATCCTGACCAACCGCTTGCTACTGCTGAAGACGCAAGCCCATACTCAAGAACTAAATCCCAGCCCAGAACCCAGGCAAATATTTCTCCGAATGCAACGTAGCTATATGTGTAAGCACTTCCCGATTGCGGAATCATCGAGGCAAATTCCGAATAACATAAAGCAGCAAAAACACAGGCTAATCCTGCAATGATAAAAGATAAAATCAAGGCAGGACCAGCATATTTAGCGGCAGCAACACCGGTGAGTACAAACACACCTGTACCTATAATGGCTCCTACTCCTAACAGGGTTAAATCCATTGCCCCCAAGACTCTGTTAAGAGAATTTTCTGAAAACTGATTGGATACTACTTTTTTTCTAAATAGATTCATAAAATCCTCCGTTAAAATTAACTTGTCATATATAAGATTGTCGAAAAAAGTCGAACACCTACGTTATTTTACTAGGAGATTATATTTTTGTAAACTTTTAATTTTCTGTATTATGTAATAAATAAGATAGGCACTTGATTTTCTTGCCAACTCCTTTGTAAATTAGCTGGACACTCCCTTCTAAGAATGCACTTTTACCTTGTTATTCTAAGACTTAATGTGGAGATAAAAACAGATATTTAAGACCGAGGGGTTGTGTGTCCTGCATCAGTCTTGCTAACCCCCCTTACTGGAACACGCAAGAAAGGCTGCAGCAGCAGCCTTACGTTCATAAGCTAAAATACCCGTACGTTAAAGAAAGACAACGGTTTAATTTATTTTTTCTACAAGCCACTTAAAAAAAAGACCCATAAAAAAATAAATAGGCATAGAATAGATGTATTTCCAAGTATACAAGATGTATATATCCATCCAATGAAGTAAAGGCTCAAAAATAAAGGCTCCTCCAAAGGATAACATTAACATACCTTTAAGAAATGAACGCCAGTTATTAAAGAATTGGTAAACCAGCATAAAAACAACAGGGAGAAATGTTAAATCAAAGGGAACGATAAACGTTAGTACAGGAAACAATCTTGTTTTATACCCCCACCATAATGCTATGTGTTCACCTATATATTCAAAAGTTACAGAAAATAATGCAATAAATAAACCGAACATAATAATAGTAGTTTTCCTATTCTTATCGAATAATTTCCACCATATAACCCAAGGGATAATAGAGATAATCAGAAGGAACCACCAATCAAATGTGAATAATTCGCTGCTAATCCAGTGTTCATAAGATAAATCACGAAAATTCTTTGCCGCATCGAATACTTCAATATAAGATGTGTAAATAACCAGTAATATCCCCCCATAATTACTTCTATCCCTTATTTTCAGCAAATAATACAAAGTAATACAGGTAATTAGTAAAAGAGGTGAATTAATATCTTAACGGGTTCGGTTTTGAAGTACAAAAATCAAAAAAACAAAACAATTTGCGGTACAATTCGCATCAGAATTGGTACTGCTTTTTTATTGATATAAAAGGGTTATAGCAGTTTTAACAATCAAATTAACATACTAATTAGCATACTAATTAGCAAGTACCTGCTGTTTAGCAGACAACCTCGAAAAGGTGTGCTAAAAGATGTTAAAAGGTGTGTTAATTGAGCGGTAATTTTTAGATTGTGGAGGACGATGATTATTGAAGCTTATTAAGCCGAAAACAACATGCTGGCAATGTAGACTTGTATCGGAACGTGTACGAGCTATCGTAAAAAAATATGCTGAATATACAAAATACAGTGAGAGCGAAGCGGTTGATATGTTTCTGCTTTTTATTTTTGTCCAAATTAAAAGGATATTTCAATAACAATAATAATATAACAAAAAACAATATGAATTTATTGTAAAACAATAAATAATATGATAAAATCATGTTGTCATTAAATAAGAGAGGTGCTTTAAATGCATATTAAACGAGGTTCAACTAATTTCTTAAAGGTAATTATTTTTCTGGCTGGCATTACAGTGCTTACTTTGTGTATTTATTGGATGCCTGTGTTAACCATTAGAGATGTAAAAGCACATCCAGGTGGGGATTACTCGCTATATCCCCTTTTAGTATGTGCGTATGGAATCTGTATTACATTTTCTTTTACGCTGTATCAAGTATATAAACTATTAACCTATATCGAAAGGAACAACGCTTTCTCTGAGTTATCTCTTAAATCTTTGAAGGTTATAAAAAAATGTGCTTTTACAGCCATTTTCTTCATTGTGTTAATGATAATAAGCCTAAAGGTGATTTCTAAAATCTCAGGAGACGACCCAGCAGGTCCTATATCACTAAGTCTAATGGGTATTTTAGCAACAAGTATCATTGCAGCCATTGTGGATGTACTTCAAAAGCCATTAAAAAATGTCCTTGAATTAAAACCAAAAAATGATTAATGTTTTGATAAAATTTAATTAACTAGGTGCCACTTTCGGAGGGATTGGAATTACTATGACTAATTTCCCCCTTTGAAAATGGGAAAGAAAAAGCGGTTCGTTTTTCAATATTAGAAGCGAAATGTAAGACTTTTGATTGTAAGCCAGGTGATATTTTGTAGTACAAAAGCGACGAAGACACTTATTAAAAACAGACAACAAATTTATTTAACTAACTGGAGTCGATAGAAAATTTAAGGGATAGCCATTAAGCTATCCCTTCTTTGTGTTTATTGATGTTATTTACTCTGAGTATTCCATTAGAATTGTATTGATATTAGTGACAAAAAAGGATGTGATTTGCAATGTTTGCACCTCAAAAGGGAACCCGTTATTCTGATTCCCCTGTTTTTTGTTGTTAAATGTTGTGCTAATTAAGATGCATATTACATTGTTAATTAGCTTGTTAATTGACATTTTGTACTTCAAAACAGAACCCTTATTAATATCTTGACCTCTTTTTATTATAGATTCTTATTTAACTAATACACCTTATCGTTAAAGCCCAATTCTTCAGAATCCTTTTGTTTTGTTGTTTATTTTTCAAAAGTAGTGGGGTCGCAGAAATGGCCGGGATTGCTCTTTTAGATTTCATACCTAGATTTTCACTCGTTCAAGATAACATTCTACATATATATTACAAAGGAAAGAATCTTCCGCGCAGAGATATTAGTTCCCTATAAGTTGACAACCGGTAATAATTATAGGGATACAGCCCCATTATCCATTCGGTTTGATTTATAACATTAGTTTATTCCATAACTTGCACGTCATAAGACAAGAAAAAAGGCTGCATAAGCAACCCTGATAATTGTAATAACGCACCTTTATTTTTAGTTGAAAAACCATTGTGTCACAAAGCTAAAAGTTCCGGGCAGGGACATTTTAACTCAGATTATTACCCCACAAGGCGTTTAAAAATACCATATAAAGCGTGAATAAACCCGTTAAAATAGTGAAAATTATTGGGATAATTCGCAAGGTATTATTTTTCCTTAGGGTTATTATAAAAACAACCAAAGTAAGGAAAGTAATCACATAATATAGATAAAACATGAGAAAGTGTGTGAGTGGCCCTAAAAATAAACCAAGAACTGAAAATTGAATTAAAAAAGCCAAAATCGACACAGCAACCCATTTTAGTGCACTTTTGATCGATAAAATATTTTTTATTGAGAAAAGCATTGAAAGGATTATGATTGCCACAAGAAGCCATTCATACAAGAAAAATAAAGATTCATTGTGTACTGCAAAATAATATCCAAGAGCAGAAAGCAGTATGATTGCCAGCAATAAATAAGCATTTAGTTTAATATTAAAGGTATCCCTAATTATCCTCTCCCCCCTTTATTACCCATATTTTAACATATTACCTTTCTCTGTTACTATTCCTATAATTCTTATTTAGAAAGACAATAGCCTTCTTCTTTATCAAGATAGCTATTATGAATCCTAGCAATGCTCCAGCAAAGGAGCTGAAAATAAATAAGGGAATAAATCCTAACAGTGTCGCTTTTTGCCCTAGAATAAATGCTGCAATCGGATATGAAAGAATCGCTCCAAAGAATCCCGTACCGATTACTTCTCCTAGAAAGGCCAAATATAATTTCCTAGTTTTTGCAAACAAAACCGAAGCGAGCAAGGCCCCAACCATACTGCCAGGAAAAGCAAAAACAGAACCCGTCCCCATAATATTTCTTAAAAGTGAGACGCAAAATGCTTGTGCCACTGCATAATAAGGTCCGAGCAGAACAGCTGACAGGACGTTTATAAGATGCTGAACCGGAAACGCCTTTGTAAACCCGAGCGGTATATAAAATAACTGGCTTGAAAACGTACCAACTGCAATCATCATTGCCGTAACTGTAAGATTCTGTGTTTTACCCATAAAAAAATCCCTCCAAGTTTTATTGAGCACTGAGGGATACGTGTCTAAACCTGGCCAGCAAATATAACGCAAGTTTATAAAGAAACACTTCCCTACGCTGGTACAAGCCAGATCAGGTAGTAAGGGTTAAGACCCTTTTGGATCTAATCTCAGCCACTCTCTTCTGGCTCCCCCAGTGCTAATTTTAAATTTTTGAATAATAATGAACAATAAGCTTTTATGACCTCTTTCTTTATGTTTCAGGTTTCTTCTGCCTTTTTACTGAATAGACTTCTAGGAAAGAAGTCTATCGCTATAACCTTAATTATGCATAAACGCATTTAACCACTAACTCTTCTACATTAGAACTCTATTTTTGTTATTCCCTCCTAAAACCTCCCAGCTTTTATCGTCAAATCATCCAGTTAAAACATAAAAAAGCCAGATCCATGATAAGGGATCCAGCGTAAGTAGTCAGAAAAGGGAAATTTCCACTTTGCTACTTCCCTACGCTGGTATTAACCAGATCAGGTCCAAAGGGTTAAAAAACTTATCGTTTTTCTCTCAGCCCGAATAAGGCACCCCTAGTAGTTTAAAATCTTATTTGATTATTTTTATAGTAGTCTTTAGAATTTATTTAGTAAAGATTTTAAATATCCGACATTGAAAGCTTGCTCTAATTAAATAAGAGTAAAATCTTTTTTTATGATTGAGTACATATATAAATCATCGAATTTACCACACGTAAATTCATAATGCCTCAGGCAGCCCTCTCTTTTAAAGCCTAGCTTTTCTACTAGTTTTTGTGATGAGAGATTCGCTGGCTCAATTAAAGCCTCAATTCTTTCTAGCTGAAAGTGTTGATAACCGTACATAACAACTGCTTCCAATGCTTCACTAGCTATTCCTTTTCCCCAGTAATCTTTGCTTAATTCATATCCAATTTCAGCTCGATAATGTTTGGTAAGCCTATTAAGAAAACCACAACTTCCTATAACTCTGCCAGAATCTTTTAGCGTAATTCCCCATCTAATTCCAGTACCCTCCTCATAAATAGAGTTATACCACCTAATTTCATCCCCTACATCTTTTTCTGTTTGGAAAGGTGCTAATCCCATAGGTGACACCACATCTTTATCAGATAAATACGTTAGCATATCATTCGCATCCGCTATTGTTACTTCCCTTAAGAGTAATCTTCTTGTTTCAATAATAGGATATTCTTTTGCCATTAAATTTCTTTCCTCCTTTATATAAGCACTCGAGTTCTTTTAGGAATGAATTTGATCTGTATGCTTCTCGTCAAACTTTGTTTATTTTTTATTCGATCGTCGATATATCTCTTTAGCTAACGTTTTAATAATTTTGGTCAAATATCGATATTCTCATCAACCAAAGCTCCCAATTTAACGTAGTTAATAAGTTTTATAGACTCTGTTTCAATTCGCTTCCTGCCTATTTCGCTAAGAAACCAGTTATCCTCTCTTATCGTTTTGTCAATAACAGGACACAAAGTATATTTAATCCAAGGAGGCATATATGTTTTTAATGTCAAATGCAGCCTTCTCATATGATAAAAAGCAGTTACAACTAACACCCTTTTAATATTATGTAAGTAGAATGCCCTATCCAATACTAAAAGTGAGGCAAGTACGTTTTCTTTTGTATGTAAAGATATGTCTTCAATCAATATATCTTTCTCAGATACACCTAATGCAATTGCCTCGTTCTTTAACATGATAGCTTCTGGGTAATCACTTCCCATCCAAGTAACACCGCCAGAAAATAAGATTTTCCCAGCCCTTCCTTCTTTATAAAGCTGCACCGCTTTAGGTAAACGGTACTGAACAGCCTTACTACTGCCAGCTACAAAGATACAGTCCCCATTTTTGTTGTTATCCTCAATCCCTCTAAATAACAGGTTGGTCATCTGTTTATCTGAAAGTTTTTCACCTTCTAATTTAGATATATACATTTGTCACCTCTATTTTTATATTTCACTTCACGGGCTTTAATAAAATTAATTCAACAAGCTAAGCTCTAATCCTTCTTGATCAACGCACTAGTTTTTTTAGCAGTACCGTTTTAGTCAACTAAGACTGCTCGGTCATCTTAATTAGAATTCGCTCAGGTAAACACTAACTCCCTCATTAACTAGCCGTTTTTTAGCGGTATAAAAATAAGACTTCCATGCACCACATATTTTTCACCTAACTCACCCTTATGAAAAATACGAATCTTCACTCTTTCTTGTTATCAAATATAAAGAAGGCGATACTTTGTAAAAGTATCGCCCAGCTATATTATTTAAAATTGATTCGATTTAAGATTTTTGCTTTTTGGTAATGAAATATGGATTTAGATACTTCGAAGATCGTTCCGTTTGTTAGGCTTACTGTATTTTCAATAATTAAGGCAGGGTCTAGAGGATTCACATGCAGTACTCCCGCACTTTCTTCATCTATTTTATCGCAGTTAATAACTTTGTCAGCAAAACCAATGCTTAATTTTAAGTCTTCTATTATATATGTGTAAATAGAACTTGTTGCAATATCTTCATTTAAATAAGGTACAATATCCTTTCTAAAGTAACTTACTTCAATCGAAAAGGGTTCTTTATCTACAATTCGGAGCCGCTTAATATAATAAAGGTCTGTTCCCACTTCACATCGCAATTGTTTTGCCTTTACTTCATCAGCTTTCAGTACATGCAAAGCTAGAATTTTCGTTTCAATTATTTTAGAAGGCAGATCCTTTGTTAACCCTCTAAGACTGCCTAAATTAATATAATCTGTTACAGATCTTTCTCTTAAAAACATTCCGCTGCCTTGCACTTGATAGATATAGCCTCGATTGACCAGCTGATTAATTGCTTTTCGAATCGTATTTCGGCTCACTTCAAAATGCTTTATCAGTTCGTCTTCTGTAGGCAGCTTTTTTGTTTTATCAAATTTCCCATCCAGAATTTCACGTTCTAAATAATCAGCTATTTCTTTATATTTAGCCATATAATCTCCCTGTTATTCGTTCAATCATGTAATGCCTCTATTATACACAAAACCCCTTGAATAGAATCAAGAGGTTTTGTTTTAAGGGATAAACACTTTCTGAACGTGGATAACTGTCCATTGTCTAGCTGCAACTGACATCCGATGTGGCAGGTACATTGTTCTCCGCTCTTCGTGTTGTCCAGCTCCGAACTGACACCTTTGGTCATAAGCCAATCACCATCAAAAGGCAAAACCGGCCTTTCGATGCCGCTTTTCTTATGCCTATCAGGTGTCTGCCTTTCGAGTTATATAGATTTTAATAAATATTTTGCATTTCATTGATTCTATGCATTAGTGTTTATTTGAAAAGGCACCGTTCTCCGCTTTTCTTATTTACAGCTCTTCCCCTCTGGTTTCGATAATATGCTTATACCAATGGAACGAAAGCTTTTTCTTTCTGTTTAAATGATCGTTATGATCCACGTAAATAAATCCGTATTGCTTTTTATACCCATTTAACCAGCTTAATAAATCAATGACAGACCATGCGTAATACCCTTTTAAATGAATACCTTCATTGATCGCACGTTTAATCACTTTTAAATGTTCCTCAATATATTTAATCCGAGGAACATCGACTATTTCACCATCTATAATCGGATCCTCATCGCCAAGTCCGTTTTCTGTTACATACATTTTGATATCACCGTAACGGCCTTTTAACATATGCAGCCCGTCTAAAAATCCCTGCGGTGAGATCTCCCATCCCCATTTGGTATATGTTTTATCTTCCATTTTAACAGTCCGATAAAAGCCATCAAAAGAGGGGTTGCCTGGAGCTAGTGTAGATGTTTCTCTAGAATGTTCCATGGATGAAACAGCTTCTAAATTTTTTTCTACTCGAATGGGCTGGTAATAATTAATACCAATAAAATCATTTTTGCCCGCATTTCTCTTTAACGTATTCAGTTCATCTTCTGTCCAGTCTGGCGTCCAGCCTTTCTCCTCTAGCTGCTTAACCACATATGACGGATATTCCCCTTTTAGAATGGGGTCATAGTACCAAAAAGTTTCATATTCATTAGCATGTCTGGCAGCTAATTCATTCTCTTGCTGTTCATCTACGCTGTAAGCTGGTAGGAACACATGGGTAATACCAATTTCTCCGTAATGATTGAGTTTTTTATAGACTTCGACTGCTTTGGCATGTGCATAAAACACGTTATGTGTGGCTTGAAAGTATTTCTTCTCATCATTTTGAATACCAGGCGGGTGTGCACCTTTTAAATAACCTAATCCGCAGAACATAACGGTTTCATTGAAGGTTATCCAATGCTTAACGCGGTCTCCGAATGCCCGGAAACAGATTTCTGCATACTTAACGAAAGCTTCAGCTGTCCGCTTATTCGTCCACCCTCCGTCATCTTCAAGCGTCAGTGGCAGATCCCAATGATATAAAGTAACAAATGGAACAATACCATACTTCAAACATTCATTAATGATATTGTTATAAAACTCCAATCCTTTTTCATTGACTTCGCCATCACCTGTCGGCAATATACGTGCCCAAGAAACGGAAAATCTATATGATTCAAGTCCCATCTCTGCCATTAACTTTATATCTTCTTTGTATCTATGATAATGATCTATGGCAACATCACCGTTTGTAGCCTTATACGTTTTCCCCGGAATCTTTGAGAAAACATCCCAATTCGTTATTCCTTTACCGTCTTCATTCCATGCTCCTTCAATTTGATAAGAAGCAGAAGCTGCTCCGAATAAAAAATCATAAGGGAACTTCATAATAAACCCTCCAGTATGTGCCTATTTATTATATTCATGGTTATGTATTAAATTTATTGGTACAAATTATTACTGTTATTATAAACCTTTTTTCAATATGTGCCTAATTAAACTTCGTACCATCGTAAAGATAGTATCGGCTGTGATGTTGAATAACCAAAAATAAATACCTTTAATACTTGCCATACTGACCAAAAATTAATGGTACGTAATGAAGCTTTGTCATTTGTAGACCAAAGTCAGAAACAAAATCTATCAAGGTTATTCTAGTTCTTATATTGACGCAACCGGTAGTTTCCAAAAGCTTATCTTACCCCCTCTAATTGACGTTTCATTGCATGTGTGGATCTTGATTTCCGGAATAGCTTTATGAATATAAACGCTCTTATAGGGGTGATGTATAATGTATTCGAACCAGCCACACGCGGTTTAGTATCCTATTGACCAGCCAGGTTATATTAATCAATTACCGACAGTTCATTCTCCAATATATCCTATTGCAGGAGTTCCCCAGCCGAAAGAATATATAACGCATCTAGAACCTGTGTTTGTTCAACATTTAAGCAGGCATCAGGGTCAAAGAATAGCTGTAATGACGACTGCAGGGAGAATTGAAGGTATAAATGCTGGTGTTGCGGTGGCCATATTCAAATAAATGTAGAAGATCGTTCTTTGCATATTCGATTTTCTCAAATCGTATATTTTGAAGGACCTTTGGCTTCCTATAGGTAGAATCTGCTGTTTTTTCACCATCCCATAATTTTTTAAAAAAACCTCTCCATTACTTAAAAATATCTAATAAAAAAAGCAAACTGGAAATTTCAGTTTGCTTTTTTTATTGTTAAATAGACTTGGAACTCTAAGAAGCTTCCACACTTTTTTTCTGTGCCTTTTTCGCCCAATATGTAGTAACCAGTGGAACGACTTTTCCAACTAAGGGACCCCGGTTAATTTTTTCATTTACGGTCGATGCTAAATGAACGATAAAAGGTAATTTCCTCGTTACCCGGCTCATGTACCTTGGTTAAATAGATACTGACGCATTAGGATTAACTAAATTCATTTTCACGGTGACTAATGCAAAAAAACCTGCATTAACAGCCCATATTCTTCAACTAACGCCACCTAATCAAGATGGTCTTTTAGACGGTTAACATGAGTTCAATAAAACCAGTGTCTGGTTATCATTCAAATCTTTTATTTAATACATCTGCGGTTTACATTTCAGGTATTCTAAAATTTTATTTTGTACGGACTACATTCAGATTCGAGCAGAGTGAGTAAATATTTAACCACACTGATTATTCTTAGAAAGGCGCCATTTCCTTGTCGAAGTCATAGTGAAGAAATGTGTAATTGCAGAAGAAATCATTTTTCCATGGGTATACTAAAAGAGAGGTGATAGAATGAAACAAGTTTCAGCAGCATTGTTTTTAACAGATGGCGAAAAATTTTTGGTGTGCCACGCAACTGGAGGAAAACACTATGACCTGCCAAAAGGTCTTATCGATGAAGGAGAAGAAGCGATTATTGCCTGCATTCGGGAAACGAAAGAAGAAACAGGCTTGGTCTTAACAGAAGGCGATCTTGTTGATCTCGGCATATTTCCTTATACCAGCAAAAAGAATCTGCATATTTTTTTGTGTATTAAAGAACCTCTCCCTATCACATCCAGTTTTACATGCACATCGACCTTTGTTCATTATTATACAAAAAAGGATGTACCAGAAGTGGATGGATACATGTATATTTCCTATTCTGACAAAGAAAAGTATGTGACTAGCAACATGAATAAGACTCTAGAAGAAGTCATCAAAAAAATCACAGAATCTTAGGATGCATTTTAGATGCGTGGAGGGCTCATTAAATAGCCCCATTTCAGGAGCTGTTTTTGTTGATTGCTAAACACTCCTCTAATAATTCCCCTTAAAACTTAATATTCAGGGAAGACTTTACACTCTTGAGTAGTTCTGGATGTGTTTTCTTAGATACATAAATTATTTCTTTTTTATCCTGCCGCTGAAACTGGATACTCCCATCTTTGAAGAAGTTCATACAATAGGTTTTATTATCCATATTTTTTGAATCGGATAGGACAAATATATAATTCCCTTGGCTATTTAATTCTTTAGCTTTTTGCATGATTACTTTACCGGAGGGCTTAATAACTTCTGTTTCATTTACCTTGTTAATAAATTGTTTTATTACTGTATGGTCCGTTATGTACTTGCTGGTTAATTCGGTCTATGACACTATTTTCATCAACACCTTGAATATATAAGATACTATACTCATGGATATCTGGTATTTTTATGGAGAAGGGTTTTTCACTGTTGTTAAAACATCCATTTAAAAAAACGACACATATTAGTAATAATGAGATAATTCTAAACCGCATATGATCGCCCCCGAAATTTTAGTCTCAAAACCCTTTAGAAACTAATTCTCCTATGTAAGCACTTATCCCTTCTTTAACTAATCTGAATCTATGCTAAAGGAAAAAGGCTTGCCACAGCACTCACTATTTTCACAGATTTAGTTCATGCGACAAAACTCAATTTAGCCTGATCTTATACGTTTAGCCGTTTTTCGGGTTCTTTGTAGTGTATATAATAGAAGAAAATATGCCGCCAAAGCAGTCAGCGGTTTTAATATGATTCATATTTTGCTATATAGTTTACCTGATGTTTTTCTATAACTTTACTAAATAAGGAAGCTAATACTTGTTGAAATAAGATACCGAATACAACAGGCATTGCTACTTTGGCAGGAAAATAGGTAGTTGCCACAATGACGCCAAGAGCAATATTCCGCATGCCGCCGACAAAAACAAAGGTGGTTACAATAGAAGTGTCTTTCCAAAGTAAACGGCCAATTATTAAAGCGAGTGCATAGCCAGATCCTGCAAGGAAGAAGACAAGCAGAATAACACCAGCGAGTTCCCACGTAATTTCTTTCAAATAAGGAGCAATTGCACTGCTGTTAATCAGGATAATGCCAAATAAGCTTAGCTTAGAGAATGGAGCAAGGTTTTTACCAAGTGTCCTTTGTATATTTCCTTTGGTTAATCATTTAACAAAATTCCTGCTGCCGATGGCAATACAATCATCCATAGCAAATCAAAAATTAGTGAGGATGTATTAATATTAACTGTTTCTCCTACAACAATATGCAGTAAAGCTGGCATAATGAGTGGTGATAGCAGTGTATCAATCAAAATGATCGATAAGCATAGAGGAAGATTGCCTCGAGTCATACTCACCCAAATAACGCTTGTAACTCCTGTTGGTATAGCTACGGATATAACAAAGCCAATTGTCAGCAAATGATTGTCAAAGATCACAGTTGATATAAAATAAGCCAAGACTGGCATGATAATATGTAAAAAAGCAATACTAAACAATATACTCCCAGGGTATTTAGAAAAATTTCTAACATCTTTAACGTTCATATTCAGGCTGCTGGCGAATGTCATAAATGCAAATAGCCAAGGAACTAGAAATAAAAGACGCCCGCCAATATCTTGAAACATTACACCTACTACTATACTTAAAGGTGTCAAAATCGGCATCAAGGATTGAAGCCGCTTATTTAAACTGTATAACACTTCGATTCCTTCTCCCTTAATTAATTCCCATGAGTACAGTATACACCCATCATTCTGTTTAAACTATTTACAAAGGTTTGCTTTCCTCTCTCAAATTACGTACTCTACTAATACCAGTTATGTCCTCCCTTTCTTTAAATGAATGCTTTTCCGGTTAGTTTCACCATGCCAATTACGCAAAAAAGAATCGTTTTTAACGATTCTTCGCCTATCCCTATAATGTTTGAAAATACAGCTCAGCCATGGTGGTTGATTGCTCATAAATCAGATTATCTTCATTAAGGGTACATTGCTGGAATATAGAAAATTCTATTTTTTCCGAAAAAAACTGCCCAAGCAACCATCCTCACTCTATACCCGGATTGACACCAAATTGATGGACAGCACGTACGTTCTGATCTGCTCCCCACGTAAATTCAATGGTATATGTACCTTTTTTTAACTGTGAAAACCCTGCTTTGTACTCGTAATGTTCATTAGGTTTTAACATTTGCTCCCTTTTGACTTGACCTGATAATGCTTCTGAATATTGATCTATTTCTTTCCATCACTACTTAATATAATCTCGTGGGACAAGCCTTCGGAAAAAGTGATTTTCTGTGTTTTTCCCGTTTCATTTTTAACCGTGAACGTGAATTCATGCTGATGATTAACCTCATCATGAACAATCCTTGATAAGTGTAAATCTATTCGTCCAGATGATACTTCATCCGTAGTTTCTGTTGTCTCTATAACAGGTGCTGATTTTGGTACAGGGTCATCTTGTATGGTCTCTGTTTTTTCACATCCAGTAAACCATAACATTCCATGGAGAAAGGAACTTCCTATTAAACCTCGATACTCCATATTTCCACCTTTCAGCAAAAAGACTTATCACTCATAACTTCTTACTCTTATCATCTATTTTACTTCTTGGCTTTCCCCTATAGATAGGTAATCAGTGAGAGAAATAACCTCTGCCAATCGACCGTCTTTTTGATAAATGGTTAATGCCCCCATTTGTTCTTTTCATACATGAATAGCTTATTCGAGAATAAAGCGTATTTTCCTTTTTGCCTAAGCCAACCCCGCGGTTCGAATGAAGTCTTTATAGGATTCAAAAACAAAAAAGAACCCCCTTCGATAATCCTTTGGATTCCTTTTTACTGTCTCATAATACAGGTCATCCATAAGCGGGTAAGGCTCATGAACATGACCAACGATTTTCATGGGAGTTCAAGAACAAAAGCCACCGGAGCAACCTTGCTTTGAAGCGAGAGGATGGTCCGCAACTAAAATTTATGAATGGATTGGTAAATAAATCTCTACCTCTTCCTCTTCATTTTCCATTGGATGATAGGTTTCAACGATATGAGATCCGAGGTCTCTTTTATAACCTTGTTCATCTGCCCACTTTGATAACTGGGAATGTAGGTTACCTATATTAGTTATTTTCCCCCTAGTTGTCACATAATTTTGAGCCGTTTCAATATAATTCATTCCTGAAGGGACTTCCCTTACAATATCATTCACAATTAATCCTACATAATATTGACCTTCCAAATGGTTGTCATCCCTTTTGGGTTCAAATAGTGCTATTTCAGTTTGCGAACGATTTTTAATTTCGCCTGATCGGATTGAGATTTGCTGTGCCAGTTTTGGAATTTCAGTACCAAAATCAGCAAAGGCCCCGCTCCCTTTTATGCCAACTATTTTAAAATGCTTCTTAACCATTTTGCGTTCCATCATTACCCCTCCATATACCCCTTAAATATTTTCACCCGCTTTTATAACCAACCATATTCCAATTCTCTTCCAATACATTGAAATCCTTTTTTTTATAATTATATTAATAAAACTAATCTGCAAAAAAGACCCTAAAGTATTAAGACAATCCGTATAAATTAAATGTGCGAACAAATAATATGACCTATTGGAACTTGATTAATTAGTTTTGAACCAATAATTAGTATATTTTATCCATTATAAGAGGAGTGTAAAAAATGTCTAATAAAGATGAATATCTACCGGATACAGTTAAATATAGTATTTGGAGTACAAATCCGTATGGCATTCAACCAAACCATAAAACAGAGACAGGAACAAATGAAACCTCAGTCCACCAAGATGGAAACGTGGAACAGCAGAAGAACAGGGAGATATAAAATCTTACTAGTTGTTCCTGGGTTTCCGCTTAGGAAATGTGCTAAATAATATAGGTAATTTTTAATAACACATTTCTTCTGTGAATTAATTTCTCCAATTCCAAACCACCAGATATTTAAGACAAAAAAAGCTAACACAGCAACTCTGTAATCTCCCTTCGTCTTAAGAGTAAATTGTCGTTCGCTTAATAAATTTCATCTCGTGGATAACTTTAGGTTAAGCTTGTTATCTTGCTTAGTACATACATAATCAGAGCAAAAAACACAGATGGCACATACTAATTTGTTAGCAGCTAATATTTTATAAAACCCTCCGTCCGGGTTATTGATCCTCATAATTACTCTTTCAATTGGTTCGTTTGCTGGATTTGTATGATAATCCTTAGATTTTTCTAACAATGGCATGAAAGCCTTAACTTGAATTTTAATAATCGTTTGTGCATCAGCATTCGATGCTTTTTTTAATCTAATGATCATTAGACTCGCACCTTCTAATTTATAAGAATATGATAGTATTCTACAATTCTAACGAATACCCTTTACAATTAACCTGCCTGTCGCGAAATTATGATTAATTTTGATTAGAAAGTTCTGACTCTGCCGAAAGCAGTCATACCGTAATTCAACTAACGCACCCGTTGAAGCACAAAAATCAAATGAACTTCCTATTTATAAAAACTTTTTGCCCGACTGAGATATTTGGAAGGTCCATCGACTGACATGATTGTCGAAGTAAACGAAAAAAATATTTACAATTAGATTACAATTTAATGTTTGGAGTTTAAATCCCCGGGTATATCTTTAGTACTATTTGAAAACAGACTTTTGGGACCATCAGAGAATGGAGAGGATTCCTTTGAAAAGTGTAATTAAGAAAAGAAAAAGATTTATCGTAAATATTCTGGGACATAGTGAAGCTCTCCAGGTGGTAATCGTCTCTGATAATATTGAAGGTATGTATAGAGAACTTTATCGATTGTATGGGCAGATACTTATAGACTCACAGGGAAAGAATACCGGAACTATCTCGTACCAAGAAACCGAATTAACTTAAACGCAAAAAATTAGTTGTATAAATTATATAGCAGTTTCAAATAATAAATAGCAAGCTATTTCCTCCTTGTAAAAAGCCCCTTCCTAAAGGAACGGGGCTTATTTTATTAATTTGAAAAAGGTGGTTATAGCACCTTGTTTTTTTGTTACCTCTTAACTAACACACCCATTAGTTAAATCAGGAACTTGCCTAGTATAGGAGATGAATGATAGGCAAATCATTCTCTATCACTAAAAAAATCATTATTTTTCTATGTTCTATCGTTTTTTAGTCAAAGGAAATAAAACACAATCTTTTATGGTATCACTATCAGTTAAAACCATTAACAAGCGTTCAATACCAAACCCCCAGCCTGATATTGGCGGCATCCCATATTCCATAGCTATTAGATAATCTTCATCCATCTCCATAGCTTCTGAGTCTCCATTGCTCTTAAGCAGAGCTTGATCCTCAAGCCTTCTTCTCTGTTCAAGCGGGTCAACTAACTCAGAATAGGCATTTATAACTTCGGCACCGTTCACCACTAATTGGAAACGGTCTGTGAGCGCAGGGTTATGATCATTAGCTCTAGCTAGTGGAGATAAATCGATAGGGTGCTGGATTAAAAAAGTCGGCTTTACAATTTGAGGCCGGCACATTTTCTTATAAAGAAGATCAATAAAATTACCTCTCCCCAAAGATTCAACCTCTAAATGCTCTAAATCTATATTTTTTTTCATCGTTTCTTGATATAAATCCTTAACATCGGGATAAAGGTCTATATCAATCCCTGTGTCTTTTAAAATTAAATCTCTAAATGAAACAATGTCCCACTCTAATGAAAAATCAATTGTTTGACCTTGTATAGTAATGGTCGTTGTATTAAATGTTTGATCAAGAACAAACAGGACCATATCACGCATTAATTTCATTGTATCCTCGTAGTTCCAGTATGCAGCATATCCTTCAACCATTGTAAATTCTTGAAGATGTTGAGGACTAATACCTTCATTCCTAAAACACTTTGCAAATTCAAATACTTTGGTAAAACCACCTACAATCAACCTCTTTAAATAGGTTTCCGGGGCAATTCGTAAATTTAATTCTATGTCTAAAGAGTTATGAAAAGTTTTGAAAGGTTTAGCTATTGCTCCCGATGAGGTATGCTGTAAGACAGGTGTTTCTACTTCTAAAAAGTCATGATCCTCAAAGTACCTCCGAATGGCACGTACCATTTGCGTTCTAGCCAATAAACGACTTTGAGTGTCTTTTGTGATCATTAAATCTAAGTAGCGTTGTCTATATCGAAGTTCAATATTGCTTAACCCGTGCCATTTCTCTGGAAGAGTCCGTAATGCTTTCCCGAGAAATACATAGCTCTCAATACGCAGTGTTTTCTCGTTTGTCTGGGTCGTGTACATTTTGCCTTCAACACCGATAAAATCACCAATATCCAATAAATTATGAAATTGACTAAAAGATATTTCTCCAACTTCTTCTTTTTTCAAAAGAAGCTGTAAGCTCCCTTGTATGTTCGATATAGTAATAAAACTCAGTTTACTGAAATTTCTAATCCCCATTATTCTTCCAGCAACACGAACAGCAGATGTACCATCTTCAAGTAGTGATGCTTCATAAAGTTCATAGTTTGTAGAAAATCTTTCGGGATATACTGGAACTCCCTGGGATCTTAGAGTCTCCAATTTCTCTATTCTGCGAGTAGTTTGTTCATTACTCATTCTTTTCCCCTCCAATTAGTTTATGACCGCTAGTAAGAATAAATTTATATTTTATTCCAACAAAAAAACTCCCACCCCCAAGATTATTCATCTTGAGGACGAGAGTTATGATCGTCGTGGTACCACCTCAGTTTATTGATATGTCACCATATCAATCTCTTCGGGTACGGCAATATAATAATTGATTATACCCTACCTCTATAACGGGAGAACCCGCCGCATTATCACTAAGAAAACTACCTTAGATCCCTGCGAAGCTCCAAGTCTTTTTTCATTAAGATCATTATTGCTCCTTCTCACCTACCGGAGTTCTCTGGAAATAATAAATCGAAATTACTCTTCTCTTCATAGCCGTGTATTCAGTTTTTTTAAAAATTTTAATGGAATTAAATGGTTTTGTCAATTGTTTTTACATACGTTATTTCTTCTTGGTCAACTTATGTGGCTTACAACCAAGCATCATTAGTTTAAAAACAAAAATTCGTCCGTAGCAGCCAAGAGAGTAATCTAACGCACGTACTGGTCCTACATTGTTTATTGATTCTATAATAACACCTGGTAGTTAAAGATGAATTGAATTTGTGGCTTGATTTGAAAATATCATTGCAATTTTTAGATAAGGAGGGCTAAAAAAAACAAATCTTGTCTCCAGTCACAAGATTTGTTTCTCAACTTATTTATTTTCCATCAACAATTTCCTTAAAGATTTGATAAGACCGCTTTTGCATATCGGGATCAAAGATATAGGATACAGCCATGATTTCATCTACCGCATACTTCTCTTGGAAATTTGTTAACTGTGCTCTTACTGTCTCTTTACTTCCCATTAACGTTACACTGGTCATTGAGGACGCCATTTCTTTCTCTTGTGGACTCCATATTTTATCGATGTTATCAACTGGCTGCTGCAATGGGTTCTGTGAACCCCGGACAACATTCAGGAAGAATTGCTGCATCGTTGTGGATTGCCTTTTCGCTTCTTCATCGGTTTCAGCTGCAATTACATTTAAACAAACCATCATATATGGAGAATCAAGGTATTCAGATGGCTTGAATCGATTACGATAAATCGAGATGGCTTCCTCCATGTACCTAGGTGCAAAGTGTGATGCAAACACATATGGCAGCCCTAATTCAGCCGCTAAATATGCTGAATCTGTCGATGACCCTAAAATATATAAAGGAATTTTCGTGCCAACGCCTGGGTACGCTTTGACAAAACCTTGGTTTTCTTCTGGCCCAAAGTATGTAAGCAAGGAATTGACGTCATCAGGAAATGTATACACAGAATCATATTGTGAACGTCTTAACGCACTCGCCGTCTTCATGTCGGTACCGGGTGCCCTTCCAAGTCCTAAGTCCAAACGGTTTGGATATATGGCAGCCATTGTTCCAAATTGTTCGGCAACGACTAATGGAGAATGATTAGGCAGCATAATCCCGCCAGAACCAACACGGATGGTTTTCGTATGCTCCAGTGTATGCTTTATTAAAATAGAGGTAGCTGAACTTACAAGTGTAGAGGTATTATGATGTTCTGCAATCCAATACCGTTTATATCCCATTTCCTCTACAGATTGTGCTAAATCAACCATCGAATCAATTGCATCTTTAGGTTCCTGCCCTTGACGAATTGGGGCAAGGTTTAAGACAGAAACGGGTATATGTAATTTTGTCATTTCTATTCCCTTTCTAAAATCAAGATATATCACTATAGTATCAATTAGCGGTTTAGAAACAAACTGGTATGCTCAGAACGTCAATCAACCTCAATCTTTGGGTGGTAGTTTTTTGAATGTACAGGTTTAAATGACGATCACTTTTTTGTGGAATTTTATGTTTAAAATAGTCTGTAGTCAAAACATCTCTGGTAATCTAAATAATCGGGTCTTGTATCCCTCATGATATTCTGTAACATTCCGTTTCCATTCTACCCATTTCGGCTAAATGCCTCTTCACTATTCTGGCATTCCATCGTTTGTATTATCCTATGCATTTAAAAAGGAACCAATGTAAACCGTCTTTTCTGGTTCAATAATTTCTTGGTAATCAGCATTGGCCCAGTACTAAATCTCCCCATCTTCCGATTTCATACATTAGTTCCATACTCAGCCAAGAACATCGCGCACCATCATTTGAACAAGAAGCCACCTTACCCAGTAAAATGTTCTTTAAAAATAAGTTTAAATCTCGGTTTAAAGTCCAGCTCAATTGTTTGTAGGGAGTCATCATTAACAACCGTTAAAAGGACACTTGAATGGTCTTTTTTATCAGCTATAATTTCAAACTTTTCAACTCGTTTTAAATCCAGCAGTGATAATAATCTATTAGATGGCTGTTGGATTACTTGAACTTTCACTTCTCTATAGGAGGGAGAGATTTTAACAAGAAAGTGTTCCTCTCCATAAGCAAATTGATATGATGCTTCATTATAATAAAATGGCAAATCAGCTGAAGTGTTATCCAATAATACAGGTTGACAACCAAATAAAGATAGAAATTCGTTTTCTTATGGGAATACAAACACCCGATTTCATCTCCTTCTATTTCTATATTTTAACATTATGGTGATTGAACTAGCCTTCCCTGTTAGTCGAACAACAATCTTTTTTTGTGAGGACTCCCACTCTTTATTAATAGCATTATTCCCAAAACCTTTTTTAGAAAAAAAATCCTCCCGAAAAAATCTGTGGACTAGGAGAGGCTTTATCGCCTGAAAAAGGGTCGGGGCAATTCAAATGAATTTATCAAATAAAAAAACACGCTCTTTAGCGTGTTCAGGAATTCTTGTTATTATTTTTAAAGTCCAGAATAGCGATTACAAACATCCCAAAGCTCAGCATCAGAGATAATGCTTCAAAAGTAACCATTTATAAACCGCCTCCTTACAATAAGCCTTCCCAGATCCAAGTTTGTCCTATACAGACAAAAAATAAAAAAAGGGGCAGACCCGTTACCCATAAATAATCAGTTAGGCTCGTATAGTTCTTAACTTTCTTCTTTATAAGGTTTTCTCCTTAATTAGTTCATCTTCAATCCCAGAAATGATGTCAAACGCTCCTCCAGAATTGTTTGAGCACACTATAATCTTGAGGGATGTATTGGGATAAAATACAGCACGAAAATTTACTCCTGGATCATATCCCATTAATAAATATTTTGATACACTGTTTTTCTCGGTTTTCATCCATAGACCATAGCCATATGAGGTGGTATCATCAACTCTAGTGTGAGGAGTGAGTAACTGATTAGTTATCTCTTTATTTAATAATTGATCATTCATTAAAGCTTCCCATAGCCTAACCATATCTTTCGCTGTTACATATGCTCCACCATCTGAACCGCCTTTTGCTGGCAGCGAATACACATTTGTTTTCCACTTTCCATCTGCATGATCAACATATCCTAGTGCAGTTCTTTCCGGCAGGGAGTCCATCTCAAAATAACCAGAATCCATAGAGACTTTTTCAAATATATATTTTTTTACGTATTCACTAAAAGCCAGTCCGCTTACTTGTTCTATGACCAATCCTAGCAAAATATACCCTGCATTATTGTAATGAAATCCTCTGCCGGCTGGAGATTTCATAGATTCATTTTGAAATAATGGTAAAAAGTCTTTTAACTGCCTTATATGATACATTGGATTCTGAATCCAAAGTTCCTCAAAATCATCCATAATATCCTCATCAAAATAGTCTGGTATCCCAGAAGTATGTGTCAGCAATTGATGAATAGTTACGCTATTGTCAAAATAGGGAAAATTCATATCAAGACAATTCTTTAATGGAGAATGAAAAGAAATTTTTCCTTGTTCTACAAGTTGGCAAATAGAGATTGCGGTAAAAAGTTTACTTCCTGATGCAATACCATATCGAGTATTATTTTGGTTTTTTATTTGTTCAGAACGATTAGCAAATCCAAAGCTTATATCAGCAAGAACTTTTTCTCCTTCCTTTACATATACCGAACCTGAAAAATCATTTTCATCTTGAATTCTTGTAATTCGATCTACCAAGTCTCTGTTCACCTAAAATTCCTCCAATTAACCTCTTTAGAATAATTTGTTAGTGGAACAACAAAAAGGGCTGTCCCAACTTCTTCAATTAACGTACCCGTTAGTAGTTTTAGAAACAATTGAGAATTAGTTTCCCCCTTAACTTCATCCCATCCTCCATAGAATTCAGCTATACTATTTGCTACCTTTTGGTCATGACAAGTAATCATTACTTCCACTGATTTTTGAAGTGTTGTACTCTATATTAATTCCTCGCTTTTTTAAATGGTGGCCTACATAAGTAAAAAAGTATTCAATTTCTAATAAATTCAGGAAACGCAGCTGAAAGTCCTTTATTTTTTCTTATTTTGATGACAGGTTCAACGATCACTCCAAAAGAAAAAAGGAACCTAGGCCGGTCCCTTTTTTGTATTCACAAGATTTAATGTCTAATCGGGCTGTGGAAATGCCCTTAAGGGAGTAAGGCGACGTACTAAATTCACCTGTACGTCGCTTGGAACCGTATACCACTCTATTTCACCATTTATTTTAATCTATTAGAAGAAGAGACTTTAACTTAACTTCCACTTATTTTAATGAATTAGCAATTTGTATTAAATCTTCTTTACTGTACGTATTTGCCGATCCCATGGCATCATAATCATAATTTAATAGAGTGTCCCATTTTCCTCAGTCCAGTATAAAATTTTCCCATCATTAGCGTTTTCATTAATCCTCCAGTAAGCAGTTGTTCCGTCTTTTAATTTTACGTTCTCTATATTTTCACTATCTGTGAAGGTACCTTTCCCAAACTGCCTACAGAAAGAATTTCTTCCCTATCTCTGGAGTAATAAGTTTGCCCCGGTTAGATCAATATGAGAAAAACCGCCAAATGGCGTGATCAAATAACGCATCGCATCCGATAGTTCAAGGAGCTCTATCTTAGAATTCAATATAAAAAGGATGGAGTTCTTCATTTAAACAATATTCAATTCTTTGCCTGAAATTTTTCCAAGTTACCATTTCTAAAGCCATTTCAATTAAAAAAAAACCTACCTCCAAACTTTCAGGCGAGGTCGTTAGCTCTCCTCCAACAGGTATACCCAAGAACAATGTGTTACATATAGATTCATTTACATTTTGATAAATTCCACAAAATTTTGTAATTTCAATGTCAATACCACTTTCTTCTTTTGTTTCCCTGATAGCAGCGTTCTTTAAGGATTCTCCTTCTTCAACCTGTCCACCAGGCATTTCCCAACCTCTTCGGGGCCCCTTAATTAACAAAATTTCTTTTTCCTTATTTATTACGATAGTAGCTGCTGACACAATATGTTTTGGTGTTCGCATATCTTAGACCTCACATTAGTATAGGATACTTAATTCATTCGATATGATATTGTTTTCACCTTCTTTTGCTCGCAACTTCCATTTAGCAAAAGAAGAAAAGGCTGCCGAAGCAGCCATTATGTACTACAACCAACGCACTCGTTAGCTTAATATTAACTTACCTTTCCAACTCAATATATTCTCTCAATAATTTCCACTCATTCTCCTCTTTTCTCCATACAAACATACATTGAGCGCAATAAGGAATTCCATTTATTAAGTTTGTTTCTCTACCCAAAATTAAATATTCATTCCCTTCTTTTCGTTCAGTGATTGAGTCTTGGTTAATCAACCATACCGTTAGCATATTCATAACTTTTTTTATAATAGATTTTAGGAAGATGCCTTAACTGTCTGTTCTTGTTGATATAACGCACCTTTTCGTTTTAGTACAATTCTTCACAAACTAGGTTTTATCCTGCTTGGATCAACGCACCAATTAGTTTAAAATGAAAATAGGATTAAAAGATGAATGACTACATTAGGAGGTTTTATTATGATTAAGCAAATTGGAACAGTTGCAGTTTATGTGGAAGATCAACAAAAAGCAAAGACTTTTTGGAGTGAAAAAGTAGGGTTTGAAATAATGGCTGACCATCCTATGGGACCTAATGCAAATTGGCTTGAAGTTGCACCTAAAGGAGTAAAAACTCGCTTAGTTATTTATCCAAAATCTATGATGCAAGGGTCTGAAAATATGAAGGCTTCCATCGTTTTCGAGTGTGATGATATTGCAAATACATATGAAAAATTAAAAGCTAATGGCGTTGAATTTTTAGGCGAACCACAAGAAATGGAATGGGGTACATTTGTTCAATTTAAAGATGAAGACGGTAATCAGTTCTTGTTAAAACAATGAAGTGTTAAGCAGATTCAATCATATAATGAATCTGCTTTTTTATTCTTTACTTACTAATCTGCCTCTTTAGTTCAAAAAGAAAAAGAGGGGTAAATGTAATTTTGACTCCATTGCTGGAGATGTGACAGAAAAGAGTCTAGAATGTTTAGCCTTTTTAGATGAATAGTAAAATTTATTCTTAATGCGTAATGGATAAACAAGTTGTATATCTTTATCTACAGCTAACTATAGTCAAGAATTGTCTAAACAAGGAAAATATATAATCTATCTTCTCGGGTTCAACTTATGCACCAGAAAAGTCATTCATCAACAAGAAGGGTTTCTTTTCTTTGGAAAGTTAAAGTGTTATTTTAAATTTGAAAATACCGTTAGATCCTCTCTGTTTCCAATGACAACCAGCATATCTCCTTTGTGAATAATCTGCTCAGGAGAAGGAGAGACAATAATTTCACCATCACTCACAATAGCGATAACACTAAGATTATATTTTGCACGCACATCAAGTTCTCGCAGACTTTTTTCTGTCATACTCAAGGGAATTCTGATTTCTTCTATATTATACTCTTTTGAAAGCTCAATAAAATTTAACACATTCGGTGACAGAAGTTGATGGGCGACTCTTTCACCCATATCTCTTTCAGGGTAGATAATCCAGTCTGCTCCTATTTTATCTAATAGCAGCCCATGGTTTTTACTTAGGGCTTTCGCTATTACTTTTTTAACTCCTAATTCCTTTAAAAGCAAAACTGTTAAGATACTTGATTGCATATCATTTCCGATTGCAACAATAACAGCATCAAAATTACGAATTCCAATTGACATCAGTGCTTCTTCTTCTGTTGTATCTGCGACCACCGCATGAGTAACAACCATTTCAGCATCTTGTACTCGTTCTTCGTTTATATCAATTCCCATGACCTCTTGTCCAGCATCATATAATCTTTCAGCCACACTTGTACCGAACCTTCCTAATCCAATCACCGCGTATAGTTGCTTTCCCATATCCATTAACTCCTCAATCTTTATTAACCGATCATGATTTTTCCTTTTGGATAGCCGATAGGATCTTTATTCCCTTTCCGCCTCATGGTCAGAGCATAAGCAAGCGTTAGAGGTCCTAACCTTCCTGCAAACATCGTAAAAATAATGATCATTCTACCGACAGGCGATAATTCAGGGGTCAATCCCATGGAAAGACCTACCGTGCCAAATGCAGAGGTGGCTTCGAAGAGATAGACAATGAAATTCTGTCGTTCCCCTTCAGTAATTGTAAGAAGCATGGTTATGACCATGACAAGGAACATTCCTATTACTGCCACAGTGAGTGCTTTGAAAATGGTTTCCATAACAATTCGGCGGCGAAACATAACAACATTTTCTTTCCCTTTAATTTGGGACCAAACAGCTGCAGATAGTACAGCAAAGGTCGTTATTTTAATTCCGCCTGCAGTAGAACCGGGACCTGCTCCTATATACATCAAGAAGATGATCAGGAACAAAGTTGATTGCGTTAAGTCACCAATTGGCAATGTATTGGCTCCTGCGGTTCGTGGTGTGACCGCCTGGAACAAGGAGCCCAATACTTTTCCTGTATAAGTCAAAGGCTGAAGCGTTTTTGCGTTCCCATATTCAAATGAGAAGATCAGGATAGCTGCGCCAAGTGTCAAAATCAGCGTGGTTAGTAAAACCACCTTTGTATGCACTGAAAGACGGCGGGTATCATGGTATTCATACAATTCATTCATCACGATGAACCCAATTCCACCTAATGTTATGAGTGCACAAACGGTCAGGACTACGGCCGGATCGTCGACATATGGTGTAAGGCTTCGAAATTCCCCATTTAAATCGAAGCCGGCGTTATTGAAATTCGATATAGAGTGAAATATCCCCCAATAAATAGCTTTTCCAATGGGCATATCCAAAGAAAACCGAATCGCTAAGATAGCGGCACCTGTCGCCTCTATAATACCAGTAAATATTAAGACCCTTTTGACCAGACGCACAATTCCCGAAATGGAAATGTTATTTAAAGCCTCCTGAAGAACCAGCCGGTCTCTTAACGAAATCCTTTTACCCAAAAGGAAAGCAAAGAAGGTGGCAAATGTCATAAATCCTAATCCACCAATCTGGATGAGGGTTAAAATGACTAATTCGCCGAATGTGGTGAAAGTATCTGCTGTATCCACGACCACAAGTCCTGTTACACACGTTGCCGATGTAGCAGTAAACAAAGCATTTAAATACGACAGCCCCTCTCCGTCATGTGTTGCGTTAGGAAGGGTTAGCAAAACAGCTCCTATAAGAATTAAAGCCGCAAAGCCTAGAACAAGAATTTTTGGAGGATCAAAATAGTCTCTAATTTTCTTCATCGTAATCTCCTATAAAAAACAGTTTGATTATAACAAAAACCCGAGATACACATACACCGTTGATATTCCGATAGAAATGTTTATGAAAGGGAATCCGATCTTCAGATATTTAATGAATGATATTGTATGTCCCTCTTTCTCAGCCAGACCAGGTAAAATTAGGTTTGCGCTCGCTCCTATCAATGTTCCATTGCCTCCGAGGCAGGCTCCCAGTGACATGCTCCACCATAAGATTGAATATACCGAATCAGTCATCAGGATGGCGCCATTTAAGGCAATAATCGTCCGGTGAATTTTTTCTGAAATAATAATAGCGTACGTAATTAGAAAGATACTAAGGACCATTGCCGTTTCAGAATTCATCTCCAGTCCCCAAAAATAAAAATACTATTTCGTTTCGTTTATTATTTATTCCAATCCTTTCGGCTGAACACAGGGAATAAAAAAAGACCAAATGCTACTTTCCTCCTTTTATGTTTGCCGAGCCATACCTAATTAATGTGCCAATGAACGTAGATTGGTACATTAAGTATGGAAAAACAAACATGGACTTGGAGAAAAAGTAATCATTGGTCTACTTAACGCCCAGCAGGCTATTCAGCCCTCTTTGCATTCTGTCTTCCAAGAAACCTTTTCATTCATACGCATAATAAAAAGACCTGCGTATATATCAGACTGCTATTTTGCTATAAAGGAATAACAAAAAAGCCCCCTGATGTAAGGCGGTCTTATGACCTCCTTCGCTTTAGCCGACGAAGTTAGCTGACGGGTAGGATGGCGAAAGAGCTTTCATCCCTTCTGCTGTCGCAGAATTAACCCCTAATAGTGGATCCTCCGTTCTCAATTCTATGAGATTGGGCCTGTATTAAATTGATATCTTATGAAAACATCTTACTCTTCATATTTACTATTTGTAAACCCATTTTTGCCTTTTAATAAACATTGCTATAAAAATTCATTACAAAAACAGACATGACATGTACTTGTTTTGAGTTTTGTTAAGTTTTAATAAAGCACATTGACAAAAATTGTAGAAGGGCATTATGATAGGTTCTAGATTTTCAAGAAACAGGGGAGAACATATGGGACATCCTAAAAAGAAACTTGAGGCTGAGATAAGTTCTGCCTTTATTAAATTCCAGCGTGACCTTATAGGCAGGGGCCCGCAGGAAGCTAAAACATATATTGTAAATGATATGATTATCATCCGTTTTAAGGGAGTTCTTACTGTGGAAGAAAAGCATCTTGTGAGTCATGATTCCGGTAAAAAGCTCGTTAAGCAGATGCGGCAGGTCCTTCGCGAAATGTATAGTGAAGAATATGAACATATTGTTCAAAATCTAACTGGGTGCCGGGTTCTTTCATCACACAGTGATATTAGTACTAAAACAGGAGAAAGAATAGAGGTATTCATTATCGAAAAAGATTTGGAAAAATCTTTAGGTGTCCATTGCTGAATCTAAATTTGAATGATATTTAATTAATTGTTAGCATACCAAATGGCGTTTTATATTAGAAAATGGGGTGGACAGGATGGGGAATACCTCTAGATATGTGATCAACGGTGTAGGTAAAAATGGAGAAACATACTTTACCTCTTGTCATGATAAACATGATTTAAAGAAATGGATTGCAGATCATGAGCATAGATTACTAATGAATGAGTTAAAGATCATTGATAAGAAAAAGCCGGCATTGTTAAAATTGTTTTCATTTAAAAGGTGAAAATTATAATAACCAGCTATCTCTAGCTGGATTGGAACTTTTCTTATTCAAATAAAGAAAATAAGAACAATCCTTGTATTATTTTCAAATATAAAAGTTTTTCTTTTACTACTATAGGAATTAAAATAGAAACATCTAACAGAAAAGGAATTAAGTGATGTCAGAAATATTTTGGTATATTTATTTAGGGATATTAGGCACGGCAGCGATTGGTTTTTTAATCAAGGGAGACAAAACCATTTTTGGCAAGTTGGACTTTGTTATCTCTCTCATTACTTGGGTTGGGCTTTTCGGATATGTTACTGAAACGCCGATTTTTACTCCTCTTGTATGGAAAGTCGTGTTTGTTGGAGGAATCATTTGGGATGTCGCCTTCGGCTTTTACAAGAGTCGCGATCATCAAGAATTTAAAGAAATGCCTAAAGGGGTTCGGTACCTTTTTGTCATTGGCACCATCATCATCCTGCTCGGTCCATTGTATTATGGTCTGTTCAAATATGCATATTGAAGTAAATTACAGCCTGTCGTGAATACGGATGGGCTTTTTTTATGCTTCCGTGGCAGGAAACTAAACAGATTAAAGTATACTTTTACGTATATTCCCTTGTCTTTACAGTAATTAAGCCAGTCCGTGCAAGCCCTTACCATTGGTGTTGGTTTTTTTCATTTATATATATGTCTTGCATTAACCATATAATGTGTAAATTAATCAATATCGCTGTTTGTCGGCTCACCATTTTGTTCCTCAATGGGGCCTCCAAATTGTTGGTTAATCTCTTTAGCTAATTCATCTAAAAATTCATCAGACAAAAAGGGGCTATCTTCTATGAACAAGTAGATTCTCCTTTCCATATTGAAATTTTATATTATTCTCCGTTCGTGTAAAAACCTCTACATTAATATTACCTTTTTCTTATAGTTTTAATCTTAAATTTTAACCGTTTAGCAGCTGGTTTATTGTTGTTTGCAGCCCCATTCTTGCAAGTACCTACCCGTTAGTTTGCAAATTGGAAGGTACATTTTGGGAGTCCATTCACTTCAAATAATAAATTTCTTTTGTATGTTAGATTAAGCAACTGGCTAAACAATGAAATTCTCTCTTCAATCTAACCTTCGTTTTAGTTGAAGAATATTAAAAACCTAAACCTAAATGCCGATAATGAATTTCCAAAAAAATAAACCAGATAACCCCTTCCACTAAGCAAAGGGCTGGTCTGGTTTAATGATACAAGTAAAAATTAAGATTCATTACTATAACTATTGGGATTTGCCTTATTACCACTTGATATGCTGTTTCGTAGGGTTTGGGTCATTTTTAAGCAGATATTCCTGCAGAGCAGGAAGATCATCTGTGTTAATGAGGTCTACTCCAGCTTTTAACATTTCATTCCAGACTGCCTCACGGTTTGGTAAGGCCATGTCTGGAGTGGCCCAGAAACGAACCATTTGGCCATTTTCATGTGCCGTTTCGACAATATGAACTAGCTTTTCGCGTTCTGCCTGGGGCATCTCACCAGCCCCCTGCCATGTAAAAATTTTCGTCCAGTTGTCACTTATTACAGGCATGAATTCATTATTGTTTTCAGATCCCAGGTCACTCATTCGGCCATCGAATGTGGCGTAACGTACTTTCTGGCTTTCCATCAAGTCACGATCCCGGTTTCCAGATATAATGACTGTAACAGCCCCCTGCTTCACTTTCTTATTAGTAAATTTTGTAACCATTTTCTTATATTCGGCTAGTTGTTTATCAATTTCTTCATATGTAGTTTTGCCTTCTGATTTAACATCAATCCACAGTAAGAAATCTGTACCGCCTTTGTAAACAGAACCTTTGTTTTGTTTCACTTTTTCCTTAAGCGGATCTAAATAAAGTGACTTAAGTGTCCGTTCACGTTTTACATCCTCTTCGTCATGGGCTACCAGCAATTCACCGTCTTTTAGCCATACGTCTGCTTCTACACTTGTAAACCCATGATCCAGTGCATCATATAAAGGACGAGTGTGCTCATAATCGTTGTGTGCGTGAGCTTTTGCTAGTGGAACTACAACTTTGGATTCTTTCTTAACTTGTTCTGCAGAAGCAGTTATTGATGATGAGTAAGGCATAGCAACAGCAACTGCTAAAGACATCGTTATCCACCATTTATTCATAGCGTTATCCTCCTAATTTTCATTTCAATTCCTATGGTAACGTACAAATCACATAAAACAATGACATTAACAAAACCTTAACGAAAACTGAAAGATGTTTACATAAAGCAGTTCCTTCTAACTATCTCGATACTAGATTATATAAGCTAATTTGCCCAAAAAACGAGGCACTTCAGAATAGAAGTGCTTTTTATAAGAACCATTTAAAAAAATAAATTACATTTCCACCGGTTATTCTACTAACCCACCTTTTAGTAATAGAACAAAAAGGTATTCATCCTTATTCAGTAAAGGATTTATTAGCAAAAACATCAATGCTTAGTCTTTCTTTTTCCAAGACATTAAATCAGAAAAAGCTAATCCAAAGGATACACCTAAAGGAATACCTAAATCCCAAACATCCATTTCCGAACGTCTAAAAAAGTAATAAATAAAATAGTTTGCCGCACTTAAAGAAATAAACCAATTAATAAACGTAAAAAGCCTTTTTCTTATTTGAATCCAGTTTAACTTCCTTGTATTCGCAATAACTAGAAAGATGGAGAACAAACCATATAGAAAAGATAAATTACATATCCTATAATAACTTTAAGAGAAAGCGGAGTATCAATATCCTTATATATTATAAATATTGTAAGTGTGGTTCCTGCCAATAGTACAATAAACAAAATTAAGTTTAGCGAAAAATATTTCTTCATCTTTACCCCTTACCCAAGTTCTTTATATCTTTTAATTATCTCTAAATAGTAGACCTTATGTATTAGTCACTCATTCCTTGACCACTAAAGGGGCTGCAACAGCAGTCCCCCCTTCTTCAACTAACGCCACGTAGGACACCATTAATTGCACAAATTATTGATTCACCACTGAGAATGAAAATAGGCTTGGCAGACGATACTTTCGAAGAGTTACTCCTGACAATGAGTTCAACTTTCTTTAAGTGAGAGGAGGCTCTATGCCTAACTTATCCGATACTTCATTGACTAGAAATTCAACTCCAATCAAATTGAAATAATGACCATTATTTGAGTATTCTCCATCGTATTGCCTGCCGTTTATGAATTCAGTATATCATCCTTGTACAAACTTACTTGTCGTTAGTGGAACAAAAAAAGGCTGCCGGAGCAACCATACATTCTTAAACGAACGGACCCTTAGTAGAACAATAAAAAAGCTGTAATCTTCAATAGATCACCAGCTTAGGCCAGGGTTCACTAAGAATCAACATATATTTCCATCCCGGACCTTAACAACGTTTCCTATCCTTTTGATGGTACCGTCTTCTACAATAAGTCCCTCTCCATCATTCCCAGCATAAATCGTTGTTCCAGTTGTTTGAGAGAATTTAAATACATCTTGTTTGAAATCTTCATTCCAACGATTGTAGTGCGGTAAGAAATCAAAATCTACAAAATTTAACGTATCTAAATCCTCATTATTATGGTTTCCAGTAAACAACTGAAATAACTTTGCTGACTTTCCTAATTGGACCGCTCCACCGCTAACACCTATAATGGTTCCCCCTTGATTAAAATAATCCCATAAAGCGTTCTCCATCTTACGATTTTTGATAGCACTTCTAAGTTGAATTGGGTTACCTGCGGAAAGATGAATGATGTCACAACTAAGTAATTCCTTAACTTTCAATGGATCAAATTCACTATATAGGTCGATAAACATTATGTTCTGTAACCCGTAATGGCCGTAATATTGAACTTTAGTATTAAAATACTTCTTCTTCTTATCTTCCGTAGAAGGGACATAGCCCATCTTAATCTTGTCGGGACTCAGACCTGCGAACATTATATTATCCAGTCTCCGATTACCAGGAGATTCAGTGACTTGATCACTATAAAAGAACAACCTCCCCATTAAGAGCACCTCACCCTTTTTTCAATAGTTGGGTAATAATTCGATATTAGATATTAAAATTCCTTCTTGAACTAAACTGTCCCGTTAGTGAAACAAAGAAAAATCCCCGAAGCAGCCATTCACTCTTGAATAATGCATCCAATAGTTAAAGTACATTATATGTAACTTCAGAAAAATGGTATGAAATAACTCCTCCTAAATAATGAGTAGTAAAAGTGTGTTACTATTATAGGTGTAAAATTTAAGGTGTTATTCAATGATTGTCATTAACTTTTAGGGCAGAAACGTTTGCCTTACTTTAATATTTATTGGAGATTTATTATCTCTTAAGGAGTACAACTTTAACGGGGGAAATTTAAATGAAAATAATTGGGGCAATTTCTGGATTTTTTCTAACAGACTTTCTTTTTCACTTAATAGATGCCTTTGCTGTTGGGTTGAAAGCCGAAACACCAGCCGGACGAATTGGTGCAGTCTTTTTTGGTGTTTTAGTTCTTCTGGTTTTAATGTTCTTCTTTTATCGTTACTTTTCAAAAGCTTTTTTTAATGGATTCACAGTGGCTACAGGATTATTTTTAAGCTTTGATATCATTGTTTTTCATTGGATTTTTAAACTCCACCGAATTACAATGGGACCGGAAGCAAATTGGATTGAACCGCTTTTTGTTGTGTTTGGCATAGTTATAGTATATTTTGGGATAAAACAAGAAAAATTGTTATCAAGACAAGAAAATATAAATAAAAATATTACAATTTAAAAAATTAGAGAAGAGGATGGAAATCTTGAGCGTTTTCTCAAGTATTCCATCCTATCCTTTTCCGCTAATAAAAAGACCGCCGCATCGTTCCTCATCTTCAACTCTTACACCCCTTACTTGAATAAAAAGGAGCGTTTTACCCTTCAGCTCCCGTATATCTAATACCTTATTCAGTGCAATCAATGCTTCACTTACTTTTAAATCATTGTGTGAATGATTCTTAGTAGCAATATGAAAATGTACAGCAAGAAGAGAATTAACTTCTTCGGGCGTTTGAGTGCTACTGAGTGGTTCGCTACCAATGACTTTAGACACCCCGTTCTTACTGTTTACTGCAATGTTGTTTGTCTGCTCAACCGTGTACGCATGATCTTCAGCACCTGCTATCGAAATATCTACATAATATCGCCATCACCACAAGTAGTAAGCCGGACCTCTACTCCCAGGAATTTGAATAAAAGGCTTTTGTCTCACTCTTTATCTACTCGCGATAAGTCACTCGCCCATATGGTTTATAACAAGTTTCAGGCGTTATAACATGGGTATATTTAATCAAACCCCATCGCTAATTATTTCTTTTTTAACCTTAAATTCCAACATGAAATCCTTAAAGGAGAGATATCTATGGTCAGGACTGTAGAAGAGGTAACAAATTATTTAGACGCCGACCAAAATAATATAGCAGATGTACTTTTAGAGCAAGCTATCGTAGAAATGGGCTTAACTTTGAAAGATGAAGAAACCAATAAATATAAAGATCTATTAGTCGCACTCATCAGTCATATTTCCAAAAGTTTAAGGTTAAGTAAATCAGATCGAAAAAAGATAAATTTCTCTTTTGCCATAGACCACTACTCATTGAACAAGGGGTCAACCCAAACAGAACTCATCGATTTATTATGTAATTTTCGATTAGGTTTGTTAAAAGAGATACGAAAGAGGTGTATATCTCAGAAACTTCCGTTAGAGGAAATATTTTTTGTAAACGACCAAGTGGTTTATACTTTTGATGAAATCATACGAAATATCACTAGAATCTCTTCAATAATCACCGAAAAGTCCGTAAAGGCCATTGAAAAGGAAATGTTAGAACTTGCTGCTCCCATTGTTCCCATCAAAAGAGGGGTCGCAGTCTTACCTTTTATTGGCGATTTTAATGAGAATCGGGCTGCTTATATTATGGAGACTGTGATACCTAAGGTAGCGAGATTAGACCTTAACATGTTAATTATAGACTTTTCAGGAATACATGTTTTTGATACCTTCGTTGCTCAGCACTTTTTTCAAATTAGGGATATACTAAAATTGTTGGGAATATCACCTGTTATTACTGGGATAAGACCGGCCTTAGCACAGACAGCTGTACAATTAGGAATCAATATTGCAGATGTACAAGCGTACAGCAACGTTCAGCAAGTCTTGGAAAAGAAGAAATAGTTGTAATCTTAATTGACATGGCACCGCTGGTAAACAACACACTTTACCCTGTGCTTCCATAGTATATTTGAAGATAAATCTGTAGTGCCCCCTTTACTTACGATATTATATTTTTACTCATCTTGTTGAATTTCAAAATATAAAAATACGATAACCAACTATAAATTTTCTAATGCTTGTTTCAAATTAGCAAAGTACCTTGTTTTTCCAACATCTATGCCACTTTGAACAATAATCTGTGCCAATTGAGGAGTCATTCCAGTTATTATAATTTCTATATCTAACAACTCTAACACCATGCCAAGTTGACTAAGGGAATGGGTAAATTCTATATCCAGCGTTAAAACCCCCGAATAATCTACAATTAGATGCCTTACTTGCATATCAACAATCTTTGGAAGTACTTTATTACCAAGATAGGCAATCCTATACTCATCAAAAGTTCCAATTAGAGGCACAATGGCAACTCCCTCTTTAATTGGAACAACAGGAGCTGACAGCTCTGCTAATTCCTTTTGGGCTTCTTTTTTATGCTTATCCGAAAGCTCTTCAAAGGCAAGTACAGTTTCATTTAGACTTAAGTCAAAAATTTTATTTACTTGTTTTATTACTGAGGCATTTTCTTTTAGTGAAAGCTCATATTGAATACTAAGCTTTGTAATTAAGTCATTTAAAACTTCTCTTGTAGGAGAATAACGGAGTACGATCTCCGAAATTCGACCGCCTACCTGGGATTGTGCATTTTTCTTACTCCATTCCAAGATAATGTCTGGTACTCCTAGATAATCTTTTTCAACAACAGAGCCTCCCAGAAAACCGAAAAGTTCTTCATACATTTTAATTGCCTGATCTTTTTCTGTATTAGAAATTTTTAGGTCCAAACTAGAGAGAACGGCCTCAACAACTTCTATAGCAAGTGAATCCGCATTTTCAGCGAAATGTTTACCTATCTTTTTTAATGTTTTAGACATTCCCGACACCCTTTGTCTTTTATATAATAATAAGAGTAAAAATTAAAAAAGCACACTACTTTCAAACCCTATTGAAAATGAAATAATGTTCTCCATAATGGCTCATCCCAGGATAAAAAATATTTAAAGCATCAACACCACGTTTATTGAGAGGATATAAACGTTCCTTGGTGTCCTTTTAAGATGCTTTTAAATTTTCTAGCAAACTAGTCACAGCTTTACTAATATCAAAGAATAACAACCCTAAATTAATTTATTCCAATCAAGTCTCGTTCTTCTGTGTTTCAAGGATTTTTTGTATATTTAACTTTTAAAATTCTTTTGCACCAGATTCTTAAATGTCTTTTTGTGCTTGCCTTAAGGATGGAATATTAGCTCATCCTTCATGATCGGGGTCTTCGAATTGAACTCCATCATCATCTCAAAAACAAATTTCATTTATAAAGTAGGTACCTGGTGGTTTTCTTGACTAATGTTTTATAACCTCAATAAGGAGTCCTTAGTCTTATTCTGCTCATTAGCACAATTCAGTCCTATACTATGCTATTCTGTTTCATTACCTAAATACTCCCCCGGCTTATTTTAGTCTCTAATCCGATTACCATAGTGAATATGCCAGTGCATATGCTTGTTGCTTTGATATTCCCCAATGTTAGTGGAAACCGTACATGCACCAAACTTAGTATTCATTTTCGCAGCAACTTCCTGTATAGCTCCAAAGATTTCCTCCATTACTTTCTTTTCTTCTTGTTGAACAGTTATTATAGATAAGATATGCTTTTTCGGTATTACTACAATATGTTCTTCATAAAAAGGACGAGTATGATAAAAAGCAAGTACATTGTCCGTTTCTAAAACCTTTTTCACAGGTGTATTTCCACTTAAAACCTCATCACAATAAAAATCTTCATATTGATTCCACACTATCATTAACCTCCATTAATCTTGATTCTTTTTAGATATTCTACATGTTGCCAAAGACATCCTTCTTCAACAAACCGCCAGTTTTCCATCCAGGAAACAGAGCTAACGCACCCTTTAGTTAAGAAGGAATATTTGTATAATCCTCCCTTTAGTAAAATCCACTTTTAATTGCTAAAAAAAATAAACAAAGTGCCATTTCTGTTTAATAGAAATTGGCACTTTGTTTATTCGCTATACGTTATCGTGCCGCTTGTGGCGGTTGACATATGTCACATTTACGTTGGTTATTATTTTTAAATTTCGTAAAAGTTTTTTCAAAGTTGCTGCCACATGCACATTTAAATAGTAACTTTTGAGAAAAACCGTGATATTCCGTTGTTAGCAACTTACTTTCCGAATTGTTCTCAACAAATTCGTTAATTTTACCAATTGTCCATCGTTTATTCATTCTCTTACACCTCCATATTTTATCGCTATGCGGAGGCTTTTGTTGGCATCCGTTCAATTACAAGTAAAAGTCGTAATTTTACTAATTTCCTTATTATAACATGAGCTGGCACTCAATTAAACAGATGGAAGGTATCTTATTAAACTAATCAGCTACTTTGATCTTTGTTTTTTGTTCATTATACCCTTGCTATATGTATTGCTTTTGCTTCTGCTAGCTGACCTGATTGAGGTTTAACCAATCACTATTTATGGTCTGTATCCATAGGCAAAAGAAAAAAAGAAACTAAATATCAAGAATAGAATAGCCGTCGGAATTAAGCTCAATAAAATAAGTATCTTAGCCATTTTCGAATGAACACTGTTAAACCATTTGTAGTAAATGAAGATTAAGATACCAACCAAAGGTAAAAAAAGATACCTTGTTATAGTGTCAACCCATTCTGAATTCTTATCCCAATATTTATCAGGAACAGGAAGAACATCTTCATATTCCTTATTGATTTTGTTCTTAACTTTGATAAAAAAATAGGAAACTACCAAATAATAAGCAGCAATTATGCTTTTAACCCACCAAAATAAATATTTATTGAAAAACACGATGATAAAAATTAGAGCTAACGTTACGAAAAATCCTGTATATTGCTGCAATAAATTCTACCTCCTACTTAAACAGCTCTAGCGATTAATCTGGATAAATGACCAACTTAAAAGAAATCCTTTCTTCAAAAACCGTACCCGTTAGTTTTAGAAGAAGGATTGATAATGCTTCTAATGAGCAGTATATTCGTCCAGTGGCATAGTCTATAGAATAAAATCCTCGTATATGGATTTAAATGTTGTCCTTTATTAAAGGAGAGTGATTGCGTGACTTGGTTAATTGTTGCTGTTGTCAGTATTTTGGTACTCGCCCTTTTTATTGATTGGACACGTAAGAGAATTAATAACAATCCCCATAAACCAATAACTCCTAACGCTAAGCCTGGTGAGGATACCAATCATACGATGGGTGATAACCGTTATTCGGGTGGAGGGCAATAAAGCTAGTAAAAATTGCAAGCATCTTTAGAGACCTTTATTGAGGTCTCTTTTGTTCTGTTAAGAACCAAATACAGCGTTGTTTCTACTAATCACTTACCTGCCATTTAGTGAAAAAAAAGGGGGCTGTTGCAGCAGCCCCGGTTTTATTAAACTTATCATTCCAGTCGGCAAGCTGGCTTTCCAAGGGCAGATAAAAGTTGCTCAAGCATTCTTCTAAACCGCAGCATCGCTGAGACCTTCATCCTGCAGCACCTTCTCGGCCTTCAGCTTTTTTTTATAAACAAAATTGGAAAGAGAGATACTGATCTCATAAAGAGCCAGCAAGGGTATAATGACCAAAATATCAGATATAAAATCCGGCGGTGTAATGAGAATGGAGACGACTATTAAAGCAAAATAAGAAATTTTCCTTGCTTTTACCAGCCTTTCTGGATGAATAACGCCCAGTCTTGTTAAAAACATAACGACGACCGGCATTTCAAATAAAAATCCAAAAGGCAGGGTTATGTTGATCATAAACCCAAAATATTTTTCGGCAGTAAAGAATGTTTCGAATTGACCGGCAGTTAGATTTGTTAAAAATCCCAGTACAATAGGAAACAACACAAAATAGCCAAATGATATTCCCAAAATGAATAACAAAAATAATGCCGGGATAAATCGGAGTGTTACCTTTCGCTCTTCGCTGTTGAGGGCAGGCGCAACAAACCTCCATGTTTGAAATGCCCCGACCGGAATAGCAGCTGCCAGAGCACATACTCCAGATAATGTCATATAAACCCATAAAATATCACTCGGACCTAAGATTGCGAGCTTTCCATTTAAATCCCTGACTAACCATGCATAGATATCCTGGACAAAAATAAACGCGCAAAGGAGGGAGAAGATAAACGCACATAATGTTTTAATGATGCGCTGGCGGAGTTCGTCTAAATGTTCTATGAGGTGGATATCTTTGTTTTGCATTCTAATACCTCCAGTTAAGTAGTCCAGCAGAAGTGGTTCAAAAGAGTCTAATTAAAAGAAGATGTAAGCTTGACTCCACTTACATCTTAAGCTTGAAGTTTAAACTGTCTTTTTGCCTTTTTCTAGAAATCCTTCTGCCTTTTGTTCATCATCTGATACTAAGTCACGTGTTGATTTTTTGAACTCTTTTAATGTGGAACCAACGGCACGGCCTAATTCAGGCAATTTGGAAGGGCCGAAAATGATTAGTGCAATCACAAGAACAAGAATCAATCCAGGAATTCCAATGTTTTGAAGCATGACATTACCTCCTATGTAATTTTTTAATGCAGGGTACACTCCAATCCATTAAGACCCATAGCGAGTGCATCAGGTGGTGATATCCCGATGTAGATTCCTACGCGCGTGAACACCTGATCTCAAGATTGATTATAGTGAAGGATAGACCAAATGTTAATTAAGCCAGTGTAAAAAATAGTAAATAAATTATTAATTTTGAGAAAGATAGTATCCCAGTTTCTATGGAGTAAACGAGCGTCACACTATGGAATGTTTATGGATTACGTAAATAGTCGGACCCCTTTTTCCTTTTTCCTTTTTCTATTCAGTCTATTCTAAATCATTTTACAATTTCTTCACGAACTTTAACCCAGCCGTTACAAAACTTGGATTTAAACTTAATATTTTCAATTTAATATGAGAATTGTTAAAAATAACTGACGAGGAGATAAACGACCAAATGGAAAATCTAACAACTAAAAATGGCTTTAACAGACGCGACTTTTTAAAAGCTGGAGGAATGAGCACACTTGCCCTGACACTCGGCTCTACTGGGATTCTGTCAATCGGTTCCACGGTAAAGGCAGACGCTTCCAATAATCCAGCCAGCGGGGCTGGCGGATATGGTCCTTTAGTTCCTGATCCCAATGGAATTATGGATCTTCCCAAAGGTTTTCATTACAAAATTATCTCTGAAGAAGGCGGCCAGTTGACAAATGGAACAGCTATTCCAGGTGCATTTGATGGGATGGCAGCTTTCGAGGGTCCAAAAAATACTACTATCCTTGTCCGCAATCACGAATTGTCCTCAGGTGCAGAACATCCGGTAGTTGGGAGAAACCCTTATGATCCGGCCGCAGCAGGCGGCACAACTACACTAGTTATTGATAATGCCCGTAACGTAATTAAAGAATATGTAACATCTTCAGGAACAATCAGAAACTGCGCTGGAGGAGCGACTCTTTGGGGCACATGGCTGACATGTGAAGAAACCCGTACTGCGACACACGGGTATGTTTTTGAAGTTGACCCGCAGGACCCGGAAAACGAGATGTCAAGAACTCCTATTAAGGATATGGGCCGCTTCTCCCATGAGGCATGCGCCATTGACCCGGCGACAGGATATGTGTATTTGACAGAGGATGCAACGCCTAGCTATCTGTATCGCTTTATCCCAAATGACACCACCCAGAAACCGGGTGCCTTGCAAAAAGGCGGGAAATTGTATGCGGCTGCCATAGAGGAGATCTCTTCCCCTTCGGCGAGCACGTTCAAAACCGGACAAAAAATAGGAATTGTGTGGAAGGAATTGAATCCCGAATTATGTCGGGAGGATGCTAAAGCACAAGGCTGCATAGAGTTCAAAAAGCTTGAAGGAGCGTTTTTCCAAGCGGGCGTGTTCTGGTTTGACGACAGCTCTGCCGGCGCAAAAAACCTCGGACGCATTTACCGCTACATACCGTCAACAAATACATTGGAGCTTTTCTACGAAGCAACAGATGCACAAAAAATGGAATCTCCGGATAATATTTGCATGACGCCATGGGGCGATCTTTGGTTCGCTGAAGATGGATCTGGAAACGATAGAATTATGGGGATCACTCCAGAAGGCGAGATCTACCCTTTTGCCAGCAACCGTCTCAGCGGATCTGAATTGGCAGGTCCTATTTTCTCACCTGACGGAAAGACCCTTTTTGTTAATATTCAAAGCCCTGGGAAAACCTTTGCCATCTGGGGTCCATTCGCACGCAGCAACTCAGCCCGTGCTAGGGAAATGTCATACGCGACACCTTCAAAACACTTCGCACCACAGGTTTCGGACAAGCTTGTTAAATTTGCTGAAAACCAGGGCATTTCTGTTCTTGAAGCAGCTGCATTTGAGCGCCATGGTTTAAAGATTTAATTAAACACAGGGAGGGTTTTTCTACTTACAATTATGAAGCAGAAAAAACCTCCCTGAAGAAGTTTAATAGGTATTTTTATTCCTCCGGTATTTACATAATAAAGGTTCTAATGTTTCATTTACTATAAGGCTGGAAGAATTAAATTGTAAAACCGAGCTTTGCAGATTTAAGTGATTTATTCTTTGGTCTCCATTTAGTACGAATATGGTTTGGTAGTGTAAAATATTTATCAAATAATGTTTTATTTCAACTATCATGAAAATAGACTTCGTTTGTGTAATAGACCAGGAAAACGCAGTTCCGCCTATAAATCATATCATTACCCAGAAAATAGTTAGTTTGATTTAGCTGTTATCTGGTAACACTCAAACCTGTTTTTCTTTTATCTGTTCACGGATCCTTTGAAGTTCTTCTAAAGACAGCTCACCTAGAGATTCTCTAATTTCTTCCTCAATTAGGTTTCTGTTGCTTTCTTGATATTGATCCCACCATTCTCGAAGACCTTCCGTCTTATCCAAAATGTATTCGATATCTATCTCTTCTACTTCATCATCTGACAGATAATCCAATACTGATGCTAACATACTAGCCAGGTTACCGATTTCATCCTTGTTTTGTGGATTATTTGCCAATTGAACAACTTTTTCATTATCCGCCGCTTCATTGGTTTGTGCAGGCTTTCGTGGCATCGTTTCGCTCCTTACTCATCTTATTAATATACCTTTTAGTATTACCATTAAAAATGAATCGATTAAATTGACTCCGAATTTGTAATATTAATTTGGGCTGGATGTGTCGGACTGAAGACTATTTTTTGTTTTGGTATTATACAGCTGTTTCTTCAACTAATGCACCCTTTAGTTTAAGTACATATTGGAATGGTTAGACATAGTTGAAATCGAAAAAGCATGAGGCAGATAAAATCCGTCTCATGCTTTATTCATTTCGTTAGTCTTTATCAGATACAAAACTAACAATTAAATTATTTTCTTCCATGAAGAATTACATAGATTTTATGTTTTTTAATTTGATTAGTACAAACTCAAATGCCAATACCATTTATTGTTAATAGTATCTAATTCTTCTAATAATATTCTTTCTATTCTTTCACTAACTGCCAGTAAGTGGGACAACAAACAATGACTGCCGAAGTTGCCATTGTTCTTAAACAAACGCACCCGTTTCAAAGACTTTATAATCCATATAAATAATCTTGAGATCTACTGAAGGTATATATTTAGACCCTGAATTGAACTGGCCTTTTGTCTTTGAGTGATATATAAAATAGCTTTGGAGCAATGAGAATTTTTTGCATAATAAAATAGATAGTTTTCTTAGGAAAATGGCCTGCAACAGGAGAGTATTATGAGGGATTTATTAGGTTATTTTCTTATAGCTCAGGCAATTATAACTATCGGACCACCCGATAGTTGAAAAATAAAATTATTTAATCAGAATAATTACTCTTGCAGTTGATTTAAAACCAGTTTCAATACATTGTTCTGTGACAAATCATTAGTCAAAATTGTTTCTCCCTCCACGCCAAGATAATCATTTGGATTCCACCAGGCACGTAAAGAATCTTCTCCAAATTCCACCTTTTTCGAACGAGAGTTATGACGTATAACTGTTTCTTCAAAGGATAAATCAAAATAATATGTATATGCCTTACCGTTATATAAGCAGATTAAGTTATTCAGCATTTCACCATAGAGGTTTTTATTTAAAATTCCTTCCAGAATGACATATTCACACTTACCTTTACCGTATTCGGTAATTTGACGAATCAAATTAATTGAAAGGTTCCCTTCTCTATCGTGAACCTTCAACATTTCACGACGAACATTATCCTGAGAAACCAAGAGGTTCCCTCTTCCAAATTGGTTTTGAAGACTTTTTGCGATCGTCGTTTTTCCACTGCCAGAGTTACCTCGAATAATAATTAGCTTAGATTCCACAGTCCGCCCCCCTACGTCTCCTAATTGGTATATAATCTTCTATTGTTTAAAACAACATTATCTTACCTTTGATTCTTTCAATATAGAACTAACGCACCCGCAAATCAGTACGGAGAAATTACACAAGCTATAGTAACTACCAGACAAAATAAAAGCTGATAATACTGTTTATGCCTAAGTCATTTTCTTATTAAACTTCTTCATGGACTTCCCCCTGCTTTGTCTTTTATATCAATAATCAATGACGCCCTATAAATTTTCGAATTAGCAATGCATTCCTCTAATAAATAAGCCGTTTTCTTCAATTATTTCCTTACAAATTTCAAAGTTCCCTGAAGTCTTACAATAAATTGGAAGGGATAAGTCGTAATTCCCGATTATGACTGTCTCCAGAGAAGGAAAGAAGAAGTTTGTAAAAAACACTTCATGTATGGACAGGTTCGCAAAAAATTTTAGGGCTTCCTCATCTTCTATTTTGTAAATTCCTTTATTGGTGGAAAACCATTTTCTGAAATGACTTGCCTCTGTTTTATTTAAGGAGCTTAATTTTTGTTTGATCTCGCTCTTACTGAACTCTTTTTTATTCAGAAGCACATACACATCACTATTATGAAAAAGTTGCATAAAGGCACTTATGAATCTAGGACCATTTGTTTTATTGTGCTGCGGAAATTGTAAGAGAGTTGATGCCTCTTGCTCCGTAAGAACACGATCATACACATCTATAATTCCGCCATAAGGATATAGTGTTTCTGGTTCTTCTAATAATTGTGTATTAAATTTTTTAAATATAGAATGAAGCTTATCCACTTCTTCATTCGCCGCTAATATTATTCTCATATCATACCCCGTATAGTGTTAATCGTTAACTATAGTTTAGCATCTTCAAGGGATACTGTCGTACATCCTTTTAGCACCCATAAATAAGCGCCGGAGCAACACCGCTTACTCAAGTATGTCTGGGTTACACACTCATTCTGTTCGGTTAAGACAACAAAAAAACACCTTAAAAAGGTGCTTACTAGTTATATATCCTTTTAAAATAATGAATCATCATCATGTTAAATATAACCTCAACAATAATGGATATAATAATATCGATTAAATTGGTTTCTTCCATTGAATGATAAGGTGCGAAGAAAAGGATGTAAGAGTACCCAACGATATTCATTCCGATGGAAAGTAAGGTTGTCCTTAGAAAGATTGGAATCGTCAAACTAAAGAAAGGCAGAAAGAAGTCTTTTTTGTGCCCCTTTTTGTGAATCTGAAACAATATATAAATTCCTACCGCATTGATGGCAAGAAAGCAAATCAAATCGATCAAATCGTATGTATTCATCGTAGATGGGCTTATCACTATGGAAAACGACAATATAGTCAAAGCTGTCAATATCCAAAATGTAATTTGATAATTCTTCTTTTGTTTCTCGCTGAGCGTATTTTCACGTAATGCAGTAACTAGTGCGTTAATATTCCAGATATACATGATGGACCCCTTTTACTATTAATCTCCTGATTAAGTATAGAGAATAACAAATTTTATTTCTATTATTAATTTTTGGAAGTGAAAACTACATCAAGAAAAGGACCAACTCGATCCTTTTCCAAACTTCCTCCACTTTCCAAGCCCTCACATACATATCAGTATTTCATTTATATAATGAACCCCTTTCGCCGCCTTATTTATGGCACAAAGTATGTAACTTGGTAGAAGTAAAAATGGCTGCAGAAGCAGCCATTTCTTCTTCAACTTACGCATCCGTTACCCACCGATGAATCGCACAAACCAGTAATTCACCACAGAGAATGAAAATAGGCGGGGCAGAGGATACTGTTTTAGTGCTGGAGCAGAAGGTCTTTGAACTATGGTGCCTAGAGCCCAATCGTTAGTCTGACGGGAGCGGCCACGCTATACCACCCAGTTTATATCTAACTTCATGAGGCCCAGCCTTTTATAAAAACTAGTTTTTCCGGGTCAATATTTCTGCCTTTTTTCAGTTTTTATTTTCATGGGAAGAAAAAGCAACTGTTTCTAAAAAGGGGACAGTTGCTTTTTGTATTCCAATATTTAATTGCCGCCTCCGCCGAACCCACCAAAGTGGTCGTTCTTAGCATTGTGTAATACACTCTCAGTATAAGTCTGCTGTGCACTTGAAGCGTTCTTGATTCCTTTATCAACATCTGGCAAATGTGAATTGCCTTTCTTATGAATGTAATTAGCAATTCCCGTAACCCCAAATACAGCAGCTAGAAAACCTACAATCCATAACCAGAACATAATGCTCGCTCCTTTTCAGCTATAAAGTGTTTATTTTACTTTTCTTGTAATATCCGATTCGGTTAGAACAAATAATTTCACACAATATCGTATGCAGCTGGTCGATGACGGGCAATTAAACCTGGTATACTAGCTCCTTCATACTTTCATAAACCCCGCTCCTTTATATATCTAATATCCCTTACATTTAACTCCTTCTTTACTCTCCTCAATTAATTTTGGTTTTTGTGTAATATAACTATTATTCGTTAACAACATCATCAGTTCCTTCTTCAACAAGACTGCCTGATCTCTAGTCTGCCCATGAAGAATTCTTTTGCGAATGGATGGAGAGCCCAGATTATTACCCTAGCTATTTCTACCTTTATTTTATTCGCCTCTCTTAAAAGGTTGGGATAGTTATATTTCTTTTTATATTACCCACGTGTAACTGTTGTTTTCACTGGAGTGCAGCTTGTTGAACTAACCTGCTATGTTAGATGAACAACAAAAAGGGCTGCCGCAGCAGCCAGTGTTCTTCAACTAACGCACCCGTTAATTGAATAATTTTGTTGTCTTTTATTGTCATCGTAAAAAGAAAAGACAGGAATAATGAACACTATTTATCCTTGAGTGTCTTCGTCATTTTTGTATTCTAAAATGTCTCCAGGCTGACATTCTAAAGCCTTACAAATCGCCTCTAAAGTTGATAATCGAATTGCTTTCGCCTTTCCATTTTTCAAAATAGAAAGGTTAGCCATTGTTATTCCAACCCTCTCCGAAAGTTCTGTTACGCTCATTTTCCTTTTAGCCAGCATCACATCAATATTGATTATAATCGCCATTGTTTTCACCTCAGACCGTTAAATCATTTTCTGATTTTATATTAATCGCTTCTTGCAAAAGTTTCTGGAGAACAGCAGCAAAGACTGCGATAACCATTGAAGCAAAAATAAAGAGCATTCCAATCAATATGACACCTGGGGCGTCGTCTAACTCCGCAAAGATATAGAAGAATGGCATACCAACCACAAATAAGCCACTGATTGTGATTGCACAATATTTTATATTTTTTAGTGCTATTACAGATATTTCCGAGAATGCTTTGTTCTTGTCAATATAACTTAAAAGTTTAAAAGCCTGATACAATGCAACGAAAAACGGTATCGCCGCTACATACATAACTATTACAATACCATATAGTACATAAGCGAACTCCGAATTACTTTCTCCTGCGTCTTTAACTATCATAGGCAACCCATATACACATAAAGCAAAAACTGGAGCTCCAATCAGAAAAACAGCTATTTTTAAAAAGATTGTTGAACCTCGTTTCATAAAAAGCACCTCTCTTATTTATTGTTCTTTTTGATTTTAACACGCTATTTATCGTTTTACAATAAAATGTTATTGTCCTTTATTATATTATTATTGTTGTAAAAATATCCTTTAAATTTCAGACAAATATAAAAAGCATTCCTTTACAAAGAAATGCCCAGAGTGTAGACAAAATCAATTTCAAACAAACTTTGTCGCGAAAAATGAGGTTTGTCAATTTATTTCTTGTATATATGGTGGCTTTTCTAAAGTTAAGCACTATATATTGAGGGTTAAATATTATTAAAGGCTGTTTTCGCATAGATTGTTGCTTTTTTGACCATAATAATAGAGTATTGATATAATGCGGTCTGGAGGCGTTCAAATAATGTGGTTAGATGTTTACGAACAGGTTGGCGAATTAACTGAATTGGAACGGGTAGCATTGTTTAATGCGATGAAACAAGACCTTTTTCCAGATGAACCTAGTAAAATTACAAAACTGTTGAAAGATATTCGTGAAAACCGTTTTGCATCTGGAATGGCTTGTGTTCATTGTGGAAGCACTGCTGTTAAGCGTAACGGCAAATATAAGACACGCCAACGGTATCTATGTAAGGATTGTGGTAAAACCTTCAACGATATGACTAACACTCCATTTTCAGGCTCAAGATACCCTGAAAAATGGGTGAAGTATATGGAAATGATGGTGGAGGGTTATACCTTACCTAAAATCGCTAAACGCCTAAAAATCCACATCTCCACTGCTTTCTATTGGAGACATAAAATTCTGAACGCGTTACGCTCATTAGATTTCAATCAACTTCAAGGTATTGTTGAAAGTGACGAAACTTTCTTTCGTGAGTCTATGAAAGGGAAAGTGGTAACACATCGAAAGCCTAAGAAACGTAAGACTCCAGATGAAAAGAGAGGGATTTCTGACCTTAAAATTGCCGTTGTTGTAGCACAAGACCGTAATAACAATATTATTGCAGTGAAAGCTGGAACTGGGCGTGTTAAAGCAGAAGAAATTGACGCTGCTATCGGGAAATATATAGACCCGAAATCTTTGCTGTGCACAGATACAGCGACGAATTATAAGAAGTTCGCCAAACTAAAAGGATTACAACACGAACCCATCAATGAACACCAAAAGCAACGTGTAAAGAAGGGAATTTTTCACGTTCAGAACGTAAATAACTTCCATAGTCGATTGAAAACCTGGATTAGAAGGTTTCAAGGTGTAGCAACCAAATATCTTGATAACTACCTGTACTGGTTTCGATGGCTTGAATTAGACAAGCATTTATCCTATGAAAAACAAGTGGAGCAAATGCTTATTTCGGCGTGCCGGAAATCAAACAAAACAACAGTGGAATTATTAAGGTCAAATTAAAAAAGGACCACCCGATTGATGGCCCCACATACTTTCTAATGGGGTTGCTATTTTGACATCAGGACACCTGGTAATTTCTCGTATTTAAATAAAATTAACTTAGGCGTAAGTTGTACCTCTTTGGTCTTTTTGTATCCAAATTTCTCGTAAAAATAGTGATTACGAAAACTTAAATAAGGGGTATACAAAGTCCATAATTTCACATTTGGAAATTGTTCTTCTAGAAACTGAATAGCGGCAGTACCAACTCCTTTATTTTGATATAAAGGAGAAATGAACACTTTATCAATGTGCATACGTTCATTATTACCTCTTACATCAATTGCACCGATAACTGTTTCTCCGTCCAAAATTGTAAAGTGATAATATTTTTTTATATTTTCCGCTAACTTCTCAAATGTTTCACAAGCTGGATTAGTTTCAAAGTCCTCATATTTTTCCAAGTCCTCTTGAAACGATGCTTTTTGAATTGGAAGTAAAATATCTATATCTTCCATTGTTGATTTTCTGAATACCAACGACATAATATATCCTCCTAAAGCCCTTCTGTTTCTACCATTATATGTTATTTTTGAGATTAATCAACATACCTTCTTAAAAACAACAAACTTTACGAAAACAGCCTTATTAAAAAATAGCTGTCGACTTTGTCGACAGCCTGAGCATTCCTTTACAAAGAAATGCCCTTTAATTTTAAACTATTCAATTTTTATAACTTGTTCAACTAACCTGACCATTAATTTAACAACAAAAAGATCCGACACAACAGCACTATCCTTATTCAACTAACGTACCCGTTAGCTTAATTGAAAATGATCACAACCTGCTATTTCTCCCAAAGCTCGACCAGTCGACCTTCAGGATCTTTAATCCAAATAAACTTTCCAAATTCACTAATCTCTTTTTTCTTTTCAAGAGGTACACCAATATGTTCAAGATGCTTAATAGTCTCGTTTAGATTATGTACTTTGAAATTTAACATCACTTGTTGTTCTTTTGGAAAATAACTGTCATTCTCGGTAAAGAAAGAAAAGATAGTCTCATTTCCTAATTGGGGTTTAATCACAGTCCCATTCCATTTTTCTATTTCAATCTTCAACACTTCACTGTACCATTTTTTTATAACATCAAGATTCTTAGTTCTCCAAAATATTCCTCCGAAACCTTTTATCATCGTATCTAACTCCTGTCTGTCTTTAAATTTTTAGTTTTTGATTATTGTTAAGTTCCTTCTTCAACTAAACTGCCCTGTTAGTTGAAGAAGGATATATAAGACTGGTACTCAAAACGGCACTAAATTGACAGTAGTTTTGGCACTCTTTTTTAATTGTACAATACTTATTTCCCATCATAAAAATGATGTCAATTGTAATGTCAAAGTAAAAGGAATTCCGAAATTTTTTCCTTATACGATTGGAACAAGGGCTGCTACCCATTTCAAAAAAAACCCAGCAAACTAACAGATATTTCCTGTATAATTAGAATTTTTTCTTCAACTAACGATTGATAAATTGTGGAAAAGAGTGACATAATCATTTTTTTCATCTGGCTTGTCAGGAGATGCAGTAGTCTGAGTCTGTGGTTCTTCGTGAGCGATTCAATCCACCAAACTTTTATGTTTCACAATTCGAGATTAACGTTTCTTCAAAGAATGAACTTGAGCTTAAAATAGAATATGTATTTAGCAAAAAACTGTATAATTTTATTCAGCAAGGCATCCCCTAGTACTTCGTGTCTGAAATTCCATCTAAGACTGCTGAATACATTGGAGTAGCTACTTCGCCTGTACTAAGAGGTAAAGTTATGGATGGTAAAGAAAACGGTAACTATAAGTTCCCTCTATCAGCAAGAATTCCAATTAAAAACAAGCTAAAAAGTTATCAGATTAAAGAAATGAAAAAAGAAATAACTGGATACAACCTATATGTTTTAAATTCCAAAAAAGACATTGAACATGGACTTTGACCCAAATAAGTCTGGAATGCAAGTAATCAATGCAGAGGAGTAAGAAAAAGCAGAGTGACTTACTAGGTCGCTCTGCTTTTTGTTTATAGTAGTCTACCAAAAGACTTATTGACTCGTAAGGAGAGCCGCCTTAGCAGCCCAACCTTATTTAACTAACACACCCGTTAGTTGAACAAAGAAAGTTAATCAATATCTTGAAAATTAATTGGATATAAGGCACGTATTGCATCTACGACGTAACTATCTTAATGTATTTCAAGGATTAGTAGTGTTGAGAGAAGGAAAGATTTTAGAGGGCTCTAGCTATTTTGTTAGAGCCCTTTTTACCTGAATTATCTTCTAGCTATCATCTCGATTTCAACCTGTGCACCAAGAGGTAAGGATGACACACCTATAGTTGTACGAGCAGGATATGGCTCAGAAAATTGTTTAGAATAAACTTCATTCATTGCTGTGAAATTATTCATATCAGTTAAGAATACATTCACTTTTTCAACATTATCAGGAGTTAAACCTGCTGCATCCAATACATTGAAAAGATTCTTAAAACATTGATTGGTCTGTTCAACAATATCACCTTCTACAAGCTTTCCAGTCTGTGAGTCTACTGGGGTTTGCCCAGATAGAAATATTAAATCTCCTGCTTCAATTGCATGTGAGTAAGGACCAACAGCAACAGCACCAGATGCACTAAAAGCCTTTCTTGACATATAAAACTCCTCCTCTAGATATATGGAAAAAAATAGATATATGACGATATTTTAGGTATATGGAATATATAAGCTATAGATATTAATAAAAACAAAGAAAAGGGCTGCATAAGCTGCCACCCTTATTCAACTAACGCAGCCATTAGTAAATAAACTCTCTCGAATTTTTAGGTAGAGACCGCCGTAGCGAGCCTCATCTTTCACTAATGTACCGTTAGCCGTCATTGAGCACAAAATCAATACTGCTCCACAGGGAATAATAACGTTTAGGAAATGTCAATTTAATAATTTAATTCCCATAGCCCCCTCTTTTATTAACGATTGTGTAGGTCCTTTATAAATTGTCGGTTTTTCCAAAACTTAAAGTAAGTATAAAATTACTATCATTAGAGACACAATAATATAATAAATTTACGGTTTTGAAGTACTTCAAAGGGGAGTATCGACAATGGAAACAAAACAGACACTGAGCAACGAATTAAAGTCCTTTATTAAAGAAAACGGGGAAACGTTTGAGGACAAATTGCTTTCCGAAGCAGTAAATGTCTCGGCAAGAATTACTGATATTTTAAGTCAAGGAAATATTGATTTGTTAAAAAATGCTCGGACATTGATTTTTTACGTAGTTGATCAAAAAGATGAAGAGTTAATTGCATTCGCTAAGCAGGAAGGCATCGCTTGGGCGAAGCACGCATTAACACTCGAGTTGAAATTAGAGTGGGTACAAGCGATCAGAAGAACTTTTTGGCATTTTGTAGCTATTCTCGACGAGGAAAAAAATATTACGAATAAACGTGCAGAATTTTACGGAATGGAAAAAAACGTCAACGATCAGATTGACAAGTTCCTTAACAACTTTTTTCTTAACTATACAAAATATAAAGATACAATGTACTATAAACAAAGAGAAATGGTAGAACATTTGTCAGTACCGATTATTCCTGTAAACGATCACGTTTACGTTCTGCCGCTAATTGGGACCGTAGACTCCTACAGGATTGAAATAATTGAAGAAAAGGTTTTAGACGCTATAGCTGATTCAAGAATTCAGACACTGGTTATGGACCTTTCCGGTATTGCCATGATGGAACGAGATGTCATAAATAATCTTGAAAAGATATTGGCTGGGGTTAAAATGATGGGCTGCAAAACGGTTCTTACTGGTCTTCGTCCTGAACTTGTAAGAAAAATGGTGCATTCGGGAGTCCGTTTTGAAGAAGAGGCAGAAACAAAAGGTACACTCCAGGAAACTTTAAAGCAATATCTTTAACTAAACATAAAATGACCGTTTGTAAGCGGTCTTTTTTTGTATCCTCCACTGTCATTAATGTATTTATACTCCTGTTATGAAATCAACTTCTCAACAGTTGATTATTCTCTTCTTTTCTACTCCTAAAAAGTAAGGTATTGCCGGAACATCCCGTTAAAACGTACTCATCTTGGTTGTTCTTATTTTTAATCACTTCGATGGTTTTACACTGATGTGTTTTAATTGTATTATCTCCATAATTGTCTCTTGAAGTATCCCTTGTCACTTCAAGGATCTCTCCATTATAAGAAAGATCACTAATAATTGGGTCTCCTTCTTTTGTGTAGGAGACTACACGTATTTTATCTTCTTTTCCTTTACTTACATTTTGTATAAATTCTTTAAGCTTTTGTTAAATTCCCAATACCATCGTGATGGCTTACTATGTCTGTTTGTGCTGGGCTGAATTGTTCTTCTACATTATCAACTGGGGATTTGGAACAGCCTATTACTAAAATTAGTAACATTACAACTATACTTAAATATCCCTTTCTAAAATTCATAAACCCACTCCTTTCTTACCCTATATCACGTTATGAATAATTATAAGTTTCTACATATCTGTTCTTCACACCTTCCCGGTTGAGGAACAACACAAAAAGGCGGCCTCCGCAGCCAATCCTTCTTGATAAACGCACCCTTTTGTTGAAACCAGCTATTACTTAACCTTTCCTAAAGTTGCTCCTCAAAAAATTGCACCTGACTAAGCATATTAGATTTTTCCTTATGTACAATCCCCATCCACATAAAAAGGCTTGGCAATATAGATAGCCACAACGCATACTTAGTATTTGCAATTACCATCATTGCTGGGTGAAGGGCAGCATTATATAGTATATACATTATCCAGTCCCATCCGTCATTGGTAAAAATAATGAGATACAAACCTATAATGAATCCAATTAGTGATACTAATGAAACTGAGAGTAATGATTTTAGCTTTGATCCTTGAAACCTTAATAATTTTCTACCGAGAATGTAGTAAACAGTTAACCCTATAATTGATACACACAAAAGATAACTATTCATAATTACAGCATTACTCTGATACTTATTAAAGACAAAGTCATAAAAATAATTACCCGACAACCAAATAATAACTCCAGTAAAGATATGAATGAAGAATGCTATTACAGTATTTCTCAACATAGCCGGAATTCACCACTTTCATAATCTCTTAGTATATATTATTCTTCATTAAAAACAATTACTCCTTTTAAAAAATTCTTAGTGCCGAATTCCCCCCATAGGCTGCCTAAGCACACTTCTTCTTGAACTAACGCACCCGTTAGCCATCCATAAATCGTACAGATCAGCGATTCACCACAGAGAATGAAAATGGGCTGTGCAGACTATACTGTTTAATGCTGGAGAAGAAGGTCTATGAACTATGGTGCCTTAGAGCCATCCCGTAAGTCTGACGGGGGCGGCCACGGTGTACCACCGACTGTCGCACCCTAAATCGGTAGCACTCATGGGAGATAAATCCTAATTCTGGTTGTTGCTCCAGTTGCACTTATTTTACTCCAACGAGAAGGGCCTGAATTCAAGCCATGTACAACCAATCTTATATCTAACTTTTATAAGGCCGGTCCTCTTTTTAAAAACTGGTTTTTCTTGTCTATTTTTGTATGCCTTTTTCCAGTTTTTATTTTCATGGGAGTAGTAATAAGAATGATTACCTGTTTTCGCCTATCCATTGAACATACACCCCTTATCCTTCATCCAATCTTTCCCCTTTTCACTTGTTATCTACTTAACAGCACGCAAGCATCAGATTCCTTCAATACCCCGATCCTGGCATAAAAAAGGGTACCTTATCAACCCTCATCATACTCAACTAAGGTACCCGTTAGTTGAGGAAGGACGTTTTTATAACCCAATATCATTCTACTATGCACTTAAAAAGCCAACAGAATAAGTCAACAATTTGTTGTTGTCTTAGATGCTTGTCCAATCGTAAGATCTAAAACTGAATAGTCTAATACATAAGTATTCAGGAGGTGATTTATATGTCTAACGAATTGGGTCGTGGTGAAGTCGGCCGTTTCAATCTTCGTCGCAGGTTCCGTAAACACCTCAATCGTTTTCAACTTCGTCGTAATCTCCGTAAACTCCGCCTTCCGTCATGAGCACCACGGTTTCCATCACTTCTCTTTTCATGTATCAAAATGCTGTTGTAGGTACCTTACAAGACGATTTCAAATTACCAAGTAAAAGGAACGTGGTTCAACTATGCTGTTCCCTATAACACCGAAAAGGCTGCCATAGCAGCCTTTTTTGAACTAACCAACATCTACTTTATTATTGAACCAACAAAAATAAGCTGTCTAAGCAGCGATTCACTCTTCAGGTAACGCACCCGTTAGCCATCCATGCAGCAGAGCTGCACCACAGAGAATGAAAATGGCTAGAATCCTCAATGCTGATACTGTGCTTCCGGTTAAGCCCACCTCTTTTTCTTGACCATGATGAGGGGTAACTTTATTCGTGAGAGAAAATTCGGCACCATTCCGGCACACCTATTTCAAAAGCGATGAAAAATATCAGCAGGTAAACTCTGATTATTTGTTTCAAAGAGGAGTAGAGAAAAAGGGCTTTTAATAAAAGAAAAGGACACGAATTTTGATGTCCTTTAAATTACGTTAAATGCCATGCTCGCACGGATATTTTTGTCGCCCTGCCAGATGAATTCAATCATGTATTCACCTTTTTCAAGATTTTCAAAAGTCACTTCATAATTTTTTTCCCCGCCTGCTGGAATGATCAGGTTCCGGATTGCCTGAGTGGACCTCACATTTTCTGAATATTGCTCAATTTTTTTTCCTTCTTTAATTAGAATGTAATCATAGGAAAATCCGTTTGGAAATTTGAAAGATTGTTCTTTTTCAGTTTGGTTTTTCACGGTAAACGTGAAGGAATTCTTGTTATTTATTAAATCATGTTTACCTTCGGTTATCCTCCCTTCCATGCTACCAGCCACAATACCTGCAGACTGCTCTTTCTTCTCTACAACCGGTTGTTTAAGCGGTTCCTTTTGAGGATCAGAAACCCCTTTTGTCCCACAGGCCGCCATTGCTAAAACCAGACTTAAAAGTAATCCTGCTAACACTGTATATCTCATGATATCCCTCCTTATAGTGCTTAAAATCAGGAAAATTAAAAGCCTTCTAAACAACTATAAAAACGAAGCCAATGAAATACGTTAGGATTCTTTCTTAAGGTTCTACTTTAAACTTTGTATCAATGGGGAAAAGGCTGCCGATACACCGGCTGGATCTTCAACTAACGCACCTTTAGTTTTTAATTCTAGAGTGAAAATGATATTCCTCTATCCCTGCTTCTTTTTTTAAAAAAAATAGACTGCCGAAGCAGTCGTTCTTCCTCAACTAACGCACCTGTTAGTGCAATAAGATTATCGATACGACCCTTCCTACCACCTTAGCCATCCGATTATTCCTATTCCAATGATTGGTAAATAGGCTTTTGTGATAAGTGCATCTGGGAGGCTAATTAACAACCCTATCAAAATTCCTTTTGTCCAACCATACATAGAAAGTACAGTTACTGATATTAAAAAACCAATCGTAAAACGATTAATAAATGAACCAATAATAGCAATAAGTTTATCCTCAAATTTCATCGGTAGCATTATTATTACAGATAATAAACCGAATATTAGACCAGATATAATTCCTAAGAAAATGCTGTTCATTGGTAATAAATATTCTTTCTCTAACTAACACATCAATTGATATGATTCTTTTAATAGAGCTAAAAACTCTTGATCTAGGTCGTCAACACTATAGAATCTAAAATTATTGTGAAGTCTGTTTTTGGATACTTGTTCGATTTTAGTAATCTTCTCGTGTTCAATTTGATGGTTTGTTACTAAATTCAAGTCTAACCATTTCTTTTTTGGATGAACTCCTCCAAAGGAAGATTTATTCAAAAGGTGGATTGAAGTCTTTTTAAACTCAATTTCAAATGGTCCTATTTCTTTCAATAAATCGAGGATTTTTAAGTATATTCCATAAACATTAGATGCCTTATTTGAGAATAATTCATCTTCTGACATATTGTATTCGCCTTCTTTCTCCATAACATATTAGCTTGTATTACCTTTATTTTGCCTCTTTTAACATCATTTTACCATTTTCTTTATTCAACTAAATACTCCCTTAGTGGACTAACAAAAAGGGCCGCCACAGCAGCCCTCTCCTTGTTAAACTAATGCACCCGTTAGCCAATCATGCAGCACTGCTGCACCACAGAATATGAAAATGGGTTTCCTGTCCATACTGATCTTACGGCTAGGAGAGGAAGGTCG
>NZ_JAFBFI010000006.1 GCF_016909175.1 Peribacillus deserti
ACAAGCATAAGACGAGCAGGTCGTGGGAAGCGGTTTTTCTTCCCATGGACTGATTGGATTATGACTCGAGGGTCAAGGCGCTGCAGCTGGACAAATCAGAAAAGCGGAGGTATCCGCACTTTAGCTAAGATCGCCACGTCCTGTGGCAGCGCCGTCCTGACCTGCATCCGCAGGCCTCCGAATTGCACAAGACGAGCGGGCTATAAGAAGCGGTTTTTTTCTTCTCATGGACCGAATGGCTTGTGACTCGAGGGGCAGTGATGGATACCTGCAATGGAACCATTCATTTAATAGGGGTTTTTTTAACAGAAGGGGCCTCAATCTTTTAAGACTGATCCTCATATTTCGAAAATCCTATTAAAAATTGATTTTCCTCTTAAAAGTTGGATTTTGCCCCATAAATCCCAAAAAAACCTCTTAAATTCCAAAAAAACCTCTTAAATTCTGAAAGGCCCTCTTATATCTCTAAAAACCGTCTTAAAACACCGAAACCCTATATCAAATGGACCAATGCGCATGATAAAACCGCAGATTTGGTCTAGATTCAATCAAATTACAACGAATAGCACAACGTGTCCGGCACAAAAAGCCAAGTACAAGAGCAGAAGATCAAGTCCAATCCTAATCATTCCGCCAAAGCCATAACGAAACAGCCATTAACCAAAAATAAGCAATCCATTCACACGTTAAACCCCGCCGTATCTTCTGGATCTTTTCTGAAAGTCAGAAATTGCCTCTAGCAGGTGGTCTTCGCTAAAATCGGGCCAATAAACTTCTGTAAACCAAAATTCAGTATAAGCGAGCTGCCAGAGCATAAAATTACTTAAGCGGATTTCGCCGCTGGTTCGGATCAGCAGATCTGGATCTGGGAGTCCTTCAGTCATCAGGTAATTGGAAAATAGCTCCTCGTTCACTTCGTTTTCATCTATTATACCACTTTTAACATCTGTTAAGACCTTTTTCATAGCATGCAGGATTTCTGCACGGCTTCCGTAATTAAGGGCAAAGTTCAAAATCATGCCTGTATTGTGCCTGGTATCGGTGATTGCTTTTTCCACAGCATTTAAAGTGTGTTTCGGCAATGCTTCCTTTTCACCCATCATTTGCACCTTCACGTTTTCTTCTATCAGTTCCGGCAAAAAAGTGCCTAAAAATTCTTCTGGAAGCTTCATTAAAAATTCCACTTCTGTCTGCGGCCTTTTCCAATTCTCCGTTGAGAATGCATATACCGTAAGAGTTTTTACACCAAGCTGGCTTGCGAGCTTCGTGATTCTTTTTACAACCTTCATGCCTTCGTGATGGCCTGCGATCCGGGGCAGAGAGCGTTTCTTAGCCCAGCGTCCATTGCCATCCATAATAATAGCAATATGTTCCGGGACCGGCATTTTTTTTGTTTCATTTATCTTATCCGTTGCATGTATTGAGCTGCTTTTGTTTTTCCAGCGCTTCAAAATTTCCATAACATGTATCCCCCACCTGAATTAACTCTAAATAAGATTCGGACAGAGTAATTTCAATATGTATTGATCAAAAGAATGAATCTATTTAATAATAACAAAAAAAGCAGCAATCTCCTATTATTAATGGATAACTGCATAACAACCGGGGCTCTGAGCAAAATAGGTATCTTTTACTCCTATTACTCCCGCCTGGCAGAAGCCACCGTCTGCACTTATTTTGGAGGGCTGTACATGCAGGATTTATTAGCAGATTACTTTATTTATACACCCAGGCTAGAGGGTTAGAACCTTTTTGAAGAGCATATCATTCTGAATTTCATTTAGATAAAAAAAAAACCCCCTCTACAGGGGCAATTATCTTAATATTTACTTATACTTCTAAGATTTCTTTTTCTTTGTCTTTTGTGATTGTATCCACTTTTGCAATATAAGAATCCGTCGTTTTCTGAATTTCTTCAGAGTATCTGCGCAAGTCATCTTCTGTGATTTCGCCGTTTTTCTCAAGCTTTTTCAAATCATCATTAGCATCTCGGCGGACATTTCTCACTGCAATTTTAGCATCTTCAGATTCTTTTCTTACTTGTTTAACCAGATCTTTACGTCTTTCTTCAGTAAGTGCCGGTATGGCCAGGCGGATAACCGATCCATCGTTTGTTGGATTAAGGCCCAAATCAGATTTCAAGATGGCTTTTTCAATTTCAGAAAGCACTGTTTTATCATATGGCTGAATAACTAACAGACGAGCTTCAGGTACTGAAATTCCCGCTACTTGATTAATGGGTGTAGGTGCACCGTAATAATCCACTGTTATTCTGTCAAGCAGTGAAGCATTCGCACGTCCGGCACGGATGCTTGCCAGCACACGGCTATAAGCGCCAATTGCTTTATCCATTCTTTCTTTTGCGTTAGCAGTTAATTGTTTTGGCATAATTATTTCCCCCTTACAATGGTACCGATGGTTTCACCCATTACGGCACGTTTGATATTTCCTTTTTCCATAATAGAGAACACAATGAGAGGTATATCATTATCCATGCATAAAGAAGATGCAGTAGAATCCATAACAGCCAGTCCTTCTTTCAATACATCCAGATAGGAAAGCTCTTCGTATTTTATTGCGTTAGCATCTTTAAGCGGATCTGCACTATATACGCCATCTACATTATTTTTCCCCATCAAAATAACTTCGGCTTCTATTTCAGCAGCTCTTAATGCAGCAGTTGTGTCTGTTGAGAAATACGGATTGCCAGTTCCAGCAGCAAAAATAACTACTCGTTTTTTTTCTAAGTGTCTGATAGCACGTCTTCTGATATAAGGTTCTGCTACCTGTCTCATTTCTATAGATGTTTGAACCCTTGTCTCAATGCCTTGAGTTTCGAGGCTGTCCTGGAGAGCTAATGAGTTCATAACTGTTGCAAGCATTCCCATGTAATCAGCTGTTGCACGGTCCATGCCCATTTCGCTGCCTACTTTACCGCGCCAGATATTTCCTCCGCCAACGACTACTGCCACCTCAACTCCAAGTTCAGCTACCTCTTTAACCTGCTCTGAGACAGATTTGATGACCTCAGGATCCAGTCCAAACCCCAAACTGCCTGCTAAGGCTTCACCGCTAAGTTTTAATACGACACGATTATATTTTGCGCTGCTCATATAAACCTCCAACTATGTAAAAATCTGATTCCTTGTTCCACCTGCTGCGAAGATTTTAAAAATAGGGAACACAAGGTGTCCCCTATTTTACATTCTCATTAATCAAAAAGAATATTAGTCTTTTTTCACTTGGTTCATAACTTCTTCAGCAAAGTTATCCTGGCGTTTTTCGATTCCTTCTCCAACTTCATAACGTACGAAGCTTTCGATCTTTCCGCCTTTAGATTCAACAAATTTACCTACTTTTACATCAGGATTTTTTACGAAAGTCTGGTCATTTACGCAGATTTCTTCATAGAATTTATTGATGCGGCCTTGAACCATTTTTTCAACGATTTTTTCAGGTTTTCCTTCGTTAAGAGCCTGCTCAGTTAATACTTTGCGCTCGCGCTCGATTTCGTCAGAAGTAACCTGGTCGCGGGATACATAAAGAGGTCTTAATGCTGCGATATGCATAGAAACGTCTTTAGCTGCTTCTTCATCAGTAGTTCCTTCAATTACTGTTAGAACGCCAATGCGTCCGCCCATGTGAAGGTATGCACCGAAAGCATCAGCATCAGTTTTTGTTTTCACTTCGAATCGGCGAAGAGTCAGTTTTTCTCCAATTTTAGCAATTGAAGCGTTTATATGTTCTGAAACTGTAGTGCCGTTTTCTAATTTTTGTTCAAGAGCTTCTTCAACTGAAGCTGGCTTGTTTTTCAAAAGGTGTGCAGCAAGTTCTTTAACAAGTACTTGGAAACCTTCGTTTTTTGCAACAAAGTCAGTTTCTGAGTTAACTTCAAGAATAACTGCTTCATTACCTTCAGTAAGGATATAAGTAGATCCTTCAGCAGCAATACGGTCAGCTTTCTTAGCAGCGCTTGCAATCCCTTTTTCACGAAGGAAGTCGATCGCTGCCTCCATATCACCATTTGTTTCGGTTAATGCTTTTTTGCAGTCCATCATACCTGCGCCTGTTTTTTCACGAAGTTCTTTAACCATTTGAGCAGTTACTGCCATTGTAAAACTCCTCCTTTAAATATATGTAAAATCGTTTGTTCCCTTACATAGTGTCCCGAAACATCCTTTTTTTACAAAAGATTTTGCAAAGACATCGGGATTTCTTAAGGTCTGTTAAACTTGTCTGTTGATTGTAATGAAAGGCACTCGCTTTCCGCGGGCGGTCCGGGAGCCTCCTCGTCGCTATGCGCCTGCGGGGTCTCCCTTGACTCGCTTTTCCCGCAGGAGTCTCGCGCCTTCCATTCCAATCAACAAGTAATAACAACAGTTTTTCTTAAAAAAAGGTGATAAAAGGCCTTATCCTCTTATCACCTTTTGCTAATTAAGCAGTTGTTGTTTCTGTTTGTTCTTCACTTTGTTTAACTTCCAGGATAGCGTCAGCCATTTTACCTGTTAAAAGTTTAACTGCACGGATTGCATCATCGTTTGCAGGGATTACATAGTCAATTTCATCCGGATCACAGTTAGTATCAACGATACCTACAAGAGGGATGTTTAACTTGTGAGCTTCTGCAACAGCGATACGCTCTTTACGAGGGTCAATGATGAAGATCGCGTCAGGAATACCCTTCATATCTTTAATTCCGCCTAAGAATTTTTCAAGGCGTTCCCATTCTTTTTTAAGTTGGATAACTTCTTTTTTAGGAAGCACTTCAAACGTACCATTTTCTTCCATCTTTTCGATTTCTTTTAGACGGGAAATACGCTTTTGAATTGTTTCGAAGTTTGTTAATGTACCGCCCAACCAGCGTTGGTTCACATAGTACATACCTGCGCGAGCAGCTTCTTCTTTAACTGATTCTTGTGCTTGTTTTTTAGTACCTACAAAAAGGATCGTTCCGCCGTTTGCTGCAACTTCTCTTACGAAGTTATAAGCTTCTTCTACCTTTTTAACTGTTTTTTGCAGGTCGATGATGTAAATGCCGTTACGCTCAGTGAAGATATATTTCTTCATTTTTGGGTTCCAGCGGCGAGTCTGGTGACCGAAGTGTACACCAGCTTCAAGTAATTGCTTCATAGAAATTACTGACATGTTTTGTTCCTCCTAATGGTTTTTGTTTTCCTCCGTCCTAATCATCTCCAGGCATAAACTGATAAACAGCACCATATGCCCGAATCCCTGAACGTGTGTAATAACACCGTTGACTAATATAGCATATTGAATCGAGACAATCAAGCATTTTCACACTTTAACTTCTGATTTTTAATAAAAGATCGATTTCGGTTTTCCCTTTTTGTAATTTCTTCGCAATCTGGTCATGGGATAGTCCTAATTTTTTTAATTCAAGTGCCTGCTGGAGAAGAGAATTTATATAGATTTGTTCGTTATCTGACTGTGCATCTATATTCCTATTAAAATGTTCTTTAAAGCTCTTTTCTGTTTCAGCGGCTGGAGTTGGTCGGCCGGTTAATTCTACTACATCGTCTGGAAATTGATCCAGCAGACTTTCTGCTGCGTCTAACTCAGCTTTTTGTCCCGATCCTTTATAAGCGGAAAGAGCCTTTTTATTCTTAACCCGTTTCGGTGTTTGAAGGGAGGATGGATGAGAATTGCTGTTTTCGGCACGGCTGTCTTTTGGAGTAACTGCGGAAGACAGCTTCTTGGGCGTCTTCAGTTTAGATTCAGCGAAGTTCTCATGTTTGAAAGGTGTAAGCTTTGCTAACAGACTTTCATGGTCCTCTTTCATTTCTGCCGCAAATGAGGAAAGGATCGTTTCTAATTCTTTGACTGCTTCTTTTTGATTTTTTTCAAACTGCAGCATACGGTTCTGGCGTGAGTATAAAATAATAATTCCCAGCAGTGCAATGATATTTAAGATAAAACTCAAAACTAATAGAAATGCTGTCATTTGTCCTCGCTAACCGGAAAAGTCGACAAAGTTTCCCTTAAACGGATGGGGAGCTGATGATTCACTCGTTTGCAGGGATTCTTCTTTATCTATTTCTAAATAGGTTCCTTTTTCCCCTTCAATTTCATCCGTAAGATGAAGCTTTTCCTTTTGATTTTTTCTGGTGACTGTACTTGTTTTCCGTTTGTCTTCTTTATGCATCTCTAGGGAAGCAAGGTCATTCTGAAGTTGTCCTCTCTGCTGAAGCTGTTCCTGAATTTTGCCCGCCTCCTGAGTGCGCGGCAGGGCGATCTGCATTTCAATAGCTTTCAAGCTCACAAGAATCAATTCCTTTCTTAGAGAGGATGTTCCGCTTTTCATTCAGCCATTTTCGTCCAAGAATACTAGAATCCCAGCTTCTCGAAACCAGCCAGGATAGTAGTTATTCTAAACCGCGATTCATCCTGATGGGCACATCAGATACCCGGCAGCCAGCCGCATTAGACCTTACAGCTGTCCAGATAAGCTACATAGCCTTCGATAATGTAGTCTTGAGTTTAAATATAGCTTTTGAATGGATCTGCGATATTCTAGAGGTGGAAAGCTCCATAACCTGTCCGATTTCTGTTAATGTAAGTTCTTCTTTGTAAAACAATTGTAAGACGAGCTGCTCTTTATCATTTAACATGGAAATAACATGTGCAAGCTCTGAGTATAATTCTTCTTTTAACAGCTGTTCCTCTGGAAGTACAGCTCTTTCGTCTTTCAACACCATTTTGCTTTCTTTTTCCTCATGTTCCTGCGGCGATTCATCCATAGACAAAATATTAGAAAAAAAGTTTTCATTGATTGCCGAAGAAACTTCATCCTCAGTCAGCTCCAGCTCTAAAGCTATATCAGCGGGCGTCACAGCACGCATATATCTTTGTTCTAGATTTTCAATAGCCGCTTCAATTTTTTTCGCTTTTTCCCTTGAACTCCGCGGAAGCCAATCTTCCTTCCGCAGTCCGTCTATTATGGCTCCTCGTATTCTAAAGGAGGCGTACGTGTCAAATTTCAAATCCCTGCTTGGATCAAATCGCTCCAATGCATCAAATAAACCTACCATTCCCAGACTGCGGATATCATCTCTGCTGACACTTTTAGGAAGTGTAACTGAAATCCGCTGTACATGGTAAGACACTAAAGGCATGTACTTTTTTACAAGAGCGTCGCCTGCTTGGGGATCGCGGCAGCCTGTCCACTTTTTCCATTGCAGCTGCTCATCTCCTGTAGTCGTTTGAGACATGGAACTCCTCCTCACAGTATCGTTTTAAATCATTTCTAACCTGAACATCTGATATTATATCAATACCCTTTTGGTTTAATAAGTCCTTTTTCACCCTAAAAGCTAGTAAAATAGGAATATTTTAACCTATATCATGGAGCTGCATACTAAATTTATCCAAAAAGCTTTAAATGTCGGTAACTCCCTTATTCACAGTCCTGATATTCATAATGCCGAGCTTTGGATTGAACTCTATTGTCCGGCCGCTGTTTCCGCCTGTATCTTCACTCATAATCGGGATTTTAAGGCGCTCTAATTGCTGTTTGACTGCCTGTACATTCCGTGGACCGATCCGAAGCAGTTCATTTCCGCTCGAAAACTGAAACATTTGAGCGCCTCCTGCAATTTTTGCTTTTAAGAAGCCGGGATATGCCCCTGCCTCCAGGAGAAGATTTAATAACCCTGGGACAGCCGTATCCGCATACTTGGCCAGGTTAATCGTTTTCCCCTTTGAGAGGCTTGAGTCAGGCAGCATCACATGCGCGAGGCCCGCGATTTCTTTATTTGGATCATAAATCACTACACCTACACATGAGCCAAGACCAGATGTTCTAATGGAGCCGGGAGATTCCACTATATCCATATCAGCAATTCCGACTTTTACAATGTGGCTTAACTCAACTGCCATTCTCGATAGCTCCTAAGGATTGAAAAATAATCTCAAAGGAATCGGGATCTGGAATTAAGTAAAATTGGCCATTAATATGATTCATATCATTACCGTTCTCTTCCTTTAAAGCTGTATTAATAACAATTGCATAATCCGCAGCATGTGAAATCTCTATCAGCCCCTGACTAATGACAGCCCCAGCCATATCTATTGCCATATAAGGAATCGAGGGATAGATATTTAAATTTGTAAAATCCGACAGAGCTGTTAAATAAGATCCAGCAAGGATATTCCCCAGCTCTTTAAGAGCAGAGCTTGCTAATTCTGAATAAACAGGCTGTTCTTCGCAGCTTGTTTCTTCACCCGTCAATTGAGAAATAAAGCTCGAAGCCTGCTTTAAGGGCAGAAGAAAAAACATGCTTCCTGGAGCCTCTCCTTCAATTCTAAAAAAAACAATCGCCACAACCGTCTCAGAGCCGCCAGCCATTTCCATCATTTCATCAAAAGAGACGGTTCTGACATCGGGAACTTTCATATCCACTTTTTTATTTAACAGCCTGGATAAAGCTGTGGCGGCATTTCCAGCACCGATATTTCCAATCTCTTTTAAAATATCTAACTGTAAATGAGTAATTCCATGAATGAAAGACATCTTTTACCCTTCTCTTCCCGGTAAACCATTTAGTTCTTCGGGATTGAGAACTTTTTCTAGATTTAATAGAATGAGAAGCCGCTTATCGATTTTGACAACACCTTCTATATATTCTTCATCGATTGAGCCTGCTACCTCTGGCTGAGGTTCAATGGAGTCTGCTTGAATATCAAGTACGTCATTAGCCGCATCGACAATTAAGCCGACTTCAATGTCCTGTGCAGCAGCAATAATGATTCTAGTGCTCTCTGAATAGGTCTGTTGTTCAAGTCCAAAACGCAGCCTCAGGTCTATGATCGGTGTAACCACTCCACGAAGATTTAATACTCCTTTTACAAAACCAGGAGTTTTTGGAACGCGCGTAATATGCTGAAGCTTTTCAATCGATCTTACCTCGCTCACAGGCAGAGCATATTCCTTGTCTATAAGCTGAAATATAATCACTTTTAGTTCAGAAGCAGTACTCAAAGCTGCTGAATCGGCCATAACTATCATTCTCCTATCCATAATCTATAGAAATTCATTATTTAATCAGTGCGTTACAGTCTATGATTAAAGCAACCTGACCATCACCTAGAATGGTCGCACCCGAGATGGCAAAGGCAGAATGTAAATAGCTGCCTAAAGCTTTTAATACAATTTCCTGCTGTCCAATGAATCGATCCACAACAAGCCCGGCCATTTTATCGCCTTTTCGGACGATTACCAGAGAATAGAACTCATCATCTTCCAGAACCTCAGGAACGTCAAAAACTTCCTTTAGAAAAACCAGCGGAACGACCCTGCCTCTAAAATCTATTACCTTCTGGCTATGGGCATTTAATACGTCAGATTTTCTGATAATAGCTGTTTCTATAATAGAAGAAAGAGGAATTGCATATTTTTCTTTTTGAATTTCAATTAGCATGACTGAAATGATAGATAATGTAAGGGGAAGCTGGATGGAAAAAATAGATCCCTTTCCTTCGCGTGAATCTATTGATACGGCACCGCCTAACGATTCTATCGTATTTCTTACAACATCCAGCCCTACTCCGCGGCCTGATATGTCTGAAATTTGATCGGCTGTTGAGAATCCAGAAGCAAAGATTAAGTTATACACCTGTTTATCGGTCATGGCTTCAGAAGCCTGCTCAGAAACAATTCCTTTTTCTACAGCTTTTCGCAGAATTTTTTCTCGATTCATGCCTGCACCATCATCTTCAATTTCAATGAACACATAGTTGCCGCTATGGTACGCTTTAAGAGTCACTTTTCCTTCTTCACTCTTTCCTTTGTCCTTGCGCACCAAAGGCATTTCTATCCCATGATCGAGAGCATTTCTGAGCAGATGTACAAGCGGGTCCCCGATTTCATCTATAACTGTGCGATCTAGTTCGGTTTCGGCACCAATTATTTCAAGATGAATATTTTTCTTCAAATCCCTTGCCAGCTGGCGTACCATTTTCGGGAAACGATTAAACACGGTATCTACTGGCACCATTCTCATATTAAGAATGATACTTTGAAGATCCCCAGAAATTCGCGACATTCTTTCAACTGTTTCATTTAATTCCTGGTTGTTCACTTCCCTTGAGATTTGTTCCAGCCTTCCACGGTCGATGACCAATTCCTCAAACAGATTCATTAAACTATCGAGACGTTCAATATTTACCCGGATTGTCTTATTGCTTGAACTTGTTAGTTTTGCACTTTGATTTTCCTTCTTAGCTGTCTGGGGTGCAGCTGCTTTAGTCACAGATGATATTTCTGTCTGAGGTGAAGCAGTTTGAGTCTCAGCGGCCGCTTCTGCCCTGCCTGCTTCAGCCTTGCTTTCTTGTAGATCCGGGTTGATCATCCGGCAGTCAACAGATTCTACTTCAGAAACTTTCATCACTTTTAGTTGGATATCTTCTGGACTTTCCCTGGTAATCAATGTAACCATAAATTCCCGGTCAAATTGCTCTTCTTCCAGCTTTTCAACGGGCGGGCTGGTTTTAATCACTTCACCAGCCTTTTCTAACACCTCAAAGACCATAAACACTCTTACAGCTTTTAAGAGACAGTCCTCTCTTATCTGAACAGTCACTTCATAGCTTTCAAAGCCTTGTTCCCTCGATTGCTGGAGGACCGTCAGCTCAAACTCATCATACGTATTCTTGATTCTGCCGCTTTCTCGTTCAATTGCTGCGTAAGCAGCCGCCTCATCCTTTGCAGGGCTTGCTGTAGGTGATTCTCCTTTTTCGATCTGCATCAGCATGTTTACTACCTCTGAGACGTTTCTTTTGCCGTCTCCTCCATTTGAAATAGAGACTACCATAGCTTCGAGGTCATCAACCGCTTGAAAAACTACATCGAGTATTTCCGTGGTCACATTGATCTTCTCATTACGAATGCCGTCCAGGACATTCTCCATCTTATGTGTGAGATTGGCTAAATCCTCGTAGCCCATGGTTGCTGACATTCCTTTTAAGGTATGGGCGGAACGAAATATTTCGTTTACGATTGCTAAATCCTGAGGGTTCTTTTCCAGTTCTAATAATTGTTCATTACAGGTCTGAAGGTGTTCTTTACTTTCATCGATAAAAACTTCAAGATACTGACTCATATCCATAAACTACACATCCTTCAACTTTTACAAAAATTTTTAATAGTACGTGCTATGTTGTTTACATCTTCTATTGCATCCACACATCTGGTTGCTATGGCGGCTTTTGGCATCCCAAACACCACAGAAGTATCTGGTGATTCAGCGATAGCCTTGGTGATTCCGCTTTTTTTCATGGATTGAAGTCCTTTTGAACCGTCACTTCCCATGCCTGTCATGATGACAGCTATTTTCATGTAATCCTCAAGCTCAGCTGCCGATTCAAACAGCACATCCACAGAAGGTCTGTGGCCGTTTCGGGCAGCATCTTTTCCAAGAGAAACGGCCAGGTTCTGCCCATTGTTTTTTACACGGAGGTGATAGCCTCCAGGGGCAATATACGCTGTGCCTTTCTGGAGGTTCTCCCCTTCTTCCGCCTCTTTCACATGGATTTTTGATAAAGAGTTTAAACGGTTTGCAAGCGAACTTGTGAATCCTTCAGGCATATGCTGGACGATAAGAATGGGAGCGTCGAAATCCGCAGAAATTTCGCTCAGTACATTTTGCAAAGCTCCCGGCCCGCCAGTCGATGTGCCTATACATATGATTTTCTTGCCATCCTCTGATTTTTGCCCCAGTTGTTCTGTCAGTGAAGGCTGGGAATCTCCGGTGCTGCTAGAAGAGTCGATACTATAGGTGTTTCTTTCACTCTGTTCACGCAGGATATTCACATCCGCGCTTCCTGCAGCAAGAACCTTACTAATCAATAATTCTTTTACTTTATGTAAATCCAGCGAAATGGCACCTGAAGGTTTCGGAATAAAATCAAAAGCCCCTAAAGCTATGGCATTTAGTGTGTTTTCCGCCCCCTCAAGCGTGGTGCTAGAGAGCATGATGCAGGGAGTGGGCTTTTCTTTCATAATGTTTTCAAGTGCTTCCAGGCCATTCATAATTGGCATTTCAATATCTAGAGTTACAACATCAGGCAGCAAGGATTTGACCTTTTCAATTGCGTCTTTACCATTCCTTGCTGTGCCCACGACTTTTATGAGGTTATGTTCTGCTAAAAAGCCTGTAATCAGCTTCCTCATAAAAGCGGAGTCATCTACAACAAGAACTTTTATTATTTCCATCCGCTATCCTTCCTCCCAAATACAAACTGCCTCAGCCGGCTTACAAACCCCTTGGATGATGGAGAAGGATCTCCTGGATTTTGCTTTGTCATATACGAGTTGATCAATGATTGCAAAGCTCTCGATACCTTTGAATCGGGACTGTACAGAATAAAAGGAGTCTGCCTGATAACGGACTTCGAAACTATTTTATCTTCCGGCAGAATGCCCAGCACATTCATTTCGAACTGCAGAAATTGTCTTACAGCATGCTGCAGCCGATTTAAGGTAAGCCTTCCTTCTTTTTCATCCCCAGCTTTATTACATATCAGAAAAAAGGGAATGGGCTGCTGCTGAAATATTAAATATTTAATAGCCGCATATGCATCTGTTACTGATGTTGGCTCAGGAGTGGTAATAACAAAGATTTCATCGCCGGCAAGGAGAAATGGCACAGATTCCTCCGAGATACCTGCCCCCATGTCAAAAATAATATAATCGAAGTCTGCCGCTGTCTTTTCAAATTCTGTAAAAAAATGATCAACCATTTCGGCACCTAGCTGGAAAATACTTGATAAACCGGTCCCGCCGGCTATATACGAAATACCCGCAGGTCCTTTGGAAATCACATCCTGAAGCGATAAGCTCCCTTCAAAAAAGTGGACAATATTTTTAGATGATGTACTGCCCATGAGAATATCGATGTTGCCCATGCCAATATCCATATCAAGTAAGAGTACAGACTTCCCTTTCTGTGAGAGGGCAATGGAGAAATTTAATGAGAAATTTGATTTACCTACACCGCCTTTCCCGCTGATCACGGAAATGGCCTTAGTCTGCTTATTAAGCTTGTCTAATCTGTACCTTAATATTTCAGCTTGATCCTTCATGTTATATCCCCAAATAATGTTTTTATAATGGCATCGGGAGTGGCAGGTTCAATATCATCTGGCACGTTCTGGCCTGCAGCCAAAAAGGCTGCCCCGATTTGATGTTTAATCATTAAATTAATCATCGGCCCGTGACATGAGGTTTCATCAGCTTTTGTGAAAATAAATCCATTTATAGGGATAATGGAAAATTGGCTGTAAATGTCTTGCATATCTACTTGCCTTGATGCAAGAGATAAAACCAAGTATGTTTCCATTTCTTCCTGAAAATTTATGACTTCCTTCAAATCCTGCACATATTCCTGATTTCGAAAGTTCCGGCCTGCTGTATCTACAAAAATATGTTCATAGTCTGCAAACCTTTTGGCAGCGCGGCTGAAATCCTCCGCATTATAGGCTACCTCAAGAGGGACCCCTAATATTTGGGCGTATGTTTTCAGCTGTTCAATGGCTCCAATCCGATACGTATCTGTTGTAATGAAGGCGATTTTTTTTTGCTGCTTTAGGACGATCTCAGATGCCAGCTTAGCAAGTGTGGTTGTTTTACCTACTCCTGTAGGGCCTACAACATTGATATATTTTTTCGAAAAGACCGGTTCAGGCAGGCTGATGTGTGCGAGCTTCTGTTTAAGCTCTTCCCTGGCCCACCCCTCGATTTCCCTTGCTTTAGCTTTGCCCTGGCTGAGGTACCATTTTTCCAGCAGCTTGTTGATAAGCTCCTGCCGAATCTTTTGATCCACTTCGTGTGTTCTCAAAGAACTGGATATGTTCTGGATGGGTTCTGGCAGCCTTTCATTCAAATCGGCAGTATCTGCAGATAATCCGGAAAGCATTTGTTTGAGCTCCGAGATTTCATTCATCATTGCAGCAGGCAAAGACGAATTCCCGCTTTGCCCTCTGTGTATATTATCGGCGGGTTTTGTGAGTTCTTCTGCCTCCGCACGCTTTTTTTTGTTTTTCACTAATGCTTTCCTTGGTTTTTCCTTCACTAAAGGTTTTTGCATGGCTGCGGCTGGCTTAGGATCTACGGCCGCCACTACTTCAAAATTCCTTTTTTTGAACAGACCCATAAACCCGCCGGAATGAATGACCTTTGAATTTAAAATAACGGCATCATTGCCAAGTTCACTTCGAATCTCATTCATTGCCTGCGCCATCGTGGGAGCAACATATTTTTTTATTTTCATTCGACGTTCACCACCCCTACACTTTGTACTTCAACATTTGCTTCCAGCTCGTTATAGGAAAGAATGGGAACCTGCGGAAAATACCTTTCCGATAACTGTCGGATATACATTCGGACTGCAGGTGAACACAAAACAATCGGAGTTTGCTCCATTAAAGTGGATTCTTCCAATTTATTGGCTATTGCTTCTAAAATGGACTGAGAAACTTCAGGATCCAGTGATAGATAATTCCCGTGTTCTGTTTGCTGCACACCTTCTGCAACCAGCTTTTCGACTCTTCCTGAAAGAGTGATTACCTTCATACTCTCATTCGGAACTGTATATTGATTTGTAATTTGTCTGGCCAGAGCCTGCCTGACGTATTCGGTCAAAAGATCTGTATCTGTAGACAGCTTGCCGAAATCGGCCAATGTTTCAAAAATGATAGGCAGATTTCTGATCGACACTTTTTCTTTAAGAAGCTTGGACAGCACTTTTTGGACTTCTCCAATTGTAAGCGGGTTTGGTGTAACTTCCTCGACTAATATAGGTGAACTTTCCCTTAGATGGTCGATCAGCTGTTTGGTTTCCTGTCTTCCCAGTAGTTCGTGGGCATTTGCTTTAATAATTTCTGTGATATGAGTCGAAACGACGCTTGGCGGGTCTACGACCGTATATCCCATCATTTCGGCATGTTCTTTGGCTTCTTCAGAAATCCACTTCGCCGGCAATCCAAATGAAGGTTCTATCGTGTCAATCCCTTCTATGCCGTCGTCCTCAATTCCGGGACTCATCGCTAGATAATGGTCCAGCAGAAGCTCGCCCCTGGCCATTTCATTTCCCTTAATTTTCAGACGATATTCGTTTGGATTCAATTGAATATTGTCACGTATTCTCACAACTGGGATGACCAGCCCCATCTCTATCGCAAGCTGTCTTCTGATCATGACAATCCGATCCAGTAAATCTCCTCCCTGGTTCGTATCAGCAAGCGGGATAAGACCATAGCCGAACTCAAACTCAACCGGATCTACACTGAGAAGATTGACTACACTCTCAGGACTTTTCATTTCGTCTGTTTCAATTTCTTCTTCTATCTCCTGAAGGTCGGCTACATCAGTTTTCGGCTTTCTGTTTGCCATGTATCCGCCGATAATTAATAATGCAGCAACAGGCAGGGTTGCCAGATCATTAATGGGTGTAAACAATCCAAGCATTGCGATTGTCCCGCCGGCAACATAAAGCATCGGCGGAAACGCCATCAGCTGGGAAGAAATATCTGAACCTAAATTCCCTTCAGAAGCTGCTCGGGTGACAACAATGCCTGTAGCAGTGGATATCAATAAAGCGGGAACCTGGCTGACGATGCCATCCCCTACAGATAGGAGTGAGAAATGATGCCCAGCCTCTGCAAAGCTCATATCCTGCTGCATGATCCCTATCACAATTCCAAATATTAAATTGATCAAGACGATGATGATCCCAGCAATGGCATCCCCTTTAACGAATTTACTGGCACCGTCCATGGCGCCGTAAAAATCCGCTTCACGGCTTACTTTTTCGCGTCTTTCCCTGGCTTCTTTCTCTGATATCATCCCGGCATTTAAGTCTGCGTCAATACTCATCTGCTTACCCGGCATCGCGTCTAATGTGAATCGGGCAGCAACCTCCGAGACACGCTCGGCCCCTTTTGTAATAACGATAAATTGAATGATAACCAAAATTAAGAAAACAACCAGTCCGACGATAATATTACCGCCGACAACAAAGGTTCCAAATGTTTCTACAACCCCACCGCCCTCACCTGTGCTTAAAATGGATCGGGTTGTAGAAACATTCAGGGCAAGCCTAAATAATGTTAATAACAGCAAGAGAGATGGAAATATAGAAAATTGAAGCGGCTCCTGCATATTCATGGAAGTTAGCAGCACTAATAATGCAAGAGAAATGTTGACAATAATTAACAGGCTTAACAGCCATGTAGGAAAAGGAATAATCAACATTCCGATAATTAGGATGACGCTCATTAGGACTGATAAATCTCTTGCTGGCATAAATCTCTCTCCTATCAAACTTAAATCAAATTTTACCTTTTAACTTATAAACATATGCTAGAATTTCGGCAATCGCCTTAAAGAACTCTTCTGGAATGGCCTGTCCTATTTCACTGCCATCATGCAGTGCTCTTGCAAGCGGCCGGTTTTCTACCATGGCAATATCGTTTTCACTTGCTATAAGCTTAATTTTTTTGGCAATAAAATCCACGCCTTTCGCCACTACGTAAGGAGCTTCATTTTTTTCATCATCATACTTAAGTGCAATTGCATAATGGGTAGGGTTTGTAATAACCACATCCGCTTTAGGGACTTCCTGCATCATCCTCTGCATGGCCATTTCTCTTTGTCTTTGCTTTATTTTAGATTTGATCAGAGGGTCGCCTTCAATGTTTTTATATTCATCTTTAATATCCTGCTTAGACATCCTGATACTTTTTTCAAAATCAAATTTCTGGTAAAGATAGTCCAAAAGCGACAAAAATAATAAGGCACCGGATGCAAACAACCCGACACTAATAGTGATCTTCGCCAGGGATGAGAGTGCATCGCCAGCGGATTTTTGAGATAACAGCATAATTTCCGGAAGCTTATTCCAGATCACCAGGAAAGTGACAAGTCCGACAATCGCAATTTTCAGGATTGATTTTAAAAGTTCTACAATAGCCCTCAGTGAAACAATCCGTTTGAACCCGCTGATCGGATTTAATTTTTCAAGCTTGAATTGTATAGCTTCTGTTGAAAACATAACTCCTACCTGAAAATAATTGGCTGCAGCTCCTGCTAGGAGAGCTACGCCTAATACCGGGGCAAGCAGCAGTGTAAGTTCCTTGATTACTCCGACAAACAGCGGCTGGATATTCTCAGGCTTTAGGTTTATAGAGCTGAAATCCTTAAGATATTCTGTAAATAGAAACATCATTTTCCGCAGCATGGACGGACCCGTAACCATCAAGAGAAAAAATACCGCCAAAAGGACAATAGCTGTATTCAAGTCCTGGCTTTTGGCTGTCTGTCCTTTTTTTCTTGCATCTTCTCGTTTTTTAGGAGTGGCTTTTTCTGTTTTTTCTCCCGAAAAATATTGCAGGTCCAGATGAAGCAGTTTCATTATGTTCCTCCGATCAAGTGCATAAACCCCCGCATTGTTATCAATGCATACTCGAACAAGCTGCGCACAGACATCATCATGGCCCCAAACACGGCAATAAGGATGATAAAGCTGACAATGATTTTTACAGGCACCCCGACCACGAATATATTAAGCTGGGGTACAGTCCTTGCTACAATCCCTAATGCCACGTCGACCAGGAACAAACTTCCTACAAGAGGTATCGACATTTGAAAGGCAACGAGAAATGTCTGGTTAAAGGCTCTAGCCATATAACTTATCAAGTTTTGATCCCCAAACGGGATAAACATTTTGTTAATAGGAACGGTCTCATAGCTGTAGAAAATTCCATCAAGCAGCAGATGATGACCATTTGTTGCTAATAAAAATAAGAGTGTAATAGTGTACATATACTGGCCCATTAACGGACCCTGAGCGCCAGTCTGGGGATCTATCACATTCGCAATGGCAAACCCCATTTGGAAGTCGATAAACCCCCCGGCCATTTGTACAGCGGACATGATCATATAAGCAATAAACCCGAGCGCCAGGCCCACCATCGCCTCTTTTATGATTAACAAAAAGTAGGCAGCGTCAATCTCAATCGGAGGGGCTTTGATCGTGTAATACATGATCCAGGCCAGAAAAAAGCTTAAGCCTATTTTATGCATCGCAGGTATCGTCCTATAGGCAAATATGGGACTTACGACAAAGAATGACGTAATCCTAACCAGCACCAATAAGAATACTGCGAATTTCGGAACCAATTCTTCCATTTTATTACCCTATATACCTTGTTAAATTTGAAAAAATCTCTGTTGTATAAGACAGCATATGGCTTAGCATCCAAGGTCCAAAAAAAACAAGGCCTATCAAAACTGCTACAATTTTCGGAACAAAAGCAAGAGTCTGCTCCTGAATCTGTGTAGCAGCCTGAAAGATGCTGATGATTAATCCTACTACTAGAGCCAGAGCCAGCAGAGGGCCGCTTATTAGTAAAACTGTCATTATTCCTTTTTCTGCTATTGAAATGACAAATTCTGAATTCATCCTATATCACCTGCTTAAAAGCTCTGAAGTAAAGATTTCACGACTAAATACCAGCCGTCAACCAGCACAAAAAGCAATATTTTAAAAGGAAGCGAGATCATGACAGGCGGCAGCATCATCATCCCCATTGACATGAGGACACTTGCGACAATCATATCGATGACTAAAAACGGTATAAAAATCATAAAGCCGATTTGAAAAGCCGTCTTTATTTCACTGATGGCAAAAGCCGGGACGAGGGCTGTAATCGGAATATCCTCAATCTTTTTCGGCCTGTCTATTTTTGCATACGTTAAAAAAAGCTCCAGGTCTTTTTGTCTGGTATGTTCGCTCATAAATTCCTTAAACGGCACTGAAGCACGTTCATAGGCTTCATCCAGCTCGATTTTTTCTTCGAATAAAGGTGTCAGCGCTTTTTCATTCACTTCCTGAAAGGTAGGAGCCATGATGAAAAAAGACATAAACAAGGCTAAACCTATCAACACCTGATTTGGAGGCATTTGCTGAGTTGCCAGGGATGTCCTGACAAAGCTTAAAACAATAATAATTCTCGTGAAACAGGTCATAAGGATTAAAATACTTGGTGCAAGTGAAAGAACGGTCATAAGCAGTAAGAGTTTCACAGAAGAAGAAACATTTTCAGGGTCTGAACCGCTGAAAAAGTCCATAAATTCATTCATCTTCCGGCCCCCTTTTTTGATCCAGATTTTCAATCATTTTTTTCCTGGATTTCGACAGTTCTTCCAGCTGCTTCTTTAACTGGCCGGTAAAGCGGTTTTCTGAGTCTTGATCTTTGCTGCGCTGCATCCATTTTGAAATCAGATCGGATGGCTGCAGCATACCATCCAATTTGCTGTTATGTTCTTGAAGAAGGTCTTTATACTCCTCTTCTTCAGCTATTTCTTTTAACAGCTGAATATTGTCCCCTACACCTACTACAAGCACCCGTTCCCCAACCTTTACAAGCTGGATTGACCGGTTCCCTCCAAGTGAGGTTCCTCCGAGATTCTCAACGAAGTTTGCTTTTTGAAAGCTTCTATTCTTTTTGTTCATGAATCGAAGCATAAAATAAAGAAGAGCAACTACGAAAATAGTTGCAAAAATCATACGAAAGAAGTCTCCGGCGGAAAATTGTGCACCTTCAGCTCCGCCGGAACTGTCCGGTGTATTGCTTTTTTCACCGGTTTCTTTCGATTTGTCAGGGTGTTCATACCAGTCTTTTACACTCTTATCCACCTGCTTGGCATTCACATGAATACCGGTGCCATAGAAAGCAAGCGATAGCAGAAGTAAGATCCCTATGACTTTTTTAAAACCCACGATCAAACACCCTCTTACGTAAAATGCTTAGCTTAATGTTTTACTGATTGCTTCTAAAACCCGGTCCGCCTGGAATGGCTTCACTATGAAATCTTTCGCGCCTGCTTGAATTGCATCAATTACCATAGCTTGCTGCCCCATTGCAGAGCACATAATAATTTTCGCAGCCGGATTAATTTTTTTAATTTCTTTTAAAGCCGCAATTCCATCCATCTCTGGCATTGTGATATCCATAGTAACTAAATCCGGCTGGTGTTCTTGATATTTTTCGACAGCCTGCTGCCCATCAGCTGCTTCTGCTACTACGTCATATCCATTCTTGGATAAAATATCTTTAATCATCATTCGCATGAACGCTGCATCATCTACTATTAAAATTCTGTGTGCCATTTTGTTTCCCCCCGAATATTATCGTAATTTTTTGATTCTATCTGTTTGACTGATAATGTCTGTGACTCTTACTCCAAAATTCTCGTCGATCACGACAACTTCTCCCTTAGCAATCAGCCTGTTGTTAACAAAAACATCAACAGGTTCTCCGGCCAGTTTATCAAGTTCAATAATTGAACCAGAAGAAAGCTCCAGCAGTTCTTTCACTGAACGCTTTGTCCGTCCAAGCTCCACTGTTACCTGAAGAGGTATATCCAGAAGAATATCTAAATTGCTGGATTCTTGCTCCTGGACCGGATGCGGGTTAAAGCTTGAAAAACTTGCCGGCTGTACATTTACTTCCGCTTGAGGCTGCAGGGCCCCCGTTCCAAAATGCTGCGACCCTTTTGGCTGCGTCATCGGCTGCTGTACATGATTTTGCTGTATGTACTGCGGCTCAGGTCGCTGTGGTTCCTGGTATTCAACAGCATTTTGATGAGAAACAAGCTGCTGGCCTCCTCCATGGTTCTGCACGCTGTCAAACGTTGAAGGCGGCGGTTCAGGAGCTGGAGGGTTCAATAGATCATTTACCAGGCTTTTTGCAAAAGTATGCGGCAGCAGCTGCATAATATTTGAATCTATTAGAGTGCCTACTTTTAATCTAAAAGAAATTCGGGCCAGCAATTCTTCTCCGGGTATGGAATCTGCTCCTGACCCATCTTTTATATTCAATAAATCGATGCTCGGCGGCGAAATATCTACTTTCTTATTAAAAATAGTAGACATTGAAGTGGCCGCTGACCCCATCATCTGGTTCATGGCTTCCTGAACAGCACTTAGTTGTATTTCTCCCAGCATTTCCGATGGATTTTTTCCGTCTCCGCCAAGCATTAAATCTGCAATGATCGCTGCATCACTTTGTTTAATAACAAAGAGATTTGTACCGGTGAAACCAACTGTATATTTCACCTGTATGCCGACATAAGGCTGAGGAAATTCCTCTTCAAGCTTTGCAGCAGAAATAACATCTACACTTGGAGTTGTAATATCGACTTTTTGATTTAATAATGTAGAAAGTGCCGTAGCGGAGCTGCCGAAAGAGATATTGCCTATTTCTCCGAGAGCATCTCTTTCCATGGTAGTAAAATATTCATCTAAATCCTGTTCTTTAGCATCACTATCAAAATCGTCCCCTCTTAGCAATGCGTCTATTTCATCCTGCGAGAGCATTTCATCACTTACCATCTTCGTCTCCCCCCTCTATTTTCTCAAGAATTTGAACGGCCAGTTTTTTATTTGCTTTTCCTGGCTGTCCCATAAATTTTGGAACATCGCCCACTTTAACAATTAACCCGGCATCAATAACCTGATTCAGTTCTATTACATCGCCCACATCCAGTGTTAAAAAATCCTGAATGGATATATCAGTGCTGCCCAGCTCTGCAATGACAGGCAGCTCCGCCATTTTGATTCTTTTTTCAAGAACTTCAATTTCTTGTGGAAGACGTTCTTTTTTGGCTGTCTGCATCCAGTAATGGACGGATAGCTTAGGGATGATTGGTTCAAGCACTACATGCGGGATACAAATATTTATCATTCCGCTTGTTTCGCCTATATGCGTATTTAACGAAATTACGACAACTGTTTCATTTGGTGAAACCATTTGCAGAAACTGGGGATTCACTTCAAAATCAGTAAAAATCGGATCAATCTCAGCAATCGATGCCCAGGCTTCCTGCAGATGCTCAAAAGCTCTTTCGAACATATTGGACATGATTTTCGTTTCAATCTCCGTAAGGCTTTCCACCTTATTTACACTGACGCCTCTGCCCCCAAGGACCCTGTCCAGCATCGCATAAGCGATATTCGGATTCACTTCCATAAGAATACGCCCGTCCAAAGGGGGAACTTCAAATACGTTCAATATAGTCATTTTTGGAATCGATCGAATAAATTCTTCATATGGAATCTGGTCTGCAGACGCCACGTTAATTTGTACATATGTTCTTAACTGTGCAGAAAAATAGGTGGTTAAGCCTCGAGCGAAATTTTCATGTATTCTGGTCAAGCTTCTAATCTGATCTTTTGAAAACCGGAGTGCCCTTTTAAAATCATAAACCCGCACTTTACGCTCGGTCTCTTCCTTCTTTAATTCATCTGCATCCATTTCACCCGTGGAAATAGCGGATAAAAGAGCATCTATTTCACTCTGCGACAAAACTTCGCCAGACATGTCTCCCACCTCCTAAACTAGTATGTTATTTAATTTCTACTGAAGAATAGAGGAGGTTATATAAACTTTAACTATCTTACCGTCCTGCATAATGCTGTTCATTTTCGCTTTTAATACTTCTTCAATCTTTGCTTTTCCTGTCTTCCCTTTCAGGTCTTGAGACTTCATGTCGGAAAGTTCAGTAACAATAATATTTTTAACCTGAAAATTGCGTTTTTCCAGTTCTTCTTTTGCTTCCTTGCTGTCTGTTTGAACCGTAAAGGAAATGCGGATAAAATCACCGCTGGCTAAGTTGGTTGTAATTTCTGGAACATCGACAGAAGATTCTATAATTTCATCAATATTAGGTTCAGCATGAGCTTTTTCTTCTCCGGTGAACTTCATAACAACAACGAGTGCTATACCTCCGACAAGAGTAATCGACAATAATAAAATCAGCATGATGGTCACAAGTTTATTCTTCATCTAAGGCACCCCCTTTATCATTATTCAGTCCTAGAATATTGATAGCCCGATAGAATTGGATCATGGATTGAATGATTTCTTCTTCTGTTTCGGCAACAATGAATTTTTTCCCATTCGTTAAAGTTATAATTGTATCAGGATGGGATTCTACCGTTTCAATATAGATAGCATTTATATGAAAGCTTTTACCGTTTAACTTCGTCACATTAATCATTTGTTGTGGAGAGCTGAAAACCTATCATCCCCAGCTCTCTCCCTCCAAATCTATCGTTTTAAATTCACAAGTTCTTGGAGAATTTCGTCTGATGTTGTAATAATTCTGGTGTTCGCTTGGAAGCCGCGCTGGGCTGTTATCATTTCTGTAAATTCCTCGGAAAGGTCGACGTTGGACATTTCTAGAAGTCCTGATTGGATATCGCCAAGCCCGTTTTGTCCTGATACAGATATAACTGGTGTACCTGAATTATTCGTTGGTTTAAATAGATTGTTACCTGATTTAGTTAATCCTCCGGAATTAGGGAATTTAGCTAACTGAATTTGCCCTGCGGTTTGCAATGCTCCGGCATTATCTATATATGTTACCGTTCCGTCCTGGCTGATTGCCATATCTTTAGCATTGGTTGGTATGTTAATTTGCTGTCCAGAAGCTCCGCCCACCAGTCCTGTCACAAATAAACCATCACTATTCACTAAATCTCCATTTTGGTCTAAATAAAAATTTCCTGCCCTCGTGTAACTAATATCTGTCCCGTTGGCCAAAACAAAGTATCCATCGCCAGAAAGAGATAAATCCAGCATTCTCCCTGTATTTTGCAGTGAACCCTGAGTTTGGATGGTGTCTATTGCAGAAACCTGCGACCCAAGCCCAACCTGCTTAGGATTTATTCCGCCTCTGGCTGCGGTTGCCCCACTAGCTCCGGATATGGATTGATTAACCATATCTTTAAACACTACCCTTCCCTTTTTAAAACCAAAGGTATTAACATTCGCGATGTTATTTCCGATAACGTCTAATTTATTTTGAAAGTTTTTCATACCGCTTATTCCTGAGTACATTGATCTAAGCATGTTTTTTTCCCCTTTCATGATGGCTGCTTCTATCAGTCCACAGCCTGGCTTTCCTTAAAAGGTCCAGCCTATTCCATAACAATGGTTCCATTTATATTTGTAAATATCTGTGCACCGGCTTCTGTTCGATCCATGGCTGTTATGACCGTATTATTTTTAGCACTGACAATTAAAGCTGCGTTTTTCATGAGGACTAAAGAGTCCTGTACGCCCATTTTTTTTGCTTCCAGCACTTTTTCCTCAAGTTTATTCCAGCTTGCCTGGTCGATTTGAATATTTCTCTGTTCGAGCCGGGCTTTCGCATGTTTGCTGACCATAAGCTTTGACGGCTCAGGGAGGGCGGCATTTTGCAGCTGCTGGGCAAAGCTTGTTTTTAGTGTCTGCTGCTGGAATGCTCCCTGTTTTTTATAAACTGGCAGCGGAGCGTTGGAAATGGGCCTGATGTTTACCTTTTCCATAAGAGCTACTCCTTTTATCAGCCTGAAATCTTGATCATTTGCTCAATACTTATTTTGGATAGAGATGCATCATTCATTTCTATTGAGGTCTTGCCGTCCTTTAACCCGACTGATTTCACCACGGCTTTATTTTCCTGCTTTTGATCATTGAGCCAAGTAACGGTTTTACCAATCAGTTCACTTGCCTGCATCAAATTATTTCCGCCCGGAGACGAGGAGTGGTTAACTTCTGAAATATTACCCGGCTCCAACTTTGTTCCGTCTTCTAGTGTAAATTGAACCGTATCTTCTTTAAATTGGACTGAACTGATCATTCCTTTTCCCTGTTCTACTTGGGGAGGAGTGTTTACATCAGTGGATTCTGTAATTTTATGCCAGGATACCTCTTTGCCGACGAATTGATTGTAAGCAACTAATTGGCTCTGCTGCTGCATTGAAACAAACTTATCAATGGACTTACCCATGTTTGTTATTTGCTCCAGAGTCGAAAACGTGGCCATTTGAGCTATAAAGTCTTTATCCTCAAGCGGCTTCATTGGATCCTGATTTTGCAGCTGAGTCATTAGGATTTTTAGAAAGTCGTCTTTTCCTAAATTATCGCCATTGGTCTGTTTCTTTTGCTGCTGATAATTGCTTAAAAGCAGCGAAGATTGTATCTTATCCACGTTTATCACCTAAACTTCCATATTTACTAAGGCCTCTTCAAAGGACTTATTAAAATCACCGGATCCTTCGGATATTTCCTCATCTTGTATGTCCTGTTCGAATGGCTGCTGCTGATCATGATGCTGGTGTTCTTTTTGCAAAAACCGTTCTCCTGTAAATTGGCTCATTGCCTGAGAAATTTCCAGCTTTTCAACCCCAATGTTCTGCGCCGAAAAAGCGTGCTTGAGGTTCTGTATATGGCTTTCTAGTGCTTCTTTGGCCTGGCTTGTCGATGCAATAATTCTTGCTGTAACCAAAGAGTCTCTTTGAATAATTTCGATTCTTAGTGAACCAAGATGCTCTGGATTAAGCCGGATAAATAACTTTTGTGTTCCATTCAAGCTTGTAAAATTGGCCTTAGCCAGCATATTTTCGAATTGCTTAATAAACTGTTCCTGATTTACGGGCTGGCCTGATTTTTCAAGATTTAATACGAAAAGCTCGACCTTTGAAACAGGCATATGAAAGGCTGATGCAGGCGGAGGTAATTCACTGCCGGAAATAGATACATTTTTTTGGTTTTCCAGGTTTGCACCCTGATTCATTCGGGTATACACTTCTTGGAGCATGTTAGGTACACTTTTTATTGGGCTGGCTGGCTGGTTCCCCGAAGTTTTTTCTGATAGAAGTACAGCCTCGCTTTCCAGTGTGCTGGCCACAGACTTTAAGAGCTCATTAAGCTTTTTAATTAGACCTTCTTCTTCCCTCGCCATATCTGTAAAATCTGCACTTAACACCATCAATTTGGCATATTTTATAACATCTGACATCGAATCAAAGTTCACTTTACCAAGATCTTTCCATTCCATTTGCGAAACTGGAAGAATAAGAGAAACTATTTCAGCAAGATCTGTTTTATCCTTTTCAGCACTCTCTTCCTCTGACTGTTCAACTCCCAGCTCTTTTAACAGCTTATTTATCGACTCTTTAAGAGAACCGCTCTGGGCAAGCTGTGTGAGGAGAGGATGGCGGGTTACATCCGCTTCCCCCATTACTAGAGCTTTTGCGAATTCAAGTCCGCCTTCCGTTTCTGTCATATGATCCATCTTCAAAAGACTTAATAGCTCCTGTACCAACGCGGTCTGCTTTTCGTCAGGCGGCTGTATGGCCGGCGCTGCTGGTGCCGGCTGATTGATGCTGGCAAAAACGGAACCAAAAACCTGGCTGCTTAATGGAATCGCGCCTGATGAGTCCTTCACCATACTATTACCATTACTCACGGATAATCTTGCAGCTGCGATGGCTGTATACATCTTTTCACCTCCTTTCAAAATTCTGTTTTATTCTGAACTGGTTTCCTGCTTTTTCACATTCACCGTCAGTTTCTGAGTCAATCTGGCAGCTGCAGCTGGCTCCATTTTTTCAAGAATGGCTGCCAGTGCTTCACTGCTTATATTTGATAATATTTTGACTGATTCTTCCTCACTTAGTTCGGAAAGTATGGGAGCTGCCTTTCCGGGCGACATTGTTTGATAGGTCTGGATAATATCCTTGAAAGCCCGTTTGTTTTCTTCTTGAACTTTTGTTAATTCTTCCACTTCCTGCTGAAGCCTTTGTTGGTCAATTTCTTTGTTATTAAGCTCTTTATCTCGGCTGTCGATAATATTTTCCAGCTGCGTAATCTTTGTTTTCTCCTGTTTTAAAGATTCTTCAAGACCGCTGATTTTCTTTTGATACAGTTCGATTGAAGGTTTCTTCTCTTCTTCGAAAACCTTAGATACACCAGGTATTTTCTGACCGATTGCCTTTGCCGCGTTCCCAACATTCACACCGGCAACCTTTAATATGACGATCGAAAAGATGGCTGCTGCCATAAGTGGGATTAAAATAACAAAGAGAAGCCATTGAAGCCTGCTTTGTTTTTTTTCTTCAAGCTCTAAATTTTTATCCATAAATATCACCTGCTGGCCCCTGCTAAGTACTGCTGAATTGAAATTTCATCCATCTGGCTGTTCTCTAGAAACTTGTTATGATCTATAAATTTTTTCAAATCTTTTTCTCTAATCTTTTCATACTTTCTGACTTCAACATTTGTTTCCATAAGCTTTTCCTGAAACAAGTTCATCCTGTGTCTAGCGTCTATTACCGCCTTCTGGTTATGGCTGATGATATTCTCCAGGTTTTCCATGAATTGCTGGTGATGCCGGATATCCTGGACAGACAAGCCGGCTTGCAGTTTCTCCTGCTGGAACACATGCAGATCTTCCTTTTTCTTTAAAAGCTTGTACAATTTTTCTGCTGCCTCTTCAAACTGCTTTAAGGCTTCACTGTACTTAGAAAAGGCATCGTTTTTTTCTTTTTCCTTAATAGAAAGAATCTTTTCAAACTTATATTGATACTGCATGCGCATTACTCACCGCTTTCCATTAATTCCATTAAGCTAAATACGCTTTGTTCCTTAGACACTTTTTCTTTTGTACTCTGCTTAAGAAAGGAGATAATCTCAGGGTATTTTCTAATTGCCTCGTCGATTTCTTTAGAAGACCCTCTTTTATACGCTCCGATATTTATGAGATCTTCAGAATCGATATAAGTTGAAAGCAAATCCCTAAGCCTCTCGGCATTTTTCACATGACTATCGTCTGCAATATGATTCATGATTCTGCTGATACTTTTTAAAATGTTAATTGCCGGATATTGCCCTTTATTAGCTAAATCTCTGTCTAACACAAAATGCCCGTCCAAAATACCTCTTACTGTGTCGGCAATTGGTTCATTCATGTCGTCCCCATCTACCAGCACCGTGTAAAATGCTGTTATAGACCCATGAATATTCGTACCGGTCCTTTCGAGAAGGCGGGGAAGAATCCCAAATACGGAAGGTGTATATCCTTTTGTTGTGGGAGGCTCGCCCACAGCAAGTCCTATTTCACGCTGCGCCATGGCCACCCTTGTAACCGAATCCATCATGAGCATCACATTCAGCCCTTTGTCGCGGAAATACTCTGCGATAGCCGTTGCAGTGAATGCGCCTTTTATGCGCATCAAAGCTGGCTGGTCTGACGTTGCAACTACAACAATAGATCTCGCTAGACCTTCAGGACCTAAGTCTCGTTCAATAAATTCCCGGACTTCTCTTCCACGCTCACCAATTAGCCCAATTACATTTAAGTCTGCTTTCGTATTTCTGGCAATCATTCCAAGCAGTGTACTTTTCCCTACCCCGCTGCCGGCAAAAATCCCGACTCTCTGCCCATTTCCGACTGTAAGCAATGAATCTATCATCCTAACTCCAACATCTATACTTTCAGTAATAGGGGGTCTCTCCATCGGATTTGGAGGATCCTGCTCAGTCGGCACAGCCGACAGACCCTTAGGCAGGGGTGAGCCGTCTAGTGGATGGCCAAGGGAATCGACCACCTTTCCGATCAGTTCAGCGCCCACTCTGATTTCGAGAGGCTGTGCTGTCGTTTCCACCAGGCTTCCAGGAGATATATCGCTTACGGCTGTATAAGGCATTAAGATAACATTTTCATCTTTAAACCCCACCACTTCTGCGCGGATCAGCCTTTTAGTCCCTTTGTGGCCGGCATGGATGTAACATACGTCTCCGACAGAACTTTCAGGTCCCTGCGATTCAATCATAATACCGACTATTCTCTTAACACGTCCATAAAGTTTAAAAGTATTAAGTTCATCTATGAAAGGCAGCAAGTTTTGAGCTTTCACATTTATTCCCCTTCTAGCAGCCCTAGCAGCTTTTCTTTAATTTCATACAGCTGGCTGTCGACACTGGCATCTATTCTTCCATTGGAAGATTCAATAATGCAGCTTGTTTCTTCCAGTTCTTCATCCGGATAGATATATAGTTCTGTATTTTTTGGGAAAAGAGCAGTCAGCTTTTCTTTTTCCGACAGAATAAAGCCATAATGGGAGGGATGGATATGAAGCTGGACTTCTTTGTATTCCCTCGCTTCCTTTATTGCCCGTTTGACTAAGGACAAAAAATATTCCTCTGAATCAGCTAATTTTTTCCCTATTATTTTTTCTGCAACTCGAATGCTTAAGTCTAGAATCGTTTTCTCAGATGATTCGATGCGCTCTTTATAATCGATTCTGGCACTTTCAATCACATTTCTGGCTGATGCGATGCTTGCAGCCATTTCCGAATAGCCCTGCTCTCTTCCAGCTTCGTATCCCTGGCTGAATCCTTCCTGGGAAGCACGTTCGGTCAGTAAAGGCAGTTCTTCGTTTTCCCATTGCTGTTTCTGGTTCATGATCTCATTGAACATTTGATCTGCCCTTGCATGCGCCAAGGAAATAATTTCATCTGCCTGGTTTTTGGCCTCTTCAATATACGACTCCTGCTCATTGGCTGCAGAAGGCTCAGGGTGAACAGTGAAGGAATCTTGTGAAATATCAAAGCTTTTAATACGGATCAGTTTATTTTCTTTTTCCTTAACCGAATTACTGGATTTGATAATTCTAGACAATAATGTCATCTCCTCCGCCCCTGGCAATCACAATCTCCCCGGATTCTTCCAGGCGGCGGATTACAGCGACAATTCTCGACTGTGCTTCTTCCACATCACGAAGGCGGACTGGACCCATATATTCCATCTCTTCTTTAAATGTATCAACCATCCGTTTAGACATGTTTTTGAATACAATATCCTTTACTTCTTCGCTGGACACTTTAAGTGATAGCATGAGATCATCATTTTCAGCATCTCTGATGACTCTTTGAATCGCCCTGCTGTCCAGAGTAACAATATCCTCAAAGACAAACATTCGCTTCTTGATTTCTTCAGCAAGCTCTGGATCTTGAATTTCCAGGGCATCTAGAATCGTTCTTTCCGTTGACCTGTCTACCCCATTTAATACTTCAACCACCGCTTCTACCCCGCCAGTCTGGGTATAATCCTGGGTAACGGTTGCCGATAGCTTTCTTTCCAGAATCTGCTCTACTTCATTAATGATTTCCGGGGATGTGCTGTCCATTAAGGCAATCCTTCTTGCGATATCTGCCTGTACTTCCTGCGGAAGCTCAGAAAGAATCTGTCCCGCCTGCGCCGGATCTAGGTAAGAAAGAATTAAAGCAATGGTTTGCGGATGCTCGTTTTGAATGAAATTAAGGATCTGGCCCGGATCTGCTTTTCTGGCAAAATCAAAAGGTCTTACCTGAAGAGAAGATGTCAGTCTATTAATAATGGCGGAAGCCTGATCTGTACCTAATGCTTTTTCCAGAACCTGCTTTGCATAGCCAATTCCGCCCTGGCTTATATAATCCTGGGCAATTGCAATTTGATGAAACTCTTCTAGTATTTCCTCTTTATTCTTAGAATCTACTTTTCTGACACCTGATATTTCTAAAGTAAGTCTTTCAATTTCTTCTTCAGATAAGTGTTTATAAACCGAAGCAGACACATCAGGACCAAGCGAGATGAGCAAGATAGCTGCCTTTTGTTTTCCCGTTAATTCGCCTTTTCTTTCTTTTAATGACAACATCTTCTCCTCCTATTCTTCTGTAATCCAGCTGCGAAGCAGTTTTGCAAATTCGTCTGGTTTTTCTTTTGCGAGTTTTTCGAGCTGTTTTCTCCGGGCTGTGGCTTCTGTTTCCGTTTCTTCCGTTACATCCGGGATATTAAATTCAATCTGTTCCTCGACCACATACTCTTCTTCCTCATCTTTCCTTCTTGAACGGAGGAACAAGATAATTGCAGCAGCCAATGCAAGCAGTAACACTCCGCCTGTTATATAGGCCCATAATGGAATGGCCGGATTTGTCTCAGAATCAAATTCCATTTTTCCATTAAACGGCTGGACAGAAACAGCAATTTTATTATCAATATCCTCTTCTGTTACTGTTTCAGGTAAATAATCTTTATCGATGGAGGTCCGGACAATGGTGCCCAGTACTTTAGTAATGTCATCGATCCGCTCTTGTGGAAGAGAGTTGCGGTCATTCTTTTTCGGTGGTTCTACCATAACCTGTATACCTAGATCTCTTACTTTGTATGGACTTTCCACAATTTCTTTTTTGATTTTGTTAACTTCATAATTTATGGTATCTTCTATTTTTTCATAGTCGCCGTTCCCATTAGAGCCTTCCAGGTACTGAGTTCCAAGGGAGTCTGATGGATCTTCTCCCTCAGGTGTGCCCCCAGCCGGATTACCAGTGCCTGTGAACGTTTCGGTGATTTTTTGGGCGCTTAGAGCGATCCCTTTCATATTTTCTTTATCAACTGGCTCAACCAGGTTTTCTTCTCTATTTTCTTGGGTAAAGTCTATATCGGCTGTTACAGAAACGACAACCTTGTCTCTGCCCATTAAGGTACCCAGCATGTTCTGGACCTGCCTTTGAATATCGCGTTCAACTTCTTTTTTCATTTCATGCTGAGCAGTGAATATCGTCCCATTCTGGAAATTATTTTCATTTTTTAAATCAAAATACTCAAAATTTTGATTCATGATGACGATATTATCTGTAGGAAGGTTCGGAACACTCTTGGAAACCAGATGATACAGCGATTTAATCTGGCCATCCTGGAACTGATAGCCGGGCTTTGTTTTTAAAACGATAGAGGCCGACGCCTCTTCATTTGTATCACTCACAAAGATCCCTTTTTCGGGAAGGCTCAGCATTACTTTTGCATCTTCAACCCCATCAATGCCTTTAATCAGGTTCGTGAGCTCTGTCTGCATGGAATCCAGTTTAACTACCTGAAACTCATTATCGGTCATTCCGAATCCAGCATTCTTGCTGAAAAAGGAATAATCTATACTGCCGGATTCAGGAATCCCTTCTGCAGCCAGTTCCACTTTTAAGGAGTCGACATTTTCTTCAGGCACCAGTATGGTTTTTCCACCATCCGCTATTTCTGAAGGAATGCCCCTTCCATCCAGGTTTTGTTTAATGGTTCCTGTTTCTGAGGGAGCGAGATTGCTGTATAGAGGGACCATATTTTTTCTAGTAGAAAAAAGGGCTGCCGCAGCAATCAGCACCAGCACAAGAATTACGGAGCTGATCAGAACCGTTTTTTGTTTTTTTGTTCTGCTGCTCCAAAACCCTGTAATTCTATTTTTTAGATTGGCTATAAATTCGTTCATCCTGATCCCCCGGTTAATCTGTTAGTCTCTTCACTATTTATCTCTCTATTTTGAATCCAGTTCTTCGAGCATTTATTCGGAGTCCTTTATACTTGCATTCTCATCATTTCCTGATAGGTTTCTATCACTTTATTTCTTATTTCCATGGCAGTCTGCAAAGTTATGCTTGCTTTCTGAGAAGCAATCATTACCTGGTGAAGATCCACGTTTTCTCCCCTGACAAGCTTTGACGTATATTCATCTGAAATCGATTGTGTTTCATTTACTTTTTCAATAGATTCCTTTAAAACAGACGCAAAATTCTTTTGTGCTTCGTATGGTGTAGGAGCCGTAGCCGCTGTTTCATCCGGCCTTGCTGTATGTTGAAGCGGCGCAAGGCTTATTCCATTAATCATTTATCTGACACCTGCCTATTTCCCGATTTCTAAAGCTTTCATAAGCATCCCTTTTGATGCATTTAACACAGTAACATTGGCTTCATATGAGCGGGTTGCACTCATTAAATCCACCATCTCTCTTAAAGGGTCTACATTTGGCATTTGTACATAGCCATCCTGGTCTGCATCAGGATGCTCTGGATCATATACAAGTTTACTAGGTGTCGTGTCATCTTCTATGATTTTCGTTACCTTAACACCCTGTCCAGCTGAATTCCGACCGGACACAGCCGTTTGCAGAAAGTTCGAAAAGCTGCCTTCATTCGGCTGCAATACGACCGACTTCCTTTTGTAAGGATCCCATTTCCCTGTTTCAGCATTATAAGTTCCTCTTGTCGAATCTACATTAGCCATGTTTGATGAGATAACATCCATTCTTAATCTCTGAGCTGTCAGGGCTGAAGAAGTGGTATTCATGCTATGGAAAATACTCATATCTATCGCCCGCCTTTTATAACAGATTGAAGTGTCTGGAATTTCCCGCTGATTCTTTCAGTGAGAGCATTATAATAAATCTGGTTTGTTGCCAGATCACTCATTTCCTTATCCATGTCAACGCTGTTTCCATTATGGTTATACTGCATGTTGTTCCTCGTATATACTCCATTAGCACTAGGACTTCCGTTAAAATCAAAATGTCTTTGATTCGTCCTGTAGGCTTTTAGTCCAGTGCCGCTTTCATGAGCTAGCATCTCTTTAAACGAAACATCCTTGGATTTATAGTTTGGAGTGTCAACATTTGATATATTCTGTGAAATTACTTTTTGCTTTAATGATGAATAATCAAGGGCTCGTTCTAAATTAGTAAACGAATTAGAAAAGAGTTTCATCTATTACACCTCTTTTGAATGAGTATATTTAGGTAAAAAAGGAGAATTATGTAGAATTAGGCCATATTTTGTAAACGCAAGAACTCATTTCTTATTCTAATGAAATCCTACCCGGCTGTCTATGTCGCAAAATGGAATATTTATGTGTTATTTGTCCTATTTTTAACAACAGATTACATATTTGTGTCAATTCTATTACAAAAGTCCCAGTTTCTTACAACTAGAAGACTGAAAATTATCAAGAGCATCGGGAATGCTTCATACTATATTAGATTTTGGATGGGCAATAATGGATGGGCGGTTACATAGAAAAGTGGTTTTGTCATTACGACGATATTCAGAATAATACTAGGGGATTCTTAACCATTCATAGAAGTTTAGAGGGAAAAACGTATGGAATGATGGGTTTTATATATTCTTACTTTTTTCAAAAGACATAACAGCATTCCACAAGGGAGCCTGCAAAAAAAATCCTGACGCATTTAATGCGTCAGGATTTTTTATTATAAGCTTATTCATTGTTAATCGAAGTCTATTAGCTGCTTTTCAGTTTATCAAGTTCAACAAGAAATTTCGAATTTAAAACCTTTATGTAGGTTCCTTTCATGCCAAGAGAACGAGATTCGATAACTCCGGCACTTTCGAGCTTTCTTAATGCATTTACGATAACTGATCTTGTAATGCCTACACGGTCAGCAATTTTTGATGCTACAAGAAGACCTTCATTGCCCTTTAATTCCTCAAAGATATGCTCAATGGCTTCCAACTCACTATAAGAAAGGGAGCTGATGGCCATTTGAACAACAGCCTTGCTTCTTGCTTCTTCTTCAATTTCTTCTGCTTTTTCACGCAGAATTTCCATTCCTACTACAGTTGCACCGTATTCGGCCAAAATCAGGTCATCATCGTGAAACTTTTCTTCTAAACGGGCTAATATCAGCGTTCCAAGACGCTCTCCGCCTCCGATAATCGGCACAATAGTAGTTAACCCTGATTTGAATAACTCTTTGTTCTCCACAGGGAAAGCTGTATACGCACTTTCAATATCAATGTTCGAAGATGTTTCCTGAATGGTGGATAAACCTCTAATATATTCCTCAGGAAACTGGCGGTCTTCTAGCATTTTTTTCATACGCTCATTTTCTATTTGCTGGTTTATAGAAAAGCCTAACAGCTTTCCTCTTCTGCTTACAACGAATACGTTAGCTTCGATTACTTCACTCAAGCTTTCAGCCATTTCCTTAAAATTCACAGGTTTTCCTGCCGAGCTTTGAAGCATGCTGTTAATCGTTCTTGTTTTTGATAATAAATTCATTCTTATTTCCTCCTACTTACAACCACATTCAATATATGATTGACTTTGTTATTACTTTTTCCACTAAATGAATATTACTGTATCAAGAGGAAAGCTCTGAAACATTCTTTTGAATACTACCCTTCACATACATATTCAAACGTACTGCTTAAACCCTTTTACAAGATAAACTGGCTTAAATCTTTATTACGTGAAATGGTTCCCAGCTTTTCCTCAACATATTGAGGGGTAATCGTTATTTTTTCCATTGTTATATCAGGAGCTTCGAAAGACAAGTCCTCAAGAAGCTTTTCAAGAATAGTATGAAGCCTGCGGGCTCCAATATTATCCGTATTTTGGTTCACATCAAAAGCTACTTCTGCGATTCTACGAATAGCATCGTCAGAAAATTCTATTTGTATACCTTCTGTTTCCAATAATGCTGAATATTGCTTAAGCAGAGCATTATCCGGTTCATGAAGGATGCGAACGAAGTCATCTACTGTGAGCTTCTTAAGTTCGACTCTGATTGGAAAGCGCCCCTGCAGCTCCGGGATTAAATCAGAAGGCTTAGACATATGGAAGGCCCCTGCAGCAATGAACAAGACGTGATCCGTTTTTACAGAACCATATTTAGTCATAACCGTTGAACCTTCTACTATCGGAAGGATATCACGCTGTACCCCTTCTCTTGAAACATCAGCTGATGATCCTCCAGACTGTTTACTGGCTATTTTATCGATTTCATCAATGAAGATAATCCCGTTTTGTTCAGCCCGGTATACGGCTTCTTGTGTTACATCATCCATGTCAATAAGCTTGTTTGCTTCTTCGCTTGTGAGTACTTTCCTTGCTTCACTGACACTAAGTTTTCTTTTCTTTCTTTTTTTCGGCATCAGACTTCCTAGTGCATCTTGCATATTCATGCCCATTTGTTCCATTCCGGATCCCTGAAGCATATCAAACATGGACGGCTGTTGTTCTTCTACGTCAACCGTAACCATCTCCTGCTCTAATTCACCGGCAGCAAGCTTATATTCTACTGCTTTTCTCTTCTCATGTATAGAAAAATCTTCTGTGTCTGACTCATCTTCTTGGTCAGCCTGCATATTTCCGCCAAAAAGCATTTCCAGAGGATTTTTAAAATTAGCCGTTTTCTTTGCGGAAGGTACCAGCAATTCAATAAGCCGGGCATTTGCATTTCGTTCTGCCCTTTCTTTTACTGCCAGCATTCTGTCTTCTTTTACGAGACGGACTGATGTTTCCACCAGGTCACGGACCATCGACTCAACATCGCGGCCTACATAGCCTACTTCCGTAAACTTAGTAGCTTCTACTTTAACAAACGGCGCCCCCACAAGCTTAGCCATTCTGCGTGCAATTTCTGTCTTGCCGACACCCGTAGGACCAATCATTAAAATATTTTTAGGAACGACTTCATCCCTAAGCTTATCTCCAAGCAGCATTCTTCTATATCGATTGCGAAGGGCGATGGATACAGCTCTTTTTGCATCATTCTGCCCGACAATATATTGGTCCAGCTTTTCTACAATTTGTCTTGGGGTCATATTTTCCTTAGTGTTTTTCATATCCCCACTCCTTTTTTGATTAAAGCTCTGTTAAACTTGCGCTGTTGATTGTAACGAAGGGCACTCGCTTTCCGCGGGCGGCCCGGGAGCCGCCTCTCACGTTTACGCCTGCGGGGTCTCCCTTGACCCTTTTCTGCGCAGGAGTCTCGCGCCTTCCGTTCCAATCAACATAGTGCCAAAATCATTAATGATCTTTAACATATCCTTTGATTAAAGCTCTTCAACGATAATATTCGAATTTGTATAAACACATACTTCTGAAGCAATTTCAAGGGAACCTTTTGCGATTTCTCTGGCTGTCAAATGGTCGCCGGAATACCTTTTCAAGGCTCTTCCTGCTGACAGCGCATAATTTCCGCCAGAACCGATCGCAAGGATTCCATCATCCGGCTCGATTACCTCTCCCGTTCCTGAAACAAGAAGCAAATCATTTTGGTCCATAACAATCAGCATGGCTTCCAGCTTACGAAGCACCTTATCGCTTCTCCATTGCTTGGCCAGCTCAACAGCGGCCCTCTGAAGGTTCCCATTATATTCTTCGAGCTTTCCTTCAAACATTTCAAATAATGAAAAGGCATCAGCTACAGAACCTGCAAATCCTGCCAGTACCTTGCCATTAAAGATCTTCCTTACTTTTCTTGCCGTGTGCTTCATTACTACAGCATTGCCGAATGTGACCTGCCCGTCACCTGACATGGCACACTGCCCTTTATGATGAACCGCGAATATTGTAGTAGCATGAAAATTACCCATATTGTTCTCCTTTCAGACTAACCTTCTTCAAAAGGATTACAGCTCCTAATCTAGAAGCTGAATCAGCCAGAAGAAGTTTTATGCTCTCGGGTGTGCGGATTGATACACCTTTTTGAGCTGTTCCTTCGTTACATGCGTATAAATCTGTGTAGAAGAAATTTCCGAGTGTCCTAAGAGCTCCTGGACTGTTCTCAAATCTGCTCCATTGTTGAGTAAATGTGTAGCAAAAGAATGCCTGAGCATATGCGGATGAAGACTTTTATCTTTTGCCGTCTTTTTTATCATTTGATCTAATATGTAACGGACACCCCTTGGAGTCAAAGGACCGCCTTTAGAATTTACAAATATAAAATCATGCACAGCTTTGTTCTTTATCAATTGCTGTCTTGACTTAGACAAGTATTTTTGCAAAGCTTCTTTCGCAAAGTCTCCAAATGGCACATACCGGTCCTTTTTGCCTTTTCCATGCACAAGCATTGTTCCAAGTGTAAAATCAATATCCTTAAGTTTAAGCTCACAGCATTCACTTACCCTGATACCTGTTCCATATAACAGCTCAAGCAATGCTTGATCTCTGATTCCAAGGGTTGTGCTGTCATCAGACACACTGAACAAGGGCTCCATGTCTTCTTCATATAAAAAGCGCGGAAGTTTATGATCTCTCTTTGGGAGTGACACTAAAGCAAAGGGATTGTCCTTTACCATGCTTTCTCTCATCAAAAATTTATATAAACTCCGCAAACTTGAAGTTTTTCTGGCTATTGTTTTTTTTGCAAGTTTTCTTTCGTGCAGGCTGGTTAAAAATAACCGTGCATCAAAATATTCGACTGTGCCAAACTCAGAAATCTTTTGCTCATTCATAAATTCAAGAAACTCTTCTATGTCCTTCCGGTAATTAACAATGGTATATGGCGAACAATTTTTTTCCACTTGTAGGTATTCCATATAAGAATGTACCGCATTGTTCACGCTTTCCATACGTTCACCTCGCAAAGCTACTAAATATTATCATAGTTTTTAAAGACAGGCAATTGATTTTACAAATTTTTCACAAATTTCTGAATTGTTTCTAACGCTCTGTTAGCATGCATTTCATTTCGGTCTTTTTTGGCTTTAATTTTCTGCTCCAAGTCTGGGAATAATCCAAAATTTGCATTCATCGGCTGGAAGTTTTTCGTATTGGCTGCTGTGATATAGCGAGCCATGCTTCCCATAGCCGTTTCAGCCGGAAAAACTGCTGGCTCTTCTCCAGCAATCAGCCTTGCTGCATTTATGCCGGCGATTAAACCAGATGCTGCTGATTCTACATATCCTTCAACACCAGTCATCTGTCCTGCAAAAAACAAGTCAGGACGGGCTCTCAGCTGATATGTCGGTTCAAGCACCTTTGGAGAATTAATAAAGGTATTGCGGTGCATAACGCCATAACGGACAATTTCGGCGTTTTCAAGTCCAGGAATGAGCTGTATAACTTCCTTTTGAGGACCCCATTTTAAATGCGTTTGGAAACCTACTATATTATAAAGAGTTCCTGCAGCATCGTCTTGTCTCAGCTGAACAACAGCGAAGGGACGCTTGCCCGTTTTAGGATCTTCTAGTCCAACAGGCTTCAGCGGGCCGAATAACATGGTTTTCTTTCCTCTCTGACCCATTACCTCTATTGGCATACAGCCTTCAAAGAAAATCTCTTTTTCAAATTCTTTCAGAGGCACTGTTTCGGCAGACACCAGCGCATCATAAAAACGGTTGAATTCCTCTTCAGTCATTGGACAGTTCAGATAAGCTGCTTCTCCTTTGTCATAACGGGATTTCAAGTAGACCTTATCCATGTCGATGCTGTCTTTTTCGATAATCGGAGCGGCCGCATCATAAAAATAAAGATACTCTTCTCCGGTAAGTGCTTTAAGCTTTTCAGCAAGAGCCGGGCTCGTCAGCGGGCCAGTCGCAATAATGGTTGGTCCTTCCGGAATCTCAGTAACCTCTTCCTGATGAACGGTTACGTTCTCATGATTTTTGACCATTTCTGTTACCCTGCCGGCAAATTCGTGCCTGTCTACTGCAAGCGCCCCGCCTGCGGGTACAGAGGAAGCATCCGCTGATGCTATGATAATTGAATCAAGATGACGCATTTCCTCTTTTAATACACCTACTGCGTTGGTAAGGGTATTAGCCCTAAGTGAATTACTGCATACAAGCTCAGCAAATTTATCCGTATGATGCGCGGGAGTCTGCTTTACCGGGCGCATTTCATATAAATGAACCTTTATTCCTCGTTTGGCTAGCTGCCACGCTGCTTCACTCCCTGCGAGACCTGCGCCTATTACATTTACAGCCATATTTTCCATTCTACGAACCTCCACACTTTGTTATGTATCACAAGCATAAATATTTATCTTCAAACTCAGCGTATCCTTTTTATACAAAAGGTAAAACCAACTATCAGCTTATTTCATGCTTTCCCTTGTTTGTTCAAGTCCGAACATAAAATTATAAAACTAAAACGATATTCTTGTCCATATGCATTGTACATTACGTTTTAATTTAAAAAAAGTTTCATGATTTGCCGGAATCATAAGCGGCATTTTTATGCAGGCTCCTTTGGGGTGACATAAAGCAACAGAAAAAAGCAGGTGAGGAGCCTCCTCACCTGGCTAGCTTTGTGCCACTTCTTTATAATCGCACTCTACACATTGGACCTGGTTTCCTTTTTTTAGTTTTTTCTCAACTAAAAAGTTATCGCATTTCGGACATTTTCTTGGAAGCGGCTTATCCCAGGAGATGAACTCGCATTCGGGATATCGGTCACAGCCATAAAATATTCTTTTTTTCTTGCTCTTTCTTTCAATAATATTTCCTTCGTGGCAGTTAGGGCACTTTACCCCAATTTCTTTCACGATCGCTTTTGTATTCCTGCAATCAGGGAAGTTCGAACAAGCCATGAATTTTCCGTATCGGCCCATTTTAAATACCATAGGGCTGCCACAGTTTTCACAATCTTCGCCTGCAGGTTCATCTTTAATTTCTACCTTTTCCATTTCCGCTTCTGCTTTTTCGAGATTCCCCTCAAAATCTTTGTAAAAGTCATCAATTACATGGACCCAGGCAATTTTACCGTCCTCTATATCATCCAAATCTCTTTCCATTTTGGCAGTAAAATCTACATTCAATATTTCCGGGAAAAATTCAAGAATTAATTCCAGAACAATTTCACCAAGCTCTGTAGGGATAAACCGTTTGTTATCCAGTGCTACATAGCCGCGTTTCTGGATGGTGTCCAGGGTCGGGGCAAAGGTCGACGGACGCCCTATCCCCAGTTCCTCCAGAGTCCTTACAAGCCTTGCTTCTGTGTAGCGCGGAGGAGGCTGGGTGAAATGCTGTTTCTTATCAATATCCTTGGATAATGCTTTATCGCCTTCTTCTAATACAGGAAGGAATTTTTCTTTTTCCTCTTCTGTATCATCTGTTCCTTCCACATATACCTTCATGAAGCCGGCAAACTTAATTTTCGAGCCATTTGCCCTGAACAGCACCCCGGAATTTTCAAGATCTACACTCATCGTATCCATAATGGCCGGCGCCATCTGGCTCGCTACAAACCGTTCCCAGATTAATTTATATAATCTCAGCTGATCCCTGGAAAGATATTCTTTCATAAAAGCAGGATCCCGCAAAACACTCGTTGGCCGGATCGCTTCATGGGCATCCTGCGCGTTCGTTTGTTTTTTTTCTTTTCTCTCTTCCTGTACGGTGTAGTCTTTGCCATATTGCCCTGTAATGTATTCGCGAGCTTCTTCTTTGGCAATATCGGAAATACGGGTTGAATCGGTTCTCATATACGTAATTAACCCTGTTGTTCCTTCTTTTCCGATTTCAATTCCTTCGTATAGCTGCTGAGCCAGCATCATGGTTTTTTTCGCCCTGAAATTAAGCTTTCTTGCAGCTTCCTGCTGAAGGGAAGAAGTTGTAAACGGTACAGCAGGATTTCTTTTACGTTCCTTCTTTGTTACGTTTGTGACTTTAAATTCATTCCCATTGATTTTGGCAAGAATTTCATTTACTTGTTCTTCGTTGCTTAATTTTACTTTTTCTCCATCCAGGCTGAAAAAGGAAGCTTCAAAAAGATCTTTTCCCTTTGCAAACTCTGTTTTGATGGTCCAGTATTCTTCTGGAATAAATGCTTTGATTTCTTTTTCTCTATCAATGATCAGCCTGACTGCAACAGATTGAACTCTGCCGGCACTTAGACCTTTCTTCACTTTTTTCCATAGTAAAGGGCTGATGTTATAGCCAACCAGGCGGTCAAGAATTCTACGGGCCTGCTGGGCGTCGACGAGATTCATATTTATCGGCCTTGGATGCTTAAACGATTCCTTAATGGCATCTTTCGTAATTTCATTAAACACCACTCTGCAATCAGAGGCAGTGTCAACATCCAGCGTATGAGCCAAATGCCAGGCAATAGCTTCACCCTCCCTGTCAGGGTCAGCTGCGAGATAAATTTTCTTTGCTTTCTTAGCAGCAGTCTTTAGTTCTTTTAAAACAGGGCCTTTTCCTCTTATCGTTATATATTTGGGATTGAATTCGTTTTCAACATCTACTCCCATTTGGCTCCTGGGCAAATCTCTAACATGTCCCATAGAAGCCTTCACTTTATATTTTTTCCCTAAATATTTCTCAATGGTCTTCGCCTTTGCCGGCGATTCCACAATAACCAGGTATTCAGACATCTTGATCCTCCTCAAGAGGGAATAATAAATCTTCACTATTATTAATCATAAAAAAAAGATTTGTCAATCCGGTTTCTCTTTTATATCTTAATTTTCAGTTCCTTTTTCATAAAGATCAGCGAGTTTTTTATGTCTTTCAGGCCGTATCTCTTCCATGTTTCTTCATTTATATCATTGCTGACTAATAAATATCACTTGTAAAAATTAATTATAGACTTATCTAATGCTTTCTTTTGCAAAATGTATACTACTTTAACGGTTTTTTCAACTGATTCGAATTTTCCAGGCTTTGTTTTAAACACTTTCCCACTTATTCTCCATGAAATAGTATTATCCTTCTCTTAATTATTTTCTATGTCAGCTTAAGGGGTCTTTACCCGCCTTTGTTCTGCTGGGGAAGAAGGATTTCCTCCTCTATATCCAGATGGCTGAGGATGGGCTTAGCTCCTTCCTGGATTAGTTTATTCGTTCCAATCGAAAGCTCGCTTGTAATATTCCCAGGTACAGCAAATACCTCCCTGCCCTGTTCTAAGGCACTATACGCAGTAATTAAAGAACCGCTTTTTTCTTTTGCCTCGGTAATCAGCACTCCTTCTGCCATTCCGCTGATTATTCTGTTTCTATTTGGGAACATCCACGGCTCTGCTTTTTTAAAAGGAGGATATTCGGACATAACGGTTCCTTTCCTCATCATTTCTAAAGCAATAGGAATATTTTCCTTAGGATATATCTGAAAAATACCGCTTCCTAGAACTCCGATTGTTTTCCCCGAATATTTCAGAGCTGTTTGATGTGCAATTGCATCTATTCCAGAAGCCAATCCGCTGATAATGATATATCCCTTTTTTACAAGCGGCATTAAGAGATTCCTTGTTATATCTATTCCGTACGTGGAAGGCCTTCTCGGCCCTACCACAGCGAGGATAGGGACTGCACTTAACAGCTGCGTTTCCCCTCTCACATAAAGCACCCATGGAGGATTATAGATGTTTTTCAGCTTTACAGGATACACAGAATCATAAATGGTGATACATTGAACGTTATTGAGAAGATACTGCTGGAGGAAATTTTCGATGCTAAGGGTATGGAGGTCATGCAGAAAGTCGTTTAATTGTTTTTCGGGGATGTGAAGAAGCTGTCTCCAGGTATTGGAGGAAACATCATACAGCTGGGAAAGTGCCGGATCGAATGTCAGGATCTTATACATAGATTTCCAGCCAATTCCTCTGCAGTGATGAAGATGTATTAATTTTTTCTTAAATTCTTCCATAAATTCCTCTCCTTTTCTTTTTAAATTACTTACCTGACCGATTCCTGTAACCTTTCAAAGCTTAAAGGAATAACCCATAGTAGAAAACCGTCCCTCCATTAGAAGAGGGACGATAAAAATTATGTAAAGGCCCTTATTTATTAATGGGTTTTACATTGGTCGTATAGACCTTTTTCTTTAAGAACGGAAATAAGAGTTTCTCCCATTACGGATGGTGTTTCAGCAACTTGAATTCCGCATTCATTCATCACACGGATCTTTTCGTCTGCTGTACCCTTGCCGCCAGAGATAATAGCGCCGGCATGTCCCATACGTTTCCCAGGAGGTGCAGTTCTTCCGCCGATGAAGCCTACAACTGGCTTTGTCATGTTCGCTTTTACCCACTCTGCCGCTTCTTCTTCTGCAGTTCCGCCGATTTCACCGATCATAATTACTGCATAAGTCTCAGGGTCTTCGTTAAATGCCTTTAAAACATCAATAAAGTCTGTACCATTGACAGGGTCTCCGCCGATTCCTACAGCAGTTGTCTGGCCAATTCCAGCCTGTGTTAGTTGATGAACAGCTTCATACGTTAAAGTTCCGGAACGAGAAACTACACCAACGTGTCCTTTAGTATGAATGTATCCGGGCATAATTCCGATTTTACATTCGCCAGGAGTAATGACTCCAGGGCAGTTAGGTCCAACCAGACGGGTTTTCTTGCCTTCCATATAGCGTTTTACTTTTACCATATCAAGAACCGGGATATGTTCTGTAATACAGATCACGATATCAAGCTCTGCATCTACTGCTTCCAGGATAGCGTCAGCTGCGAATGGAGCTGGAACATAAATGACAGATGCATTTGCACCGGTTTGATTTTTTGCTTCTATTAATGTGTTGAATACTGGAACACCCTCAACTTCTGTTCCGCCTTTACCAGGTGTAACACCAGCAACGATTTGTGTACCGTATTCAAGCATTTGCTTTGTGTGGAATAGAGCCGTTGAACCAGTAATACCCTGTACTATGACTTTAGTATCTTTATTAATAAATACGCTCAATTTTGCTACCTCCTGACTATTAACCTACTAGTGATACTATTTTTTGCGCGCCGTCTGCCATAGACTCAGCAGCTGTAATATTTAAACCTGACTCATTAAGAATTTTCTTTCCAAGGTCCACATTTGTTCCTTCAAGACGAACAACTAAAGGAACTTCAAGGCCTAACTGTTTAGCAGCTTCAACTACACCTTCAGCAATAACATCACATTTCATGATGCCGCCAAAGATGTTAACGAAGATACCTTTTACATTTTTATCAGAAAGGATGATTTTGAAGGCTTCAGTTACCTTTTCAGCAGTAGCTCCGCCACCAACATCAAGGAAGTTAGCTGGATCTCCGCTATAATGTTTAATGATATCCATTGTGGCCATAGCGAGGCCTGCACCATTAACCATACAGCCAATATTTCCGCCTAATGATATGTAGCTTAAGTCATATTTAGACGCTTCTATTTCTTTTGGATCTTCTTCGTCAAGGTCTCTGTACTCGACAATGTCCTTGTGGCGGTACAGTGCGTTAGAATCAAAGTTTAGTTTCGCATCAAGAGCCATAACTTTGCCGTCGCCTGTTACTACCAGCGGGTTGATCTCAGCAATTGAGCAATCTTTTTCCACGAAAGCCGTGTACAGGCTGATCATGAATTTTGCAGCCTGCCCTACTAATTCCTTAGGAATATTAATATTAAATGCTATTCTTCTAGCCTGATAGCCTGTGAGGCCTACTACAGGGTCGATAATTTCTTTAAAGATTTTTTCAGGAGTTTTTTCAGCTACTTCCTCAATTTCTGTACCGCCTTCTTCAGAAGCCATAAGAACAACTCTAGAAGTTGCACGGTCAAGAACAAGACCTATATAATATTCTTTTTTAATGTCGCAGCCTTCTTCAATCAGCAAACGCTTTACTTCTTTGCCTTCTGGGCCTGTTTGGTGCGTTACAAGCGTTTTACCAAGGATTTCACCAGCATATTGACGAACCTCATCAAGGTTTTTTGCTACTTTTACTCCGCCAGCTTTACCGCGGCCGCCTGCATGAATTTGAGCCTTTACTACATTTACTGCTGTACCAAGCTCCTTTGCAGCTTCAACTGCTTCTTCTACTGAAAAAGCAACGCGGCCGTTAGGAACAGCTACCCCATATTTTCTGAGGACTTCTTTCCCCTGATATTCATGGATATTCATTTCCCATCCTCCTATCAAACTATCACAATAAAAATAGACTGCGCTTTCATTGTATAAAAAGAAAAAAAGCTTGTCTACCTTTACGGCGTGAAACATTGGTGTATTTTAAAATATTTTTCTAAAATTATATTTATTTCGATTTTAAAGATAATAAAAAAGGAAGAATCTATTAATTAATCTATTTCTTTTAGAACGAAAGTTTTTCCGGCATAAAGATATTTAATCAGTTCTATATCCTCCTCAACAACGGTACCGGCTAAATTCACCTTTGGATCCATTGGCAGTGTGCGCTTTACGATTTGAAGTTCCCCCTGATAACGGCCATAGTCCTTATTATCAATGGTTATTGACCCAATTTTCCGAGCGTGCGGCTCCCTGGGCGGAATGGATAAGCCTTTATCTGCAGTATATATTCGGGAAGGCTCGGAGCGGATTACATCTCTTGCCGCATCCATCCGGTTTTTATGAAGAAGCCTTACGATTTGCTGTTCAGGGTCCGGCAGCCCCTCCCATAGGTGTATATTCAGCTCCAGTATTCCCTGATTGTATTGAGTGAATTTCCTAAGTGTATTTTCTCTTAGCGATTTATCTCCTATTATTACTTTAGATACATAGCAGTCATGCATAAGGTCAAGATATGCCGTAAAAGGGCTCAATCCTCTATGATCTTCCAATGTTGGAAGGCCTTTAAAAAGCGGACCGCGCAGATGTTCGTCCCCCGGCACAAATGCCATAACGGTAAATCCTAGTGATATAAGCCATTTATTATGCTCTATAAATTCTTCTTTGTTAAGACCGGTTTCCGGGCGGGGATAATAATTATGCCAGGCCTCTACATTTTCTTCTTTTAAGCCGGAAGCTTTCAGCTGTGAATATAGTTCGTCATCTATCGTACTTGCATTAAGGGCAATTTTCATCACTCCAGAGAGCTTTGCAATGGCTTCTGCTTCGATTCCGTAGTCTATACGGAGCCCGCTTACGCCCCAATCCACGATTTGATGCAGATTTTCGAAAGTCAGGCCTAAATGGATTAGTGATTTCGGGGAAACGTCTGCGATCAGCTCCATTCCCAGTTCCCTTGCCTGGCTGCCTAGTGCTGCAAGTAATTCTTTAAATGTGGACGGATTATCCTCAGGAATGTGAAGAGAAGTGAAAATACTGGTAAAACCTGCATCCTTCATTGTTTTTAAGTAGAGATGCTGTTCATGTTCTTCCATGTGTCCTAAATAAACTGATATACCTAGCATTTAATTTCTCCTTTCAATCTTTTTTCTGCAAACTCCAGAATTAAACAATAAAAAGAAATTAATAGGAAAAAGGGTCTGGCACCATAGGTTTCCCCGCGGCCCAGCCCTTCTTCGTATTATCTCATATTATCTGCCATGCTTTCCTTAAACCCAAATGTATAAGTAAAGATAAACCCAAATACATAGGCTATGACCAGCCCAAGAATATAATAAACGAATTTATTATCGGCTATTAAAGGCGTTAAGGTTATTCCAGATACCCCAATACTTGTGGCAGCCGTATTCATCGCCGCCTGGAAGGCACCACCGCAGGCAGCTCCTAAGCAGGCTGTCACGAAAGGTCTTCCGAGCGGGAGCGTTACACCATATAGCAAAGGTTCGCCGATTCCAAGGAAACCGACCGGAAGTCCCCCTTTAATAATATTCTTAAGCATTTTATTTTTTGTTTTCACATATATCGCAATGGATGCCCCAACCTGGCCGGCACCGCCCATGGCTAGAATAGTCAACAATGGAGTTGCATCTAGTTTACTAATAAATTCGAGGTGAATTGGTGTTAGTCCATGGTGTAGTCCAACCATAACAAGCGGCAGGAAGGTTCCGGCTAAAATCGCACCTGAGAATGCTCCTCCTACATCGATTACCGCGTTGATGCCCTGTGTAATCCAATCTGATAAAACGCCGCCCACTGGCTGTATAACAACCAGTGTTAAAATACCTACTACTAAAACTGTAATTAAAGGAGTTACGATAATATCGACCGCATTTGGAACAAATCTTCGTGCCCGTTTTTCAACCATTGCCATCAGCCATGCTGCAAAGATTACGGCGAACAGACCGCCTCGCCCTACTACTAGAGGCTCTCCAAATAGCGTTATTGTGGCAAGAGCAGGGTTAATTATAATAAATCCTGCGATGGCTCCAAGTGCAGGTGTGCCGCCAAACTCCTTGGCGGTATTCCAGCCTACAAGGACAGCTAAAATGCCAAATACACTGCCGCCAATCAGCAAAAGGATCTGCAGCCAGGTTTCTTCTGGCTTTACCCCGGCATTTTTGGCAAAGTTAGCGATACCGTTAATAATACCTGAAGCAACAAGAGCCGGAATAAGCGGGATAAAAATAGAGCCGATTCTTCTTAATAAATTTTTAAAAGGAGTATTATTTCGAGACTTAATTTCGGCTTGTTTTATACCTGCTAAATCCGCATCAGCTGCGGCCACTTCCCCAACCTGCAGGCCTGTCAGCTCACTCATTTCTGTTGCAACCTTACCCACCAGCCCGGGTCCGATTACAATTTGAAGTGTTTCGTCCTCAATGACTCCCATGACTCCGTCAATTTTTTTAATACCTGGAATGTCTGCAAGTTTCCAGTCTTTTAATTGAAGCCGCAGCCTGGTCATACAATGCGACACTCTTTGAATATTTTGGACCCCGCCAACTTGATTGGTTATCTCTCTCGCAAGACGCTGTTCCTTTTTCATCTTACTCCCCCTAAATTGCTTCGTTTATAACGCTTTTCTTACAAATCCTTCGGCAGCTTCTAACTTTTTTCCTGCTTCTTCTTCGGAACAATGGGTAAGCAGCATCACGATTGCTTTTTTGACCTGACCATTTGATTGATCATAATATCTTGATGCAGTTTCGTAATCTGTATCGGCAGCTTCCATGATGATTCTCTTAGACCTTTCAACCAGCTTTAAGTTGGTAGGCTGTACATCTACCATGAGATTTTTATACACTTTGCCAATCCCAATCATAGCAGCTGTGGAGATCATGTTCAGCACGAGTTTCTGTGCAGTTCCGGCCTTTAGCCTTGTAGAACCTGTCAAAATTTCGCTTCCTGTATTAATTTCAATTGGAATATCACTGAACCGGCTAATCTCAGAATCAGCATTGCAGGATATACTCCCTGTCATCACCCCTTTACTTGATGCGTATGTTAAGCCTCCAATTACGTAAGGGGTCCTGCCGCTTGCTGCGATTCCAATCACCAGATCATTTTCTGATAGATTGATAGCCTGCAAGTCAACTGCCGCAAGTTCCTTCGAATCTTCAGCACCTTCAACAGCCACTGTAAATGCTTTTTCACCGCCTGCGATTAATCCAATTACCATCCCGGGAGGCGTTCCAAAAGTTGGAGGGCACTCAGCTGCATCGAGCACTCCAAGCCTGCCGCTGGTTCCCGCACCCATGTAAATAATCCGGCCTCCGTTTTTCAATGCAGTAATCGCAGCTGTTACTAATTTATCAATCTGCGGAATCTGATGCGCGATGGCTTCAGGAACCTGCCGATCTTCCTCATTCATCACTCTTAGAACTTCTAATGCTGTCATCTCGTCCAAAGCCATTGTTTTGGAGTTTCTCTGTTCTGTAGATAAATTCTCTAGCACTTTGACACCCCTTTTTTATTTGTATACGTTTACATTATAGAAAAAAAGAAATGAAAATTCAATGTCGTTTTTTATCGATCTGAAATTAAATTTCATTTTCCAGAAAAATAAAAGCAACCCGCAAATAAAGCTGATTCCTCTTTTCTTTCATAAAGTGTCGAACTTAGTGCAGGGGCTCTTTTCTAAACAGTATGTCCTCATTAATATCTTTATGCCGCCAATGCTTTTTTGTAAGAAGGGAATGCTATAAGCATTCGAAAAGAGCCCTAGATTACATCTTATTTTCTTTGCTGAAGTACCTTATTTCTTGATTTATTGAACGATTCTACAATCTGGCTGCCGATTTGGTGAAATATACTTAAATAAAGACCATCAATAATATTAAGCTGGGCAATTCTTGAAGCTATACTTCCAACCCGGTATTCTTCCTCAACATCCGGAAAACAAAGCTTGAGATCCGCAAGCTTATAAAGAGGGGATTTTTTCAGCGAAGTAATAGCAATGACTGTAACTCCGTGTTCTTTAGCAAAAGATGCGATTTGGATAATCTCCTTCGTTTTGCCAGACGTGCTGATCGCAATAAACACATCATCTTTCTTCATAGCTGCAATAAAAGAGACCATGTAATGAAAATCAGAAGAAGCTGCTGCGTTTAGTCCAAGCCTCATGAATTTATATTGAGCATCAATGGCAGGCGGGTATGATCCCCCGACCCCGAAAACAGCAATTTTCCGAGAGGATTTAATTGCTTCCACACTTGCACTGAAATCTTTTTTGTCAAGTGTATTTAAGGATAACTCAAGAGCTGATTTATTAAAATAGGTCACTTTATTAAACAGGCTCTGGGGAGTATCTTTTTTATTTAATAAAGAAAAGTTATTCACATTTTCTTCTGTCCATGTATTTTCTTTTGCCAGAACAACCTTAAGCATTTTAAAGCTCCCAACACCTATGGTTTTACAAAAACGAACAACACTCGCTTCGCTTGCTTCCGCCTGGGAAGCCAATTCCTTCGTAGTCATAGTGGGAATAAATTCCGGATGCTCCAGGATATAGGAAGCTACTTTTTTCTCGGCGCCGGTAAATTTATTGAGATTGGATTTTATTTTACTTAATATACGAAGCTCCATGGATGGTCCTCCCCTGTCACAAATAGGTTTATTTTACCCGTTTTTCTTGGTCAATTTTATAGATAAACGCAAAAACTTCTGCTACCGCCTGGTATAAATCTTCGGGAATCGTCTGATTCAACTCGAGCTCAGCTAAAATTCCGGCTAAAGATGGATCTTCCTGGATAGGTATATCATTCTCCTTAGCCGTTTCCATGATTCGTTCAGCAGCCAGGCCTTTACCTTTTGCGATGACCCTTGGTGCTCCCTCTTTTTCTGAATCATACCGTAAAGCAATAGCTTGTTTTCTGGGGACATGTTCCTCTTTCATATTCTGAAGTCAACTCCGCTGTAAGAAGATGATTGATGTTTAAAAGCGTTTACTTGTGGTTTAAAAGCTCCCTCATGAGAGCTCATAAAATGGATAGACGAAAGGGTATAGTGAATTTTATTAAAGTTTTCCTTAAGGCCTGGAATCCATTTCTGCGCAATATCCTTAACAGCTTCAATATGCTGATTATATACGGTTAACCTAACGATTCTATTCTGAACCTGCATGTCAACCGCAACTTCATTCAAGCTTCCAAGTTCTAAATAGAATAAGATTCTGCAATAGCTTGAATCAATCGAGCCATCCGGACTTTTTCGGCCATTCCACTGCACAGTCAAATCAGAAATCTGTTCATTAAAAGGAAGAGGAATCTGCATGACCATGTTTTGAAGCGGCCCATTTTCATTGGATAACAGCTGCTGGGCATGCATTCTATGCAGCAGCTGTTCGGCGGTCTGCTTCAACAGTTTCTCATCCGAACTGTTCAAAAACTGGGTTAATGCGAATTTAAGCGCTGACTGTGTGTCTGGTTCGGCCTCTTGTATTGGGGCGGATAGAAACTGTTCGAGTCCAAGATCCTTGATCATTTGTTTTAAATGGAGTTTTATATCGTCTGCCTTTGAAAAATCTGGACCAAAGTCTTTAACGATACTTGAAAAAAACCAGTTCATATCTTCAGAATACTGCCCAGCTCTAAGCTGCATAGGCCCGACATCTAGTCTGGAAGCAATTTCACTTCCAAGCTTGTTTAGACTATAATCGATTTGCTGCTTTCCGGAAAGAGACGATAAAAATGTTTTTATGTCCGCAGTCAACTTAGTCGTTTCTGATACGTTCTTTTCATTTGTCTTTGTTATGACTTCCCCGAGCATGTGCTTTGTAAGTGCAGCCACTTCCTTTGAAGGAAGGAATGCCGATTCTCCTTTAACTGAGTCAGGTGCAGAATTGCCTGATTTCAATCTTCCTGGCTCTTCGTTAAATGCAGTACTTCCTGTAAGCGTACCATTCCAGCCCGCGAGTAATTTTTTTGCAGCTTCTGCATCCTGGCTGCTGCTGGCCGCTGTTATTTTCCCCAGCACATTTAGTACATGTTTCAGGCGTGTATCCCGGAGCTTTTCTAAGTTTGTACGGTTTAAAAGGCTGTTTAACATTTGGTCTTCAGCTGCTTCTGCTGGGATAAAACCTAAGTTTTTAAGTACTTGAAAGGCTTTTTGGCTGCCGCCGGAATCCGCGAGCCATAGGCGCGCTAAATCGAGAAGGGCTTTATCAGCCCACTTCGCTGCATTCGTTTCCATTAAGGAGCCAGCTGTCTCTAACAGCTTAAGAGAGGCAGGCGAGTGCTCAGGAAGTGTCTGAAGCTGCTCTACTAAACGCCCAAGCTGTGAAGAAAAAGATTTTCCCATTTCTAGGCTGTATATGGCCTGAAAATTTTCTTCTATAAAGGGAATATTTTTACTATGCATGGTTTTCATAGCCGCAAAGCCCAGGTCCAACTTATCTGATGCCTGAAGCCAGCCCAGGATATTTTCCAAAATCTCACGGGTAGCCGGAATGCCATTTTTCAGCAGAAATGAAGCCAGCTTCAGCTGTTCCTTACCAATGGGAAGAGACAGATGCTGCAGGAGCTGCGCTGCATCGTTTGCTGCGTAACCTGTAAGCTTGCTATCAAGCACTTTCAGCCTTGTCAAATCCTCGCCCGCTTCGACTCGGAACCAGTATTTTTCAAAAGCCTCAAGCGGAGCGTCTATAACGGCTATTAATTTTGTCTGGCCGATTCTAACTTCTGCCGTTTGATTAGGAAAAAGCTTGGTTATCGTTCCTTGGATTATCTGGCCTGGACGAAAAGAGACGGCAGACACAGGGGCTGTTTGCGGCAGTATATTTCTTAAGATCTGGCCTGGCTGCATTTCATCTCATCCTCTCCCCTTACGTCTATTTTACAGTTATATATTCCTTCACCGGAGCAAAGCTTTTTCTATGCAGCGGTGAAGGGCCGCATTCTTTTAAAGCTGCCAAATGCTCCGGAGTACCATAGCCGGCATTTTTCTCGAATTTATATTGGGGGAATTGGATTCCGAACTCTATCATCATTCGATCACGGGCTACTTTTGCAATGATAGAAGCAGCAGCAATGGAAATACTAGCTGAATCCCCTTTAATGATCGATTCTTGAGGATATGGAGCAGACAGCTTCATAGCATCAATCAGTAAATAATCAGGGTTTACTGAAAGTCTGGCTACGCTTATATTCATTGCTTTTTTTGCAGCTTGATAGATATTGATTTCATCAATTTCAGCCGAGTCAATCACACCTATGCCGATTGCAACCGCTTTGCTTTTGATATATTCAGCAAAGGCCTCAAGCTTATTCTTGGGTATTTGCTTGGAATCATTCAAGCCCTTTAGAAAGAAGCCTTCAGGCAGAATGACCGAGGCTGCAACAACCGGGCCAGCCAGCGGCCCCCGCCCTACTTCATCAATTCCAGCAATCAGACTGAAGCCTTCTTTTCGAAGTCTATTTTCATATATACTCATCTCGTTAAATTTTTCCCTGGCAGCCAGGTCCTTTTCTAATTCACGTCTCTTTTTAACCGCTAGATTTACAATCCCTTTGCGGTCATCTTCCATGCATGTAAGTAAAAAAGGATCCTCTATATTAGAAATGGCCTTTAGTTTTTCAGCCACGTCACTTGTAGTTAATCTCGATATCATTTACTTCATCCTTATTTATTTATCGGCATTCTGCCACAAACTTAAAGGGCCTGACCCAGCAGATAAAATGTTGAGGATTCAGGCCCTTCATGGTATTCGATTTGATATTTCTGCATATACGTGATAGTCAGGCATTCCTGTTTTCAGGCAGAAAGGTACCGAAATTAACACGGTTTCCCGGCTTAATTAAGCTTCCAGTGTTTCTAGTACTTCAGGAACTTCAAGAGTTATAGGACCCATTTTATCAGACCTGAGCTCCCTAATGATAAGTTCTGCTGTTTTGTCATAATCCACAAGGCCTTTTCCAGCTAAAACTCCCCTGAAAATACCGATCGTGTCAAAAAGCTCCACTACATCCTCCGGTATGGATTCCAAATTATACCGCTCTTTTAGTCTATTTGGATATTCAGCTTCTAAAAAGCGCAGGGCATATACCGCCAATTCATGCTGATTTAAGAGAGTATCTTTTATAGCACCCGTTACAGCCAGCTTAAGCCCTACTTCCTGGTCTTCAAATTTCGGCCAAAGAATTCCCGGAGTATCTAATAGCTCCATTTCTTTCCCTACCTTAATCCACTGCTGTGCTTTTGTTACACCAGGCATATTACCCGTTTTGGCAATATTTTTCTTTGCCAGCCGGTTTATGAGAGTGGATTTGCCTACATTTGGAATGCCGATGATCATGGCGCGGATTGCCCTTGGATTAATTCCCCGCGATCTCATCTTGTCGAACTTTTCTTTTAATATTTCCTTTGAAGCGGACAGGATTTTATTCAAGCCGCTTCCTGCCTGGGAATTAATAGCAATGGCATGTTGTCCTTTTGCTTCAAAATACTGAAGCCATTCTCTTGTTTTTTCTTTGTCCGCTAAATCTGCTTTATTCAGCAGAATCAATCTGGGCTTGTGGGAAACAATTTCGTCTATCATTGGATTTCTGGAGGATGCAGGAATTCGGGCATCAACCAGCTCAAAAATAATATCTACAAGCTTTAACTTTTCTGTAACTTCCCTTCTTGCTTTGGCCATATGGCCAGGGAACCACTGTATATTCACAGCATTCACCAACTTTTCTAGTTCTTCTGATATGCTACGCTTCTAAAATCTTCTATCGGCCAGTACACCAGGCTGGTTTTTCCTAGTACCTTTTGCATTGGTACCGTGCCAATCTGCCTTGAATCCCTGCTATTCCGTCTATTGTCCCCCATAACGAATAACTGGTTTTCCGGAACTGTATCACGGTTAATATAATCTTTAAGTGTAAAAGGCTCTGTCAGCGGCCCGTCCATGACCTCTCTCTTATATTGCTCAAGATAAGGTTCTTTATAGGCTTTACCATTCACATAAAGGATATCGTTTTTGTACTCAACTTTATCTCCCGGGAGCCCAATGACACGTTTTATGTAGTCTTTGCCTTCAGGAGCATGGAACACTATAATATCAAACCGCTTTGGCTTGCCTACAGTATAGCCTATTTTATTCACTATCATTCTGTCTTTATCGTGTAGAGTAGGCATCATAGATAACCCATCTACCACAATCGGAGCAAAGAAAAAATAGCGGATAACTGCTGCAAGCAAAACAGCGATAATCAGAGCTTTTGTCCATTCCCAAACTTCATTTTTCTTTTTTGTCATTCAATCTCCACCGCCTATAAAGCTTTCTATAAATCATCATACTGCTTTATTTTACACTATGAAAGAAAAATAAACGCTTAAAAACGCCTAACGGTCAATAAATTTATGTAAAAAAAGCTGCATCCAGCGAGTTTACCATCCATGCTTTCTCGGATTGATTAGGAATAACCTGAAAATGGATACCTGCACCTTTTAGTTCGCAAAGAGCTTATTGCTTTAAAGAACCATTAAAAAAAGAGCCTGCATAGACAAGCTCTTTTTTTGATATAATTTCAGCTTCCGGATACGATCCCGGCTGAAAATATTAGCGGCGAATCTCTTTAATACGAGCTGCTTTACCACGAAGGTTACGAAGATAGTATAGCTTAGCACGGCGTACTTTACCGCGGCGTACTACTTCTAAAGTAGCGATCTTTGGCGTGTGTACAGGGAATGTACGCTCAACACCTACACCGTAAGAAACCTTACGAACTGTGAATGTTTCGCTGATTCCACCACCACGACGCTTAATCACAACACCTTCAAATAGCTGAATACGTTCGCGAGTTCCCTCGATAACCTTAACGTGAACACGTACAGTATCACCAGGACGGAACGCAGGAAGATCAGATTTCAATTGGTCTTTTGTGATTTCTTCAATTAATTGTTGCATCGTTTTCAACTCCTTCCACCAGATGCTCATTCCAATATATATGATTGCAGCGGAACATCTTAATAAAGCCCGGAACGCCCAAGCCACAAAGAATATATTAACATAGCGGGCTTAGATATGCAATGTTATTTTTCTTCTTTTTTTAATTCATCGAGCCACTTTTTTTCCTTGTCGCCAAGCGGGAAATTCTCAAGCAGATCAGGCCTTCTAGTCAGGGTTCTTCTCAGGGATTCTTTTATTCTCCATTCCTCGATCAGAGCATGGTTGCCTGATAACAGGATATCCGGAACCTTGATTCCTCTAAAGTCTGCTGGTCTCGTATAATGCGGATGCTCAAGCAGTCCTGAAGAAAACGAATCTTTTACAGGTGACTCTTCATTTCCAAGGACGCCTGGCAGCAGCCTGACAACACTGTCTATCACAACCATCGCCCCAAGTTCCCCTCCGGTCAGCACATAATCCCCTATGGAAATTTCATCCGTTATGATATGGGTCCTGATCCGCTCGTCGTAGCCTTCATAATGGCCGCAGATAAAGATTAAATGTTCTTCTTTAGATAGTTCCTCAGCTTTATATTGAGTATATTTTTCTCCTTGTGGACACATAAGAATGACCCGTGGTTTGCTCCCGGTGGATTCCTTCATTGCAGTTACAGCATCAAAGATCGGCTGCGGCTTCAAAACCATTCCGGCACCGCCGCCATACGGATAGTCATCCACTGTATGGTGTTTATTGTCAGCATAATCCCGGAAATTTGTAACCTTATAGGAAACTGCCTCTTTTTCAGCTGCTTTTTTTAGAATCGAACTGCCTAGCACTCCCTCAAACATCTCGGGAAATAAGCTTAAAACATCTATCCTCATTAATCTAACAGCCCTTCCATAGGAAGAATTTTAATTTGTTTATTGTCGATATCGATTTCTTTCACAATTTCATCGATATAAGGAATCAATATTTCTTTGCCTCTTTTTCCTTTGACGACCCATACATCATTCGCACCAGGAGCCAGCACCTCACTAATCTTGCCAATCTCTTCTCCCTCTAGCGTTGAAACCATGCAGCCGATGATTTGGTGATAATAAAACTCGCCTTCTTCAAGGTCATGCAGCTGGTTTTCAGGAACCTTCAGCAGGCCGCCTTTTAGGCTTTCCACCTGGTTTACATTATTAAATTCCTCAAAGGTCAACAGGTCAAAGTTTTTATGTTTCCTGTGGGATTTTACTGTTAATTCCATTGGCTCCTTGCTTCTTTCAGCAAAGAAGAACAACTTATTCCCGCTTTTGTATCTTTCCTCAGCAAAATCTGTCTTAGAAATAACCCGTACTTCACCTTTGATGCCATGTGTGTTCACAATTTTCCCCACATTAAACCATTTATCCATAAAGATCCTCACCTTTAACGTATTTCAGTTATGATTCCATCTGTCACTACGATCGTTTTAGACAGGGCCGCCTCATCCCAGCTCTGTCCAACTTCTACATTCACAATGGCCTGTACTTCTCGATCCTTCAGTTCACTGCCCAGCGGCAGAATTTCAAGCTGCTCGAGCTGAAAGTCGAGCATTTTTGCTTTTTCTTGTCTTTTGTTAATTTCCTTCTCATAATGAGCTTTTAAACTTCCAGGCTGAAATTTTTTTGTTCTCTCTAATTTTCTTAGTTCAAAGCGCAGCTGATCACATTCCTTAAGAAGCTGCCTTTTGCTCTGATTATATTTATCCAGGAGCCGATTCTTGCTGGTTTCGGTTAATACATGATTGACAGTAACCGTTTGAAGAATATTCAATTTCCAGCGCCTCCTTGCTATAACATTTTACTTGAAAAAATATGTATACCTTTTTGATTTAAATTATATGGCTGCACAAATGACATTGAATTGCAGTCATTTTGCCCCTCGCGCTAATTAATCAGCCGTGTAAGCTGCAGGAGCGCATGGATAAGCAGTTGTTTTTGATAAGCAAAGAGGTTTGGCTTATTTATTTTTCAAGATATTTTCGGCCGAGCATACTTGTCATCACTCGATTTATCAATGCGCCGCTCATTATTTCGATGATTCGAAATATCGGCTCATATTTTTTCGAGCAGGGCTCATTTATTTTAAAGAACAGCTCATTTATTTTTGATAACAGATCATATTTTTCGCCGCACTTCTTCGAACGGGCATTCATGTAATTTTCCCTCAGATTGCTCGATTTGAAAAAGCAAATCATGATTGCGCCGCTCATGTATGCAGGTGGTCCCAGCTCATTTTTATCAAAGAGAAATGAATTCTCTGTTCAGTTCTTATGTAATTATATCAGGTCTAAGTCTATTTTTTCAGTCGCAGCTATATATTTTAAGCTGCTCTGCACTTATCGGCATGAAACAGTCATATGGTACTAGTTGAACTTAAATTAATATATAGCAAAAAAGGAGGGTATAATACCCTCCTTTTATTCGGATATCTCCAAATAAATTTTCTTGTGCTGTGATGATCCTGCTGCATAGACTACAGTACGAATCGCCTTAGCTACACGCCCTTGCTTGCCGATTACTTTTCCCATATCGCTTTTATTCACAGATAAGGAATAGATCGTTTTTTCATCCGCTTCATGAACAGTTACCTGTACGTCGTCAGGATGATCAACAAGAGGCTTTACAATTGTTTGGATTAATTCCTTCATGGCAAGAATGGATTACTTGCTGTTTTTAGCATTGTGGAATTTTTCCATAATGCCTTGTTGAGAGAACAAGTTACGTACTGTGTCAGATGGCTTTGCACCATTTTGCATCCACTTAAGAGCTAGTTCATCATTGATGTTTACAGTAGCTGGTTGAGTTACTGGGTTGTAAGTTCCGATCGTTTCAATAGAACGACCGTCACGTGGAGCACGAGAATCTGCAACTACAATACGATAGAAAGGAGACTTTTTAGCTCCCATACGTTTTAAACGAATTTTTACTGCCATTTTATATAAGCACCTCCGAATAGTTTCACACAAGATAATATATTACCAAACACATAACAGCTTGTAAAGGTTTTTTTCTTAACAGTTAAAAACTCCTTACATGAAAGGAAGCTTAAAGCCGCCTTTTTTCTTGCCTTTTTGCATATTGGTCATTTGTTTCATCATTTTTTTCATATCATCGAACTGTTTGATCAAGCGGTTTACTTCCTGTATGGTTGTTCCGCTTCCTTTTGCAATTCTCTTTTTTCGACCGGCATTAATCGCTTCAGGCTGTTCTTTTTCAAGCTTAGTCATGGAACGAATGATCGCTTCAACACGTCCAATTTGCTTTTCATCAATGGAGACGTTGTTAAGGCCTTTCATTTTGTTTGCCCCGGGAAGCATTTTTAGAAGGTCGTCAAGAGGGCCCATAGAGCGCACTTGTCCCAGCTGATCCAGAAAATCGTCGAATGTAAAGGACATGGTTCTCATTTTTTGTTCAAGCTCTTTAGCCTTTTCAGTATCCACATTGGCCTGGGCTTTTTCAATTAATGTTAAAACGTCCCCCATCCCTAGTATCCGTGAAGCCATTCTTTCAGGGTGGAATGTTTCTAAAGCATCCATTTTTTCACCCATACCGACAAACTTAATAGGAGTTTGTGTAACTGCACGTATGGAAAGAGCAGCTCCGCCTCTTGTATCTCCATCAAGCTTGGTCAGGACCACACCGGTTAAACCTAGCTGCTCATTAAAGCTCTGGGCAACATTTACCGCATCCTGGCCGGTCATGGCATCAACAACTAGAAATATTTCATCAGGATTTGCCAGCTGCTGGATCTCCTTAAGCTCACCCATCAATGTTTCATCTACGTGCAGTCGGCCTGCCGTATCGATTAAAACATAATCATGATGGTCCTCTTTGGCTTTAGCAATTGCCTGCCTGGCAATTTCAACAGGGCTTACCTGGTCACCGAGAGAGAATACAGGAAAGCTAAGCTGTTTCCCTAGGGTTTCAAGCTGTTTAATTGCGGCTGGACGGTAAATATCTGCAGCAACTAATAAAGGCTTTCTGTTATATTTCTTCCTGAGGAGATTAGCAAGCTTGCCTGTTGTTGTTGTTTTACCGGCCCCTTGCAAACCAACCATCATAATAACGGTAGGAGGACGGTTAGATACTGCAATCTTGCTTTGTTCGCCGCCCATCAGCGCGGTTAGTTCTTCCTGAACTACCTTAATGACCTGCTGGCCCGGCGAAAGGCTTTTTAAAACTTCCTGCCCTACGGCACGCTCGCTGACCTTCTTAACAAAGTCCTTAACCACTTTAAAGTTAACATCCGCTTCCAGTAAGGCAAGGCGGACTTCCCTCATCATTTCCTTTACGTCTGCTTCATTAACTTTGCCTTTGCCCCGAATTTTCTGAAACGTATTCTGCAGTCGGTCGGCTAAACTTTCGAATGCCATAATATGCCGCCTCCTAATCCAGTTCCTCGAGCGAGGATAAAGCGTCCAATATTTGCTCTTTAGAGGAGCTGCCGCTGTCTATAAAGGTTCTTATAGCTGCAGCTATTTTTTTTCGCTCTTGAAATTTTTGAAATAATGATAGTTTTGATTCATATTCTTCAAGCATTGCTTCTGTTCTCTTTATGTTATCATAGACTGCTTGACGGCTGACCTCATACTTTTCAGCTATCTCTCCAAGGGAGTAGTCATCTAGATAGTAGAGTGACATATAGCTCTGTTGTTTCTCTGTTAACAGCGAGTAATAGAAATCATAAAGATAATTCATTCGCGTTGTTTTTTCGAGCAATTGGGCTCCCCTCCCTTGTGTTAAGTGAAAACCCTTTACAAAATAATAGTTTACATAAAAGAAGATCGAATGTCAAGAAAAAGTCTTTACAGCCAATCTTTAATATGCTCCCTTCATCCTCTGCAAAAAAAACACCCTGCTGACGCAGGGTGCTAAAAGCAAACTTATTATTCTTCAGTTCCCTTTTCGATAACATTCGCGAACAAACCGTATACATATTTCTCAGGATCAAACTCTTGCAGATCATCCATTTTTTCGCCGAGACCGACAAGCTTAACCGGTATTTCCAGTTCATTTCTGATGGCCAGGACAATCCCGCCTTTAGCTGTGCCATCGAGTTTTGAAAGGACAATACCCGTAACATCCGTAGCTTCTTTAAAGGTTTTTGCCTGTATTAATGCGTTTTGTCCAGTTGTCGCATCAAGTACTAAAAGCACTTCATGAGGAGCACCGGGAACTTCTCTTTCAATTACTCTCTTAACCTTTTCAAGCTCCTTCATAAGATTAACCTTATTCTGAAGGCGTCCTGCTGTATCGCAAAGAAGAACATCCGCCCCGCGTGCTTTTGCTGCCTGCAGTGAATCGAACATAACAGCAGCCGGATCCGATCCTGCAGCCTGTTTTACAACCTCAACGCCGACACGTTCACCCCATACCTCAAGCTGCTCGATAGCACCAGCTCTGAATGTATCTCCTGCAGCCAGAATGACTTTTTTGCCCTCTTGTTTGAATCGGTGAGCGAGCTTTCCAATCGTCGTCGTTTTACCTACGCCGTTCACACCTACGAACAGAATGACTGTAAGACTGCCTTCCTGCATATTCAAGTCAACAGAAGCTGAGCTTGCTCCCTGGTAAATGTCAACCAATTTTTCTGAAATAACAGACTGCACATCTGCAGGATCCTGAATATTCTTTCGCTTGACCTCCATTTTCAGTTCGTCAATAAGCATTTCAACCGTTTCATAGCCTACGTCTGCCTGAAAAAGAATTTCTTCCAGCTCTTCAAAAAAATCTTCATCCACTTTTCTATAGCGCGCAACAAGATCATTTACTCTTCCAGTAAAAGAATTACGGGTTTTCGTAAGACCTTCTTTAAATTTATCCGTAACAGTATCTGTCTGGTGAGTAAATTTATCCTTTAGCTTTTTAAAAAAACTCATTTGAACACATCCTTTTTAAGATTGAACCAGTTCCTTCGATTCGTGCAGTCTAACAGATACCAGTTTAGAAACGCCTGATTCCTGCATGGTTACACCATATAGGACATCAGCTTCCTCCATTGTTCCTTTTCTATGAGTAATCACAATAAATTGAGTTTCCTTACTGAACTTCTTTAAGTACTGGCTGAAACGATAAACGTTCGCATCATCCAATGCAGCCTCGACTTCATCTAAGATGCAGAATGGCACCGGCCTCACTTTTAATATAGCAAATAACAGGGCAATAGCAGTTAACGCTCGTTCTCCACCTGAAAGCAGACCTAAATTCTGGAGCTTTTTGCCAGGAGGCTGAGCCACTATTTCGACACCCGTGTTAAGAAGGTCCTGGGGCTCTGTCAGCTTGAGCTCCGCCCTGCCGCCGCCAAATAACGCCGGAAAGACGTGGGCAAACTGATCTTTAATCGCATAAAAAGAAGAATGGAATCTCCGTTTCATTTCTTCATCCATTTCCCCAATAACTTGGAATAAAGTATCTTTAGCTTCTTGTAGATCATTCTTCTGCTCCAGAAGAAACTCATACCGCTCTGAGACCCTTGCATATTCATCAATTGCACCAATATTCACAGGTTCAAGCTCTTCGATCGCCATTTTTATAAGCTTAACTTTCTTTCTTGCCTCTTCAGCAGGAATAGCCAGCGGATGGTTTTCTTTCGCCGCCTCGAAAGAAAGGAAATATTCTTTCTGCAAATGAACGAGCTTGTTATCAAGTTCCACATCCAGCCTGTTCAGCTTGACCTCTTCATCCTTTAGTGCTTCTGTTAACCCCTTATACTGGCGCTTCAGCTCTTTTAAGCGGATTTCTTCAGTTTCTAATTCGGCATGAAGATTAAGTCTTTCCTGCCTTCTCTCGGAAATAAGCATTATCGTTTCATTTTTTTCCTTCAGCTTATGCTTTGCTGCTTCCTCCAGCTGGTTCTCACCGCTAAAGTCACTTTCCATTTCATTCTGCAGCAAGGATAAATCCTCGGAATACTCCGCGTATTTGTATTTCAAATTTGTCTTCTCTTCAACAATTCTGCTGAATTTATCCCTTTGATGCTGCAGCTGTTCTTTTTTGGTTGCCAGCTCAATTTTAAGCTCATTCAATTCTTCAGTTAAGGCTTCCCTGGAGGTGGCCTGGTTTTGTTTTTGCTCAGTCAGCATCGTAATTTCTTCATTTAACTTGAGGATTTCTTCTTCACAGGAAGCAATCATTTTTTTCACTTCTTGAAGGCGGTTCACCCTCGCATTATTTTCTTCCTGCGCAGACATTTTTTCCAGATCGTACACAGAAAGCCGATCATTAATATTCTTCTCCTGAACCTCGACTTCGCGGATCTCTCCTTTTAAGGACTGCTCTGACAGCCGGAGTTTTTCCCCGTTGGTCCGGATTTCTTCAAGGTTTAATTCCTGGGCTTGTACATCATTCTTAAGAACCTTAACATGCTGCTGAAGCTTAGAAGTTTTATCCTCCATGTCACCCAGCTTTTTCTTCAGGTCTTCCAATTCACCTTTTCTAGATAATAGGGATGCGTTTTTTTGCTTAACGGCTCCCCCGGTCATAGATCCGCCTGGATTTACTACGTCTCCATCAAGGGTTACAAACCGGTAGCGATGACCTGTGATTTTTGCCAGCTCATTCGCACCTCGCAGGTCCGCTGTGACAATAATTGTTCCTAAAAGATTTCCTATAACATCCTCATATTTAGGATCAAAGGAAATTAAGGAAGAAGCCTGTCCGACAAACGCTGGTGAATTTTCTATTTGTTTAATAACCGAATAAGGAACAGTTTTTGCTTTAATAGCAGTCAGAGGAAGAAAGGTTGCCCGGCCATAAGAATTCTTCTTTAAGAATCCAATTGCCCGTCTAGCATTTTCTTCATTATTTACCACAACATGCTGAGCTGCGCCGCCAAGAGCAATTTCAATGGCAGTCTGGTATTCCCTAGGAACTTGTACAAGCTCTGCCACCGCTCCTTCGATCCCTTGAAGCACCGTATTTTTAGCCTTTAAAATCTCTTTTACACCTTGGAAAAACCCAGCATAATCCTCTTCCATTTCTTCAAGCATTTCTTTTCTTGATTTAGCCTGCTGAAGATATTGAAAAGCCTGGTAAAGCGTTTTTTCTTGTTTCTGGTAATTGTTTTTTAGATTTTCCAATTGATTCTGCTGGCTTCTAAATGAATGAATTTGTTCTTCCATCTTGGCTTGAAGCTGTGCTAACTCATCTGCAAGCCTTGTTTTTATATCATGGATCCGATTTCGCTCTGATACATGCTTAGCATTTTCTTCATCAAGACGGCTGGTTCTTGAAGCAGCTTGGCGAAGCTGCTGTTCAATAAGCTGATACTCATTTTTCGCAGCAGCCTGCTTATTCAGCCAATCTATATAATCGCTTTTTAAGGCCTCTATCGTTTCTTCCACATTTACTTTAAGGAGTGACATTTCCTTTTGTTTTTCATTTAATTGGATTTGCAGTTCTTTAACGGCAGCCTCAAGAGCAGCTAGAGAATGCTTCTCGTTCTGTTCCTCTTCACCCAATATTTGAAGCCTGTCATAAGCAGCTTCCTTCGCTTTTTCAAGCTGCTGCTTATTCTGGGCGGCATTTTTCTTTCTTTCCTTAAGAACCTCTTTGCGGCCTTCAAGCTTCTCTAATTCTTCACTTACATGCAGGAGAACATCCTGCAGTGAATTAATCGATTCATCAAGGGCCGTCATTTGATCCCAGCTCTGCTCTACAAGCGCTTCTTTCTTTTGAAGTTCCGCACTGGATTTCAGCTCAAGGTCTTTGTGCTGCTCATATTCACTTGATAAAACTTCCCACTTTTTATGTAGAGATTCTATTTCATAAACGGTCAAACCCACTTCGAACTGCTTAAGATCTTCTTTCTTTTCCAAATATTCTTTTGCAATAGAAGCTTGAATCTTTAGTGGTTCAACCTGGCTTTCAAGCTCGTGGATGATGTCCTGCACTCTATTAAGATTATCCTGCGTTTCATAAAGCTTATGTTCTGCTTTTTTCTTCCGGTTTTTATATTTCAGAACACCTGCTGCCTCTTCGAATATAGAGCGTCTCTCTTCAGGCTTACTGCTCAGTATTTCTTCCACTTTACCCTGGCTAATGATGGAGAATGCTTCTTTTCCAAGTCCTGAATCCATAAATAGATTAATAATATCTTTCAGACGGCAAGGCTGTTTATTAATAAAGAATTCACTGTCTCCTGACCGGTACACCCTTCTTGTTACACTTACTTCCTGATAGTCAAGGGGAAGGAAGTGCTTTTCATTATCAAGAGTTAAAGTAACCTCAGCAAAATTCAATGCTTTTCGGGAATCACTTCCTGCAAAGATGATGTCCTCCATCTTTCCGCCGCGGAGTGATTTAGCAGATTGTTCCCCGAGCACCCAGCGTATTGAATCTATGATATTGCTCTTTCCGCTTCCGTTTGGTCCTACGACGGCAGTCACACCTGGAACAAATTCCACGCCTATTCGTTCGGCAAAGGATTTAAAACCTACTACGTCCAACCTTTTGAGGAACATACCATTTCCTCCTTTATGTCAAATTTCTGTGATTAAGCTTCCTTGTTGTCTTTCAATTTTCGCATTGCTTCCTGCGCAGCCCGCTGCTCAGCTTCCTTTTTAGACCTGCCTGAACCAGTTCCAAGCTCTTCTCCGCTTAATAATACGGTTGACACGAACTCGCGGTTGTGGGCTGGCCCTTTTTCATGCAGAATTTTATATTCAAGAATACCAGAACCATCCCGCTGGATGAGTTCCTGCAGCTGGCTTTTATAATCCATCACATGAGAAAAAGCACCCTCATTAATTTTAGGAAACACTGTTTTTTCTAAAAACTGTACAACTGCTTCAAGTCCCTGGTCCAAATAAAGGGCTCCAATGAATGCTTCAAAAACGTCAGCAAGAAGTGCGGGTCTTGTGCGTCCGCCTGTCATTTCTTCCCCTTTACCAAGCAGAATCAGCTCTCCAAATGAAAGGTCAAGAGCAAAACCCACAAGGGATGGCTCGCAGACGATAGCAGCACGCAGTTTGGTAAGTTCACCTTCTGACATGGTTGCATATTTTTTAAATAAGTATTGAGATACAGTTAATTCGAGCACAGCGTCACCTAAAAATTCAAGCCTTTCATTATCCTCATACGGCTTGCGTCGATGCTCATTCACATAAGATGAATGGGTAAATGCCTGTTGTAAAAGCGATTCATTTGTGAACTGAAATCCAAGTTTGTCTTGAAAGCTTTTAAAAATGAACTCTTTTTGTGATGTTTTGTATTTCCTGCCATTCCTTCTCATAGAATCCTCCGCCAATTAAAAAATCTTAATCCTTGTAACTAATTTTCCAAAATAACTATTAAAAAACCAAAAACTTGGCTCTAAAAGCCAAGTTACGTAGTGCTTTTATTCACCTTTAATGTTTAAAAGCGAATAAAAGAACTACACTCTCAGATAATTTGAAAGAAAGCTCCGTATTTTACGGAGCTTTCTTGAGGCATTCTAGAAACCGGATTACATAGTGCTTTGTATGTAATTCACAGCATCTCCAACTGTGACGATTTTTTCTGCGTCATCATCTGAAATTTCCATTCCAAATTCATCTTCAAGTTCCATAACCAACTCAACTACATCAAGGGAATCGGCACCAAGATCGTCTTTGAAAGAAGCTTCGAGTTTTACTTCTGACTCATCGACTCCTAAACGGTCAACGACAATCTTTGTTACGCGTTCAAGTACTTCTGCCATATTATTCACCTCCCCTCAAGTCATTATAGAGTATTTCGTTTAAATAATAAATCCTAAATTGGACAAGAAAAGGATTTCTTGCTTTTTTTACATGACCATGCCGCCATCCACATGGAGCGTCTGGCCTGTCATATAAGAACTATCATCTGATGCCAGGAAAACCGCCACTTTTGCAATATCAGCCGGATCTCCAAGTCTTGCCAGCGGAATCTGGGACAGCATTAAGTTCTTTGTTTCTTCCGTTAGTTTATCAGTCATGTCTGTAGAAATAAACCCAGGAGCCAGAGCATTAACCAAAATCCCTCTTGGAGCAAGCTCTTTTGCGGTCGTTTTTGTTAATCCAATTACTCCAGCTTTAGCTGCGACATAGTTTGCCTGCCCTGCATTTCCGCTGACACCGACTATAGAAGCAACATTGATAATCCGCCCGGCTCTTTGTTTCATCATTGGGCGTGAAACAGCTTTTGTACAAAGGAAAACACCTTTCAGGTTAATGTTAATCACATCATCCCATTCCTCTTCCTTCATCCGCATTAGCAGATTATCTTTTGTAATGCCCGCATTATTCACTAGAACATCAATACTGCCAAAGCGCTCAGCCGTTTGTTTCACCATATCATTTACCGCTTCTGCATTAGAAACATCACATTGGACCGTAAAAGCATCTCTGCCCATCGCTCGTATCTCTTCCACAACTTCAAGCGCCTTTGCTTCACTTCCTGCATAATTGACAGCAACATTTGCTCCGGCCCTTGCCATTTCAAGAGCAATTTCCCTGCCAATCCCTCTTGATGCTCCAGTAATCAGAACATTTTTGTCTGCTAACTTCACTCAGTTTTCCCCCTTAGCGCTTCCAAAGTTTTTTCCAGTGTTTCTTGATCACTGATTGCATACACTTTAGCCTGGCGGTCAATTTTTTTGATTAAGCCTGACAAGACTTTCCCAGGGCCTATCTCGATAAATGTATCCACACCTGAATCCAGCATTGTTCGTACAGAATCCTCCCAGAGGACCGGTGAATAAAGCTGCTCGATTAATCGTTCTTTTATTTCATGCGGGGATGTCATCGAATTTGCCGTTACGTTTGAAATAACAGGCACATTTGCCTCTGAAATATGTATACTTTCCAGGGTGTCTTTGAATTTATCGGCAGCCGGCTGCATCAGTACGGAGTGAAACGGACCGCTCACTTCGAGAGGAATGACCCTTTTCGCACCTTGTTCTTTTGCAAGCTCCCCTGCTTTTTGTACCCCTTCAGCTGTCCCGGAAATAACAATCTGTCCAGGACAATTAATATTGGCCAATTGGACGGCTTGGCCTTCCCGTGCCACGCTTTCAGTAACAGATGCCAGCTTCTCGCGATCCATCCCAAGAACCGCCGACATAGAACCTTGTCCATTCGGCACAGCCGCTTCCATGAATTCACCTCTTTTTCGTACAGCAAACACCGCATCACTATAATCAATAGCACCGGACGCCACGAGAGCAGAGTACTCCCCAAGACTGTGTCCTGCTGTGAAATCGGGATGAATTCCTGCTTCTTTTAACACTTCCAAAATGGCTGTGCTGACCGTTAACAAGGCAGGCTGTGCATTTGTTGTTTTTGTCAGTTCTTCCTGCGGCCCGTTAAAAATCAACTGTGTCAGCGGAAAGCTGAGTTTCTTGTCTGCCTCATCAAATATCCTTTTCGCCTGTTCATGACTTTCATACAGCTCTTTTCCCATGCCTGCCGTTTGAGATCCTTGTCCCGGGAAGACAAAAGCTATTTTTCCCATAATAAATTTTCCTCCTGACACCTATGGTTTTTCAATCATTGAGCGAATCGTTCCGCTAACGTCATTCTGTACCATTTCTCTTGCCTGTCTTACCGCATTGTACACCGCATTCGCATCCGAAGAGCCGTGCGCTTTAATGACAGGAGCTTTTAGACCAAATAAACCTGCGCCTCCATACTCGGAGTAATCTAATTTATTTTTCAGTTCTTTAAATTGAGGCTTTAATACGGCAGCAGCCAGCTTGCTTTTCAGATTGCTGGTTAGAGCGGATTTAAGCATGGTAAACATACCAAGAGCAGTGCCTTCTAGTGTTTTCAGCACCATATTTCCTGTAAATCCGTCGGTTATCACAACGTCCGCAACGCCATCAAGCAGATCCCTTGCTTCCACATTTCCTACAAAATTCAAGCTGGTTTCTTTTAATAAGCTAAATGCCTGTTTTGTCAGGTCATTTCCTTTTTTCTCTTCTGTGCCTATATTAAGCAGGCCCACACGAGGCTTTTCAATTCCTCTTACCTTTTCAGCATACGCCGAACCCATAAAAGCATACTGAACTAAATGTTCAGGTTTGGCATCCGCATTCGCACCAACATCCAGAAGAACAAACCCATTCCCTTCTATCGTTGGAAGTGTAGGCGATAATGCCGGCCTCTCAATTCCCTCAATCCGGCCGACTACAAACAAACCTGCAGCCATTAAGGCCCCGGTATTCCCTGCTGAAATGCAGGCATCCGACCTTCCATCACTCACAGCTTGAGCAGCAAGCACCATAGAGGAATTCTTCTTTCTCCGTACCGCCCGTACAGGCTCGTCCGTAGACAAGATTTCTTCAGAAGCATGGATCACTTCAATACGCTCGTTTGTAGAAAGATGTTCTCGTATTAACCCTTCATTCCCATAAAGTTGGATGGTTATGTCCGGGAAGTTTTGCACAGCTTTAACTGCGCCTAAAACTATTTCCTTAGGAGCATGGTCGCCTCCCATGGCATCTATCGAAATTCTCATATTATACATCCTTTTCGTCAAAATTAGAGCGGTACATTTCAAATTGGCCTTTAAACACCAGTTCATGACCTACGAAACTATTTACCTCAACTAGAGTTCTTCCAGATATCCCGCCATCGATAACTTTCGCTTTCGCAACGATTCTCTCATGCTCCTTAACCTGCCGCGTGAAATGAATACTGGCCTTTGCCGTCAAAGCCAGCTCATCATTAATGACAGCAACAGCAAGAGAATTAGCCTGAGCAAACAAATGATGGCCCCTGGCAATGCCATTTCTTTTAAACACATGTTCATGCTTCACATCAAAAATAGAGATGGCACTCTGATCCAATTCTATATCAATAATCTCACCAATAATCTCATCTATTGGCAATGCTTTAATTTCATCGCTTAAGTGGTTTTCAGCAACGCTCTTAATTCGTTCCCGCAGCTCCGGTATGGATAATTCAAGCCGGTCCAGCCGAATAGTCTGCACACTGACCGTAAACTTATCCGCCAGTTCTTCATCCGTAATAAACGGATTCTCCCGAATTGTTTCAACCAGCATCTGCTGGCGCTCCTTTTTACTACGACGCATGTAGACTGTCACCATCCGAACTATTATGACTAGGTACTAATAGTAGTATATATAGCGACAGAGGAGAATGCAATTATAAAAGCGTAAAGCGGTTCCTTCTAAGCTTAGATAGTTGCAAGAGCAAATGAAAACCACGTTCATATGTAGCATTAACTTATTTAGAAGGCAGAGATCCGACAAGCACAAGACGAACAGGCTGTGGAAGGCGCTTTCCCTTCCATAGACTGGTTGGCTTGTGACTCGAGGATCTCAGCTTGGAGCTGGATACCACAAAAGCGGAGGACGGTGCTTTTTTAAACTCGGGTACAACTGAGTTCATCTCATCCTAATCTGGCCGCACAAAACAGTTATTAATCAAAAAAACAGCTCACTCCCACCGCCATTCAAGCTTTACCGCTCGGATGAGGATGAGAAATGAACTGTTTTATTAATCTAATTTCTCTCCAGACAGGACGCCAGCTTGTACTAAGGTTTCCCTTAAATGCAGATACTGGTCATCTTTCCAGAATTCTTCAGAATTTATAAGTGAAGCAGCATCATTCCTGGCTACTTCAAGAGCTCTGTAATCATGGATCATGTCAGCCATTTTAAATTCTGGTACACCGCTTTGTTTTTTGCCAAAGAAATCTCCGGGACCTCTGAGTTCGAGATCTTTTTCAGAAAGAACAAATCCATCATTGGTCTCAGACATGATTTTCATTCTTTCTTTTCCTATTTCATTTTTAGGGTCGGCAATAAGAATACAGTAAGACTGATCGCTGCCTCGGCCAACCCTTCCTCTGAGCTGGTGCAGCTGAGAAAGTCCGAATCGCTCCGCATCATAAATGACCATTACGGTTGCATTCGGTACATTCACACCCACCTCTACAACAGTCGTAGATACCAGGATTTGAATTTTGTTCTCGCTGAATTCTCTCATAACCTGGTCTTTTTCACTGGAGTGAAGTTTTCCATGCATGAGTCCGACTTGAAAGCGTTTTTGAAAATATTGAGTTAGAGTACCATGGACATCAAGGGCATTCTGCAGGTCCAGTTTTTCTGATTCTTCAATCAGAGGGCATATTACATACGCCTGGCGTCCATTCCTTAATTCTTTCTCCATGAAACCCAGCACCCGGTCTAACGTATCATGCTTTGTCCAATACGTTTCGATGGCCTTTCTTCCAGCAGGCATTTCGTCTATAACGGAAACGTCCATTTCACCAAAGGCCGTTATGGCCAGTGTTCGGGGAATAGGGGTGGCCGTCATAAATAATACATCCGGGCTTTCTCCTTTTTCCCGTAGAACTCGTCTCTGTTCAACACCAAATCGATGCTGCTCGTCTGTTATGACTAAACCGAGCTTTTGAAAGTTTACTTCATCCTGGATAAGCGCATGAGTTCCAATTAGGATATGAATTTCACCAGTAATGAGTTTTTCGAGAATTTCTCTTCTTTTTTTCCCTTTTACCGAGCTAGTTAATAAGGCCGTTTTTATGCCATGTGGTTCTAACATTTCAGAAAGAGAAGAAGAATGCTGCTCAGCTAAAATTTCTGTTGGGACCATAAGGGCTCCCTGGTACCCGGCACTATGGGCAGCAAATAAAGCAATTGCCGAAACAACCGTTTTGCCCGAGCCTACGTCGCCCTGCAGAAGTCTGTTCATCCTGTAAGGAGATTTCATATCTGTTAAAATTTCGTTAACCACCCTTTTTTGGGCATTGGTTAACGGAAACGGCAGGCTGTCAATAAACCCTTTAAGTTTCTCAAGATTGTATTTCTGCTTGCTCCCTTTTGACTGTTCTCTTTGCACTTTTCTAATTGCCTGCATTTTAAGCTGGAACAAAAGGAATTCTTCATAAACGAAGCGCCTTCTAGAATGCTTTAGATCTTGATCGCTTAAGGGAAAGTGAAGAGAACGCAATGCATCTCTCCTGCCCAAGAGCTTATATTCCTTTAACATATGATCCGGCAGAATTTCGGTAATTTCATTTCCAAACTCACTAAACGCAGCTGCAAGGTAACGCCTTAAGCCCTTTACCGTCAAATCACCCTTTACTGCGTACACTGGTTCAAATTCATTCGTTCTTTTTTGTGTTCCTGCCTGGTGCTCTGAAATCGTGATGGTCTGGCGATGTTTATCCCATTTGCCGGTAACCGTAATTTCTTGGCTTATGGAAAATTTATTTTTTAAATAGGGCTGGTTAAAAAATACACCTGTAATTAAATATCTGCCCACTAAGATTTTAATCGTCAGCTTGGATTTTTTTCTCCCAAAATAAGCAAGAGAAGGCACGCTGTGCACGACTCCCTCCACAGTTACCCTCTCATCATGCGCTACTTCAGCTAAATCCTTCAGTCGATAATCTTCATACCGATAAGGGAAGTGCTCAAACAAATCCATTACACTTTGAATACCCATGTCCTTTAATGCTAGAGCCGTTTCCTCTCCGATTCCTTTAACTGAGGTTACTGGAATTAGATTTAATTCACTCACTTTTTCTTAACATCCAGCGAAATTCCGAAGATTTTAGCTTCCAGTTCTCTTCCTGTCGGTGTTGCCGCCAGGCCTCCCTGAGCAGTTTCCCTTAATCCAACCGGCATGGACAGGCCGATTTTGTACATGGCGTCAATTACCTCATCACAGGGAATACGGCTTGTTATGCCTGCAAGTGCCATATCGGCAGCGATCATTGCGTTTGCGGCTCCCATGGCGTTCCTTTTCACGCATGGCACTTCTACCAGGCCGGCAACCGGGTCACAAACAAGGCCCAGCATATTTTTAAGAGTGATGGCCATCGCTTCTGCACTTTGCGAAGGAGTTCCCCCAGCTATTTCGACTATTGCAGCTGCAGCCATACCTGCAGCCGATCCTACCTCTGCCTGGCATCCGCCTGCTGCCCCCGAAATGGATGCATTGTTTGCAACAACAAAACCAAATGCTCCTGACACAAATAAGAAATCGATCATTTGCTCTCTAGTCGGATTTATTTTATTTTTTACGGCAAACAACGTCCCAGGTACAACGCCAGCAGAACCTGCGGTCGGTGTAGCGCAGATTGTGCCCATTGCTGCATTCACTTCGTTGGTAGCAACGGCCTTGCTTACGGCATCCAAAATGATTTCGCCGGAGAGAAAATTGCCTTTTTTAATATACTCCTGAAGCAGAACCGCATCTCCGCCGGTTAACCCCGAATGGGAGTGGACGCCATTTAAGCCTCTCTCGATTGCTTTTTCCATAACCTCTAAATTTTTATCCATCATTCCGATAACTTGCTCTCTAGTTCGGCCTGTTACTTGCATTTCCTGCTCTATCATTATTTGAGAAATCTTTTTCCCCTGGCTTTCTGCTAATTCTACTAATTCCGCAACGTTCCGAAACATAGGGATCGTCCTCTCTTAATCAACAATTTTAGTAACCTTAGTTATATTTGGAAGCGCTGTTATTTCATCCAAAACAGCCTGCTCTATATTTTGATCCACTTCAATAGTCATTAAGGCCATTTTTCCTTTTTCTTTACGTGACACATCCATGTGGCCAATATTAATCTGATGCTTCGCTAATATGTTTGCTACGTTGGCAATCGCTCCAAAGCGGTCCTCGTGAACAACAAGAATCGCGGGATGGTGGCCTGAAAGTTTTAATTCAAAACCATTCAGTTCAATGATCTCTATCTTGCCTCCGCCTATAGAAATCCCAACCAATTCAAGCTCTCCGTTATCATCGCCGATTCGGACTCTTGCTGTATTAGGATGATCGGTTAAAGCATCTTCTTCTATGAATGTTATCTTCATTTCTTTTTCATTAGCCAGATCCAATGCATGGATAATCCGCTCGTCAAAGGTATCAAAATCTAGCAGCCCGCCTACGATGGCCACATCCGTACCATGTCCTTTATACGTTTTAGCAAATGAGCCATAAAATGAAATTTCTGCCCATTTCGGCTCTCTATTGAACAAATTTCTTGCCATTCTGCCGATTCGCGCTGCACCTGCTGTATGAGAACTTGAAGGGCCGATCATAATCGGACCGATAATATCGAAAACACTTTTATACTTCATAATATTGTAATCCTCCTTAAAAGCTTTCTATAGGATCCATTTATAAACTCATAATTAAAGAAGCCAAGAAAAGCATAACGGAAAAAAGCGAATTAGGAAAGCTTTTTACACACTTAAAAAGGGCTGACTACATGAGCCAGACCCTTATCTTTTTAGTATACTGTATTAATCTTCATTTAGAAAAGAATATGTTCTTATTCAATTGAAAAAATGAATGAATATAATGGCTGTTTACCATTATGAACTTCAATTTCTACATCTTCAAATGTTTCCTCACAAAAAGCAATCAGTTGATCCACTTCTTCTTTCGACGTTTCTTCCCCGTAAATCACTGTCAGTATTTCAGCTTCTTCATTGATCATGGATGATAGCAAGTCCTTTGAAGCTTGAAGCTTATCCTGGTTCTTTACGATGATCTTCCCTTCCTCAATCCCCATAAAATCTCCGGTTGAGATGTCAAGGCCGTCGATTTGAGTATCACGCACAGCATAAGTGATCTGCCCTGTTTTTACATGTGAGAGTGCCTCTGTCATACTTTCTTCATTTTCTTCCGGTGATAATGCCGGGTTAAATGCTAACAGTGCAGACATTCCCTGCGGAACCGTTTTTGAAGGAATAACAATGACCTTTTCTTCTGCCACTTCAGCCGCCTGCTGTGCAGCCATGATGATGTTTTTGTTATTTGGCAAAATGATAACTGTGCGGGCATTTGCCTCTCTTACAGCCTGTACGATATCCTCTGTACTAGGATTCATCGTCTGGCCGCCTTCAATCACTGATTTTGCACCAATACTCTTAAATAAATCCGAGATACCAGAGCCCATGGCCACAGACACTACACCAAATTCTTCTTTTTCTTTTGGTGCGGCTGGTTCAGTTTCTTTTAACACAGTGTGTGTTTCGCCGACAATCGATTCATGCTGCTGGCGCATATTATCTATTTTTATTTTAATCAGGCTTCCGAAGTTTTGACCATAAGACAGGCATTCACCCGGCTGCTCAGAGTGAATGTGCACTTTCACTATTTCTTCGTCTGAAACCACTAATAATGAATCGCCAAACTGGCTTAAATGATTTCTGAATGATTCTTCAGAGAATGCATTTTTTGCAAGCTTGTCCTTCTCAAATTTAACCATAAACTCTGTGCAGTAGCCAAACTCAATATCTGCCGTATTGATGTGACCCTGAACGGACATATGGTGCTCCGCATTAACCAATTCATCCATAGTAGCATGGCTTACTGGTGTGCCGGGCACTTCTTCGCCTTTTAACTCAGCAAGAAATCCTTCGTACACGAATACCAGACCCTGGCCGCCGCTGTCGACGACTCCTACTTCCTTTAATACCGGAAGAAGATCGGGCGTTCTATTTAAAGATGCTTTAGCTTCTTTAACCGTGTCTTCCATGACTTGAATGATATCTTCATTCTGCTTCGCAGATTGAACGGCTCCTTTAGCAGCATCCTTCGCTACCGTAAGAATAGTCCCTTCCACTGGCTTCATTACAGCCTTATAAGCTGTCTCTACTCCAGCTTCAAAAGCTTTAGCAAATTCTTCACTGTTAATAAACGGCTTATTTTCGATAGCTTTGGCAAATCCTCTGAAAAGCTGGGAAAGAATAACTCCTGAATTCCCGCGGGCCCCCATCAGCAAGCCTTTCGCAAGAGCATTTCCGACTTTCCCAATATGCTCCTGCACATTATTCTTTACCTCTTTGGCCCCGGACGTCATGGACAGGTTCATATTCGTTCCGGTGTCCCCGTCAGGAACAGGAAAAACGTTTAATGCGTCTACATATTCTGCATTTGCCGAAAGGCTGTTTGCACCCTTTAAGACCATCTCGGCAAAACGTTTTCCATCTAAGCTAGTTATTGACACAAATGTTTCCTCCTTACTAAGGGTTCGTTACACGAACTCCCTGTACATAAATGTTTACGGAATCCAGTTCTAGTCCCGCAGTTTTGTCCAGGGTGTATTTTACTTTAGATTGAACATTATGAGCTATTTCAGAGATTTTCGTTCCATAGCTTACAATTATGTACATATCAATATGGACCTGCTCATTTTCCTGACGTACAATAACACCTTTGGTGAAATTTTCTCTGCGCAGAATTTCAGCAATGCCATCCTTAAATTGTTTCTTGGAAGCCATACCCACAATACCGTAACAGTCGATCGCCGCTCCACCTGCAATTGTAGCGATCACTTCATTGGATATATCAATCTGTCCGAATTTCGTATTTAACTCAATGGACATATTATCTTCCCCTTCCTGAGAAATCTCATTAGCTACAGACCATTTTACTATAGTAAGGGCAGATTTAAAAGTCCCAGTATGTTCTGTTATATTATAAAGCAAGGGGTACAACTATATGTCAAGGTATTTTTCTTGAAAGTGGCTGCTAGAACTATTGCATTCTTGTAATATGTATGATAAATTATTAAAGTGTTTCTAAAGACTTAAGAGACTGAAGTTAATAACTTAAGCATGTTCTTAGTAAGGAGGGAATAAAACATGGCACGTAAATGTGTAATTACAGGCAAAGGAACTCGTTCCGGTAATACCCGCTCACACGCAATGAACGCTAGCAAACGTACTTGGGGTGCAAACCTTCAAAAAGTTCGCATTCTAGTTGACGGAAAACCAAAACGTGTATACGTTTCTGCAAGAGCGCTTAAATCAGGTAAAGTAGAACGCGTATAAGACAACGGCATCCATTTATAGGATGCCTTTTTTTATTTTAAAGCGGAAAGCGGTGCCTTTCACTTATGATTCTTTTATGCTAAATGATTAATCTGATACATATAGAACATTCAAATATATAGAAAGGCAGAGACCTGATAAAGCAGACTTGCTGATTGGCGAGCGACAGCGAAGACAGAAGCTTAGTCGCACTTATGCGCCAGCCAAGCACAAGACTAGCAGGCCGATGGGAAGCGGTTTTCTTCCCGTTGGACTGCTTGGCTTGTGTCTCGAAGGTCTCAGCTTGCAGCTGGATAGAAGGAAAAGCGGAGAACGGTGCTTTTCCGTTTATTATTTCTTATAGCTCAATGATGATCAATAATTGAACAATAAAAGTCTCTGCGGAAAAGCAGACACCTGACAGACATAAGACGAGCCCCAGCGAAAGGCCGCTTTTGCCTTTTGATGGGGATTGACTTATGGCCGAAGGTGGCAGTTCGCAGCTAGACATCACCTAAAAGTGTAGAACGGTGCCTTCTTTCTTTATATAAAAATACCTACTAAGCTGAATGACCAGGTTAATGCATCGAAGTACAAGGCACATAATCTGAAAGTGAATCCTCATAAATTCCAATTTACCCCTCGCAAATTTTAATTTTCCCCCATAAATTTTGAATTACCCCTCGTAAATTTCTATTTACCCCCGTAACCCGCCTGCCTCCCCACTGTCAGACATACACACTCGTCCGAAAAATAGCAATTGAAACCATTTTTCATTTAAATTAATTATTACTTATTATTTCTTTACACGTTTTTGGCTTTAATGTACCTAGATGAGTACAAAAGCACAGATATGACCATGCGCCTGCTTCATAAGAGAATTGCCATCTGGATCAGTATCTCAGACTCCTCAAAATTTGCTCCCACCATATTAAAACCAAAAAAACACCCCCTTCCATCGAAAGAGGGTGTTCATCTGATAAAATGATAAATAATTAGTGCTGCTGTCAATCCTTTTTAAATACTCCCAAGCAAGCCCTAACCAAACCGCCCAAGAATCTTGGTAGTTTAATCGTATAAAATTTCATAAAGCCCCTCCTCATAAAATCTCACACAAATTATTCAACTTATTAGCGGATATAGGAAGAGATATCCCTCTTATAAGAGTGATTTAATCACTGCTTCTTACCACCAATAATATGCCTTCCTCGAATGAAAAAGTACCATCTTCATAAAGAAGTTCATTACTAATACATAGTGTAGACCCCATGCTAATATTCCTGTTTTCGAGCGGGTATTTAAATCCTCGTAAGGTGATACCCTTTATTTCAGGTGTTATAGGAATAAATGATATATATTTTTTGTTTTGCAGCTTTTTAACACCGTAGGTACCAGGAGTTTTCAGGAATAGAATATTTGTTGTGTCCTCTATGTATATGTGAGATTGGGGCTGATTGATTAGGCCTGGCTGGGCAAGCAGCTGTATATTTGCAAGGTAATGGTCCGCACGTCCGCCTGTTGCACCAAAAAGGATAATTTTCTCAGGCTTTTTGCTCATCGCCCACTCAAGCGCGATTTCAAGATCTGTTTGGTCTTTTTGAGAAGGATATATATGCAGATGGCCCAATTGTTCCTGCAAAAAGTTCAACTCTTCGCTGGTAACAGAATCAAAATCTCCAAATGCCTCATTCGGCTGGATGCCTATCCGGATGAGGGAATAAACACCACGGTCCACTCCAGCCCAGATCACATCCGGTCGGTCTTTGTATGGATGTAGATCGGGCACCAGCTCCAAGGGTCCTCCTGCTAAAATACAAATAATCATAAGAAGTTCCTCTCCTGCATTCCAGTTTAAAAAAAGGAGGCTGCACTACAGCCTCCCCCCAACAAGATGTCTACTCTTTCTTTAGTGCCTGAATGGCTTTAGCCCGGTCTGGCTGATTATAAACAGCTGATCCCGCTACAAGTACGGTTGCGCCATTTTCAATGCATAACTTTGCAGTTTGTTCATTAACCCCGCCGTCAACCTCTATCTCAATAACTGCCCCTAATTCTGAAGCCATTTCCTTAACCTTTTTAATTTTAGGAAGGACGCCAGAGATAAAGGACTGACCGCCAAAACCAGGGTTTACCGACATCAATAGAACCATATCTACATCTTCGATAACGTGCTGTATGCTTTCAACCGGTGTAGATGGATTTAGAACAACACCAGCTTTTACTCCAAACGACTTGATTAACTGAACCGTTCTATGGAGATGGCGGCTTGCTTCTACATGGACCGTAATAAAATCTGCACCAGCATTCGCAAAAGCCTCAATATATCTATCCGGATCTTCAATCATGAGATGGACATCCAGAGGAAGCTTGGTGATTGGGCGTACTGCCTCAACAATTAATGGTCCGATCGTAATATTTGGAACGAAATGTCCGTCCATTACATCAATATGGATGAGATCGGCCCCTCCTCTTTCCACATCCTTAATCTCTTCTCCCAATCTTGAAAAATCGGCAGATAAAATGGATGGAGCAATTTTCACCATAACTGTTAATACCTCGGCTTTCGGTCTCTAATTTCCTGTAAAAACTCTAGATAATGGTCATAGCGGTAAGGCGGAATTTCTCCGCTTTCATATGCCGCTTTCACTGCACATTTTGGCTCTTTATCATGGACGCAGCCCCTGAATTTACAGTTTTCACTAATTTCCAATAAATCCGGGAAGCAGAAATTGAGATCTTCTACTTCGACATTGGTAAATTCCAGAGAACTAAATCCGGGAGTGTCTGCTACCAGACCATCGCCTATGTGGATCAACTCAACATGCCTTGTAGTATGCTTTCCCCGGCCTAAATGCTGGGATATATCATTTGTCTTGAGCTCTAATTCAGGACGAAGTGCATTCAGCAGCGTTGATTTGCCAACACCTGACTGTCCCGCGAAAACACTTGTCTGCCCCTCAATATAGGGAAGAAGCATTTCAATTCCTTCTTGTGTAACAGATGAAGTGGCAAGGACTGGATACCCTATTTTTGAATAGTCCTCAACATACTTATCAATCGTTTTTTTAGCCGTTTCCTCTAAAAGATCCATTTTTGTAATGCAAATAAGCGGTTTAATATGATTTGCTTCTATTAATACTAAAAACCGATCTAATAAAACCGTGCTAAAATTAGGTTCCACAGCTGAAAACACAAGTATGGCCTGATCGACATTGGCAATGGGAGGGCGGACCAGTTCGTTATATCTATCTTTTATTTCTAATACATATCCCTCTTTGTCATTTTCAGCCTGGTACACCACTTCGTCTCCGACTAATGGGGTAATTTTATCTTTCCTAAACGTTCCTCTGCCCCGGCATTGTATGAGTTGTTCTCCATCGAGTACATAATAAAACCCGCTCAGAGCCTTGACTATTTTGCCTGCTGGCATAGTTTCACTCCTTGTTTACTAAACTTAAAAGCTTTTGTAAAAGATATTGATAAAGCTTATTCCTGTTCTGCATTTTCATACGTGTATGTCTTATCAAGATAAACGGAATTGTCAAGGATTACTTTATATCCTGCCTCTGTAGTTGGGCCTATTGTGAGTTCATATCTTTTTTTCGTCGTTTCAGTTATCTGAAACTTATCAAAAGGTGTAGTCATATTACGGTTCATATCTTGAATAAAGACTTGCACCTCCTGGGGCTGGCCTTCAACTTGAGGCTTGTATTCTATGGTAATTTCCTTAGACACCGTTTTAGGAGGAAGTTCCTTTTTCCCTCTGGATAAAATGACTTTAATGGTACTGCCCTTGTCAACCTGAGTATTTGCAGCAGGCTCCTGGGAAATGACAAGTCCTTTTTCAATGGTATCACTATACTCTTCCCCTTGGGTTTCAATGTTTAACCCATAATTCTTCTCATATTCTTTAAGATTTTGTTCATTGTATTCAGACAAATCGGCTAGAGTAATTTTTGCCGGTCCCGAGCTAACCGTAAATTTAAGCTGGGTTTCAGACGGCACCACTTCGGTATGTGGTTCAGGATCCTGATCGAGAATTGTTCCCGGCTCACTGTCCTCATCCGTCTCCTCTATAATTTCTGGATCTTTAAATCCGAGCCTTTCGACTAAAGGTTTAATGGATTCTATATTTCGATTCATATAATCTGACAGCTCAATCTTTTTTTTACCACTGCTTATGGAAATATCGATAGTACTGCCCTCTTTTACTTTACTTCCAATTTTGGGGTTGGTCTTAATCACATGATTGAGTTCTACTTCGTCATCCTCAACTTCAATCGTGTCTCCTACTTTAAAACCTTTATCATAGAGCAAGGACATAGCAACATCCAGCTTTTCCCCTCTAATGTCTGGCACCTTAACTTCTTTCGGCTCCATCATTTTCGGCAGAACAGTTACAGTCAGCACTCCCAGAAGAGCAAGAAATAAAAATGTAGATACTAAAATAATCGGCCACTTTTTTCTCTTTTTAGCCTGATCTTTTTTCTGTTTCTTCTTTTTATCTTTTTTCACAGGTTTCCCTGCACTTTTAGGTTCCTTGTCTACACCCATGATCAACGTTTCATCGAGGTCGTTTCCACTATGTTCCTTTGTTATCACCGGGATGGCCTTAGTGGCATCCTGATCCTCCGGCACAAAGAACGGAGGCTCATTTTTCCTGTCAGGGTTAAGAGCTGTCCGGAGATCCTCAGCCATATCGTCTGCACTTGAATACCTGTAATAAGAATCCTTTGAGCTTGCTTTCAGAACTACATTAGCTACGCTCTGAGGAAGATCGGGAACCCACCTTTTCGGTGACGGCATTTGGGACTGAAGATGCTTCAAGGCAATAGATATAGCTGATTCCCCTGAGTAAGGCAGCCGCCCTGTTAATAATTCGAACATAACTATACCCAGAGAGTATATATCCGAAGTTTTATTGGCCATGCCTCCGCGTGCCTGTTCCGGAGACAGATAATGAACAGAACCCAGTACAGCATTTGTCTGGGTAATGCTTGTGGAACTGAGCGCCATGGCGATCCCAAAGTCCGTAATTTTAACAGTGCCGTGATCATCTATTAATATATTTTGTGGTTTGATATCTCTATGAATAATTCCATATTGATGGGCATGAGAGATAGCTGATGTAATCTGCTCCATAATATCAAGAGCTTTTTCAACTGGAATCGGATAGTTCCTCTGTATGTATTGTTTAAGAGTAAGACCTTTTACATATTCCATTACAATATAGTAAATATCATCCTCTACCCCAACATCATAGATGCTCACTATATTTGGATGTGCTAAACTAGTAGCCGATTGTGCTTCTCTATTAAACCTTTTAATAAATTCTTCATCATTGGAAAAATCCATGCGTAGAATTTTCAATGCTACCTCTCTCTCAAGAATCATATCTCTTGCAAGGTACACATTTGCCATTCCACCGCCGCCGATCATTTCTAACACTTTATAACGGCCGCTGATTCTTTTTCCAATCAGCATTTAAATCACCCGCTTTCACTTTCATCTGTAAAATGCACAAGTACAAGGGTGATATTATCTTCGCCGCCATTATCATTAGCCAGCTGGATTAAGTCTTCTGATTTTACATCTTGATCAGCCTGTGAAGTGATAATTTGCTGCAGGGCGGTTTCGCTGACCTTATTAGATAGACCGTCGGAGCATAAAAGAAGCATATCTCCATCATGAATGGTTATGGCGGTAACATCAATTTCTACATTCTTTTCCGTACCTAAAGCCCTTAGCAGTACATTTTTCCTCGGATGGTGTTCTGCGTCTTCCTTGCTGATCTGGCCGCAGCGGACAAGCTCATTCACCAGCGAGTGGTCCTCTGTTACTTGTTTCATGATGCTGGTCTGGTACACATAACACCGGCTGTCGCCTACATGTGCAATAGATGCAAACTTATCGGTGCAAATGGCCGCAACGATGGTTGTACCCATTCCTTCGCATTCCTTATTTGCTAGCGAATGCTGATATAAGAGTTCATTAACCTTAACAATGTGAATTCTGAGCCAATCTTCTGCATCTTCAGGATCTAAAAATTCTTCCGTATCCGCCCATAATTCCTTAAGTTTCTCGATGGCCATGTGACTCGCCACATCACCGGCTCTATGTCCACCCATACCATCAGCTACAACAGCCAATAACGCACCGCTTGAATTGGTGAAAACTCCGCCATTGTCTTCATTAAGCTGGCGGAGTTTCCCACGGTCTGTTTTAAAAACCGCTTCCATCTTTTCACCTCGTCTCTTCTTTTCGCTCCTTCGCTCTCAGCTGCCCGCAGGCTGCATCGATATCATGTCCTTGTTCTCTTCGAATCGTAACATTAACGCCTGCATCTTTTAATGTTTTTTCAAATTCGAAAATCTGTTCACGAGGTGTTCTTACATAGTTGCGTTCAGGAACATAATTTACAGGAATTAAATTCACATGGCATTTTATGCCTTTTATCAGTTTTGCAAGCTCTTTTGCATGTTCTACCTGGTCGTTTACTCCGCCAAAGAGACCATATTCAAAGGAAATCCGGCGGCCCGTCTTCTCAATATAGTACTTTACAGCTTCCATTAAATCCGGCAGCTTATAAGCACGGTTAATCGGCATCAGGGAACTTCTAATTTCATTGTTAGGCGCATGAAGGGAAATGGCAAAATTGATCTGCATTTGTTCATCGGCGAATTTGTAGATTTTTGGAACGATTCCGCTGGTTGAAACGGTGATATGGCGGGCTCCAATATTTAAGGCCTTATCATGGTTGATGATTTTCAGGAAAGAAAGCATTTCATCGTAGTTATCAAAAGGTTCCCCTATGCCCATAATGACTACAGAGCTTACCCGTTCATCCGTTTCATCAAGCGCCTTCTGTACTTTTACGACTTGAGCAACGATTTCTCCTGCTTGTAAATTTCTTTTTAATCCTCCAAGTGTGGAAGCACAGAATGTACACCCTATTCTGCAGCCTACCTGGGTGGTTACACAAATTGAATTTCCATATTCATGGCGCATTAGAACCGTTTCAATGGAAAACCCATCATGTAATTCAAAAAGAAATTTGATCGTACCGTCACTTGATGTCTGCTGGATAAGTGTATTTAAGGTTGTGATTGAGTATTGCTCATCCAGCTTTCCTCTTAATTCCTTTGAAAGGTTGGACATATCCTCAAAGCTGGTCACCCTTTGTTTATAAAGCCAATCATAAATCTGCTCAGCCCGGAAAGATTTTTCTCCCACCTGTGTCAGCCATTCTCTTAATTCATGAAGCTCTAGTGAATATATGGATGGTTTTTGATTCTCCTGCTGCTGTTTCTTATTAGTTGCTGTTTCCAATTACTTCACCTTCCTTTTAAAGCATGCAATGAAGAAGCCGTCACTTCCAAAATCCTGAGGGAAAACCTGAAGCATGTTTCCATTCACTAATGGTTTTACCGGTTCTGGCAAACGGTCCTTCAGACTATAATCTTCTTCGAATTCAGTATGTTTCTCTAAAAAGCGTAATGCGACATTTTCGTTCTCTTCCTTATCCACTGTACAAGTGCTATAGACGAGTGTTCCTCCCCTTGTAACGAGAGGCGCAGCCGCGTCCAGGAGTTCTAATTGAATTTCGGATAAAGAATTGATATCTTTTTGCGACTTTGTATATTTAATATCAGGCTTTCTTCTCATAACTCCGAGACCTGAGCAGGGAGCGTCAATCAATATACGGTTAAATTGCCCGAGACCGAAAATTTCCTGAACCTTTTTGCTGTTATAGACCCGCGTTTTTATATTGTCCAGCCCCAGCCGTTCAGCCTGATCCTTGATCAGCTTGACCTTATGTTCATGCAGATCAAGAGATATAACGCGCCCCTTATCTGAAAGCCGTTCTGCTATATGAGTCGACTTCCCGCCGGGAGCCGCACAGGCATCAAGTACCTGTTCATCTCCCCCGGCACCTATAGCATAACCTACTAGCATGGAACTTTCATCCTGAATGGTGAAAAAACCTGCTTTAAATGCCTCAGAATTGGTTAAATTGCCTCTTATCGCTTTTATCCCATCGGGTGCAACAAGACTTGGTTCTACCTCAAAGCCTTCCTCTCTAAGGAGGCTTAGCACTTCATTACGGCTGGTTTTACGTATATTAACCCTGGCAGTCTGTACGGAAGCGAGAAGATTCGTTTTGCACATCTCAAGAGTTTTATCATAACCAAATTGCCGGATCCAGCGCTCAACGATCCATTGCGGATGGCTTGTTTCTATTGAAATCCTTTCAGCCGGGTCCTTTATTTCGTCTAGAGATGGAACCCCTTTTCGCTGAATATTTCTAAGGACTCCATTCACCATGGAAGTATTTCCTTTATGCCCTCTTTTTTTAGCAATCTCTACCGCCTCAAAAATAACAGCATGGTCCGGAACTTTATCGAGATAGATCAGCTGGTAAAGGGACAGCCGCAAAAGATTAATGATCCAGCCTTGAGTTTTTTGAAAATTAACAAACGGGGTCAAGTAGTAATCAAGGGTCATTTTGCGCTGAATGGTTCCATACGATAATTCTGTCAGCAAACCTACATCCGGCCCAGTTAGTTTATGCTTTGTAATCATGTTGTTCAGAAGAAGATTGCTGTAAGATTGATTCTTTTCTACAGAATCCAATACTTCCAGAGCAATCTCTCTGACGGTCTTTTTATTATTTTTCATTATTATCTCCCAATTTCATCCCTGGCTTTATGCCGGATCCTGATCCCCTGAGGAAATCCCTCGCGCTCATTCTTTTTTTGCCGGCTGGCTGCAGCTCCAGTATTTTGATAAACGTTTCATTCCCGGTGCCTACAACCAATCCATCATCAGCAAGCTCAATAATTTCTCCAGGTTCAGCAGTTCTTCCACTCTTTATCTTTTGGGAATTCCACAGTTTCCATACTTCCGGCCCAAAAGTTGTGAAAGCAACCGGCCAGGGATTGAGGCCCCGGATATGATTGAAGATCTCTTCACCCGTTTTTGTCCAATCTACCTTTTCCTGTTCCCTTTTAATATTGGATGCAAAGGTAGCTTTATTATCGTCCTGGACAATTGGAGTAATTTCATTATTCAGCAGCTTTGGTATAGTGTCTGAAAGCAAATCTGCTCCAACCTTACTGAGTTTATCGAAAAGAGAACCAACATTATCCTCTTCTTCAATCCGAAGCTCTGCCTGCGCCAAAATATCACCAGCATCAAGCTTTTCAGCCATATACATGATCGTGATCCCTGTCTTTTCTTTTCCTTGTATCAGGGCGTAATGAATAGGGGCTCCGCCGCGAAGCTCGGGCAGAAGAGACGCATGTACATTAATACAGCCGTATTTCGGCGCATCTAATAGCTTCTTTGGAAGAATCTGTCCAAAGGCAACCGTTATGATCAAGTCCGGAGACAGATCTAATATTTTATTTAATTCTTCCTCTTCACGAATTTTTTCAGGCTGAAAAACCTTGATTCCATGTTTTTCTGCTTCTATTTTAACGGGCGGCGGAGTCAAGATTCTCTTTCTTCCGACTGGCCGGTCCGGCTGGGTTACTACCGCTGCTACTTCATATCCGTCTTCTAGTATTCTTTGCAATACAGGTACGGAAAAGTCAGGAGTTCCCATAAATACGATCTTTGTCATTCTTGTTCATACCTTTCAAGTTCGTCTTCCTTAATATAGTGGCTTACCTTAGAGGTAAACAAGACACCATTAAGGTGATCGATTTCGTGGAGAATGGCTCTTGCCAGAAAATCGTCAGCTTTTAATTCATAATAACGGCCTTTACGGTCCTGGGCACGGATTTTCACTTTAAATGGTCTTGAAACCTCTCCATATAGACCAGGAAAGCTTAAACATCCTTCAGGTCCCGTTTGTTCACCCGCTACTTCTAAAACCTCAGGGTTTATGATTTCAATTTTGCCCGTTTCATCCCCTATATCTACAACAGCAGCCTGCTTCTTCACCCCAATCTGCGGTGCAGCAAGCCCGACTCCATCTGCTTCAACCATCGTCTCATACATATTATTTAAAAGTTTTGCCAACTTTTTATCAAACGTAATCACTGGATCACATTTTTGTTCCAGAATTTCATCTGGATACATAACAATCGGTAATATTGCCAAAATAAGAGCCTCCTGCCCTGCTTACATTAACATGTGCGGATTTAAATCTATAGAAATTTGCAATCCATCTTGGTGTGTTTCTTTTTGGTAGTGTTCCACAATCTTTTTTAGCATCCCTCTTAATTCAGGCTCACGCTTGTATTTTATCAGACATTGATACCGATATCTATCGTTCACACGGCTGATGGGAGATGCTGCAGGACCTAATACGACAGAGTCACTGGATAAACCTGACGAAAGAAATTTAGTTATTTTTTCTGTAACAGAAACAGTTTTCATTAAATCCTCATGAGAGACTGTTACCAGGGCCAGAAAATAAAAAGGCGGATATTTATTAAATTTCCGGAGCTGCATTTCCTGTGCATAGAAAGAATCGAAATCCTGCTGTCCTGATAGTTCGATGCTATAGTGTTCAGGAGTATATGTTTGAATAACTACCTCTCCCGGGAGCTTATGCCTGCCTGCTCTTCCGCTCACCTGGGTTAAGAGCTGAAACGTTTTTTCTGAGGCTCTGAAATCCGGTAAATGAAGCATCGTATCCGCTGTAAGGACTCCAACGAGCGTAATATTCGGGAAATCCAATCCCTTAGCAATCATTTGTGTACCAAGAAGAATGTCTGCCTTTCCTTCCTGAAAAGCAGTAAGGAGCTTTTCATGGGAGCCTTTTTTTCCGGTTGTATCCACATCCATCCTGATCACCCGGGCCTGCGGAAGTATTTTTCCGAGCTCCTCCTCCACTTTCTGAGTTCCTGTTCCAAAGAACCTGATATAGTCACTCTGGCATTCCGGACAATGAGAAGGCATGGGCACTTCAAAAGCACAATAGTGACATTTCAGCTGATGGCTATAACGATGGTAAGTAAGCGAAATGTCACAATGAGGACAATTCATGACATTACCACAGTCTCTGCACATCACAAAGGAAGAATGTCCTCTTCTATTTAAAAAGAGAACAGTTTGTTCCTTTTTTTCAATTCTTTCTGTCAGCTTTTCAAACAGCATCTTTGAAAACATCGATCTATTGCCAGTGCGCAGTTCTTCCCGCATATCTACAATATCAACTTTGGGCAGCATAGATGAATTGAGTCTATTTTTCAGTGTTAATAATGTATACACATTTTTCTGTGCCCTTGCAAAGGTCTCAAGCGATGGAGTCGCACTGCCAAGTACAACTGGACATCCGTGATATTTGCTCCTTTTTATAGCTACATCCCTTGCATGGTAACGGGGATTTTCTTCCTGCTTATAGCTTGTTTCATGCTCTTCATCTATGATAATAATCCCCAGATTTTCAAACGGGGCAAATATTGCCGACCTGGCACCAACCACCACTTTTACTTCTTTTCGCTGGATTTTGCGCCATTCATCATATTTTTCCCCAACTGAAAGACCACTGTGCATGACAGCCACTTTATTGCTAAACCGGCCTTTAAAGCGCTGGACCATTTGCGGGGTCAATGAAATCTCAGGAACAAGCATAATGGCTTCTTTTCCATGTTTGAGTGCATTATCTATAGCTTGAAGATAAATTTCTGTTTTACCGCTTCCTGTTATACCGTATAAAAGAAAAGTGCCGTCACTTTTGGTATTGATGGATTGATTAATAGGACGAAGAGCTTCTTCTTGTTCGTCTGTTAAGACAAAGGGATTTGTTTGGGAGAAGGTTCTGTTTTCAAATGGATCACGATAGATTTCTTTTTCATATTCTTTTAATACATTTTTTTGTACCAGAGTTTTAACGGACTGGGCAGTAGTGCCTGTTTGATCAATTAATTCTCTTAGTGTGATTTCTCCCGGGTGCGATATAAAATAGTCACAGGCTGCTTTTTGCTTGCTTGCATTTTGCGGAAGGCCAGCGGCATATTCTTGAATTCCCTCTTGCGGAATCACCGCTTCAACATACTTTACCCGCTTTTTATTTAATTTGTTTTTTACCTGATAGACTACCTCTAGATTTCCTTTTAATAATTCATTTTGAATTTTTGAGGCTGCTTGGCTGTTTAAAACTTCTTTCCAGTCCATACGATCCCTGCCGTTAAAAAGAGCTTTCATTTCCTCTGATAAGGCATTCAGCCCATTATCACTGGTTAATTTAATATATTTTTCATATTTTGCTTTTAACGCAGCTGGGATCATTACTTGATAGGCTGAAATTTTATAGCATAATGTTTCCACAGTCAGCCAATCGCCAAGCTCTAATAGCTCAGGATTTAATATAGGCTCCAGATCCATCGGCTCTTCTATGGATTTCAACCTGCTATGCTCTGACTGTTCTTTGAGCTGTGAAACAAATCCCTGCACCTTCCTGGGTCCGAAGGGTACAATGACTCTCATCCCCGGCTTAATAACAGACACCCACTTCTCAGGTATTTTATAATCGAATTCCCGGTCCGTTTGCTTAGCCGGTACATCGACAATCACGGACGCTATATTCATAGAGCATCAGTCCTTTTTATTCAGCAATTCTATTACTTTATTCAAAATATCCTTTGCAATCTGCCCTTTAGTTTTCTGCGGGATATATAAGGGCTCATCTTCTTTCGAATAAATGGTTACGATATTCGTATCTGTTCCAAAACCCGCTCCCTCAATGGTCACGTTATTTGCTACGATTAAGTCAGCGTTCTTCCGTTCTAATTTGCCACGGGCATGCTCTTCAACATGTTCCGTTTCTGCGGCAAAACCGACCAGGATCTTGCTGCCTTTCCGGGAACCGAGCTCCATTAAAATATCCTTTGTTCGTTCTAGTTCAATAACTTCACTGCCCGGCATCTTCTTTATTTTCTGTGGATGATAATTCTTCGGGCGGTAATCAGAGACTGCTGCCGTCTTTATGACTACATCCGCATTTTCTGACTGCTCCATTACAGCCTGATACATGTCTTCTGCAGATTCAACAGGGATGGTGCGGATATCGGCTGGCGGGTCTAAATGAACAGGTCCAGAAACAAGGACTACCTCTGCTCCAAGCTCTCTTGCTTCTTTTGCAAGGGCATATCCCATTTTCCCTGTAGAAAGATTCGATATAAAGCGCACCGGATCGATCTTTTCACGGGTTGGTCCTGCCGTGACCACTACCTTCTTCCCCTTAAGCGGCCGCTGCTTTTGACCGTCAAAGTATTCATGCAGTTTTTGGACAATGGTCTCAGGCTCTTCAAGACGGCCTTTTCCTACATATCCGCATGCAAGATACCCTTCTCCAGGCTCAATAAATTCATAGCCAAAGCTTCTTAGGGTATTCATATTTTTTTGTACAGCCGGATGAGCGTACATATGGACATTCATAGCCGGAGCCGCCCAAACAGGCGCCTCTGCAGCCAAAAGAGTAGTTGAGATCATATCATCGGCGATGCCATTTGCAATTTTCCCGATGATATTGGCAGTAGCAGGAGCAATCAAGATAATATCCGCCCAGTCTGCCAGATCTATGTGAGCTATTTTTTCAGAATTCTTCTCATCGAAAGTATCTGTAAACACATCATTTCTTGAAAGAGCCTGAAATGTCAGCGGGGTAACAAACTTCAAAGCCGATTCGCTCATGATCACCTTAACGGACGCACCCTTCTGGGTCAGTTTGCTCGTTAAAGCAGCTGCTTTGTAAACAGCGATGCCGCCTGTCACACATAATAAGATTTTTTTATTGGTCAACATGTACTTTCCTCCAGGGATTAAACTGATTATATTATGAAGGATAACGCGGCAATTTTCATCTTCTAGAACAGGCTATTATTAAAAAAGAAAAAAACCTGCATAAAGGCAGGTCATTAAAGGTTGGAATCTTTGTGGTCGTTTGTATAGGTGAGGATTCCAGCATGAATCTCTTCAAGCGCTTTTCCGACATTCTTGTAAGATACAGGCTTTTGGAGCTTGGTATTATCGTTTCCCTGCATCTGTCGTGCCCGCTTGGCAGCTACGGACACAAGAGAATATTTTGAATCAATTTTATTTAGTAATGAATCGATAGAAGGATATAGCATATTATTCACTCTCCAGCATAGTTTTATAGCGGCGTGAAACTCTTTCCCTGCGGCAATGCTCCGCTATGACAATGGCATTGATCCGCTCGCAGGCATTTTCGACCTGATCATTTTCGACAACATAATCGTATAAGTCCATTAGTTCTATTTCTTCCTTGGCAGCTTTCATTCGCTGGCGGATGAGCTCCTGAGTTTCCGTTCCTCTTGTAGTAATCCGATTTTCTAATTCGGTTAAACTTGGAGGTGCTAGGAATATAAATAAGCCCTCAGGAAACTTTTCCCTGACCTGGCGTGCCCCCTGTACTTCTATTTCTAAAAATACATCCTTGCCAGAATCTAACGTCTCTCTGACATAATCAACAGGCGTGCCATAATAATTGCCGACAAACTCAGCGTATTCCAGAAGTTTACCCTGTTCAATCAATGCCTCAAACTCATCTCTCGATTTGAAGAAGTAATCAACTCCATTGATTTCTCCTTCACGGGGCTTACGTGTTGTCATAGATATAGAATATTCAAAAGATGTATCCGGCCGGCAGAAAATAGCTTTCCTGACGGTACCTTTGCCAACTCCTGAAGGTCCGGACAATACAATTAACAAACCTTTTTCTTTCAATTTATATACCTACCCTTCATCTCCATTGTCTTCTCGGTCATGCAACCTGGCCGCAACTGTTTCAGGCTGTACAGCGGATAAAATAACATGATCTGAATCGGTAATGATTACAGCTCTCGTTCTCCTGCCGTATGTTGCATCTATTAAGGAACCCCTGTCGCGTGAATCCTGGATTATCCTTTTGATCGGAGCAGATTCAGGGCTAACAATTGAAACAATTTTATTTGCGGAAACGATATTTCCAAAACCAATGTTTATCAGCTTGATAGACACCAGCGGTCCCCCATTCATCCCTATTCTATTTTGACCGTTCATTTATCTATATAAACTCGATCCTACTCGATATTTTGAACTTGTTCCTTAATTTTTTCAAGCAGACTTTTCAATTCAACTACTTCCTGGGCAATGGAGGAGTCATTTGCCTTCGAGCCGATCGTATTGGTTTCCCTGTTCATTTCCTGTATGAGAAAGTCTAATTTTCTGCCGGCCGGCTCTCTGAGCGCCAGTGTTTTTTCAAATTGCGATATATGACTTTGAAGCCTTGTGAGCTCCTCGTTTATATCTGCCTTTTCTGCAAAAATGGCGGCTTCAGTCAGCAGTCTGGCTTCATCAAGCAGTCCGTCTGTATAGTCAGATATTTTATCATAAAGACGTCTTCTATAATTTTCAGAAACAGCCGGTGCCAGACCTTTCAGCTTCTGTACGATATAACCGGCAGCATGAAGGTGGCTCAGCATATCCTTTGCAAGCTGAGCTCCTTCATGCTGCCTCATTTGAAGCAGGCTGTAAGCGGCATTCTTCACAGCGGAGATTACAGTCCCTTCCAGTCCAGGATGATCAGTTTGCTGTTCAACGATGGTTATCACGTTATCTAATTGAAGAAGGTCCTGCAGTTCCGGTTTTGAAGTAAGATTATACTTTTTTTGAAACTCGGACATCAATGAAACATATTCGTCCGCAAGTTCCCAATCCACCTCAAGCTTCCGGGTGCTGAGGCCGCTTCCTTCAAGGGTTATAAAAACTTCTACTCTTCCTCTTTTTATGTATTCGCTAATCTGCTTTTTAATTTTATCTTCCATGAAAAACAGCTGGCGAGGCATTCTTATTTGATATTCGGCGAAACGGTGATTAACCGTTTTAATTTCCACGTTGATCTGCAGTTCATGTTCTTCTGCAAATCCTCTACCGTAACCAGTCATGCTTATGACCAATAATCTTCACCCCAATATTATCTTGCAGACTAACAGCTAGGCCATTATCATGCAAAAAATAAAAAGGTAATAGAGGACCCTCTACTACCATTAGAATTATAACATACATTATTTTGATTTTCTCGCTAAAAATGAACCTGCCAATAAAAAAGTTGGAATTGAAGCCATTCCTATAATCAGCAGCCATTCATTCAGCCTTATCGGCACTGTATGGAAAATAGGCTGAAGCGGTTTATAATAGATAACCACCAGCATGAGCAGCAGAGATGAAATAACAGAAACGACAAGATATAAGTTGCCGAACGGATTTCTGGCAAATATAGATTTTTCACTTCTGCAGTCAAATACATGAATCAGCTGCGCCAGCACCAGGGTGGCAAACGCCACGGTCTGTGCATAGACAAGATTTCCAGGATTAGATTTATACACAATCATAAAGGCGGCCAGTGTAACAGAACCGATTAGGAATCCCCTTGAAAGAATCTTCCATCCAAGCCCTCTGGCAAACACTCCTTCATTAGGAAGCCGCGGCTTCCTCTGCATAACATTTTCCTCTGGCTGATCTAGTCCAAGCGCCATAGCCGGCAGTCCATCTGTCACAAGATTGACCCATAGGATCTGGACTGGTATCAGCGGGAGCGGAAGTCCAAGAAGCATGGCAAAGAACATAACAAGAATTTCTCCTACATTAGAAGCAAGCAAATATCTGATAAACTTGCGGATGTTTTCATAGATGTTCCGCCCTTCTTTAATGGCGGCTTTGATTGTAGCAAAATTATCATCCAGCAGTACAAGTGCTGATGCTTCCTTTGCTACATCCGTACCGGTAATTCCCATCGCGATTCCTATATCCGCCGATTTAATGGCAGGCGCATCATTTACTCCGTCGCCCGTCATCGCTACCACATGGCCTTTTTTCTGAAGCGCTTTAACAATTTTCAGCTTGTGCTCAGGGGAAACCCTTGCATAAACCGAGACCTTGTCGACGACATTCTCAAGCTCTTCTACATCCATCGCCGAAAGGGCTGCACCATCAAGCACCATATCGCCCTTCTTTAAAATCCCCAGCTGGGATGCTATGGCCTTTGCTGTTGTCGCATGGTCGCCCGTGATCATAACCGTTTTGATTCCGGCAGCCCGGCATTCTTTTACAGCATCCTTGACTTCGGGACGCGGAGGGTCAATCATCCCTTGAAGACCAATAATCGTTAACTCCTTTTCAGCTTCCGAATCATGCAGAATCACTGAATTTGGCGATATAGCTTTGAAACCAATAGCAATAGTCCGTAAAGCCTGAGCGGCTAATCCATCAATCGCATCCTGTACTCTCCCCTGGAGATCGTCCGTCATAAATTGCTTTTTCTCTCCCCAGAGAATGGAATCACACCGTCCAAGCAGAACATCCGGTGCTCCTTTTGCCACCACAAAAGAGCGGCCTCTTTCATCCTTAACAATCATACTCATCATTTTCCTAGCAGAATCAAACGGAAATTCCTTTTCAATGGTGAACTGTGCGCCCAGATTCTCACGTGTGAATCCTGCTTTCATAGCAGCAACCAACAGAGCTCCTTCCGTTGGATCTCCATCCAATATATAACCTGTCTCTCCCTGCTTTAATTCTGCGTGGTTACAGATCATTCCAAAAGTCAGCAGCTGCTGGATCGTTTTGTCCTCCCCGGCATGAACAGGTTTTCCTTCACATTGAAATTCTCCGCTTGGTTCGTAGCCTGTACCCGTCACAGTCCAGGTCTTACCCCCGCTCCATAAATGTGTGACGGTCATTTTGTTCTGTGTCAGTGTCCCTGTTTTATCAGAACAGATAACAGAAGCGCAACCAAGCGTTTCAACAGCAGGCAATTTTCGTACAATCGCATTTTGCTTGATCATCCTCTGAACGCCAAGTGACAGTGCGACCGTTACAATAGCAGGCAGGCCCTCCGGTATGGCTGCTACAGCAAGAGAAACACCCGCCAAAAACATCGTATAAACATCATGTCCCTGAATGACACCGATAACTACCACTAGCAGTGTAAGCAGCAGAGCTGTCGTAATTAAGATTTTCCCTAACTGTTCAAGACGGCGCTGAAGCGGAGTCTCCATGGTTTCAGCAGACTGAAGCAAATCAGCAATCTTCCCCATGGCTGTATCCATTCCAATGGAAATAACCGTACCTACACCGCTTCCCCTTGTTACCATCGTGCCCATGAAGGCAAAATTCTCCTGATCCCCGATCTGGTCGGATCCGTGCTTCACTGGTTCGGATTTCTTAGCTACCGGTACAGATTCACCTGTAAGAGCCGACTCCTCGATTTCCAAGCTGGTTGTCTGCAAAATCCTCACATCAGCGCCAATACGGTCACCGCTTGAAAACTTCATAATATCCCCAACAACCACATCTCGTGACGGAATCTTGACCCACTCACTGTCACGCTTCACCGATACCTGGGGAGCTGAAAGATTCTTTAAAGCCTGAAGCGACCTCTCCGCTCTTCGCTCCTGGTTAAAACCCAGAATTCCATTCACAATCACGATGGCTATGATGGCAATTGCATCTATGTACTCACCAAGAAGCCCTGAAATTAAAGTAGCTGCCAGAAGCACAAGAACCATAAAATCCTTGAACTGAGCGAAAAACAACAAAATTGCAGACTGCTTCTCACCCTCCTGCAGCTCATTATAACCAGACTTTTTCTGGCGCACCAGCACCTCTTCCTGCGATAAACCATGCTCTATACTAGTGTGAAGAGCCGCCTCAACCTCTTCCTTATCCATTTCCCGGAACTTCATTCAGCATCTCACTTCCCCCTCAAAATTCATAACACTTGTCCCTTCTCCTCCCATGCATATTCAGACTCGTCCAAAAAAATGATATAATTTAACAGAAATGCGGAAAGCGGTCCGGAGCGACAGCGGAGGAGCCACCTGACAAGCATAAGACGAGCAGGCCGTGAGAAGCGTTCTGTCTTCTCATGGACTGATTGGCTTATGTCTCGAAGGTGGCAGCTTGGAGCTGGACACCACAAATGCGGAGAACGGTGCCTTTCTCGGATAATAATTCTTTGCACAATGAAACTCTAATTTTATTAATGAAAAGAGACTATATAGGAAAGGCAGACACCTGACAGGCAAAAGAAAAGCAGTGGTAAAAGGCCGCTTTTGCCTTTTAACAGTGATTGGCTTATGACCGAAGGTGTCAGTTCGCAGCTGGATGAACAGAAATGCGGAAAGCGGTCCGGAGCGACAGAGGAGGAGCCACCTGACAAGCATAAGACGAGCAGGCCGTGAGAAGCGTTCTGTCTTCTCATGGACTGATTGGCTTATGTCTCGAAGGTGGCAGCTTGGAGCTGGACACCACAAATGCGGAGAACGGTGCCTTTCTCGGATAATAATTCTTTGCACAATGAAACTCTAATTTTATTAATGAAAAGAGACTATATAGGAAAGGCAGACACCTGACAGGCATAAGAAAAGCAGTGGTAAAAGGCCGCTTTTGCCTTTTAACAGTGATTGGCTTATGACCGAAGGTGTCAGTTCGCAGCTGTATGAACAGAAATGCGGAAAGCGGTCCGGAGCGACAGCGGAGGAGCCACCTGATAAAGAAGACTTGCTGATTGGCAAGCGGCAGCGAAGACAGAAGCTTAGTCGCACTTATGCGCCAGCAAAGCATAAGACGAGCAGGCCATGAGAAGCGTTCTGTCTTCTCATGGACTGATTGGCTTATGTCTCGAAGGTGGGAGCTTGGAGCTGGACACCTTAAATGCGGAGAACGGTGCCTTCTGAAGATTATTCGGTATTTACCTCAATGAAATTCTAAATTTATTTCAAAAAGAGAACTCAATGGAAGGCAGACACCTGATAAAGTAGACTTGCTGATTGGCTAGCGAGAGCGAAGACAGAAGCTTAGTCGCACTTATGCGTTAGCCAGGCATAAGAAAAGCAGTGGTAAAAGGCCGCTCTTGCCTTTTAACAGTGATTGGCTTATGACCGAAGGTGTCAGTTCGCAGCTTTTCACTAAGCGAAGTATGGTGCCTATGTCAATGAAACTCTAAATATAGTTTAAAAACAGACAAAAAACAGTGTTTTTTTTATAAATCGCCTTTTCTTAGAATTCATATTGCCAAAACGCTTTAATTTTAAGAAATCCAAAGTCCCAAAACGCGCTTTAATGCCGTTTCTGGGGTAAAATACAATTTTATGGGGCAAAGTTTGAAATTTATGTGTGAAGATTCAAATTTTATGTGGCTGAAATAGGCTTTTATGTGGCTAACTTCCAGTTTTATGTGGCTGACGGTTAACGGATCTGCCACAGACTATGCACCCTCCACAAAAACCAAAAAATTATCAGGCAAAATAAAATAGATAGAGGATGTTAATTATGTCTTTTGACGGTTTATTTACGAAAGCAATGAGTGAAGAAATTGCTTCCCAGCTAAAAGGGGGAAGAATTAATAAAATACACCAGCCTTCCAAGGGAGAAATTATCATGATTGTCCGTGCAGGCGGAAAGAATCATAAGCTGTTATTATCTGCGCATCCGACCTATGCGAGAGTTCAGTTAACAAACGAATCGTATGAAAATCCGTCTGAGCCTCCCATGTTCTGCATGCTGCTTAGAAAGCATTTAGAAGGATTTATATTAGAGGATTTATACCAAATTGGTGTGGATAGAATTATAGTGTTAGAAATTAAAGGCCGGAATGAGATTGGTGATATCTCGCATAAAAAACTGATTATCGAGATCATGGGGCGGCACAGTAATATCATTTTAGTAGACAGAGACCGCAATATGATTCTTGACAGTATTAAACACATTTCTCCAGCGATTAACAGCTATAGGACTATACTGCCGGGCAATGAGTATGTAGCTCCTCCCGAGCAGGAAAAAAAGAATCCATTCGAAGCAACCGAAGAAACCTTGCTGAGAACCATCAATTTTAATGAGGGACGCCTGGACAAGCAGCTTGTGAACTCTTTTGCAGGGATATCTCCCCTTTTCTCAAAAGAAACGGTCTACCAAGCCGGCCTGGCAAACCGCAATACGATCCCAAAAGCATTTCTAGATCTTATAAATAAGGTTAAATTAAAGCAGTATGAACCGGCTTTAATTAATACGAATGGAAAAGAAATTTTCTATTTAATCCCGTTGGACCACATAAAAGGATCTAAACAAGAATTTAGCAGTCTTTCTGCCCTGCTGGACCGTTTTTATTTTGGAAAAGCAGAGAGGGACCGCGTTAAACAGCAGTCACATGATTTAGAGCGGTTCATTTCTAATGAAAAAAAGAAAAATGAGAAGAAAATTATTAAATTAGAAGAAACCTTAGTAAATAGTGAAAAAGCCAAAGAGTTTCAGCTTTTTGGTGAATTGATCACAGCCAACTTGTATGTAATGGAAAAGGGCATGAAGGAAATAGAGGTTATCAATTATTATGATGAAGACGGCGGCATGGTAACAATCAGTCTTGATCCTCAAAAAACACCTTCAGAAAATGCTCAAAAATATTTTTCTAAATATCAAAAAGCTAAGAATTCAGTTGATGTGGTAAAAGAACAAATTATGCTTGCCACAGAAGAAACGGCTTATTTTGACAGCCTGCTGCAGCAGCTGGAATTTGCTTCTCCGAAGGATATTAGTGAAATACGAGAGGAACTTCAAGAAGGCGGCTACTTAAAGGCTAAATTTAAAAAAGGTACCAAAAGCAAGCATAATTTAAAGCCTCAGCTAGAAAAATATCTTTCTTCTGACGGTGATGAAATGTATGTAGGGAAAAACAATAAGCAGAATGATTATTTAACGAATAAATTTTCCCGCCGAGATGATATCTGGCTGCATACTAAAGACATACCAGGCTCACATGTTGTTATTCGGAATACCGATCCATCGGAAAAAACTTTGCTGGAAGCTGCTTCTTTGGCCGCGTATTTCAGTAAAGCCAAAGAATCGAGTTCTGTACCGGTGGATTTCACAGCCGTGCGTCATGTTAAAAAGCCCAACGGTTCCAAACCAGGGTTTGTTATCTATGATAATCAGCAGACATTATATGTAACGCCAGATGCTGATAAAGTAATCGAACTGAGAGAAAATACGAAAAAGTTAAATCTTCAATAAATAATAAAGGCCGCACAGGGTACCCTGCCGCGGCTTTTTTATCGAATAATATTGGTCATTCTTTCGCGTAAAAATTGGAATCCTGCATAAATCTCACAAATCCTGCAAATATCTCAAAAATCCTGCATTAATCTTTAAAATCCTGCAATGGCACCAAATAATCCTGCATAAATTCAAATTCTCGCGTGAGAGACCTGCCACACCTTGGCAATTTATTAAACTGCATTCATAGACATCTGCCAACCCGCATTAACATAATGAAGTCTCGCAATAAAATCTGCGATTATCCTATTTTCGCGCAATGAACCTTTAAATTCACGCAATCACCAAAATTCGCGCCGGCCCAGTGGGCGAGACTCTTACTCAAAAAAAACCCTGAATCTCAGGGCAGCGCAATTCTATGCTTTCATCCAGGCAAGTTCTGCTGGATTCTTTCTCCATTCGGTCAGTCTGTTAACATCATTTTCGGCGATATATCCTTTTTCCCTGGCCACTTCGATTAATTCTGAATAGCTGCTGAGAGATACTGTGTGTATGTCTTCGGCTTGAAGCAGTTCGTTTCCTTTTTCTAGTTCATAGGTGAAGATGGCTGCCACACCCAGGACTTCGCATCCTGCTTTACGAAGTGCCTTTACAGCTGTAATGGCACTGCCGCCTGTTGAAATGAGATCTTCAATGACGACTATCTTTTGCCCTGGTTCTGCTTTGCCTTCAATTTGGTTTCCTTTTCCGTGTTCTTTTGCTTTTGAACGAACATAGCACATTGGCAGATTTAATAAATCGCTGACCCATGCTGCATGTGGAATGCCAGCAGTCGCCGTTCCTGCAATAACTTCTGCACCGGGGAAATTATCCTTGATCACTTGTGCTAAACCGCCCGCAATTTCCCGTCTTACTTCTGGATAGGAAAGAGTCAATCGATTGTCACAATAAATGGGTGATTTAATTCCGGAAGACCATGTAAACGGATCATTTGGCTGTAAAAATACAGCTTTTATTTCTAGTAGTTTTTCAACAATTTTGTTTCTCATGCTATAACACCCTCCCACGCAGATTTAATTTCCAGGTAAGCTTGATACGGATCTGCAGACTGTGTAATCGATCGTCCGACCACAATTGCATTCGTTCCAAGCAACCTTGCCTGTTCCGGAGTAGCGATTCTCTTTTGGTCGTGGAGATCACCGCCTGCTGTCCTGATTCCAGGGGTAACTGTTATAAAGGAATTACCCGCCGCTCTATGAATTGCTTCCACTTCATGTGTTGAACAAACTACCCCATCAAGCCCTGCTTCTCTTGCCAGCTTCGCATAATGCAGCACGGATTGTTCCAGTGAAACATGAATAAGCTGCTCGTTCTGCATTTGGTCCTCTGATGTGCTTGTTAACTGAGTTACCGCAATGCATAATGGCCTTTTCTTACCAGCAGCAGTACCAGCTTCCAGTCCTTCCAGCGCGCGGACCATCATGTCTTTTCCGCCGGCAGCGTGTAGATTTACCATATCTGCCTCAAGGGAAGCCAGCCCTTTCATTGCCTGTCCCACCGTATTGGGGATATCATGAAGCTTGATATCCAGAAAGATTTTGTGTCCTCTCTCTTTTATAAAAGAAAGGATTTCAGGTCCGTTCTGATAGTAGAGTTCCATTCCTACTTTTACGAAAAGGGATTCATCAGAAAATCTGTCCAAAAATTCTCCAGCTCTCTTTTTATCCGGAAAATCAAGCGCGATTATGGGCAAAAAGTTCATTCGCTTTCCAGCTCCTTCCTCTGCATTCAGAAATATGGCCGATACCAAGCTGATCCAGTAACAATGGCAGCTCTTCAATAATTTTCGGGCAGACAAACGGGTCTGTAAAATTGGCAGTACCTACAGCGACGGCACTCGCCCCGGCATAGAAATATTCGATTACATCCGAAGCATCTTGGATGCCGCCCATGCCAATAATCGGGATAGAAACAGCCCGGGATACTTCATGTATCATCCGGATAGCTACAGGTTTGATCGCAGGGCCGGACAATCCGCCTGACTTGTTTGCAAGCACAGGCTTACCTGTTTTTAGATCAATCCTCATTCCAAGCAGCGTATTGATCATCGTCAGGCCGTCTGCTCCGCCATCCTCTACTGCCTTGGCCATTTCAACGATATTGGACACATTGGGTGACAGCTTTACATAAACAGGGACCTGTGAAACCTCTTTTACTCTTTTTGTCAGATTCTTTGCTACCTCCGGGATGGTGCCAAACGCGATTCCGCCTTCTTTCACATTTGGGCACGAAATATTAAGCTCGAGTGCGTGGACATTAGGAGCTTGTGAAATTTCCCTTGCAACCTCAATATAATCTTCTTCTTTAGAACCTGCTACATTGGCTATAACCGGAAGGTTAAACTGCTCAAGCCATGGAAGCTCTTCACTCATCACCTTATGAAGACCTGGATTTTGAAGGCCGATTGCATTCAGCATGCCGGCAGAGGTTTCGGCCACACGCGGGGTCGGGTTTCCAAACCTCGGCTCTTTTGTTGTTGCTTTAATCATGATTGAACCCAGCAGATTTAAGTCATAGAGCTGGCTGAATTCACGGCCGAATCCGAAGCAGCCTGATGCGGGCATGATAGGATTCTTTAAACTTAGTCCGGGTAGTTCAATGTTTAATCGGCTCATAATAGTACCTCCCCTGCACGGAAAACAGGACCGTCGCTGCAGACTTTCTTATATGAAACTCCTTGTGGGTCATCAGCCGTATGGCAGACACATGCAAAGCACGCTCCAATGCCGCAGCCCATTCTTTCTTCAAGTGAAAGGAATAGTTTTTTATGGCTGTATTTTTGTTCCAGCGCTTTTAGCATGGGAGTCGGACCGCAGGAGTATATCACGTCGATACTGCCTTCCAGTTTTTCTAATACATCAGTCACAAACCCTTTTGTGCCATTAGTGCCATCAGCTGTGGCCACATATGTTTCTCCCAGTCTCTTAAACTCTTCTTCATAAAAAACGGCATCCTTAGTTTGAAAGCCTAATATATGAACCACATGAACGCCATTCTTTTTCAGTCTTCTGGAAAGTTCATATAGCGGCGGGACGCCTATTCCGCCCCCAACTAATACCGCCGTTTCACCCGGTTTTACTTCATGTTCTGAAAATCCGTTTCCAAGAGGACCGAGTACGTCTACTTCCTGGCCGCTTTCTTTTTTTGCGAGAAGGGCAGTTCCCCGCCCCTCGCTTCTATAAATCATTGTGAATTGTTTCATCTCTCTATTTATTGAACAAATGCTGATTGGTCTTCTTAATAAGGGATCCATTCCATTTGACACTTTAATATGAACGAATTGGCCTGGCTGTTTCATTTCAGAAACTAATTCTCCGCTAAGAGTCAGTTCAAAAATACGGCTTGCAATTTCTTTATGACTAACTACACTTAGCTTTTCGTTTTTAATCATGAATGGACCACCTCGGTCCCTCTTTCGGCTGGCTGCATGGCTTCGGCAGAGAACGACATCGATTCGATTACTCTTAAAATCGCTTTAGCAGTATCAAGCGAAGTCAGGCAGGCTACTCCATTTTCAACTGATTCCCGGCGGATACGGAATCCGTCTCTTTCAGGCTGCTTTCCTTTGGTTAGGGTATTGATTACAAATCCTGCTTCACCATTACGGATCACATCCAGCAGAGTTGGCCCTTCTGTTCCAATTTTGCCGACTACACTCGCCGGGATTCCTGCATTCTTGAAGTAAGCGGCAGTTCCTTCAGTAGCCAGAAGCTTGAATCCCAGGTTATAAAATCTTGATGCTATGGAGAGTGCTTCTTCTTTATCTTTTTCAGCGATTGTGAGGATCACTTTCCCATGAGCCTGTATTTTAATTCCTGAAGCAATCAGGCCTTTATACAATGCTTTTTCAAGAGTGAAGTCTTTACCCATTACTTCTCCTGTTGATTTCATTTCAGGGCCTAAAGTAATGTCTACTCCTCTTAACTTTGCAAATGAGAATACAGGCACCTTAACGAATACGCCTGGCTTTTCAGGAATCAAGCCGCTGCTGTATCCAAGGTTAACAAGTTTCTCTCCAAGAATAACCTTCGTTGCTAAGTTGGCCATCCCTACATTTGTGATCTTGCTTAAGAACGGAATGGTCCGGCTGGAACGTGGGTTTACTTCAAGAACAAATACTTCATTATTAGAAACTACATATTGAATATTTAACAGTCCGATGATATTCAATCCTTTAGCCAGCTTTGTTGTGTAGGTCACTATTTTATCTTTGATATCCTGTGTTAAGCTTTGCGGCGGATACACAGCGATTGAGTCCCCTGAATGCACGCCCGCTCTTTCGATATGTTCCATGATACCTGGAATTAACACATCGGTTCCGTCAGAGATTGCATCCACTTCGATTTCTTTTCCAGTCAGGTAACGGTCAATGAGTACCGGCTGCTCTGGATTTACATTTACGGCATTCTTCATATAATGAAGAAGTTCTTCTTCTTTGTACACAATTTCCATGGCACGGCCGCCAAGCACATAGGAAGGCCGAACAAGCACAGGATACCCGATTTCTTCTGCGATAATCACTGCGTCACTAACAGACGTTGCTGTTTTCCCTTTAGGCTGTGGCACTTCAAGCTGTGTTAAAGCCTGCTCAAATTTATCTCTATTTTCTGCACGGTCCAGATCCTCAAGTGACGTCCCTAATATCTTCACTCCGCGCTCGACAAGCTTGTCAGCCAGGTTAATGGCAGTCTGTCCGCCAAATTGTACGATAACACCCTCTGGTTTTTCTAAATCAATGATATTCATGACATCTTCGATGATTAAAGGTTCAAAATACAGCTTATCGGAAATGCTGAAGTCGGTTGAAACAGTCTCTGGGTTATTGTTGATGATAATCGCTTCATAGCCTGCCTGTTTAATCGCCCATACGGAGTGGACCGTCGCATAATCGAATTCTACTCCCTGTCCGATCCGGATTGGGCCTGACCCTAGTACGATGACGCTTTTCCGGTCTGTCACCACTGACTCATTTTCTTCCTCATATGTTCCATAAAAATAAGGAGTTTCTGATTCAAATTCCGCTGCGCACGTATCAACCATTTTATATACAGGAATCAGCCCGATTTCTTGGCGCCAGCTGTACACTTCTCTTTCCTGTACTCCCCAGAACTTTGAAATCGCCCGGTCAGAGAAGCCCATTTGCTTTGCTTTTTTTGCAATTTCTTTTTCATATATGTTATCAGTCAATACAACTTCGAACTTAATAATATTTTCTAGTTTTTTTAGGAAAAATAGGTCAATCTTGCTCCAATCATGAATGGTTTCAATAGAAGTTCCTCTTCTTAAAGCTTCTGCTACAAAGAAAATCCGTTCATCGCCAGCCTTGCGTATTCTCTTTTCAATTAGCCTGTCATCCATGCTGTGGGCATCTTTTAGCTCTAAATGGTATTGGCCGGTCTCCAGAGATCGCACGGCTTTCAAAATCGATTCTTCGAAAGTCCTGCCGATTGCCATGACTTCGCCGGTTGCTTTCATTTGTGTGCCAAGCTTGCGGTTCGCAGATTCAAATTTATCAAACGGCCAGCGCGGAATTTTTGTAACAATATAGTCCAATGCAGGCTCAAAGCTTGCATAGGTTTTTCCTGTAACAGGATTCATCATTTCGTCTAATGTAAGGCCCACAGCAATTTTTGCTGCAAGCTTTGCAATAGGATAGCCAGTCGCTTTGGATGCCAGCGCAGAGGAGCGGCTCACACGCGGGTTGACTTCTATCACGAAATAGTCGAAGCTGTCAGGATCCAGGGCAAGCTGTACATTACAGCCTCCTTCTATCTTTAATGCTCTAATAATCTTTAAGGATGTGTTTCTCAGCATCTGGTATTCTCTATCACTCAAAGTCTGGCTTGGTGCGGCTACAATGGAGTCACCTGTATGAATGCCGACCGGGTCAAAGTTTTCCATATTGCAGACTACAATGGCATTGTCATTGGAATCACGCATCACTTCATATTCGATTTCTTTAAAGCCGGCAATACTTTTTTCAATTAAACATTGTGTAACAGGACTGTGCTTTAAGCCGCTGGCAACAATTTCATTCAGTTCTTCATCATTTGTACAGATTCCGCCGCCTGTACCGCCAAGCGTAAATGCCGGGCGTACGATAATAGGAAAGCCGACTTCTTCTGTAAATCTATAAGCTTCTTCAAGAGTATGAATGATATCGCTTTTTGGAACAGGTTCACCCAAATCATTCATTAAATTGCGGAAAAGATCGCGGTCTTCTGCCTGTTCAATTGCTGAAAGCTTTGTTCCGAGGATTTCTACATTACACTCTTCAAGCACACCGGAATTATGAAGTTCAACAGCCAGATTTAATCCTGTCTGGCCCCCAAGTGTCGGCAGCAGTGCATCGGGGCGCTCTTTTCTGATAATACCTGATACAAATTCAAGGGTTAGAGGTTCAATATAGACGGCATCAGCAATTTCGGTGTCTGTCATAATAGTAGCTGGATTAGAGTTGATTAAGATGACTCTGTATCCTTCTTCTTTGAGTGCGATACAGGCCTGTGTGCCTGCATAGTCAAATTCTGCCGCCTGTCCGATTATGATGGGACCAGAACCGATTACAAGAATACTTTTTATATCTGTACGCTTTGGCATGTTTTTTCCCCTTCCTCTTTTGCAGCTTCAATCATGGAGATGAATTGGTCGAACAATCCGTTTGCATCCTCAGGCCCTGGAGACGCCTCAGGGTGATATTGAACGGTGAATGCAGAATGCTGCTTATGCTTTAAGCCTTCTACAGTCCCATCATTAATTGCTATATGGGTAACCTCGAGCTGTGTATCTTTAAGTGAACTTTCTTCAACCGTATATCCGTGATTTTGGGATGTAATGGCTATTTTTCCAGTACTAAGATCTTTGACAGGATGGTTGGAGCCTCTGTGCCCGAATTTCATTTTTTCTGTATTTGCGCCATTTGCGAGAGCGAACAGCTGATGCCCAAGGCAGATTCCGAAAAGCGGCACTCTTCCTTGAATTCCTTTGATCATCTCAATTGCCTGAGGTACATCCTTCGGGTCTCCAGGTCCATTTGTCAGCATAATTCCGTCCGGACTTAAACTAAGTATTTCCTGGGCGGTAATATTGTAAGGAACTACCACTACATCACAGTTCCTTTTATTCAGCTCGCGAAGAATTCCATGCTTCATTCCGAAATCTACCACAACAACCCTGCAGCCTCTCCCTGGGCTTGGGTACGAAGATTTCGTTGATACCCGTTTTACCTGGTCTGAGGGCAGTACAACTGCCCTCAGCTGGGCTAATACCTCTGCATCCGACTTGTTTTCAGCACATAAGGCTCCTTTTAACGTACCAGTTTTACGGATAATCCTTGTCAGTTTCCGTGTATCAATTCCGGCAATCCCCGGGATATTCTTCATCTTAAAAAATTCATCCAGTGAAAGCTGGCTTCTCCAATTTGAAGGGAAGTCTGCTGCCTCTTTAACGATAAAGCCATGTATGGCTGGATTAATAGATTCAAAGTCATCCCGGTTAATGCCATAATTCCCAACCAGCGGATATGTCAGCGTTACAATCTGGCCGCAATAAGAAGGGTCGGACAAAATTTCCTGATAGCCAGTCATTCCAGTGTTAAACACAATTTCTCCGGTTTTCTCGGCTTCTGCTCCAAATGCTTCGCCTATAAATACAGTTCCGTCCTCGAGAACAAGCTTTCTTTTCATTCCAAACACGCCCTTCTTATTTTTTGTACCAGACTTTTTTTCCTTCAGCGAATGTCATTACAGGCCAGCCGCTGCATTTCCAGCCTTTAAATGGTGTATTTTTTCCTTTTGATATAAACTCATCAGGGTTAATTTCGTATTCATTCTCTAAATCTATTAAAACGATATCTGCCGCAGATCCTGCTTCTAATTTCCCATAAGGAAGCCCAAAGCTTTCAGCAGGCTTTATAGTTAAAAAGTCAATCAATTGCTTAAGTGACAGCTCCCCATACTTTACAAAGTGCGTATAAAGAAGCGGGAAAGCCGTTTCTAAACCAACTATTCCAAAAGGGGCAAGCAGCATTCCTTCCGCTTTTTCAGCTTCTGTATGCGGAGCATGATCTGTCGCAATAAAGTCAATGGTCCCATCCAGCAGGCCTTCAATCAGAGCCTTTTGATCCTCCTTGCCCCGGAGCGGCGGATTCATTTTATAATTTGAATCAAGGCCTGGAATATCCTCTTCACACAATAGCAGGTGATGCGGAGAAACCTCTGCTGTTACTCTGATACCTGCTCTTTTAGCATCCCGTACCACTCTGACGGATTCTTTTGTACTGATATGGCACACATGATAATGACACTCTGCAGCCTCTGCTAAAAGGACATCTCTTGCGATATGGACAGACTCACACACCGAAGGAATTCCATTCAAATCATGTTCTCTGGAAAAAGCTCCTTCATGTACGGATCCTTTATTGATTAAGGTATTTTCTTCGCAGTGGGCGACGATTGGCAGATCCAAGCTGGCTGCTCGTTTCATTGCCTGCAGCATCATGCCGGCAGATTGAATTCCCACCCCATCATCGGTTAAGGCAAATGCACCGGATTCTTTTAAGGCTTCAAAATCGGTCAGATCCTGTCCAAGCTCTCTCACCGTAATAGACCCATAAGGAAGTACTCTTACATGCGCCGTCTCTTTTATCCGTCCCATCAGCCATTCCAACTGCTCCTTAGAGTCAGGAACAGGCCTGGTATTTGGCATGGCTGCCAGTGTGGTGAAGCCGCCTTTTGCTGCTGCCAGTGTACCAGATTCAATCGTTTCCTTTTTTTCTCCGCCTGGTTCACGAAGGTGTACATGTAAGTCGATTAATCCAGGTGCAACCAGCAATCCTTCAGCATCTATAACCTCATGGTCATCAGGAGCAATGAAATCAGCGATCTGCTCGATTCTTCCTTTTTGTATAAGAATATCTGCTTTTTTCATACTTCCTTCTTCATTTAATACATATCCGTTTTTGATAATAGCTGCCATGAATTAGTCCCTCCTGTTTTTAAGCAATCCTTTGTGAACTTTGCTGTTTTTTTATAAAAAAACACCCTGACTATCAAGGTCAGGGTGTGAAAACGTAAAGGAGTGCCACAAATCATCCCAGGTAAAAAGATATTTTGGGTAAGATGCTTGCGATTCCTTTAGTTTACACCCTTATAAGCCTCACGGGACTTCATTTAAAAGGTGTGTTATTTAGATAAGCTGTCTGCTGAGTCCATTTGCTTGGTGCGGCCGGGAAGAATCAAGTTTAAGATAACCCCGATTATGGCTGATAACGCCATGCCGGACAGTGAAACCTGGTCTGACAGCTTTACAAATGCCCCGCCGATACCCAGAACCAGGATGACAGAAGCAATGATTAAATTTCTCTTATTTTCAAAATCAATTTTATGATCTATCAGCATTCTTAATCCGCTGGAAGCAATGATTCCGAAAAGGAGAATCGAAATCCCTCCCATTACAGCCTGAGGAACGGAGTGAAGAAGCGCAGAGATTTTGCCGATAAAGCCGAAGACTACTGCCAAAACAGCCGCTCCTCCGATTACAAAGACACTGAATGCTCTAGTGATAGCCAGTACACCGATGTTTTCACCATAAGACGTAATCGGCGGTCCTCCAATGAATGATCCAATGATAATTCCAACGCCGTCACCTGTAATGGAACGGTGAAGACCCGGCTTTTTAAGAAAGTCCCTGCCTACTACATTGCTCAATACCATTTGGTGTCCGATATGTTCTGATAATGTAACCAGGGCAACAGGGGCCATAATGAATATAACTTCCCATGAAAACTGTGGAGTGTAGGTAGCAAAAGGAATCATAAAATCAGGTGCTTTAAACCATTTTGCAGCTGCTATACCGCTGAAATCTACAATTCCAGCTACACAGGCTGAGATATATCCAACAATAATTCCGAGAAGGATTGGTATGACCCCAACGAACCCTTTTCCAAACATATTAAAGACAATGGTTGCAATAAGTGTAATCATCGCAACAGTCAGATGCTTAGAGCTGTATACTAATTCTGCTGCCGGTGCTCCAGGATTCTCGTACATCGCCATCCCGACTGCTGTACCTGCAAGGCTTAACCCGATCACCATGATCACAGGTCCGACCACAATAGGCGGAAGGAGATTCATCAGCCATCTCATCCCTGCTTTCTTGATGATTAATGCAACAATTCCATAAATCAACCCTGCTGCAAAACAGCCAAGCATGGCTGATTCCGGACCGCCAAGTGTTTTAGCTGCGGCAATTGGAGAGATAAAGGCAAAAGATGAACCAAGATATGCAGGAATCTGTCCTCTAGTTACCAGCAGGTAAGCAAGAGTGGCCAATCCGCTTGACACGAGAGCAACAGCCGGGCTTAATCCAACCAGGAAAGGCACCAGTACAGTTGCACCAAACATCGCAAACAAATGCTGCAGACTTAAAGTAATCCATTGTCCAGGCTTTGGAACCTCATTTACGTCTAATACAATATTCCTTTTATTCGTTTCCATTTTGATTTCCCCCTATAAGAAAACCTCTTTTTAGGCGGGATCCATAAAATCAAGTGCATTTTATGTGCATAATTAGTATGCAGATCCTTCCTTGCCAGCCTCACTGGACCGCATTTAAAGGTTGGTTCTATTATTCTAGTATAGTTACCTGATCTAAACCATCTACTTCAGCAAGCTTTACAGAGATTTTCTCGGCTTGTGAAGTAGGGACATTCTTACCAACAAAATCAGCTCGAACCGGCAGCTCCCTGTGTCCTCTATCAACCAGCACAGCCAGCTGGATTTGAGAAGGCCTTCCTAAGTCGATCAGTGCATCTAATGCAGCACGCACCGTTCTTCCAGTAAAAAGTACATCATCAATCAAGATCACTTTCTTGCCCGATATTTCCAGCGGGATATTTGATCCTTTCACAAGCGGTTCGCCAGAGTCTGTCTTTGTTGTTAAATCATCCCGGTAGAGAGTAATATCAATATCCCCCACCGCCATTTCCTTTCCTTCGATCTGCTGTATTCTTTCAGCCAGTCTTTTCGCAATATAAATACCTCTAGTGCGAATACCGATTAACACACAATTTTCAATTCCTTTATTTCTTTCAATTATTTCATGAGCTATTCTGGTTAATGCTCTTCTTATGGCCTGCTCATCGAGGACAATAGCCTTTTCCTTCATGTACTCACCTGCTTTCTTAGAATAAACCCAAGCGGAGAATAAAAAAAATCCTCATGCCGGAGGGCAGGAGGATTCCGTTCTTTCAAGAATGAAAGATGCATCCGCATCTTTCGCTTCTTGATTCCGATTCCTTCTCAGCCTCACGGGACTGTGTTAAAGGTTCTTATTTTGTTACATTCATACTAATACTATCCCAGCATATTGTCAATCATTTTGTCGAAGGCCGTCAAGAACCTCTTCAAAAATAGACGGAAGCGGAGAAGTAAATTCAAGATATTCTTTTGTTCTAGGATGAATAAAGCCCAGTATCCCAGCGTGCAGGGCCTGCCCGCCGATATCCATTGTTTTTCTTGGACCGTATTTCGGATCCCCTGCAAGAGGATATCCAATATACTTCATATGGACCCTGATTTGATGGGTTCTTCCGGTTTCAAGCTGACACTCTACAAAGGTAAAATCTTTAAACCTTTCAATAACATTAAAATGTGTGACAGCGTTCTTCGAGTTTTCTTCTGTTACGGTCATGCTCTGACGGTCCTTTTTGTCCCGGCCGATCGGCGCATCAATGGTACCATGATCATGAGGGATGACTCCGTGTACAATTGCTTTATATCGTCTTGTTACCGTTTTATCGACAAGCTGCTGGACAAGGCTTTCATGCGCCAGGTCATTTTTGGCAACCATCAAGAGGCCTGAGGTGTCTTTATCAATACGATGAACGATTCCAGGCCTCATTACCCCATTAATGCCAGACAAGTCCTTACAATGAGCCATGAGTCCATTTACAAGCGTACCCTTTACATGCCCAGGAGCCGGGTGGACCACCATCCCCCGCGGTTTATTGACAACAAGAACATCGCTGTCTTCATAATAGATGTCTAAGTCCATCTGCTCTGCTTCTACATCCAGTTCTTCAGGTTCTGGTATTACGATCTCAACCGAATCGCCTAAACTGCATTTGTAGTTAGTCTTAACGGTTTTCCCATTAACCAGAACATGTCCTTCTTTTATCCATTGCTGAACCTGTGTTCTTGACCATTCTTCATTAGTGGAGGATACAACTTTATCAAGTCTTTCATTCTTCTGTTCCTCTTCAATCGTGATGCTTGTATTATGCATTCTTTTTCTCCTTCTCAGCTTTTTCTTCAAGAATCATATATATGATCAGCAGCCCTACTCCAATGCACAATGCGGAGTCTGCAATATTAAAGACCGGAAAACTATAATTGAAAATATATACATGGATAAAATCCACCACTTCTTTCCGCCATACTCGATCAATAAAGTTTCCGATGGCACCTCCCAGCATTAAACCGAGCGAAACTCCAAGCAATAAATTATTTTTCGCATGTTTTATTATGTAATAAGCAAGGCCGATTACCACAAGAATTGTTATGATGTAAAAAAACCACATTTGTCCAGCCAGTATGCCCCAGGCTGCCCCTGTGTTCCGATGAGAAGTGATATAAAAAAAGTTCGGTATTACTTCTATACTATCTCCCAATTCCAGGTTTTTCACTATCAGCCACTTAGTAAATTGATCTAATGCTATTACGAATAAAGCTATGATAAAGTAACCCAATTTATTTCCCCCGCTCTCAAACCTTGAAGACATTTTGTTTTTCATATATAAAATCTAATTTTGTCTTCTAATGCATTTTAGCACATCCCAAAAAAGATAGGCAATGCAGGAAAGCCAGTAAGAGCTTGAATTACTTGTTTCTCGACAATTCAAGTATACCAAGCAATGGAAAATTGCGTGTTTTTTTATGCCCGTGAATTTTTCCTCGACTCCACTAATTCAGGTTATACCGATGTGAACTCTATCTGCACGCGAGATAAGCATCTTCCACAGTAGGAAAGCATAAAGCTTAAGATAATCATAAAGCAGGAAACATACGCATGCGATGTTGAGAGAAAAGAATAAACCTCGAAAAGCTAAGCATAAATCCATAAAAGCCAAGCTTAAAACTTCAAAAGTTAAGCATGAACTCCAAAATGTTAAGCATAAAGCCCATTCTACTAAAATCCTTTTAGATTGGTAAAAACCTTTTACAAAATTACCTATATGGACTTTTCTGAGTAAAATTCCGTCGCTGAAAACTTACCCGAGCAAAATTTTGACTTGCCTGAGCTGGAAATATGGTAATCTGCGCGAAAATCAGCTGGCTCCGCGCGAAGTTTTGATTTCTTGCGAAATTCTAAGTTCCCCGCGCTATAACAGCGTTGCCTGCGCGAAAATCCGGCTGTTTGGCGCGAAGCCTTTTTCTCAGTATCTTATTTAGTGCCCACGCTGAATGTTCGGGTTAATCTGACTGAATATCACTGCCAGCCTGAGCGGGAAATTTCACTTGTCTGGGCTGGAAATTTGGTATTCCGTGCCATAGTTCGATTACCTGCGCGAAATTCCAGGTTCCCCGCGCGAAACTAGTCTTAGTATCAGAGATCAACCGGCTGATCGGCGCAAAACCTATTTCTCAATTTCTATACTTGTACCCATTCTGATCTCTGAGATGTATCTGACTAATTCAGTTCACCACACCAACTTGTTCTGCGGAGTTTTTACCTAGTTAGGCCTTGAAAATCAAGTACGCTGCTGGAATACTCAAAATAAATAATTTAGACAAATGAAACTGACCAAAATTCCCTGGTGATTGTGAAACTGAAAAAAAGAGAGCCCGCAGCTCTCTTTTTTCATTCCTTGATCATTCAAGGATTTTATATCAATTTAGATATTGCTAATAACCCCAGCACATCGTTTGCAAAGTGTAGGATATTCAGTTACAGAACCCACTTCTTCTTTTACATTCCAGCAGCGCTCGCATGTTTCTCCTTCAGCCGCTGTAATAACAAGGGAAGAATGTTCTAGCTTTAGTGCATTTTCTGGAGCTTCATCCACGTTTCCTGCAATTTCAAGCTTCGATACAATAAACAATTGGTCAAAGCTTTCATCGATACTGTTAAGCAGTTCCCTGCCTGCCCCATTCACATACATAGAAACCTTTGCATTCAGGGATTTACCGATTACTTTTTCATTTCTGGCCACTTCTAAAGCCTTCAGTACATCATTTCTCAGCTTCATAAATGCGTTCCATTTATCTTCGATTGCTTTCGCATTAGGCAGTTCCTTTTCTTCAGGCATATCAGTCAGCTGTACACTTTCTTCAGCTGCTTCAGGAATGAATGCCCATACTTCGTCTGCAGTATGTGAAAGAATTGGAGACACAAGTTTTGTGAGTGATACAAGCGACTCATAAAGAACCGTTTGAATAGCTCTCCGCTCAGCACTTTCTGGTGCTTCACAGTATAGGATGTCTTTTGCATAATCCAGATAAAATGCACTAAGATCAAGCGTACAGAAATTATTAACAGCATGGAAAATTCCTGCGAATTCATAGTTTTCATATGCCTGTTTAACCTGTTTAGTCAGCTTGTTCAGCTTCACAAGCATATATTGGTCTACTTCACGAAGCGTATCATAAGAGACTGAATCTTTAGAAGGAGTGAAATCAGATAGATTACCCAGCAAGAATCTAAAAGTATTGCGGATCTTTCTATAAACTTCTGCTACCTGCTTAAGGATGGCATCTGAAACTCTTACATCCGCCTGATAATCAACTGATACAACCCACAGTCTCAGGATATCTGCACCAAGCTGATTCATGACTTTAGCAGGGACTACGATGTTTCCTAGCGATTTACTCATCTTTTTTCCTTCGCCGTCAAGCACGAATCCATGGCTTAATACTCCTTTATAAGGAGGCTTGCCAGTTACAGCTACTGCTGTAGACAGGGACGAATTGAACCAGCCGCGGTATTGGTCAGAGCCCTCCAGGTATAAATCAGCCGGACGCTGCAGGTCATCACGTTCTTCGAGCACTGATTGATGAGAAGAACCTGAATCAAACCAAACATCCATGATATCTGCTTCTTTAGTGAATTTGCCGTTCGGGCTGTCCGGATGGGTAAATCCTTCAGGAAGAAGTTCCTTCGCCTCTTTTTCAAACCAGATATTAGAACCATGTTCTCGGAATAGATCTGACACATGATCAATCGTTTCATCTGTGATAATAGGCTCGCCATTTTCTGCATAAAATACCGGGATCGGAACTCCCCATGCACGCTGGCGGGAAATACACCAGTCGCCGCGGTCGCGGACCATATTGTAAAGCCTTGTTTCACCCCACGCTGGAACCCATTTCGTTTCTTCAATTCCTTTTAACAGGTCATTTCTAAAATCTTTAATAGATGCAAACCATTGGGCGGTTGCGCGGAAAATCGTTGGTTTCTTCGTTCTCCAGTCATGTGGATAAGAGTGAGTGATAAAGCTTAGCTTTAACAGAGCTCCTGCTTCTTCGAGTGCCTGTGTAATAGGCTTATTAGCTTCGTCATAGAACAATCCTTCGAACCCAGGGGCTTCTTTCGTCATGACGCCTTTCTCATCAACCGGGCAAAGAACGTCCAGATTGTACCTCTGTCCGACAATAAAGTCGTCTTCCCCGTGGCCTGGAGCCGTGTGGACACAGCCTGTTCCTGCTTCAGTCGTTACATGGTCTCCGAGCATAACTAATGAATCACGGTCATATAGAGGGTGTTTAGTAACGATATATTCAAGCTCTTGACCTTTTACTTTCTTTTCAACAACCGGGTTTTCCCAGCCAATCGTTTCAGCAGCCTGCTCACGCAGCGCTTCTGCAACTACGTATTTTTTCCCGCCTGCAGCCACTACACTGTACTCAAGATCAGGATGGACAGAGATTCCAAGGTTTGCAGGAATAGTCCAAGGAGTTGTAGTCCAGATGACGATCTCGGTGCCTTCTTCAAGAACACCCTTTCCTTCTTTTACTGCAAAACCAACATAGATGGACGCAGAGCGCTTGTCATAATATTCAATTTCAGCTTCAGCAAGTGCCGACTCACTGGACGGTGACCAGTAAACTGGTTTAAGGCCTTTATAAATATAGCCTTTCTTAGCCATGTCACCGAAGACCTTGATTTGCTGTGCTTCGTATTCAGGCTTCAGTGTGATATAAGGGTTTTCCCAATCTCCCCTGACTCCTAGACGTTTGAATTGTTCACGCTGGCTGTCAATCTGCTCATATGCGTATTCCTCACATAATCTGCGGAATTCTGCCACTGTCATTTCTTTTCTTTTTACACCTTTTTTTGTAAGAGCCTGTTCGATTGGAAGACCATGCGTGTCCCAGCCGGGAACATATGGGGCATTAAAGCCGGACATGGATTTATACCGGACAATAACATCTTTAAGAATTTTATTAAGCGCGTGTCCCATGTGAATATCGCCATTAGCATAAGGCGGTCCGTCATGAAGAATAAACATCGGTCTGCCCTTAGTACGGTCTTGAACCTTTTTATAAATATCAGTTTCTTTCCATGTGCTTTGAATCTGGGGCTCCCTATTCGGCAGATTTCCTCTCATAGGGAAGTCCGTTTTTGGCATCAGGAGAGTATCTTTATACTCCATTTTTCTTTTCCTCCATTCAAATAATTGGCGTTTTTTACCATTCCAAACAAAATAAAAAAGCCCTCTCATCCCAGCAAGGGACGAGAAGGCTTTTAGTTTCCCGCGGTACCACCCTAATAGACAAATATGTTTTGTCCTCTTAAGCATTCGTAACGTGAATGATGCGCCTCATTTACTGCTTTTCAGGTTCAAATCGGTACTCAAGGGTGATTTTCATTTTCTTCCTTCATACCAGGCTTACACCATCCCCGGCTCGCTTTATGAATTTTGAAGAAACCTACTGTCCCTCTCAGCGTATTAATCATTATAAGTTGTATTGTTAGAAAATTATAAGCGAGTCAGAAGCTTTCGTCAAGGAGCGTCTATTTTTCTCTGCTTAGCTCGAGATCGGTTGCATCTATTTCATACTGCATAAGCTGATCCCAGTCGTCTGTCTTCAGCATATCAAGCTGTGCTTCAATCAGCATCCTAAACCGGGTGCGGATCACTTTGGACTGCTTTTTCAAATCTTCGATATCCAGGGCAATTTTACGAGCTTTAGATAAGGCTTCATTGACGATCCGGTCTGCATTTTTTTCTGCTTCCTTAAGGATCAGTTTTGCTTCCTTCTGCGCATTTCTTTTAACTTCTTCACCGGCTTCTTGAGCAATTACAATCGATTTATTCAATGTATCTTCGATGTTCGTAAAGTGGCCAAGACGGTCTTGAAGGCCCTCCAGCTTTTCTTCCATTTCTTTCTTTTCACGAAGAATCATTTCATAATCTTTAATAATTTGGTCTAGAAACTCGTTAACTTCATCTTCGTCATAACCACGGAAGCCTTTGCTGAACTCCTTGTTATGTATATCTAACGGGGTTAAAGGCATTTTCGCACCTCCAGAGCATTTTCAGAGTCTAATATAATCATATAATACTATACTAAATTTCGACAGACTATTTGTAAACCCTTCAACTGTCTATTATTTTTGTCTTCCAGCTGTCACACGCCATTTTTCCTTTTTAGTTCTGCCCTCAAGTGACAAAATTTTGAACCGGCCAAATCCTCTTGCAGAGATTACATCCCCTTCCTTTAATTCAAAGGACGACTGATCAGCAGGCTTCCAGTTCACCTTTACTTTGTTTTGATCAATTAAGGTCTGCGCTTTCTGCCGAGAAAGCTTCGTTAATGAAGAAAGCAGAGCATCAAGCCGCAGTGAACTTACAGTGAGAGACATTTCCTCCCAGGAATCCTTTACTTCTATAATGTCATCAAATGAAATTTTCTTTAGTGAGATAGAAGACCTGCCGATTTTTTCAAGGTTGGCAGTCAAATAGGATTCAATTTCTTCTGCAGCTAAAAACTGGACGTGCTCTCCATCGATTAGGACATCGCCGAACTTTTCCCTCTTCAATCCTAAAGACATCAAGCTGCCTAATACTTGCCTGTGCTCGATCGCAACAAACTTTTTCGGGTATGCAATTTCAAATAAGGAAATATGAAAATCGTCATCTGCTGGCGAAAAATAGGAAGGGCACAGTAAAGCTCTTTTTCTTTCGGCAGTTTCATTTCCTCCAAAGGTATAGACTCTAATTTCGTCATCATGGCCGATTATCGTGTTTAATATATATATTTCTCTTGGATCCAAAAAATCTGTAAGCTTAGGAGCATAAAAGTCCTTTACTTGTTCCCTCCACCCTAGAAACAAATCGATTAGCTCTTTTTCTTCCGGTCGAAAGTGCTGATAAATACTCATAAGAAGACTCCTTACCTGTGTAAATCCTATATCCTGATATAAAAAAACCCTGCCAAATAAAATTATTCTGACAGGTCATACGTTATTTGCTGCGCACCTTCAGCCTAAGTTAACCAAAAATAAAGCTGGTTAAGACCTGATGCAGCAAAATTGAGAACCATTATGGCAATAATGGGAGAAATATCGATCATGCCCAGGGAAGGAATAAATTTCCTGAATGGCTCTAAATATGGTTCACATATTTTTGCAAGGAACTGGCCGATTGATGTCTGGCGTGCTCCGCCGAACCACGACATTAAAATATAGATAATTAATGCATACGAATAAATGTTCAGCAGTTTTCCGATTACGTTAAAAATAACATCCATTAAGACCTACCACCTCGCTTCATCATACTCTTGTTCCTGCGTAAATCCTGTTATCGTGCCGGAAACATCTACATTATCCGGTGTACATAAAAAGATATTTGTTCCGATTCTTTGTATATCTCCGCCTAGCGCATAGACGGTTCCGCTTAGGAAATCAACAATTCTCTTAGCCTGATCATGGTCAATTTTTTGAAGATTAACCACAACAGCACGGCGGTTTTTTAATTCATCCGCAACTGTCTGAGCTTCAGAATAAGCCCGCGGTTCTGCAAGAATCACTTTAGAATTAGGTTTCTGGACACTTTGAAGGCTGACGACATTCTGATTGGGCTGCTTAAAGCCTTTAGCAGGGCGTTTATCCTCCATATCCTCCTCCATGATTTCTTCCCTATATTCAACTTCATCCTCAAGAGCGAAAAAAGATTTAAATTTCGAGACAAGAGTCATTTATAATACCTCCTTTGAAATTTTTAGCCGACTAAAGCTGTACCTATACGAACAAAGGTAGCTCCTTCTTCAATGGCAATATGAAAATCATTTGACATGCCCATGGACAATTCTTTACAAGGAGAGTTTTCAATATGAAGCTGTTGAATCTCTTCACGGAGGCTTTTTAACTCTTTAAAACAATGGCGGATTCTTTCCTCGTCCTCTGTTAAAGGAGCCATTGTCATAAGGCCATCCACAATGATCTTATCATGTCCGCTTAATGCCCTTACAAAATCCAATGCCTCTGAAGGGGTGATCCCATGCTTAGATTCTTCACCTGATACATTCACCTGGATAAAGCATTTTATTGGGTTGGATGCCCTTTTTTGAATCTCGTCTGCCAATGTCATACGATCCAAAGAATGTATGTACTCAACTATATCAATAATGGCCTTTACTTTTCTGGTTTGCAGCGATCCAATAAAGTGCCAGGTTGGACGATTTTTTAACACTTCCCATTTTGCAAGCAGACCTTCATCCCTATTTTCTCCGAGATGGACCACACCAGCATCTAATGCTTCCAGAGCTCTTTCGGAAGATACATATTTTGTAACAGCTACTAACTTAACTTCTTCAGGGTTCCTGCCGCTTTTTTGGCAAGCTTCGATTATTTTTTCATGAATGTTTTTTAAATTATGGGTTACCTTCAAAATGAAGTATCCTCCTTCCAGCCGATAAACCCTAACATTCGGCCAGTTTTCCCATGATCATTCCTATGGGAGAAAAAATGCTGATTTTGACAGCTAGTACAAAGACTGGATACACGAATATTCTCAAGCGGAACACCGGCCTTTTGTAAAATCAAGGCATTCAATTCCCTTAAATCTAAAGTATACTGACCCTCTTTAATTAAATTATAGGGCTTTTTGTCAACTTCTTCTAGTCTATTTTTAGCGAAATTTATCACTCTATCGTCAACTATATAGCAATCCTTGCAAATTGAAGGGCCTATGGCAGCAAAAATGTCTGATGCTTGAATGCCCTCCTCCTCCCAGATCCTGATCATTTTTTCTCCAATTCCGTCCACTGTGCCTTTCCAGCCTGCATGGGCAATCCCGATCATTCCCCTGTCTGGGGCTGCAAAATAAAGCGGGACACAGTCGGCAAAGCATAGCGTTAGCAGTATACCCTTTTGATCTGTATATAAGCCATCTGTGGCTTTAAAGGAAGTTTCATATGCTTCCCCGCCTTTGCCGCGGTCGCTCGTTTTAACTTTGACAATCGCTGTCTCGTGAGTCTGCTCTGCACCTGCCCATTGATCAATGCCAAAGGACAGAGAGCCAGCCAGAAGCCCCCTGTTCTTCACCACATGATCTGTTCTGTCTCCTACATGAAATCCGGTATTAAGTGTTTTGAATTCCTGTTCGCTGACTCCGCCGTTTTTTGTCGTGAAGCCAGCCGTAAAGCCTGGACTTGTTTGCTGAAAAAAATCAGCTCTATAAAATCGTTCATTTATAAGTGAAAATGGTTCTGCCATAGAAAAAACCTCTTTTTCCTAATGTTTTTTTCAGTGTACCACATTACCTTAACATCAGATAATTAAAATCCCTTTCCTGGTTCAATCTTAAAGGGATTAATGGCAGTTCCCGGATTCACAAGAATTACGTCTGCCCCTATTTTAATGATCTGATTCCAGGGGATAATCGTCTGCTCCTCTTTATTAAACAGTCCTGTTAATTTACCGGTTCCAGTAACTATTAAAGATACAACTTTTCCCGTAGCTGTATCTATTTCTAGATCCAGAGCCGTTCCGAGCCTTTTTCCGTCATGTATCGTAATGATATCTTTACTTTGAAACTCCGAAATTTTAAGCATCCTTTTCATCTCCCTGGACTTTTTACAAGTATATGTATGATGTGTGAAATGAATGAAAGTAAGGCAGGTCTTAATCTTCAATTTTAAAAAAACCCCGCTTTCCAAAAATGGAAAGCGGGGTTTTTAAGCTCTTACAGATGCAGCACTTTACGAATTAATGCTGGATATTTTTATTCATTTGTTTTATAGCCGCTTTTTCAAGCCTTGATACCTGGGCCTGAGAGATTCCGATTTCTTCAGCAACTTCCATTTGAGTTTTCCCTTGGAAGAACCGCTTCCGCAGAATCATCTTTTCCCGCTCATTCAGACGTCTCATGCCTTCTTTTAAGGCAATTTCATCTATCCAGAAGTTGTCCTTGTTTTTCTCATCACTCAGCTGGTCCATAACATAAATCGGATCCCCGCCGTCATTATAGATCGGCTCGAATAATGATACCGGATCCTGGATAGCATCAAGGGCGAATACAATCTCTTCATGCGGAACCTCTAATACTTTAGCTATTTCTTCTGCTGTTGGTTCCCGGGAGGTTTCACTCATAAGCCGCTCCTTTACCTGAAGTGCTTTATAAGCTATATCCCTTAGAGAGCGTGATACTCTTATAGGATTATTATCCCGCAAATATCTCCGGATTTCTCCGATAATCATGGGTACAGCATACGTTGAAAATTTTACATTTTGACTTAGATCGAAATTATCAATGGATTTCATAAGTCCAATACAGCCTACCTGGAATAAGTCATCTACATATTCACCGCGGTTATTAAATCTTTGAATAACACTGAGAACCAGCCTTAGATTCCCATTTACCAGCTTTTCTCGGGCATAATCATCGCCCTCTTGCATTTCTTTGAAAAGTTTTCGCATTTCGTCATTCTTAAGAACCGGTAATTTGGATGTATCCACACCGCAAATTTCAACTTTATTTCTAGTCAATTCATTCCCTCCTAACAGGAGCTGCTGTACAAAAAACAGTATCTCCTCGGGAGGGAAAAATATGCACATGTTCCATTACCTGCAAGAACACAAACAGATATCTTTAGTGCCGAAATCCTGAAAAAATAAGGGTTTTTTCATTAAAAAAATTTTTTTACTAAAAATCCGAAGCGCCGTTATAAGCTGCTATTAAACCATCTTGTTAAATTCTTTTCGAAGCCTTTTTATAATTCTTTTTTCGAGCCTTGATATGTAGGATTGAGAAATGCCCAGCATATCAGCTACGTCCTTCTGCGTTTTCTCTTCCCCCCCGACCAGTCCAAAGCGCAGTTCCATAATTTGTTTTTCCCGGTCGGTTAATTGGTGCAGTGCTTTATTTAACAGCTTTCTGTCCACATTAGCCTCTAAATCTTTTGTGATGATATCCTCTTCTGTTCCTAACACATCTGATAACAGAAGTTCATTTCCATCCCAATCAATATTAAGAGGTTCATCAAAGGAAACTTCAGATCGAATTTTATTATTCCTTCTAAGATACATTAGAATTTCATTTTCAATACAGCGTGATGCATAAGTTGCAAGCTTGATTTTCTTCTCTGGATTGAAGGTGTTAACGGCTTTAATTAATCCGATTGTTCCAATACTGATCAAGTCTTCGATATTAATTCCTGTATTTTCAAACTTTCTCGCTATATATACAACAAGACGCAGATTTCGTTCAATCAGCATGGATCGTGCTGTTTCGTCGCCGCCTGGAAGTTTATTTATTAATATTTCCTCTTCTTCTTTGCTTAGGGGCGGAGGCAGAGCTTCGCTTCCCCCAATATAATAAATTTCATCGGTCTTTAATCCCAGCTTCATTAATAATTTATACCAATAGTAATTTAACCGGAGCAGCCACTTTCTCAATGTTATTTCCTCCTCATTAGAAAATTCTGATATTAAGAAACACTTTTTTTCGCCGAAACCATCATCTTCGGGTGGATAATTGCGGCATACTCCATTTCAGGGGAAAGCTGCTGAAGTGTAAATGAAACTAAGCACTTTTTGACGTCAATAAATCCGTCATCTACATAAATTTGAACACTGTCAGGTTTAAACGCAGGAAGAATTTGCTGATCTGCTCCTATTACTTTGCTTGGAATCAGCCTGAGTCTGCCGGCCCACGGCAGGTCATATACTGCGCCGGATTCCATGATACACTCAGGTTGTTGCAGTAAATGAAGCATATTCACCGGTATTTGTTCCTCATAGCCTTTTAAGGAGAAAATCATGACAGGTGCCTGTGTCAGCGGATCATACAGCTGATTTCCGCTATCCACAAGTCCTGTGGCTGTAACTGTGAAATCGTCAATCGTGATAAGAACCTTTACCATCTTTTCAAACTTAATCTTAGTCATTTCCAGGCTGTCTAGATTTCGTTTTGAAAAGATCCAGGAGACTGGAAATCCTATGATCACAAACAGCCAGCTGACCGGATCCCCAAATCCGTTCATTAAGTATGTAACTTTCGTCTGTACAGAAGTAATGTTGGATTGAAATAAATAATGAACTCCCAGCATCGTTCCGCCTAAAAGAAACGTAATGAGATACAGAGCCATTAGTCCTTTTACAAAGTATTTCAATCTTCTATATCCAAAGGCTGCCAGGGTCATAGCAATTGAGAATATGAGCTTTGTTAAGGGATGCTCAGCCCAGGCATACAGAGGTGTGAAATTTAATATGATGATGATAGAGCCGATAAATCCTCCTGCCCCGATTCTAACTACAGATACTTTTCTTTTTAACATAAGGGCTGCTCCTGTCAGAAGCAGCGAGTCAAATAGCAGATTTAACAGCCAGATGACATCGAGATACATGACCAAAAACCTACCACCCCGCTCAGCATTACTGGTATGTTTTAAAAAAGTATATCGTACATCCCTTTTGAAATATGTCACTTTTTGGGTGGAAAAGCAGAGTTTTTTTAAGACATTTCTACGTTTATTGTCAGGAAAAAAATATGGATAGGCTTTATTCCAGACTCTGTATATGGTACGCAAAAGCTTATCTTTTTTTTGGGACATATAGAGACTAAGTAACTGGAATATATATAGATTTACGGAGAATAGGCGGAAAAAGTAAAAGTAAAAGTTTGAGGAGAAGAAGCCCTGGAACAATAAAAAGGGTTAACTTATTACTTCCAGCAATAAGTTAACCCTTACATTATCTATAGTATGCTTTTATCTGCGGCGGTTTCTATTCCTTAAGAATGTTGGGATATCTAAGGCATCATCCGCTTGCTGTCTAGTCTGTTCAACTGGTTCTTCTCTTTTTATGTCACGCTTCACCGGCTGAGCTTGTCTTTGCCCATTGAATGAATTTTGCGGCTGGCTGTAAGAAGAAGATGCCGGCTGATTGAAGGAGGATGATCTTTGAGGCCTTGCCTGCTGCTGAATTTCGCTTTCGCTAAAACCAGTTGCAATCACTGTTACAACAATTTCATCCTTTAAGTTTTCGTTGATAACCGAACCAAAGATCATGTTAACATCCTGATCGGATGCAGAAGCCACAATATCAGCAGCTTCCTGTACTTCAAACAAGCTTAAGTTGGATCCGCCTGTTATGTTCATAAGTACACCCTGTGCTCCGTCAATAGACGTTTCTAGAAGCGGGCTGGAAACAGCTTTCTTAGCAGCTTCAGCAGCACGGTTTTCACCAGTAGCCACTCCAATTCCCATTAATGCAGAACCTTTGTTTGACATAATTGTTTTTACATCAGCAAAATCAAGGTTAATCAATCCCGGAGTTGCAATTAAATCCGATATACCCTGCACACCCTGGCGCAATACATTGTCAGCTTCTCTAAACGCTTCAAGCATTGGAGTGCTTTTATCAACAATTTCAAGCAGACGGTCGTTTGGAATGACAATAAGCGTATCAACCGCTTCCTTCATTCCGGAAATACCGCCCTGAGCCTGTGTGGCACGCTTGCGGCCTTCAAAAGTAAATGGCCGTGTTACAACACCAACTGTCAAAGCACCTAAATCACGAGCAATTTGCGCGATTACTGGTGCAGCACCAGTTCCGGTTCCGCCTCCCATACCAGCAGTTACGAAAACCATATCGGCTCCACGAAGAGCTTCTTCAATTTGTTCTTTGCTTTCTTCTGCCGCTTTTTTACCAACTTCAGGATTAGCACCTGCTCCTAATCCGCGGGTCAATTTTCCGCCAATTTGCATTTTAATTTCTGCTTTTGAAAGATTAAGAGCCTGCGCATCCGTATTGACTGCGATAAACTCTACACCCTGTACTCCGTGTTCAATCATTCGGTTTACGGCATTATTTCCGCCGCCGCCTACGCCAATTACTTTTATCGTAGCTAAAGAATCTAAATTACTATCAAACTCTAACATGACAATCCTCCTATTTTAACGATATCCAGAGATGATTTTTATTCAAAGAAATAACCAAGGAACTTTTTGAATTTTGAGTCGCCTTTTTCTGCAGGCTGTTTTTCAGGTCTTTCTTTTGGCTGTGATGGCTTTTGGGTTCTTCTTTCCGCTTTTTCTGTGCTGCTGACAGCCGATACTGGAGTTCCCAATGTGGTTCCCTGCATTCTGCTCTTTTTGCAGGCATGCTTTATTAACCCCACTGCTGTCGTGTACTGCGGCTCACGAACTCCAATATAATTAGGTTCAGCCATTCTCACCCTGTTTTGGAAAATCAGCTGTGCCAGATCCAGAACGCCTGGCATTTTTACTGCTCCGCCAGTCAATACAAATCCTCCAGGCAGGTCCTCATAGCCCATTCTTCTAAGCTCATCGGTTATCAGCTCAAAAATTTCTGAAAGCCTTGCTTCAATAATCTCAGAAATCATAAGCTGATTACAAGGCTGCATCTGATCGCTGCCGATAATCGGCACATTAAAGACATCATCTTCGGATGCTTCGTCATAATATGCATGGCCGTGTGTAATCTTTATTTTTTCAGCATCTTCTGTAGTAGTTCTAAGTACGATAGAAAGATCCTTTGTTAAAGTTTCGCCGCCGATAGGGATTGCAAAGGTAGTCTTTAAGTGTCCCTGTTCAAAAACTGCAAGAGTAGTAGAACCTCCGCCTATGTCTACAAGTGCTACTCCGAGCTCCTTTTCGTCCTTAGAGAGCACAAGAGAACCTGCTGCCAGCGGCTGAAGAGCTATATCCGTAATTTCAAGGCCTGCTCTTTCTACACAGCGCAAAGTATTATGTAATAATGTTCTAAGACCTGTTATAAGTATGCCTTTCATTTCCAGACGGACACCAATCATGCCCCTAGGATCACTTATTTCTTCCAGCTCATCTACTTTGTAGTGGATAGGGATTACGTCAATAATTTCCCGGTCGGAAGGTATTGTCAATAATTCTGCTGCCTCTCTTACACGTGCAACATCTTCTTCTGTGATTTCTTTATTGCTGCTAGATACAGCTACAACACCATGGCATGGCTGAAGTGAGATATGATTGCCGCTGATTCCGACAACTACCCGCTTAATCTCCATTCCAACCATTCTCTCAGCTTGCTCAACAGCTCTTTGAATAGAATGAACTGTTTCGTCGATATCGACAATAGAACCTTTTTTAATGCCTTCGGATTTAACGTTACCCACGCCGATTATGTTTAATGTGTCGTTGACCATTTCCCCAATGATAACTTTTACACTGGATGTACCGATGTCAAGACTTACGTATATTTCATTGCTGTTCATTCTATGGCACCTCCTTTAATTGAAAAAGTTTTTAAATAGAACAACCAACTATGAATTCAATATATAGAATAGTCTATAAGCTTTGAAATTACTAATAAAAACAATTCGTCAAAACCATATTAAACCCTTTAAAAACTATAAATTTTTTTCTGGGGATTTCGACCATTTCGATAGCAAAATCCTTCTGATTACTGCAATATTTTGGAACAGCCTGACTCCAAATGCAAATACGGCAGCTAAATACAAGTCTACACCAAGATGAACACCTAGAAAAGCTAAACTTGCAGCTAATATAATATTAAAAAAGAATCCGGAAACAAACACCTTCTCATCATAAAGATTTTGAAGATAGGCCCTCATTCCTCCAAGTAAAGTATCCAAAGCAGCCAGAACCGCAATTGATAGATAGTTAGAATATTCATCGGGAATTCTAATATCTGTCAGCAGGCCCAGCATTACTCCAAGAATCAGCCCGAAAATAGGCAGCCACATTAGAATCACCCCTTTATTCTTGTCCTGCAGGCTCTAAATACTTAATTTTTAGAGGATTTTGGTATGAGGGAACCGCAAGTTCTTTTACAGGATCCGATATCTCAACTGATAAATTATCTATAAAAAACTGCTCTATTACTTTCGAAACCTTAATGCGGTCATGAAGATTCTGCGCATTACTAGACAGCACTCTCACTGTGATAGGATAACTTCCCAGAGAAAAGCCGCCAATTTTTGGTTCGCCATTTATCTCCCTTATCACGGTTGTATTAATAACTCTCTGGCCATTAATAGAGATATGTTCTGCATTGTACATATTAATCTCATTTAACAGCCTCTCCAATAATTCAGGGGAAATAGAATGGATGGTCTCCCCCAGAAGCTCTGCTTCCGGCAAAGGCTTGATCTTTATGACGATCCCTTCGCCAGTAACCTTGGTTTGTCCCGCTTCTTGTTTTAGTTCATTCAGAGTTTGTTTCAAGGCAGATTCCTTATTATGGCTTCTTTTAGTTTCATAGCTTGATGCCTGTTCCTCAAGCTCCCTGATTTCTGTTAAAAGCTTTGACTGCATCTGCTGTTCAGCCAGAATTTGGGTTCGCAGCTCCCATCCATCTCTAGTGTCTTTTATTTTTGGCTGTTTCACTGTCTGGAATTGGATGGCGAGCATAAGGCCCACAATGATGGAAATGCCAGTGAACCCCCACTTTATATCTTTCTTCATCTGATTCACAGCTTTCTATTGGCAAATTATTTACTGCCCAATACCGGTTCCATTATGATTTCTTCCATCTTTTCAACAGAAAAAATAATATTTTCGTTCACCAGCTGTTCCATGACACCGCCGCTTATATTAACTGCAGCCTCTAAAACGTCCGGGTCTCCAATGGCGGAAACAACAAATGGCGCAGGGTGCTGTGTTCCATCAATGGTTATAACAGGACCATTACAGACGATATAGGACTGCCGTGTCAGCCTCTGCCCATTTATAGCAACAGCCTGGGCGCCTGAGGCGTATAATTCATTGACCACTTTAAAAATGTGCTGTTCATGAACAATATAGTTATTTACATCCCCTGAGGAATTATAATCACCATCTGCCAGTGTAACTTCCAGCCCTTTGCCTTTAACCTTTACTTTCCCGAGGTACATTCTGTATTTATCCATCTCTTTTGTTATTTCAGAATAGTTATGAGCTTCCTTTGAAAGCTGTTTTTCCATAGAAGTAACTTCTTCCTGCCTGCTAAACAATTCTTTCTGAAGCTTCCGTGTCTTTTCTTCCTGCTCAACGAGATTTTCTCTTAGCTGAAAATCCCGGTCCCAGCTTTTATTAGATAATTTTGGCTGCTCGATTTTGTCTTTTGTAAGGTTATAAGAAAAGGCAATCATAAAGCCTAGTACAAGGCCGATAAGGGAGAGAACAAAGTGCTTGCTTTTCACTTTCATCTCACTCGTTCCCCTTCCTATCAGTACCTTTCTTGCTGTCATTGTCCCCTTTTTCGTACGCTTTAAAATACGAACCTACCTCAAGGTCAATGACTCCCTTAACGTCTGGGTCCAGCTGGCTGATAATGGATGGGTAGTGGACCAGCTTGTCCGACAGGCTCCTGCTTGTTGCATTCACTTCAAATCCGTCATTCATATAAATAACCAGATGGTAGGGATCGGTCTTCTTGGGATCATTATAAATCTCAGAAACCGAGTTTAATATTTCAGGAGGAAGCTTAGACAGCTCCATAACCAATTGAGATAAAGCATCTCCTTTTGAAAAATCAACCAGGATTGGAGCGTAATCGGGCAGGTCACCCTTAGCTAAAGGTTTAAGAAGTTCCCCGCTTTGGAGAATAGGATAGTATCTTGATTCTCTTGATAAATACCCTATCCTTCTGTATTCTTCAACCTGAATATTAACATGATTTGGAAAAGCTAAAGACACTTTAGCCGATTTTATTTGCGGATCCCGCTTCAAACGGCGCCAGACACCCTCTTTATCTATATCCCAAATATTGTCGCCTTTAGATAGTCCGCTGAGAGCTTGGATATGCGCCTCAGCAATATATTTGTTTCCTTGTATACGAATATCCTTAATGTGGCTTAAGGGGGATTGCAGATACACAACGGCGCCAATCAGCAGGAAAAAGAAAGACAGCAGCATGATCAGCCTTTTATTGGCTTTTCTTTTACGAATTTGTTTAAGTTTGGGAATTCGTTCTTCGATCGAAACGATGTTGCCCTTCTCCACTATTTCACCTCTCCCAACAACACTTCACATAAAATTATAAGAGGTCTTTATGTAAATGCTAAACCGGCCCAGCAGCTTCTCGATTCATATTCTTCACACACTGAAGCAACCCCTTATTTGATGTTCTTACTGGGTCAGCTTAAGTTTTTCTGATGAATAATTATACCACATTTCCAAGGAAATCTGAGGGTTTCCCTTTTATTTTCTTCCAATAATTTCAACCTCAGTCTCCATCTTGATTCCGTATTTATCAAAAATCGTGTCTTTAATATGCTGAATCAATGCTAAAACGTCCTCAGCGGTAGCTCCGCCAGCATTCACAATAAAATTACCATGCATATCAGATATTTTTGCTCCGCCTATAGAATGGCCCTTAAGCCCCGACTCTTCAATCAATCTGCCTGCATAGGATGGAAGAGGGTTTCTAAAGATACTGCCTGCACATGGATGATTATAAGGCTGTGTCTCTTTCCGGTAATTTTTATTATTTCTGATTTCCTCCACAATTTTCTCACGGTCGCCTTCACGTAATGAAAAAACTGCTTCGATCACGATGCCGGGTTTTCCTGTCTGAAGAATAGAGGTGCGGTATGAGAATTCCATTTCCTCCTTGGTCAGCCAGGCAATAGTGGCATCTTCAAACAATACACGGGCTTTTACAAGAATATTTGAAATATCAGAACCATGAGCTCCGGCATTCATATATACGGCACCGCCGACTGATCCTGGAATCCCGCCTGCAAATTCAAGCCCTGAAAGACCCTTCTTGCTTATCTGAGTAGCAAGGCTCACAAGGGAATAACCGGCACCCGCTTTAATTTCCGTACCATTTATTTCTAAATCAGAAAGTCCAGAGCTGAGTTTTATGACAGCTCCTTCAATCCCATTATCAGAAACAAGCAAATTGGATCCCCTGCCGATGGCCCGCCATTTTATATGGTACTTTTTAATGACCTTCATCGTTTTTTCAAGGTTTTCTATGGAAGATGGTTCGACAAATAATTCTGCAGGACCACCGATTTTCATGGTTGTATGGCTTGCAAGCGCTTCGTTCTCCAAAACCTTTCCAACATTCAATTCTCTAAGTTCTCGTATAGCTTCTTTCATTTCTACCGCCCTTTCTATTTACAGGTTCAGCCCATAAGAAAAGCAGATTAGTATTCCTGTTACTGGAGCCTTCATCTGCTTTAAACTAAATTTTTTCTATAGTTTATGATTCTTAAGCGAACCAAGTGCAAAAGACCTATTAACTCATATATTTCAGATTCATTATTTCTTATTTAATTCCTGCATTAGCTGATATAGCCTGTCAGCCGAATCAGGAACTCCCTGGCTTTTGGCTGCAGCCCTCATGTCAATATGTTTCACTGCATCCAGAATGATGGAGTCTATCATTTTCACAAGATTCCCGCCTGTCAGATCTTTTTCAAGGATAATTTCAGCAGCTCCATGTTCACTTAAGGCTCTGGCATTTTTTTCTTGATGGTTATCCGTTACATATGGACTTGGAATCAGAATGCTTGGAATGCCTAATGCGGTAAGCTCAGCAAGAGTTGTAGCCCCAGCACGAGTTACGGCCAGGTCAATCCCTGATAAAACTTCTGGCATATTGTGTACAAATGCTTTTATAACCACGTTTTCCGGGTTGGCATTTAGTTCTATTTCTTTAAGAATCGATTCATAATGGACCTCGCCGGTTATATAGAGGATCTGGTAAGGTTTCTCTCTTAATTCGGCCAGCACTTTTATCACTGCATTATTTATGGGTTTCGCGCCACGGCTTCCCCCAAAAATTAAAACCGTTTTTTTGTACGGATCCATCCCCAGAGCAACAAGACCTTTTTTGCCTTTATAGTCAATAACCTCTGAAGCCCTTGGATTTCCTGTCATAACGGTCTTTTCACCTGGAAAAAACGGCTTCGCTTCTTCAAAGCATACGGCTATTTTATCTACATATCTGCTTAAAAATTTATTAGTCAGTCCGGGAACACTATTCTGTTCGTGAATGACTGTAGGAATTCCCAATTTTGCTGCTGCATAAACAACAGGTCCGCACACATAGCCGCCGGTTCCAATCACAACATCCGGCTTAAATTCTCGTAATATCTTCTTACTATCTTTAACACCCTTTAAAAACCTAAACACCGTTTTAACATTTTCGAAGGAGACTTTCCTTTTAAAACCCGTAATGTGTATGGATTTAAAGGGGATGTTTTCCCGCGGGACAATACTGCTCTCCAGTCCGTTTTCCGTACCTATATAAAGAAAGGAAGCTTTTTTATTCCTCTTTTTTATTTCACGGATTAATGCCAGGGCAGGGTATATATGGCCCCCGGTTCCGCCACCACTAACTGCGATTCTCATTATTTGAAGTCACCTCAAGTTTTTTAAACAACTGCAAGCCTTTTTATTCAGGTTTCTTTATATCAGAAAAAAACAAAATACAGCCTGTCTCGTACTTGTACCTCACACAGCGGCTGATCTGCACCGATAAGGCCTGAAGCCCAAATCATGCAGCTGAACATTTCATTAACTTTATCATTATATTTTTTTAAATCAAATAGTTAAATGATAATTTAGGAATAGCCTGATGTCGTGATTTCTAGCTCCGAACTGACTCCCTCAAGTCATAAGCCAAGCCCTGCCCGAAGGCAAAGTGCACCTTCAAGCAGTCCTCGTCTTATGCTAGTCGGATGGCTGCTTTTCAGTCAATGATGTGTTTGCAATTAATGCGATATACATTGTTCGTTAATGATAAATTTTTTTGAAAGCACCGTTCTCGCTTGTACACCGTTCTCCGCTTTTCCCTATTATACTATATTCTAAACAGGGCCTGTTTTCCAACTCAAATATTACTATTTATCATTCATAACTTCTGGTAGAACTTCCTTTTTATTGATGCAAAAGCTTGAATTCCCTGCTCAGGTACTAGTAAAGAAGCCCTGCAGGCCTAAGTCTGCAGAGCTCTTTTCTTCCCTATTCTAAAACCCTGCTCAATATCTCGAGTATCTGCTGATGTTTAATAATACCCCGATTGCCATTAACATTAACGTCAGTGAAGAACCTCCATAGCTTAAAAAAGGAAGGGTTATTCCTGTAACCGGCATTAATCCTGTTACCACTCCGATATTAATCATTACCTGAATAGCAACCATGGCAATGATTCCAACAGCGAGAAAGCTGCCATAGAGATCGGGTGCTCCAAGTGATATCCTGATTCCCCTCCACAATAATAGAGCAAATAGCAGGATAACAAAGGAACCTCCTATAAAACCTAATTCTTCAGACAGAATAGCAAAAATAAAATCTGTCTGAGGTTCTGGAAGATAAAAAAACTTTTGACGGCTCTGCCCAAGCCCTAGGCCAAATAATCCTCCCGGTCCAATCGCATACAGAGATTGAATGATTTGAAATCCGCTCCCCAGCGGGTCCTGCCACGGATCAAGAAAAGAGGTGATCCTCTTAATCCTGTACGGTGCCGACAATATAAGGCCGACAAAGCCAGCGACCCCCATCAATCCCAGCCAAGAAAAGTGGCTGATTCGCGCTCCCGATACAAAGATCATTACAATACAAGTGCCGGTCATAACGGTGCCTGTCCCCAAATCCGGCTGGAGCATAATAAAGCCGAAAGCCACAAATACGAGAGATAATGCAGGCAGGAGCCCCGATTTAAACGAGGTAATATATTTTTGCCTCTCTGAGAGAAATTTCGCTAGAAAAGCAATCATAGCAAGCTTCATAAACTCCGATGGCTGAATCGAAAAAGCTCCGACTCCAATCCAGCTCCTGGAACCGTTCCGCACCATGCCCACTCCTGGAATGAGGACGGCAATTAAAAGTACAAAGCAGACAATCAGGATGATTTTTGACCATGTCCGCCATGTCCAATAATCAACGTTCATAATAAAAAACATGGCTAAGATTCCTACACCGGCAAAAAGAATTTGCCGTTTGGCAAAGAAAAAAGAATCATTAAATTTGTAATCCGCCCAAATGGCGCTCGCACTGTACACCATAATAAGGCCAACTGCCAGGAGCCCTAGTGTCACGATGATTAATATGAAATCCGGGTTCGACTTTTTTAAAGGCACGGTATACACCTCTGGCTGGTAGATTTGAGCCGGCAAGCAGAGATAGGCAAGTTTTTTTGGCATAACAAAAGACGATAAAGAAAATCTCTATCGTCTCAGTTACTATGCTGAACACACAAAGGAGGTGTGAAGCTTTAGCACCTTAACGGCGTTTGGCTGACAAATAATATGGCAGCTGCTTCAATTCTGTAACCAAGCTCTTACTTAAGTCTATGCACTGCCTCCATAAACATGTCTCCTCTGACCTCAAAAGTTTTATATTGGTCCCAGCTTGCACATGCTGGAGAAAGAAGAATGCAATCGCCCTCTTCTGAGAGTTCGAATGCTGCAGGAACGGCCGCCTCTACATTATCGACACGTTTGATCGTAGTTATTCCCGCTTCTCTCGCTGCACGTTCTAGTTTTGGGGCAGTCTGGCCAAAAGTAATTAAAGCTTTAACATTCTTTAAGGCAGGCTTCAGCTCATCAAATTCATTTCCGCGGTCCAAACCGCCGGCAAGAAGAATAGTCGGTTCCTTAAAGGATGTTAATGCAGCTGCCGCTGATAAAATATTAGTTGCTTTAGAATCATTGTAAAACGTTCTATTCTCGATTTCAGCGACAAATTGCAGACGGTGCCGAACTCCTGTAAATGTAGTCAACACCTTATGTATCGCTTCGTTAGGCACACCACTCAGCTTTGAAACAGCTATTGCTGACAAAATATTCTCCTGGTTATGCTTACCGGGAAGTACAACGTCAGACACTGCGATGACTTTTTCCCCTCTAAAGCACATATACCCGTCATCAATATACGCCCCGTTCTCCATGATCTTTTCGGTTGAGAATGGCACAAGGATAGCTTTTGACTGCCTTGCAAGCTCGATTACGCCAGGCTGGTCCGCGTTATAGACAAAATAATCATCTTCTGTCTGCGCCTTTCCTATTGCACCTTTTGCCTTAGCGTATTCCGCTTTCGTCCCATGATAATCCAGATGGGCATCGTAAAGGTTGGTTAGGACAGCTATATGAGGCCTAAACTTCTCTATCCCCATTAACTGAAAAGATGACAGCTCGATGACGATAACGTCATCTTTGCGGGCTTTTTCGGCCACACCAGATGCAACCGTTCCAATATTGCCAGCAATTAAGGGATTCTTGTTCCCTGCATTAAGCATGTCAAAGATAATGGTAGTAGTGGTCGTCTTCCCATTGGTTCCGGTTATTCCAATAAAAGGAGCCTCCGAAATTTGATAAGCAAGTTCAACCTCCGTAATAACTGGAATTCCTTTTGCTATAGCTCCCTTAACAAGTGGAATGCTATAGGGAATACCAGGATTTTTAACAATTAATTCAAAGCCTTCATCCAGCAGTTCAATAGGATGGTCACCGCAGATAACCTTAATTCCCTGTTCAACCAGCTCGCCTGCATCAGGATTTTCTGATACTGGATTTTTATCATTTACCGTTACAAAAGCGCCCAGTTTATGCAGTATAGTGGCAGCGGTGACGCCGCTTTTTGCTAAACCCAGTACTAGTACTTTTTTTCTTAGATATTTCGTTACTTCTTTCACTTATAACCACACCTCTAAATAGATTCCTAAAACAGCAAACAAAAATCCGACCGACCAGAAGGTAACAACGACTCTCCATTCAGACCAGCCTACCAGCTCATAATGATGATGAAGCGGGCTCATTTTAAAGATCCTCTTACCAGTGGTTTTAAATGAAATAACCTGGAGAATGACGGATAGAGTCTCAATGACAAATACCCCCGCAATGATAATCAACAGCAGCTCAAGCTTTGTAAGCATCGCCACAGTAGCAAGCGCTCCTCCAAGAGCAAGAGACCCTGTATCTCCCATAAAAACTTTCGCAGGATGGGCATTGAAAACCAGAAACCCGAGGACTGCTCCAGCCATGGCCATACTGAATATAGCAACATCATACTGAGACTGATTCCAGGCAAGTACTGCGAAAGCACCGAAAGCTATAGCCGAAGTCCCTGATAAAAGGCCGTCAAGTCCATCTGTTAAATTCGTAGCGTTAGAGAAGCCAACCAGCCAGAAAATGACAATCGCTACATACAGCCAGCTTAAATCAAAAGATAGATCAGTGCCCGGTATGACTATTTCAGGACTGAAATGTTCGCTTGTTCTAAAAATTAAGAAGAAGATAATGGCAATTACAACCTGCCCAAAAAGCTTTTGCTTAGACGTGAGTCCAAGATTTCTTTTCATAACGACTTTAATAAAATCATCAAGAAAACCAAGCAGCCCAAATCCAAGGGTTACAAGAAGGAGCAGATATATCTCAATAGAAGTTTCTGAAAACTTCGCTGTCATAATTAAACTGGTGACCGTAACCGCCAGGAGAATCATAAGGCCCCCCATAGTAGGAGTACCTGATTTTTTCTGATGTGATTTAGGACCTTCATCACGAATGCTCTGTCCGAATTTTAATCTTCTCAAGAAAGGTATAAAAACCGGAGAGAGAAGAACCGTAATTAAAAATCCCATTACAATCGTAAATAATAAAACTTGCACTAACATGAACTGGTTCCCTCTTTCCTATTGCAATCAATCATTTTCATCAAAATTAAAATATGTTTTTCTCTCTTTTTTCAGAATAATATAAAGCAAAACAGTTGAAAAATTCACCAAGGACACATAACTGCATTTGTTCAAGGTGTCATTTTGTTACTAAGAACTCCCTTGCAACAAGCCTGTCATCAAAGTCATGTATTTTATCTCCCACGATTTGATAAGTTTCATGGCCTTTTCCAGCAATAATAATCACATCTCCACTTTTTGCTTCAGAAATGGCATGCTCAATTGCCTGTTTTCGGTCAGGAATTACGGTATAATCCAGGCCTTTAACGCCTTCCTCCATATCCTTAATGATTTCAAGCGGATCTTCGCTTCTAGGATTGTCGGCTGTGAAAATCGGGTTTGTAGCCAGTTCGCAGGCAATCTGTGCCATTAGGGGCCTTTTCGTCTTATCCCGGTCACCGCCGCACCCAACTACCACGAACACCCGCTGCTCTGCAAATTCCTTAACCGTCCGGATCACATTTTCCAGACTATCCGGAGTATGAGCATAATCGACGATGACCGCAAAATCCTGTCCTTCATCAACAAGCTCAAAACGACCTGAAACCCCTTTTACTGCTTCAAGAGAAGTTAACATTGATGGTATGTCTAATCCCGCACAAAGACCTGCAGCTATGGCAGCGAGAGTGTTATATACACTAAACTTTCCAGCCATCTTCAGTTTCACCTCTGTGCTCTCCCCCAGAGCTGTCAGGGTGAATCGAGTACCCGACGAAGAAATCGCTACATTTTTTGCCATAACATCAGCAGCCTCGTCTATTCCGTATGTTAAAACGTGGGCTGCTGTATATTTCATGAAATCTGCTGAAGCTGGATCATCAGCATTAAGAACAGCAAACTTTGGTTTCGCTTCGCTGTAGCTATTCCCAAGCCGCGAGAATAACAGCCCTTTTGCAAATTTATAATTTTCCATAGTGCCATGGAAATCCAAATGATCCTGCGTCAGGTTTGTGAATATCGCAATGTCAAAATCACAGCCATTCACCCGGCCCAATTCAAGAGCATGAGAGGACACCTCCATTACAGCATGAGTTACTCCCCGTCCTGTCATCTGTTTAAATACTTTTTGCAGAGTGAGACTGTCGGGGGTCGTGTTTTTCGTCTCCTGCTTTTCATCGCCAATTTTGGTATACATTGTACCGATCAGACCTGTTTTAGAACCTGCATCTCTTAAAATTTTTTCAATTAAATGGCTAGTAGTTGTCTTTCCATTTGTCCCTGTTATGCCAATTAAATTCAGCTGCTGAGTTGGATGACCATGGAAAGCATCAGCAAGGATGGCCATCGCTTTGGTAGTATTTGGAACTACTATCACAGGTATTTTCACATCGAGCTCTCTTTCAGCAATAATGGCCTTTGCCCCCCGCTCTACAGCAAGACTAGCAAAATCATGGCTGTCCACCGTATAGCCTTTAACACAAATAAATAAACTTCCTTCTTTTATTAATCTATGGTCATTCTCAACTGAAGTAATATCAGGATTATCAACCGATACAGGTGATAATAAAGGCAAGTGGCTTAACAAACTATGTAACTTCATATTTTCATTCCTCACTATCTAAAACTTGACACTAATTAATATTCTATACGAAATCCATGCGTTCCGCTAATTAAATGGGCAATTTTAAAAAAGAAACGGCAAACTCATTCCTTTTGTCCCACAAGTCTGGTAAATCGTGCTAGCGTTCGGTTAATGAGGGCTTATTATTAAAGATGTTATTAAGCCTGCCAGCTGCACAGAAAACGGCTGGTTTTTTTAAACACAGCCGTTTTTTTACCAACATATATTTTATACTTATTCAGCTTTTTCGCCAAGATAAATTCTTATAGTGGAACCTTCTTTTACTTTTATGCCAGGCGGCGGTGACTGCTTTACAACCAGATCGCCTTTCCCGGCCACATCCAGATTAATGTTAAAAGGCTGTGTCTGCAGCTCTTTAACCGTCATTCCCTTTAAATCTGGAATCTCGATCATAACGGGATCAAGCCAGTTTGTTTTTTTCTCTATCTGATTCTTTCGCGGCGGTACTCCCATAGCTCTAAGCGAATCATTCATGATTTTACCAACAATAGGCGCTGCAACTGTTCCCCCGAATTGAACGGTTCCCTTCGGATTATCCACTGCCGTATAGACTACAATTTGCGGATCATCTGCAGGAGCAAAACCGATAAAGGAAACGATATAATTACCTTCCATATATCTTCCATTCTTTACTTTTTGGGCAGTTCCAGTTTTGCCGCCCACTCTGTAAGACTCAACAAAAGCCTTACCACCGGTCCCTTGCGCAACGACCGATTCCAAAGCACCCCTAATTTGTTTGGAGGTTTCCTCCGAGATTACCTTTCGTTTAGCAGAAGGTGTTTTTCTCATTATTACTTCCCCTGTTTTTGGATCGGTAAGTTCCTTGGCTATATACGGCGTATACAAGGTCCCTCCATTAACAGCAGCAGAGACAGCTGCTACCTGCTGAATCGGTGTCACAGAAACTCCCTGTCCGAAAGCAGTGGTAGCCTGTTCAACCGGGCCGACTCTATCTAGATTGAAGAGAATTCCTCTTCCTTCACCCTGAAGATCTATGCCCGTTTTTTCTCCAAATCCAAAATTCTTAATATAGGAAAATAGTTTATTTTTACCCAATCTTTCTCCTAATTCAATAAACCCGGGGTTACAGGAATTTTGAACCACCTCTAGGAAAGATTCGGATCCATGGCCGCCATGCTTCCAGCAGTGGAGCCTTGCTCCTCCAACTTCAACGGATCCAGAGTCATAAAACTGATCATGTAAAAGATCAACCTTTTTCTCTTCAAGAGCCGCAGCCAGCGTAATAATTTTAAAGGTGGAACCAGGCTCATATGTACTCCATACAGGCAGATTCCGATTATAAATTTCCTGGGGCACATCTCTAAACTTGGCAGGATCAAACGTCGGCCTGCTGGACATGGCCAATATTTCCCCTGTTTTTGGATCCATTGCAATCGCCACAATTCCATCCGGATTATAGGCAGCTTCCGCGTTATCAAGCTCTCGTTCTACAATCGTCTGGATCTTGCTGTCAATTGTAAGCTTTAAATCCAGCCCGTCATCGGGGGCTTTATAATCATCAGCCATTTTTTCCATTCTTTTTCCTTTGGCATCCGCGTAAAATTTGACATATCCTTTGCTCCCCTTTAGTTCCTTATCATAAGAAAGCTCAATACCCATGAGCCCTTGATTATCAATCCCAGCAAAACCCAGAACATGGGAAAGATATTTACCAAACGGATAATGCCTTTTAGAATCTTCAGCAATATAAATCCCTTTCAGTCCTAGCGCCCTTAATTCCTTCGCTTTCTCATGCGAAATCTTCCTGCCCTCAGGAATTTTCACCATAGATTGCCTCGAAGTAATCAACTGGTATGCCTTCTGCCTATCCATTTTCAAAATAGAGGCCAGCTTTTCAGAAGTATCTGCTGGATCCTTAACCTGCCGCGGCACTGCATAAATAGTGGGAGCACTGATATTGGTTGCCAGTGCAACCCCATTCCTGTCCAAAATCTCCCCCCTCTTCGGCTCAAAAGGCAGGTTCCTGCTCCATGAATCCTTTGCCCGCTCGGTTAGGGAGTTTCCAAGAAAAAACTGAACATACCCGAGCCTCACGTCTATTATTAAAAAAATAAGCAAACCCGCAATCAGCGCAATCGCCAATCTCTTACGTACCGTTACATTTGAAACACGCATAATCGCACCTCCATAAGCCTTCGCTGTTATGAATCTATGCTTGTACATGTTAATTCAGAACCAGCATTCAGCTGAAAACCCCTATCCCGATGTGTGCGGGCTGCTGGATTAGGAGCACTGAGTATTTAGATTTAAGGGCAGAAAGTAGCAGCTCTTTTGTTTAGTGGTATGTTTTTTCTTTTGAGTCTGTGTTTTATAATGAATTCTCACTTTGAGGCTTTGTGTATGAGTTAGTTTTACTGCGTAATTTCGCAATAAATAAATGAGGGACTCATCTGCATCCGAAATGTCTTATTGAGAAAAAGAGTTTCTTACCCTATGAGCTGTTAACAAAAAATTATGAGCGGTTTTCGAAAAAATATGAGTAGTGTTTTAATATTTATAAGCCGGTTTTTTGAAAAAATGAGCCGTAATTCGAACAATATGCGCCATCACCTTACTTTTCACCCAAACGGTTTCGCTTTTTGTTCAATGTTGGCATGCCTAACCACAGAACTTCTCTCCCAACACCCACAAAAAAACAGGGGAAAACGCATTTCCCGTTTTCCCCTGTTTCTCTATGAGCCTCTATTTTCTTCATCTGTTTCCGGTTCTTTCTTTTGTGTATCTTCTGGTGTTTTCATTTGGACGATTAAATAGTCTTTATCTGATAGTTTGTTGCCGGCCTTTATATTTTGTTTAACCACATATCCATTACCTACTGTTTGCAAGGGGATGCTGCCGATTTTTGCCAGCTTCATAGCATCTCTCAGCGACCAGCCTTTCATGTTGGGTGCAGTTAATTGTCCTTCACTGCGTAGTATTATCCGTTCACCCTCCAATAATTTTGTGCCGGGCTTTGGATTCTGGTCGATAATTTGTGTTCCTGTACCAAGAGTCGTTACTTGGTAGCCTCGTGATTTGAGTTCTTCTGCAGAACTTTTTATATCTTTTTCTGTAAAATCTTCAATCGCTTCTGCTTTCTTTGTTTCTGTTTTAGATGGCTCTATATTTAAATATTGGAGACTGTTTCGCATAACGGTATTAAAGATCATGGACACTGGGATGCCTCCGTCAGCATAATATTCCACTTCAGGCTGCTGAACAGCTACATACATGACAAGCTTAGGATCGTTCTTAGGGGCCATGCCTAGAAAAGAAAAAACATAGTTCTGATTTCCTTGCAGGTACTTTCCATCAGGTCCCGGCATTTGTGCAGTACCGGTTTTACCTGCTACATCATACCCGTTAATTTTATAGCGTTTCCCTGTACCATTCTCAGCCGTCACTACGGTCCCGAGATAATCTCTCACCTTTTTAGCGGTTTCTGCGCTGATAGGCTGTGAAACTACCGTAGGTTTCGTTTCTTTAATTACTTTTTTAGTCACAGGATCTGCAACTTCTTTTATGACAAACGGCTTCATCATTTTGCCGTCATTTGCGATGGCCGACGCCGCCTGAACCTGCTGGATTGGCGTAATAGCCGTCCCCTGCCCGAATGCTGTTGTTACTTTTTCTATAGGCCACTTATACAGGATTTTGCCTGTTGCCTCATATGGGAGGTCTATTCCTGTAGGTTTATCGAAACCAAATTTAGTAAGGTAATTTCTGAATTTGTCTTCCCCGAGCTTCTCCATGGCCAATTTAGCAAAGGCTACATTTGAAGATCTTTGAAGGCCTTCAAGGTAGGATATGGTTCCCCATCCTTGTCCGCCGTTATGGTCTCTAATAACTCCCGACTTATTCACCTTGTATGTACCTGATTTATATAATTCGTTTGGATTAAAGACATTTTCCTGTACGCTTGCAGCTAATGTGAATACTTTCATAGTGGAACCAGGTTCGAAGGAGTCTTCTAAAGCCAGGTTCTGCCAGCCATTTTCTAACCCTTCTCTTGATTTAGGATGAAACGTCGGCCTCTGGCTCATCGCAAGAATTTCGCCAGTTTTTGGATTGGCTACAATGGCAATCATTTTTTTAGGATTATATTTCATTTGTACTGTATTTAATGAGTCTTCCAAAAAGGTCTGTATTTTCTTATCTAGAGTAACTGATACTGTAGATCCGTCTTTAGGAGCAGTGATTCTCTCCTTAGAATTTGGAAGCAAAAAGCCCCATCTGTCACTGTCATATTTAACAATGCCGTCTGTCTCTTTTAAATACTTTTCCATTGTCTTCTCAAGGCCCATACTTCCCATTGAATCTGTCTGCTTTGTTTTGGCATTAAATTTGTTTTCAGTAAAGCCGATAAGATGGGAAGAAAATACACCATTGGGATAAAATCTCTTCGATTCTCTCTGAAACATGATTCCTGGAAGTTTAAGAGATTCTATTTCATTCTTTGTCTGGTGGGTAATATCTTTTCCGGCAGTTCCAAATTCAACCTGAAATACACCTTTTTTGTTTAAAAGCTTAAAAATTTCATCTTCATCCATTTCGATGTATTTTGACAGCTTTTCAGCGGTTTTTTTCGGATCGACCACATGCTTGGGATTTTTCAGCGAGGATGTAACGGATCTGTCCAGAATGGCTGTTAATTTATAAGAAACAGTGTCTTCGGCGATCGCCTCACCGTTTCTGTCTACAATGCTGCCCCTGCGCGCTTCGAGTATGTCCTGCCTTAAATATTTTGTCTCGAGTTTTCTTGAAAGAGCAGTTCCCCCGGCTTCACCAGTAACCTGGATGAATAAAAACCTTCCAGCTAAAACAAAAAAGAGCAGTCCAAATATAAAAAATAGAAACACTGCTCCAGTAGAAATATTCTTTTGCTTTGTCTGCATTAGTCCTGCACGACCTTAACATTGTTTTGATTTAATTTAAGGCCTAGCTCAGCTGCTTTTTTCCAGATTCTTTCATAAGTACTCAGTTCGCTTACCTGCACTTTCAAATCGCCGTTAACTTTTTTCTGATCTTCGATTGATCCTTCAACCAGCTGGATGTCTCTATTGACAGAGTAGATAGCAGATTGGTTCGCAATGACTTTAATTCCCGCTCCTGCTACCAGCAAAGCAAAAACCACTAAAAGAATTTTTTCTCCAAAGGTGATGCCCGTCTTATGCCGGACAACGGATTGGACCTTCTTTTTAGGTTCAGCCTGCCGATCCTGAATATGTTTAGCTACAGTGCTCATTGTTCTCCCCCTAATCTGTCATTTATATTTTTTCAGCTATTCGCAGCTTTGCCGAGCGAGCACGGTTATTCACTTCCAGCTCCTCTTCACTTGGCACGATTGGCTTTCTTGTTATGATTTTTATTATAGGTTTATATTCATCTGGAATAATTGGCAAACCTGGCGGAAGAGGCGGTACTTCGCCTAACTTTTTATATACCGATTTACAGATTCTATCTTCCAGGGAATGGAATGTTATCACCGATATCCGTCCTTGTGGAGCTAAGAGATCGATAGCCTGATGAAGGGAATCTTCAAATACTCCTAATTCATCATTTACGGCTATCCGGATTGCTTGAAATATCCGCTTAGCTGGATGGCCGCCTTTTCGTCTGGCAGGAGCTGGTATTCCTTCTTTAATCAGCTCTACCAATTCGAATGTGGTCTCTATTGGCTTGATTTCCCTGGCAGCTTCTATTTTTCGGGCAATTTGTTTAGAAAATTTTTCTTCTCCATATTGAAAAAAGATTTTTACCAGTTCTTGAAATGACCAGCTATTGACAACATCATAAGCTGAGAGACCAGAAGTTTGATCCATTCTCATATCAAGTGGTGCGTCGTTATGATAACTAAATCCTCTTTCCGGTGTATCAAGCTGCGGAGAGGATACTCCGAGATCATACAAAATTCCATCTACCTTATGTATGCCGCGATTACCCAGCTCTTCGGCAATGTGCTTAAAATTCCGTTGTATAATGGTCACTTGTTCACCATAATCCTTAAGCCTGCCCTGAGCATTTTTCACAGCAGTTTCGTCTTGATCAAAAGCAAATAACTTCCCCGACGGAGAAAGCTTGGACAATAAATACTCGCTGTGTCCTGCTCCGCCCATTGTACAATCCACATAAATACCATCTGGCTTAATATTTAAGCCGTCTACCGTTTCCTTTAGCAAAACGGTCGTATGCTGAAACAATAACATCACCTTCCAATCGAGAATGAACATATCCATTTGCGTGCTGCTGTTTTTAGATATCAAAACCAATCATATTTTCAGCAATCTCAGCAAATGAATCTTCGGAATTTGTAAAGTAGTCTTCCCAAAGAGGCTTGCTCCAAATCTCAATTCGATTGGAAACTCCGAGAACAACACATTCTTTTTCTAGCTGCGCATATGAAGTAAGCGGTGCGGGTATATTAATGCGGCCTTGTTTGTCTAATTCGCATTCTGATGCTCCTGAAAAAAAGAACCGCGTAAAGGCACGCGCATCTTTCTTGGTAAGCGGCAGAGCTTTTAGCTTTTCTTCGAGCTGCTTCCATTCTTCTAATGGATAACCAAATAAACACTGATCAAGACCGCGAGTCAATACAAATTCTTCGCCCAGGCCATCACGAAACTTGGCTGGAACGATAATTCGGCCCTTGTTATCAATGTTATGATGGTATTCGCCCATGAACATTTGCCACTACCCCCACTTTCTATTTTCAATGTACCACATCCCCCCACTTTTCACCACCATTTTTATCTTTTTTAAAGGAGATTTAATTTGTTCCATCTTTGGCAGCAGAGACGGGCATGATTTTCGCCTGAATCATCCGAGCTTTTTACATCAGCCCGGAGAGCTTCATAAACGTTTCTCTTCATTAGCTGCCGCAGACTAACGATTATTATTTTTAAAAACAAAGCTCTGTTAAACTTGCCTGTTGATTTCCTCTCCAGGCACTCGCTTTTTCGCGGATGGTCCGGAAGCCTCCTCGGCGTTACACGCCTGTGTGATCTCCCTTAATAGAAAAGCGGAGGACGGTGACTTTCAAGCTAGTTCTTTTTAGAATATTGTGATGAACAAACTCGTTACTAAACGACTCTATAGAAAGTCAGACACCTGATATAGAAGACTTGCTGATTGGCAAGCGACAGTGAAGACAGAAGCTTAGTCGCCCTTATGCGTTAGCCAGGCATAAGACGAGCGGCAGCGAAAGGCGCTTTTTGCCTTTTGATGGTGATTGGCTTATGACCGAAGGTGTCAGTCCGAAGCTAGACAATATCCGCTTTTCCCGCAGGACATTAAAGTACCATCCTCGAATTCTCACCGCACGAAGGAAATGCGAATGCATTTTCGAGGATCTCGCGCCTGCAGCGAAGATCAACATAATGACAAAATCAACAATGAACTTTAACATAGCAAAACAAAAAAACAATGCCCCATTTTAACGGGCATTGCTTTCTTTTATAAAAATATGACTTTGTGTTTATTATTGAATTCGTACTCCAGTTCCGCGAGGTCAGTAATAAAATCCGGCCCGTACTTATTCAAGTAATAAAAAGGATTCCAGATTCTCTCCTGTGGAGAATTAAGGGGGTGGAGAGAAGCGGTTATTCTTTCATATTTATTAATTACTATATGATGTTTTCTTCTATTCATTTCGTCTGTTTTTTCATAAATGAAATCTAGCTGTTTTTGAATAAATTCGCGATTCTTATCAAGCAGGGGTCTCAGCGATCCATCGATCTTCAAAGCCTGTTCTGCAAAATCACCGTGGGATTCTTCTAGATTTCGGATAAGTTTCTGATGCAGATTCACCAGAGTTTCATCCTCGATAGACTTTAAATATTGGTCAAGAGCATCATTGGTCTTCCCTGTCAGTGCAGTTTCCAAGGGGATGGCAAGCTCATTAAGGTCGGTTTCAATCGATCTTTCCACAATTGTTAGATTGAGCCTCGGGACAATAGGAGGCATCTTCATATCAAATAGTTCAAAAGCCTGTTTCAGCTCGGCCCAATACGCTGCCTCACCCGGCCCGGCAATAAAGGCGAGGACCGGAAATAAACTTTCCTGCATGATTGGCCTGGTTACAACATTATTGCTTAAACTTTCTGGCCGTGTTTCAGCCATCTGCAGCATGTCAGTCTGCGTAAAAGATAATGAAGCAGTTTTATCGGCAATAAAGTTCCCCTTGCCGTCCAGCTCCAGCAAAGTCCGTTCCTGGTTCTTTGAATCATAGTAAAAAAGATTTGCAGCATTGGAATGAATATCGATCGCCTTTTTATACCCTGCTTCCTCTACCAGGTTTTGCTGAGAAAGTACTGCATCGGTTATAAATTCCGCATTTTTTATCATACTTGTAAAATATTCGGTTTCAAGCTTTCTTAATCCCGGGTCAGCCGCATCAATCAGCAATAATCCGCTTCCTTTAAACCACGCATGCATCAAACGTGCAAAAAAATCTGAAAAGCTGGAGGATTCCTCAACCAGTTTCTTAACATTCTGCAGCAGTTCATTCGTATAATTTGTTTCTCCATAGCTTTCTATAACCTTTTCAACCCAGGCCACAGCAGCAGCATAGTCGAGTTTTACATCTGAGACCATTGGTTTCTTAGTGATATACATAGGAAAGGTAACCTTGTCAGGCTTGCCATTCTGCATGGTATATACGTGATTAACTTCCTGGATATCATGGTCTTCTCCAGCTATCCAAAATACGGGTATTACTTTTTTATTCAAGGCCTTTTCCTGCTGCTCTGCCAGCTTAATGACCGATAGTGCTTTATGTATCGTATATAGCGGCCCGCTCAGCAATCCTGCCTGCTGGCCCCCGATAACTACGGCCGATCCCTCACTTGTTAGAGCTTCAATGTTTATCCTTACAGCATCGTTGATTCCAAAAGGATCCATATACTGACGGATATGATCAGCCAGATCTTTTCTATAGAAATGACGATTCATTAGATCGCTGTATCTTTTTTCGTAAACTTTTTCATCATTTATATCATAATGAAAAAAATTATCCGTCTTAAGCCTGCCACTTATATAGTCTGAAGCAAACTGATTGATTGCCGGCAAGACAAGATCCTTAATTTCCATGAAGGTACTTCCTTTCTCTCTCTAACTTACCTTTACAAATTATATCACCCAGTACGCATGAAAACAAAAAAAGCAGACCGGCCGGCTGACATTTAAACGCTTTAACGCGCACAATGCTAAATCGCCAAAAGAATATTAAATAAACATTCCTGTTACCCCTTGGATTGTTCCGTAAATCGTTAAAATCATATAAAAAACGATAAACAAAATAAAATTAATCCGCCAAAATCCCTTCAATACTCTAAAGAAATCGATTTCTTCCCTATATTTATAATTAAGAATAGAAACAGATACCGCAACTAACAGCAAAAAAAGGATTAAGACCCAGAATAAAGAAATGTTCCATATTGTTTTAATCATATAATGGACAGAGAGCATAAAAAATAATGTAGCAAAATCTGCAGATATATGGACAGATTTCCGATGGCTTTTAGTTATCTGCTTCGCTACAATAAACGTTAACAAATAACTCAAAATTGGAACAGTAATTAAGGTTGCGGCAAAAACAGACACAATCTGGGTCAATCCCTTTCCTCCCCTTGCAGCTCCTTCCCTTTAACCATGCTGTACAATAGCTTAGCCAGGGCCGGTTCTTTTTTTCTAATAGAAGCCTGTTCAATGACAAATCCAAGTATCGCATCAATTTCAGTTAATCTCTTTTCCTCTATATCTCTTAACATGGATGACTTATTAAGGGCTGTTCTCATACATATCCGTTCTATGTACTCTTGCATTTCTTTTTTTTCGTCAATATTGAAGATATGAATGATTTCCTTAAGAAGTGATTGAAACAGCGAATAGTAGTGCGCGTTCTCCATTAATGCTCCATTCGGGGCTCCAAGAACCGCCGTTAACGGATTAATGCATGCATTCACTATAAGCTTCTTCAACATCATTCCGTAATAATCCTGCTCTATTATAAAAGGAAATAAATTTCCTTCTGCTTCGAGATCATAAAATGAAGTGCTTCCTCGAAAAGCAGCTGCCCTTGTTACCCCTAGACCTGTGTGTTTAACGGTATGGTCATTTAATTTAAGAGCGCCATGCTCTACAATTCCAATTCCGATACTGTGGTGCGGCAATCCATCCAGCTGGTTTAAATGCGACATTCCATTTTGCAAAAACAGCAGGGCTGCATAGTGGTTTTTAATGTGAGGCAATACCTCAATCAAGTGGTAGGATTTCACACAAACAATCAGCAGATCTGTATGTGCTTCAATCTCTTGTATTGGCAAGGCTGACACCCGCGCAATTCGTGCATGATCTCCTTGAAGAAGCTTAACTCCATGCTCTGCAATTATATCTGCCTGTTTTTCTGTTCTTGTATATAAAGTAACCTCATTGATCTGTGAAAGATATGCAGCAAACAGTAAGCCGATAGATCCTCCTCCAATAATCCCAATCTTCATATGACCCGCTCCCTATTTCTTTATTCCATATTAGCAAACACGTAGGGAAACTGAAACTAGCTTTAAGACCATCCTGAAAAAAACATTTCCAGCACACCTTTATGGCAGAATTTTTTGATAAGTTATTATATAATAATAGTAATGGCATTACCCATTCATGTTATAGTGCCAGAAAGCGTTTCCATTTAAAAGATGCGCAGCTGGTGCGATTTTAGGGGGCATACAAAATGAAGCTTAAAGTGGTAAATTTACTTGTTAACTACAAAACACTAGAAGAATTTAAACTGTTTAAAGAATATGGCATCCAGGAGCTCTCTATGCTCGAAGACTTACAGGATAATATCATCGAGGATGATAGCGAATCTCCATTTTACGGAATATACTTTGGCGATAAACTAGTGGCCAGAATGAGTCTTTACAAAGTAAGTGCCAAATATGACCGTTACTTTGACCCGCCGCAGGATTATTATGTTCTTTGGAAGCTTGAAGTACTGCCTGCCTATCAGAAGAAAGGCTACGGCCGTGCTCTGGTGGAGTTCGCAAAAGGGCTGGGTACTCCTCTTAAAACAAATCCTAGAATTCTTTCACATGAATTCTGGAATAAGATGGGCTTTCAAAACGTCAGCTATGATATGGAAAGGGATTTAGGAGAAAATCCAATGGTCTGGTTTCCTGAAGGCGTTAAAGAACAACATGCTGACCATTCTTAAAAGATATAAAACTTGTATTTTGTTAAACACTAACACCCCCGCTTAATCCGCAGGGGTGTTGTTTTAACGCTATATATATGGATGAATATAAACTATTTCTTAACTCTTTCTAAATTCCCATTTTTGTCCATTTGAAATTTAACATTCTGCCCTTTTATTTCTTCCTCCAAAAACATAAGCTTTCTGGCTCTCTCCATTATTTGAATAAGAGCGCGATAATCATCTTCCACGGTTGTCAGTTTTTCCTGAAGCTGTCTATTGAACTGAAGTACATGTTCATGTTCTTTCTTTAATTGCTCAAGCTCTTGCTTTAATTCTTCGTTTTCCTGTTCTTTACTTTTACCTTGAAAGCTTTGGTCATAATCCACGAGAAATTGAATTACATCATTCAAATTTATTAAAGGTTCGCTCTCTCTCTCGTTTGCCGAAGCGCTTTTATCTTGCACGGATTTGACTGGAGTATCATTTGCTTGTTCATGTACAGGTGCCTCAAAATGTTTCTTCTTGCTTTGCTTTCTCTGTTTTTTAGCCAGTTCTATGCCAGATTTGTATTGTTTCCTGACAAAGGAATTCCATCTAAATCCGCATGCAGCAGATGTTCTTGAAAGTTTCTTTCCCACTTCCTCAAACGCTTTCAGCTGGGTGCTCCCTTCTCTTATATGCCGTAAAACTACTTCGGCCAATAAAAGGTCTTCATCCTGTGACCAGGCATCCTGACGGGCAATGGACATTATCTTCACTCCTTGCAAGTTTTTATTTCATCATATGCACTTGCTAGAAAAGATAGAAGATGAAAGATAATAAAGTAAGAAATAAAAATATATATTTACTTCTTATCCATAAACCTTTTCACTGCGTCAAAATGAACATCTGTCTCCCAAAGCCTGGAACACTCTTTAATTTCCTCATTTATTCTCGCTAAAAGTCCACTGGCCTCCCATTTCTTGACAAGCAGATTCTTATAAGCCATTAAAACTGGAGCTTCCTTACTTAGAAGCCTGCTTTGCAGAGAATCCCAGCCTTCATCTTGATTTTCAGAAATAATATAATCTATAAAACCAAGCTCTTTTGCTTTTTCAGCTGTATGTACATCCGCTCCAAGCAGCAGCTCAAAAGCAGCTCTTACCGGCAGCTTTTCATAAAGAATTGAAGCCCCGCCCCAGCCGGTCGTAATTCCCTGGTTTCCTTGTACAAAGCCAAGTTTTGCTGTACGATCTGCTAGTCTTATATCACAGGCCGCCGCAATTTCACAGCCGCCGCCAACCGCAGTCCCATTTATGTTCGCTATTGTAGGCTTATGGAAAGTTAATAGTCTGTATAAAATGCTGCCCATACGCGAGAGCATGACAAGTGCGTCATCTGCTGTTTTAAGCACATGGAATTCTTTTAAATCACCGCCTGCACAGAATGCTTGGTTCCCTTCACCGCGGATCATAACTGCCTTAATAGAAGAATCTTGCTCAGCCAGCTCCAGCGCCAGCTCCAGCCCATCCATCACTTCAAAATTAATTGCATTTCTCTTTTCAGGCCTGTTAATAATGATCGTTAACAGCCCCGAACGAGATAAGTCCGTTTTTACCGAATTCTCCATATTTACCTCCTGGTGCAAGAAATAGTACACAGATATTTTAATATTCGGCTCAATAAGTGAAAACCCTCTTTGCGATGAGCAAATCACCTTATTTGTTTGGGGGAAGTCACGCTTAGCAGAAAAAAATAATGGATTGAAATACCGTCATAGAGACGCAAGAAAAACTACCTGGTTCTTGTTTTAGGCCAAGAAAAAAATAATGATCTCACAGCTCCGCTCTGAACGTTTTAACGTGCATCGTTTGCGTTATAATCGGTTTACTGGTCAAAATCAACTTTCCAGGAGTGCGGATGTAACTTTTGTGGGGATTTTTCGATTGTTTGCGGCCAATCAAATGGGTGAAGTATGCATAAACAATTTTCTCTTACTTAAAGCCAATAAAAAAAGCACAGAGAATAGTCTCTGTGCCGCAAAAGAAATTATTTGCTGATAACTTCTTTTCCTTTGTATGTTCCACAAGCTTTACAAATACGGTGAGCAAGTTTCATTTCACCGCAGTTTGGGCATGCTACCATACCTGGGACTTGAAGCTTAAAGTGTGTACGACGTTGTCTTTTAACAGTTTTAGAAGTTCTTCTAAAAGGTACAGCCATTATTCCCACCTCCTTAAAAATGAGTTAAGAAGCTAAGATATCCAGTAATCTGGTTCTTTCGCACTTTACGATTTGTTGTTTTCGTTTTCAAAGAAATTAGCCAGCTTCGCTAAGCGAGGGTCAATTTTCTTCTTTTGATCTTCTTCAGATAATACTTCCCAATCTTTCCCTGATTGCGGGGCAGCATCTTCTGAATCGATATCATCGCAAAATACCTGAATAGGTATTTCGATTAAAATGTTTTCTTTAATTACAGGCAATAAATCAATCACATCGCCTTCTACTGAATAAGAATTTTCTGCATATGGATCTTCGTATTCAGTATTTAAAAGAAAAGTTTCGATCGTGTCAATATCGATTGGATATTCAACATCAACAAGAGTCCGTGAACAAGGTAAAATCAGCTTTCCATTAATATGGAGATGAAATGTAATCTTAGACGAACTAATATCCACTCTGCCAGTTATATGCATCGGAGAAGCATCGCGGATCTGTTTATCCAGTTCTTTAATGTCAGAAACATCAACACTTTCATCTAATTGAAGATTTTTATCCCGGTACTTCTGAAGTTGAGTAATTGTCCATTTCAAATGAATCACCTCGTAGGCAACAAAAGTAATTATATCGGTCATTCAACCGTTTGTCAATATTTTTTCTTTACACTATAATAGAGAAAAAAGCAGAAATTTTCTCCCTATTAATCAGTGGATGAGTACATACCATTTTAACATGTTCTAAGAAAATGGCAAATTTTCTGTTCCAGACGGTAAAAAAGAGGTGAAATGATGAATTCGCTAGGAATAGTAGTGGAATACAATCCATTTCATAATGGCCACTCCTATCATATTCAAGAAAGTGTTAAGGCCACGGGTGCAGATTTAGTTGTTGCTGTCATGAGCGGGAATTTTCTGCAGCGCGGCGAGCCGGCTCTCGTGAATAAATGGACTAGAACTCAGATGGCGTTACGGGCCGGAGTGGACATTGTGTTTGAATTGCCCTATCCATTTGCTGCACAGCAGGCTGATATTTTTGCAAAAGGAGCAATAGGTATACTAGAAGCAGCAAGATGTAATTCTGTCTGCTTTGGCAGTGAAGTGGGAAAGATAGACCCTTTTCTTGAGGTTCAATCCTTCATGAAGAATCATAAAGCAGAGTATGATACTTCTGTTAAAGAATTCAGCAAGGCTGGATATAGTTATCCAAGAGCCAGTTCACTCGCTTTTAAAAAAGTATCCCAGGACGATGAGTTACTCGACTTGACCAAACCGAACAACATACTAGGTCTTCAATACGTACAAGCAATTGTACAAGGTTCCTATTCCATTAAACCTTGTACGATTCAGAGGATTATGGCTGATTATCATAGCACGGAGCTCGGCACCCACCCCATCGCGAGTGCTACCGGCATCCGGAAAACGCTTTTTGAACAGTCACTCTCTATTGATCCTATTCGAAATCAGGTTCCCGCTTCTACGGCGGAAGAACTTACCCGTTATTTTAACCAATTTAAAACTTTTCATAATTGGGAGCTGTACTGGCCGCTACTTCAGTATCGGATTATCTCATCTCCAAGCGTTGAACTGGCAAAAATATATGAAGTGGAAGAAGGTCTTGAAAACCGCTTTAAGGCAGCTGCGGAGACCTCTGTGTCATTTCTGGAGTTTATGGAAACAGTCAAAACCAAAAGATATACCTGGACCCGGCTGCAGCGTGTTTCCTTGAATATCCTTATGAATCGCAGCAAAGAGATAATGTCTGCCGAATCTATAGAACCGGCTTATCTACGCCTTCTTGGCGCAACAGGCAAAGGACGGCAGTATCTCAATCAGCATAAAAAGAAGCTGGGTTTGCCCCTGATCACAAAACCATCTTCATTTAAACCCTTACTTGAAACGGATATCATGGCGTCAAAAATTTATGCCCTCCCTTTAAAGCCCGTATTACAGGGATCTCTTATGAAAAGGGAATTCCAGCCGCCGGTTTTTATCGAAAAGCCTTGATATCTTCCTAAATATAAAAAAACCCCTGCTGATAACGGCAGGGGCTCACTTATTTTCCTTTTACTTTATCTAAATACTCTAGAGCTTCACTAAAGGTATCGACAGGTACAATCTTCATGTTTGTCTCAATGTCTTTTGCCGCCTTAACAGCAAGACGGTAGTTTGAATCCTTTTTCCCTTTTTCGTTTGGCGCAAAGAAAATGTCTGCTCCGCTTTTATCGGCTGCGACAATCTTCTGATCGATTCCGCCAATCGGGCCTACAGTCCCATCAGGCAAGATTTCGCCGGTTCCAGCTATCTTGCGGCCTTTAGTAATATCCTCTTCGGTCAGCTGATCATATATTTCCAGTGAAAACATTAAACCGGCAGACGGGCCGCCTATCTTATCAGAATTGATAGTGACTTTTGGGTCTGTGGTGATATTTTTATCATCTATGAGATGGATTCCAATACCCATTCTTCCTTTTTGTCCCGGAAGTGGAGCAAGCTTAATCCTTTTGTTCTTCGTCTCTTTGTCTCTTTCAAAGCTGATCGAAATTTCTTCACCAGATTGTTTCTTACTTAAATAGTCTATAAACTGTTTGGAGGATTGGAAAGTCCGGCCATTCAGCTTCACAATTCTATCTCCGGGTTCAAGTACTCCGGAAGCAGGCATCTTATCACTAACATGCATAACATAAATACCATTAAAGTGTGAGGTCACAGTCTGGCCTGCTTTTTTATAGGCCACTTCAATCGCACTTTCCTTAGAACCTTCCATCATGTTCAGCTGTCTGACATTATATTCTTCATCTGTTTCATTTTCGTTTCTTATCTGATTGATCGGGTACAGTTCCTGATACTTACTAAACTTCGCAATTAAATAGGTATATATATTTGCTTTACCCATTCTTATGGTAGTAAGCATAAATTCTCCCTTGGATTGGTATCCGCCGTCTACATGGACGACAGGATCCAGTTCCTCTGCCATTCCTGGCTTCGTTACATAAAAGGGGAGTGTAAAAAACGTTGAACCGAGTATGACGATCATAACGATAATGAACGAGCTTATTGAAAACTTACGGCTCATTCGGGTGCTGCTCCTTCCATTTTTGAATCGAAGCTTTAATTTTATCTACATTCTTTCTGGCCTCTTCTTCTCCAATACTAATCATTTCTTCAATATTTGTAAATGCTCGTGAACTGAATTGCTCTACTCTCGGACGGAGCATAATATCTGAAGCAAACTCTCTATGCATGACAAGCTCCATTTGCAGAATATCCAGGCTTTGCATGATCACGTCATAAATAGATTGAATCTCAAAATTCTGTTTAACATGGGCAACCTCTACGCCTATGACAATATCCGCTCCCATTTCCCTGACTACTGATACCGGAATCCGGTCCACCACACCGCCATCAACTAAAAGTCTGCTTCCAATCTTTTCAGGTACGAATATCCCCGGGATGGAAATGCTTGCCCGAACGGCCTCCGCTATCGGCCCTTTTGTAAAAATAACCTTTTCCCCTGTATTGATATCAGTTGCTACTACCGACACTGGGATATTCAAATCCTCTAAATTTTTGCCATATGTAAAAATCCGAATAAAATCTTTTATTTTTTTCCCCGATATTAATCCCATTTTGGGAACAGTGAAATCCAAAAAGAACTTTCTTTTAAATGCGGCGGATAATTTATACAGACGCTCTAAATCCTGTCCTGAAGCATAAAAGCAGCCCACCAATGCACCCATACTGCTGCCTGCCATCATATGGACCGGTATTCCTTCTTCCTTAAGTACTTTTAAGACACCTAAATGAGCAAAACCTCTTGCACCTCCAGACCCTAATGCCAAGCCAACTTTAGGTTTCTCCATCAAAGGTGCCCCCTCTCTCTGTCTTATTAAACTTATGGTCTAAATTTTGATATATGAGTATATGGTGTAATTAAGGACAAGTTAGTTTTTCACCCTGACTTTTGGGCATTATAAATAGTCCGTCAAAATGTTGTGTTAGAGGCTTACTTCTTTTCTAGGGGGACGAAAAGGTTGAATAGATCGAGATTTAAAACGGTAGTATTGTCAGCTTCAGCTGTCTTTTTGGCTGGGGCTCTCATTAAATTTCCACAGGAAGCATTTCAAGCATCCATTAGAGGTTTGAATATGTGGTGGGAAATTGTCTTTCCATCCCTGCTGCCTTTTCTTATTATTTCAGAGATGCTGATCGGCTTCGGCGTTGTTAGATTTATAGGTGTACTGCTTGAACCTTTCATGAGGCCATTATTTAGAGTACCGGGTGTAGGCGGCTTTGTCTGGGCAATGGGAATGGCTTCAGGCTTTCCTGTTGGCGCTAAATTAACCTCAAGACTGCGGCAGGAAGGCCAATTGACAAGGACTGAAGCTGAAAGACTGGTAGCCTTCACCAATTGTTCGAATCCCATCTTCATATTTGGAGCAGTTTCGATTGGATTTTTCTACAATACCCGTTTAGGTATAATTCTCGCCCTCGCCCATTATTTATCCAATTTTACCGTTGGCATTGTCATGAGATTTTATGGGAAAGATGAAGACATATCACCAGAAAAAAGCAAGAAAAAAATATCGATCAAAGCAGCCTTGATCGCCCTTCACCGCACACGAATAAAGGATAAACGGCCAATAGGAAAATTGCTTGGAGATGCCGTGCAGTCATCCATCAACACGCTTCTTATGATTGGAGGCTTTGTTATATTATTTTCTGTAATTAACAAACTCTTATTCCACATGGGTATTACAGCTGTGTTATCTGGCGGTATGAAACACATATTGAACCTGTTCAATTTTTCCGAATCACTCAGCGTTCCCTTGTTCGCCGGTATATTCGAAATCACTCTCGGCTCCCAGATGACAAGCCAGGCTCAAGGAGCATCCCTCCTGCATCAAGTTATCATTACCAGCTTTATTCTTGCCTTCAGCGGTTTTAGTATACAGGCTCAGGTGGCCAGCATTCTAGCTGAAACTGACATCCGATTCTTCCCTTTTTTTGCTGCCCGAATTCTGCAGGGTTTATTTGCTGGTTTTTACACTCTCTTGTTATGGCAGCCGCTGTATGAAAATAATTGCTGCCAGGAAAAGGCTTTGGGTGTACTGCCAGCAGGCTGGATTCCCGAATCTGACTCAATGAGTTCATTGTTTTATTTAATGGGCAAGTACGGCCCGGTCTTTACTTTAGTTTCACTTTTTTTATACATAATCATCCTATACCTTCGTATATTTCAAACATCCCGCAATTAAAAAGCTCCAGTAAAAAACAGCACTCCATTGGAATGCTGTTTGTTTTTATTATTTCTATGTATATTTTTCTAATAATGAATCCTTCACTACAGCCGGTACAAGTTCAGAAATATCCCCGCCATATTTAGCTACTTCCTTGACAATACTGGAGCTGAGGAATGAATACTGATTATTGGTCATGATAAAAAACGTTTCAATATGTTCATTTAACAAACGGTTCATAGATGTAATCTGCATTTCATATTCAAAATCGGAAACAGCTCTGAGTCCTCTAATAATAGCATCCGCATTAATACTTTGAGCATAATCTACTAAAAGGCCCTGAAAAGAACGAACCTTCACATTTGGAATATGTGCTGTGGCCTGGCTGATTAAATTCAGTCTCTCATCCACTGTAAATAATGGGCTTTTGGAAGAGTTATTCAATACGACAATATATACTTCCTCAAAAACCTTCGCCCCTCTTTGAATGATATCGAGATGTCCATTGGTAATTGGATCGAAGCTTCCAGGACAAACTGCAATTTTACCCATTTAAATTCTCCTCTAATTATATATACTCCGTACATCCTGCAGGCAGTTTGATCTTGACTCCCGGTTGTGCATAAAGCTATTCGGGATAGGAATTAAGAATGCTTGTAAATCGTAACCGCAATCATCCCATATTTCTCCTGCCTCCATAATATAAGATTCTCAAATTCCTTATCTAATATTACATCGGAAGCATGTTCACAGACGATGATGCCTTTTTCAGACAAGAGATTATGTTCCTGAACCATAGCCACCAAATTTTCAATGATATGTTTTTTATAGGGCGGATCCAGCAGAATAAGATCAAATGTAAGTTCTCTTTTAATAATGGCCTTCAAAGCTCTCTCGGATTCATTCTTATACACCTCTGCCTGCTCTTGAAAACCGCATGCTTCAAGATTCGAACGAATCGTACTAATCGCTTTATGGTCACGGTCAACAAAAATCCCCTGATCCATTCCCCTGCTAAGAGCTTCAATGCCAAGGCCTCCGCTTCCTGCAAATAAATCTAATACAAGGCCTCCATCAAAATAAGGACCAATTATATTAAATATCGACTCTTTTACTTTATCGGTTGTAGGACGAGTTTGGTTGCCAGGTACAGCCTTAAGCGGCCTGCCTTTGCATGTTCCTGATACGACCCTCATAGTTTTTCACCACATTTATCAGCAAAATAAAATTCTATCCTATCCTAACACATTCAATGTAAATCAGCCAAATGTTTCTGTCCCTTCTTAAGAGCCTGTATGAAAGACCCTAAAAGAGCAGGCGCGTACTGAAAAAAATTAAGTGTCAGTGAATAATGTCCACTTTATTGGCCCATACTGTCTATTAACAGCATCTTATTCGAGGATGTTGTTGCCAACCGCGGAGAAGACTTACGTTTCCCCATAAGTTCTTCCTCCGGTTTCTCCTCTCCCTTTGCCTTCTTTCCTTATATGAAGGATATAGAAGGACCCTGCAGATTCGTCTGCAGGGTTTTTTATTTTGATTCCCTGCCAAACGAACATGATTTTTCTTTTAACTGGCTTAAATTGAAATCATTTATTGTGTATGATCATCCTCATAAATTTCTGAAAACCCCTGTAAATTTGTATTTAGCCTCCAGAATTTCGTTCTTCCCCAAAAGATTTCAATTCTCCCCCATATATCTACATATACTCGAGGATTTTATTAATAGCCGGAATAACGATACAATCCACTTTTTTGACCCTGAAACAGCTGCTTTTCAATGTTTTATCTCTATCAAGGCGTGATTTTTCAATGAAAAAATTTCAATATAATGGTCATAGATGTGACATAGCCTAATTAATAAATCTGCTTTTGCTTATCTTTGTGTTAAAGCTAATTTGCACGGTCTGTGGAGAAGTGTTTTTCAGGAGAAGGAATTGTTCCTGCGATAGGCGTTCCAGCCTACAGGGTCTTTCCATACAAAACTTCTCAAGCAGACAAATACATGTTACATTTGAAAAAGCATCTCGTCTGTACTAACTCTATTGCAGACATCATAGGAGGAACCTCATGATTCAAAGATTCATTGAACTAGGAGAAGGATATTCAGATATATACGAACTGCTCGAAATTGGCCGTGCCAGCCGCGAACGAGTCTCTCGCCTGCTGGCTTTTCATACAATAAAAGAAAGCAGACCGGTCACATCAGTGGCAATTACCATGCAGCCTACCAGCCCTGGTGAATTTCAGCCCATTTATATATGCAGAGAGGGCATACCAAATCCCGGCGCCAAACCCAACAAACGATACGACCTCTTTGCCGAACTCGCGAATGAACTTGATAAACCAATCATCGAACTAGATGTAAAACCCTCAAATACATTTGCAGAAAAAGAACTGTACTACCAGCACCTTATTGGGATCCTAAGAATGAACAAATACCTTCCCCCGATGAAATAGAAAAGCGGAAAGCGGTCCGGAGCGATAGCGGAGGAGCTGCCAGACAAGCATAAGACGAGCAGGCCGTGGAAAGCGTCTTTCTTTCCATGGACTGATTGGCTTATGACTCGAGGGCAGCAGCTTGGAGCTAGACATAATGAAAAGCGGAGAACGGTGCTTTTCACGGGCTACTATTTATAGCAGAATGATTTACCTGTTTATTAATAACAATCAACCTGTGAAAAGCAGACACCTGAAAGGCATAAGACGAGCGGCAGCGAAAGGCCGCTTTTGCCTTTTGATAGCGATTGGCTTATGACCAAAGGTGTCAGTTCGCAGCTGGACAAAGAAAAGCGGAGAACGGTGCTTTTCACGGGCTACTATTTATAGCAGAATGATTTACCTGTTTATTAATAACAATCAATCTTGTGAAAAGCAGACACCTGAAAGGCATAAGACGAGCGGCAGCGAAAGGCCGCTTTTGCCTTTTGATGGCGATTGGCTTATGACCAAAGGTGTCAGTTCGCAGCTGGACAAAGAAAAGCGGAGAACGATACTTTTCACGGGCTACTATTTATAGCAGAATGATTTACCTGTTTATTAATAACAATCAACCTTGTGAAAAGCAGACACCTGAAAGGCATAAGACGAGCGGCAGCGAAAGGCCGCTTTTGCCTTTTGATGGCGATTGGCTTACGACTTGAGGGCATTTGTTGGAGCTAGCTGCCCCAACAAATGCCGGCAAAATAAAGATCAGCATAAAACTTCAAAAGTTAAGCATAAAACTCGAAAAGTTAAGCGTAAATCTCTAAAAGTTAAGCATAAATCTCCAAAAGTTAAGCGTAAACCTGATAAACATAAACAAGCATCTGAAAAGATAAGCATAGTTATCAAAAAATAGGCACAAATTCTAACTGTTTCTGTAATGTTTGATAGAGGTCGGCAAAAAAGATACTAAACTTATGGAGTTCAGCTGCTAGGCTGGTATTTTTTGATTAATAGGAAAGGATTAGATAACTTTAGAAGGTAATTCGTTAGAGCGGGATTTTCTTCAGGAAAAAAATATTTATTAAGCACTGGCCATCCTGGATAGGTTTCAGTTTTTTGGGGATTACCAAACTAAACTGTATCTTGAAGCCTCCTTGTTTGGGAAGCAATGACTGATACACCCAAAAAACTACGTATTCGAGAAGAATGAACTAAGAAGCAGCTGCTGCCCAGCATTCATCGTGGCGGCGACGCGCCTTCCCCAATTACATTCACATTACATTCACAAAATACAAAAAAGGCGAGATTCTAAAACCTTGAATCTCACCTTTTTATAATTCCATTTTATAATCGTACTCTTTTGCTTTATCGGGCTTGGAGTTCTCATATTCCAGCTTGAGAAACGGTTTATACGAAAGCTCCACTTTTTTCACAAAAGAATAGCTTTGTATTTTTTCGGAAAGTGCCGGTACTTCATCCATGTCGGTATAAAGGACGACATATTTCAATTTCTTTGATACATAGTGTATGTTTCCATATCTTCTAAGCATTTTCACTTGTTTTAGCGTATGCAGCCAGATAATAATGCTTTGCCTTGAACCGATCATATCTTATTCTCCTTAGTGTAAAGGCTATATAGATAGTGTAGCATAGAAAAAACTTTGTTATCAATATTAAATAACTTGCCACTTGCAGGAATCCTTAATAACATACATCTATAGAGATCAAAAGATTCATTGTCGCTTATAACCAATCAGCCTTTTAATAGAATATGAAGGTGGTGGAAGTTTGAATCTTGAACTGATATGGACGCTTTTCATTGATACTCTTGCTAATAATCATGAAATACATTCCGCCTTCTATAAAAAGTCCGCCGGCATTCCTTTTTTATATGTTTCGGCTGTAAGCAAAGATTTCGATCCTTACCAGGCAGAATTTGCTATAAAAGAAGCTTCCGCTCAGGTGATGAAGGGGAAGCAGCTTCATAGTGAGACGGTCTTTGTTCGTCAAGATGAAAAACTTTATGTTTATCGCCACAGATTTTATGTTCCGCAGCGAAAAATGTTCTGCTGTGGCAATCTGTGTGCCGACTGTATCCGATTTACACAGTAATGTGTTCCCAGTGATGATTGAAACATCGTTATATGTTAAGGTACACAGCAATCAATAAGTAATAAGTCTTTTTTAATTCCGCGGCAAAACTCGGACAGATAGAGCTCAGGCGGCATACAAAAAAGCCAAAATCCATACACTGACGGATTTTGGCTTTGTATTTAGGAACAGCCGCAGCCTCCACCGCTGCCGCATCCACCTGAACAGCTCGATCCGCTGTCAAAGAATGGGTTACCGGTCGGCACCTTAATATTAGGTGAAACAGCGCGGCCTACACGGACACTGACCTCGTCCAGAAGGTTTTGCAGTTCAGTTTCTGCCAGTTTATATGCAGCAATCGTTGGATGCAGATCCATTTCCCTTTTAAGCTGTCTGGCATTAAGAGAGACTTCACGGTAATTCGGATGATATTTTCCAAATCTTTGGACCTCTTCATAAAGTTCCTTAATAGTAGAGAATTTCTTGATTTTCTCTTGAGCAAGCTTGTCCGCCTGCATTTTATATAATGAAAGAAAATATTGCTCGCCAATATCTGAGTCAATAATGGCCTGGGCAAGATTTTCCGCAAAATCTATGATTTCAACACTTTCTACAGTAGCAAGCATCAGCCCACCTCCATCCCTTATTTTAACATTTTAATTCTAGAGATGCGAACAGGATTTATTTGGAATAAATACCCAATCTAATATTATAGTCGTCCTGCCGGAAATCTGGATCTACCGACTTTAAAAAAGCATATGTATCTTTCTTTATCACTTTGCCATCAAAGAAGTCTGCATCTGAAACAAGCCACCTATTAACAGATTGTTACCTCTTCCCGTATGTTTGAGTTGTGCATCGATTAGATCGGCTTTTCCTTATTTTCAAAACTAAGCGCTTTAACACGGCACGAATATACATAATCCAGCAAAGGAATGAATAAGTCCCTCCTTATTTTCTGTAAAGATTTTCTTTTTAGTCATATAAAACTAAGAATATACAAAGAAAAACCTCTTCCGATTGAAAAGAGGTTTTCCTTATTTAACTGCATTCATGGTTTGGAACATAGAAATCATCATGGAAGCCATTTGGACTCCATTGGTGAGCTGGGAAACTCTGTCTGGGATAGATTTTTTGAAAAAATAAGCAGCTTCCGTTTCCATCTTCTGAAGTTGTTGCGGATTTCTTGTTAATCTTCTATACCAGATAGGCTGAAGCCTTAAGTATTTCTTTAAATCTTCTTTTCCTTCTATTATTTCAAATAAATCTTTTCGCAAGCAGCAGCCTCCTTTGTTAATCTTTTCTGAGGGCGAATGGATTAGGCGGTTTACTTTCGGTTTGAACCGTATTTTCTGGAGTACTTTGAAACTGGGTTAGCAGCCCCTGAACTGCCGATATGGCCTGACTTAATGAGGAAATATGGGATTGAATCTGGTCCATATCCATATTTTTTATCGTTGATAATAGGGTGGAAACTAAATCATTTTTACTTTCTTTCTCCTCTTTGGGACTGGAAGCTTTTATAGAAGCTGCACCCTCAAAGAAATCAAGCCATTTTGGGTCGTCTTCTCCCAGCAGGTACCATTCTTCGTATATCTCCTGCCAGGTAAACCGTCCTTTTCTTACCTCCAGCACTAGTTTGGGATGATTCTTAACGAACCCTTTAAATCTCTCGATTGAATCATTCTGTTTATCTGTCAAAATACCACACCTCGCAGCCATGACATTTGCCTATTACAGAGTATGCACTTGTTAATAAAGTGTTACTGCCTGAAGGGAATTTTTTGACCAGAAAGAAGGATTCTAAATATAATGGATATATCATGATGTTAAGGAGAGATCAAGTGGGAACGCGAATGACTGAATTAGTTAAACAAATAATGGATAACGGTTCGGAAGCTGATCAGCAGGTACTAGAGCAGGTTCTTACTGGCCTAGCACAAAAACCGGCTAAACAACAAACTTATATCAATTTACTATTTGGATTTGAAACAGAATTTACTTCCGATGGACTAGCTATGACAATGCCGGTCACATCCCTGGTTCATAATACTCTCGGAATTGTACACGGAGGCGTGATTACCACTCTTGCTGACACTGCTATGGGCACATTGGCCAACAAGATGGTACCTGAGGGCCAGGCTGCAGTTACTACAGAAATACAGGTCCATTTTTTTAAAGAAGCAGCAGGAAGCAGATTGGTGTGCAAATGCAGTGTCTTACATAAGGGCAGACAAACAATGGTCTTTGAAAGCAAGGTATATAGAGAAGATGGGATTATGTGCGGCCATTCCACCGGCAGTTTCTTTATTGTTCCTAAAAAAAATTAAATGGTTACTGCTATTGTAATTCCAATAATCTGTATTTACTTTTATTGGCTGACTAAACGCGAAATGAAGGAGCAGGAAACGAAGTGGATGAGCTTAGGCGAGGTTAATGATGAATACTTAGTGCATGGTAAAGTGATACATGTAAAAGGTGAAAAACAGAAGTTTCATTATAACAGATATCTATATGTATATACTCTTGTGATTGCGGCTGATACAGGAAAAATGACCGCCCTTAAGATCTTCCCTTTCCGAGGTGATGAAATCCCCTCTCTGCCAATCCGATTAGAGGACACAGTTTCCATTTTCGGAGAGTGGCGTGAGCATCAATTTATAATAAGCAGGATAGAAAAACAGAAATAAAGACAGCCTATTATGATTTAAGGCTGTCCCTGTTATTTAACAAAGTTTTGTGTGTAATATTTGCGGTAAACGCCGACTCCGATTCCCGTAAATTCTTCATTCAGCATGGCATCTCTATGGCCTTTGCTGTTAAGCCAGCCCTCTACAGCTGCTATGCCATCCACATAATTGGCTGCTATATTTTCTCCTGCGAGTGTGTAAGCAATATCACTTTCTTCCAAACGGTCTGTCAGCTCACCTTTCGTTGGAGAAGTATGAGAAAAATAGTCATCGGTCAGCATATCTTTACTATGCAAATAAGCTACTTCTGATACGTCTTCAAGTAATTCAAGTTCTTCTAATTCGAATCGAGTTCTAATTATATTTGTAAGATCATAAATTTGATTTTTGTTTCCTTCTTCAATCATCTTCCACTGCAGCTCATCTGGTTGTTTTGGATTGGTAAGCTGACCCCGGTAAATAAGCTCGTACGGCCGCAGCTGCACGAGTGTATCTGGATCAAGGAATCTGACACTTGAGACACTTCCTGTGAATTTATCCAGATATAGCTGAGCATATATATTGTCCAGTTTTATTAAGGGCCTCGTATTTATATCCTCTTCCGATAGCTCAAACCGGTAGGTAGTCCCCTTATGTTTGAAATCTATCGATGTATTTATATTAATCCGGCTGAAAATATCATTGATTGGCTGTCCGATTTTAAATGGAGCCGCATTAACCTGACTGCCGGTTCCGTAAACTGTAACGGCCTTGTTATCTTTAACTCCTATTTGGAAATAATTTTGTGAATCCTGGTTGTAGATCCACCATTCATATCCGTAATAAGATAGATCTTTTCTGATGGGCAGCCCGAAATTTTTTATAATAGCCTTTGAATCTTTTCCGATGATGGCCGATATTCCATTCTCGGGTCTTGGTATCCTAGATGTGCTGTTTTCAGCAGTCTGGCTGGCAAGCTGTTCTGTTTCATTATTCTGCCTTATATGTTTTTCTCCATTTAATACAGGGTTATCTTGAGCATCTTCCCCTATATCCACATAGATGCCGATTATGAAAAAAACAGCAGACAAAATTAACACTCTCAATACCGCTTTCAGAGGAAAACCTCCTCCCTCGTCCTGTGAATTTTCTCTGTTTGTCTAAATCTTGTCTTTATTATAACATTATATATTTTATTACACATGAACATTCATAACCTGAGCTTCTTTTATTATAAGAGGCCGGCTGTGTATAATAGTAAAATATCTTTTTCTATACATTGCAAGAAATAATATTTCGTAATATTATAAAATATGAGGAAGAACTGTGTATATTATTCTTCTCTGGAATATTAGGGAAATCAAAATATTTTAGAGAAATTCTACAGCCTTATAAAACGGAGGGATATATATGAAATTTGAAGGTACTGGAATTGAGAAATACATAGCCGAACTAGCCCGTCTAGATGAAATTATGCATGAAAACGGACTAGTTAGAGCAGAACAATGGGATTATGACCGGGTCAACTATGACAAAAAGTTCATTCTTAAAGAAGGCGTTTTTTATCTTCGAATCCAGGGATATGCTGTTGAGGGGGATGTCGGTGCCAATAAAGCAGATATCCAGTTACTGACTCCTATCCTAGGGAAGCATTATTATCCTCACGGTGTTGAATATGGGGAGGGCGAGAAATTCCCGGCCGGACTTGTTAAGCAGTGTGAGCAGATTATTACTTCTATTAAAACAGAGGTAGAGAAATTCGCAATTGCATAACCATTCACTTAACCTTTTTTATCAAAAGCGCATGTATTTCATGCGTTTTTTTTTGTTAGCCAATGCTTTCGTTTGTGAATGATCAGCCAGAAACTTATAATTTAAGTATCCTGTATGGAAGGAGCAATGTGGTGCCTGCACTTTTCTTAAAAAAATATAGTATCGTTGCACTGGCTGTACTTTTCATTTGCATCCTTGGATATCTAATACTCCCGGTGTCAGTTCCTTTAATCTGTGCGTATATAACAGCCTGCCTGCTTGAGCCTGCATCTAAGATTTTGCAGACAAAATATTCATGGAGCCGCAAATTTTCGAATTTCATTGTTTTCACTTTATTTAATATGCTGATCGGGATTTCGGCTTATTTCCTCACTACTAAAGTGGTTACAGAAGCACTGCAGCTCATTCAAAAATTGCCTCTTTATTTAAACCAGTTTAATCACTCATGGCTCAATTACGACCGAAACCTAACTCATTCTTCGAACACCCTGCCAGAGCCGATCATGGCTGAAATAAGTTCACAGACTGCAAAAACACTCGACAGAATTAAAGCAGAGCTGGGAACTCTTATTAATATCGATAAAATCACGGACATCATTACGAACATCCCAAACTTTTTAATCAGCTTCATTGTTTACCTGGTAGCTTTATTTCTATTTCTGAATGAAATGCCCTCACTTCGTTCAAAAATCTACCAGCATTTAAAAGAAAGCTCAGCAGAAAAATACTATTTAATGTCTTCCCGTCTCTCCTTTGTTTTGGCTGGTTTTATGAAAGCCCAATTTCTTGTTGGGATCATCATCTTTACTGTCACCCTGACTGGAATGTTATTTATTAATGCGGACATCGCTATTCTAATGGCTGTTATCATTGCTATTGTAGATTTTATTCCTTTTGTCGGATCTATTATCATTCTTGGACCCTGGTCACTCTTTCATTTTATGACAGGGGATATACCAACAGGCACCCAGCTGGCCTTATTAGGCTGTATGCTGCTGATTATTAGGCGGGCGGTGGAACCAAAAGTAACGGGAGCCCATATCGGCCTATCCCCCTTAAACACTTTAATCTCCATGTATCTAGGCTTTAAGGTTCTCGGTATACTGGGCATTATTTTTGGCCCTGTCCTTCTGGCTGCTGTTTATACAGCAAGTGAAGCAGGAATCATTAAACTTCCATTTAAAATATAGGCTATGATAAAGTTCATTGTTGATTTTGGCACTATATTGATCTTCGCTGCAGACGTGAGTCTCCTGCGCGAGAATCGGGTAAGGCCTAGCTTTCTTAAACGAGTATTGTTGTGAAGAAAAGCACCGTTCTCCGCATTTCGGGTTGTCCAGCTCCAAGCTGAGACCCTCGTGTCATAAGCCAATCAGTCCATGAGAAGAAAAGCACTTCTCACAGCCTGCCTGTCTTATGCAAGTTGGGTCTCTGCCTGCCTTATCCGCTTAGTTGTATACTCATTAACACTTCATCATTCAGTTTACTATTAGTTAGTATAGGCAGGCACCGCTTTACGCTTTTCTTGTTGTCCAGCTGCGAACTGCCTCCCTCGAGTCTTAAGTCAATCAGTCCTTATGAAGAAGAGCACTTCCTACGGCCTGCTCGTCTTAAGCTTGGCTGGCGCATAAGTGCGACTATGCTTCTGTCTGCGCTGTCGCTTGCCATTTAGCAAGTCTTCTTTATCGGGAGTCTGCTTTTCATATAGATCGCGAAGAAATAAGAAAGCTATTCAATAAGCCTAGCTTTCTTACGAGTATTCTGAAGAAAAGCAGAGTTCTCCGCATTCCCATATAAAAACCACAGATCTTCTGAAATTCGGATCTGTGGTTTTAGTTTAAAAGAAGTCGTAAAAGAATGGTTTTATATTCGGAATCGCCTTTTGAAATGCCAATAATTTATCAGGCTGGCCCGTTATCTGCCCTAGCGCTGCAAGAGTTTCAGCTGTTTGTGCCCCAAGCAGTACAGACGTTAATGCATTGATGGATAAAGTGATAGCTTCATTTCTCGTATCGCTGTCATTCCATTCATCTGCCTTCAGTACGGTTACTTCTTTATTGCTAATCATATAGATTTTATTATTCCACTCTGCCGCTTCATCAGTTACAGAGATCACAAGCTTTTTTTCTAATTCATTAAAAGTATATTGAGTTAAAAATCCTTCAACATCGACAATCCTCGCCATGAAATAAGGGATCAGCTCGGTTTTCACTTTGGGCTGGTCTATGTAAGATGGAAAAGGATCATGGATGGATGTGATGATTTCTGCCTTTTCCACCATAGAGTCGTGCTGGCAGATAAAATTCCACATCGCTCTGTATCCTTCAAAATTAAGAGACACATATTCCTGCACATTTATCAGCTTATCAGCAGCTTTATATAACATATAGGCCTGCGCTTCTCCATTATGGTCATAATACATGGCAAGTGTGTAATCATGATAAACGGAATAGTTCCACCAATAAGGGGTTCTTGTTAACATACCCCCAAATTGCAGAGCAAACTTCTCATACACTTCGTTTGCTTCAGGTGGATGAGTTTCTTTATTATATCTAACTATCCTGCCTGGAGCGGAAGGCAGAGGCTTCAAGTCTTCCCGGTCCAGTTTTACTTTCTTCAAGGAGCTGAATATTTCCCAGCCATATTTTCTATAAAAGGAAATCTTAAAGGGATGTAAGTACGATAAAGTCTGCCCTTTTTCTCTCATTATGAGGAGGGCCTCCTTAAGCAAAGCATCAACCATGCCGGACCTTCTATGCTCTGGATAGGTAGCAACAGAAGCGACCCCTCCCATTTTAAATCTTGTGCCTTGAATCATTACTTCATGTGAGAGCAGGTGCATTTTAGCAACGAGCTCGTCCTCTTTGAGGATTCCATAGATATCCTGGTGTGCATAGTGGTTTAATTTTTCAGGAATATCCTCTTCCTTTACTTTATACTGAAAAGCATACATAGATAAATCAAGCGCTTCCTTCCTTCTCTCACCGGGCAATTGAATAATATTGTTTTGCATACTGCGCCTCCAGAATTAATGATAAGTAAAAGTCCACTTTGAATAACGGCTGTCATCGTGATCCATAATAAAGCCTAAATCTTTTAATACACTCAGCTTATAAGCATCTTTCCTTAAACAGTCAACGGCAAGGGACTTTATTTCCTTAGGAAACGACTTTACTGTGTATTTCATAAAAATATACAGACTTTCCTCCAGATATTCCAATTCAGCATCAGGGCTGATAAAGGAAATGGCCATATACCCTTTTCGTCCTTTTTCCTGGTGAAATATAAAATCCCCCACCATTTTTTTAAGCTTTAAATCTGCTATAATCCAAAATTTAAACCCTTCTTCCCCACTTTCTAATTGTTCGATATAATACGGTAAAAATCCTTTAAATAAATTGGACGGCCAGGAGTTAGGCATGACAATTGGTGATCGTTTGACAAGTTCATCTCTATACAGAATTAACGATTTTGCCAGGTCTATGGAACACGCCATAACTATAATTCTATCTGTTTTATAATCATCCACCATTATAACCTCCTCTAGACTATAACCCTATATTGCATATGGCAATGACTAATCCAACTTTATTCTAAAAGGTATCACCATTTTCAAACATCTCGCTATATAAAGAAAACTCGCTCCAGGCGAGTCAATGAACAGTCACGGATACATACAATATGTTATGTATAGGCAATAAAAATGCTGCCAATACATTGTATTCAGCAGCACAGCTCTTTAGCCCTATTTCATTAAAAACCTAAAATTGCCTTTATGACTGATGTGGTTTCTCCGCCCTTATAAAATACATACAGGAGCAAGTAGACTGCAACGCCAGTAATCGCAGTAAAGAACCAAATAATGCTGGTGATCGGCCCTAACATTCTATGCCTAGCCAGCTTGTTTTTATAGCCTGTCCATAAAGAAAAAATCCCCATAACAGCTCCTACAGTGGCCAATGTAATATGGAAAATTAAAAATATAGTATAGTAAATTTTAATGCTTTCTGGTCCGCCAAAGGAAGTATTGCCAATAAAGATGGTTCTTGATGCATAGATAACAAAAAATATAATCGCAAAAATTGCCGCAAAAAACATGGTTTTTTTATGAGCCTCTATTTTTCTCTGTTTAATCTGCACCCAGCCAATCGCAACTGTAATTGCGCTAAGAACGATGAAACTCGTACTGATTGTCGGTAATATTGGTAAAGACATGAACAAAAACGTCCTCTCTAAGTTTATTACATGAAATAGCCTTACATAAATACATACAAGGCTTTGGCCTATGGTAATTGTATTAAACAGTTTCACTATTATCAATAAATAAAGACAGGAAAAGCCAGTTTCAGCAGTAATTGTTCAGAAAAAGACACATTTTGACACAAAGAAGGGTGCCCCGAATGGACACCCTTTGGTTTTTCAATCATTTACTTATAGAACCAGGTGTGTAGACTTGTCCTTCCCTTGGTTCGTAAAGGTTTGCAGTTTCTTCAGATGATTTCTGGTTTTCTTTCTTGTACCAGTCAAAGAAAATATATCCGAGCATGGAGCCATATACAATTTCTTGAATAATTTTCATTAATACTCCGCCAAGCTGCTGGTCCTCTAGCAGCGGCAGCCAATTCAGCAATTCGGGACCGCTTAAACCTAAATTTGCGAGTGCAGAGGCAGGAACACATAGTGTCATAGCCTGAGACCAGGCAGCCGGATCAGTGAATGTGTCGTATAAAGGATGTTTCGTAAAAATGATCAGGGCACAGGCAGGGGTCAGCAGGATTCCATTGCCGAAGATATATCCGACCTTTTGTAAGCCTGACAGCTCTTTGTTGGTCTCTAAATTATTAACCACTGGCCACCACATGAAAATGGCAGTTATAAAAAGAAATACCGTGTATAAACCGTGGTACCACATATTCATTTTTACAAAATCAAAAATAAACGGAATGTGGTAGAAAGAGAAAAATACATTAAAAACCAATAAGGCAATCAGGGGCTTAGTAAAAAACGAGAAAGGCTTTTCTATTAATCTAAATTTAAAAAGCTCCCTCCACACCCATGCTGGAAAAGCAGTAATAAATAACGGCGGAATCACTAAATATAGAATGGCCATCTGCGTCATATGAGCGCTGAACATGATATGACCAAGCAAATCAAGTGGAGAACCCTTTATTATATACAGCGAGAGCATGGCTGTAATAAAAATACTAGCCTGCTTTTTTGTAAGCGGAGTACTTCCTTTAAAATAAGATCTATATTTTATGGTTAATAGATAGAAAGCTGCCGTCAATACAACAAGTGCCAACATAAAAAAAGGACTCCATAAAGCCCGGAAACCAAACATCTCAAGAGATAACAATTTACTCCCTCCAAGTCTTTCATTATGTGCTGTCTTTATTATACATGAAACAAAGTGTTATTACATTTACCTGGAAGACTATTTCTCCCCTGCCTTTTCGATGGACACGGAATTGTCATAATGGGTTCTCTATGAAAAATAAAAAAGCAATGATTGAACCGTGTTCGGGACCTTTCAGATTTTGGTTTGCACCGCTTCTCATTTTTGACTTCCTAGCTTTCCTTTTAAAAATGAAATGAACAGCACTAAAAAACCGGCTGAAGACTCAGCCGGCTCTTTATTAAATCCAAGTAATTGTAACAAATGTCAATACTGTAATTAAAGCTACTGCTAATCCAGAAAAAAGGAAAAGCTGGGGTGTTTCATGGCCTTTATGGCTCATATGCATGAAATAATACAATTGGAAAATAACTTGTACTACAGCCAGGAGCATGATAAAAGGCGCTACAAACCAGTGAGAAAACCCATCAAAATGGACGGCAGCAAATGCGATCAGTGTCAAGAAAATCATCAGCGCAAAAGATACTACCTGATATCTCATTTCTTCAGCGTTTTTCTTACGGCGATAAATTAAGTCTGCCTTAGGGTTAGCTGAATTTGGTCGTAAATTCTCCATCAATTTATCCCACCATTCCCATTAAGTATACAACAGTAAAGATAAAGACCCAAACTACGTCAATAAAATGCCAATATAGACTTGCGACATAGAATTTTGGAGCATTGTAAAGGTCTAACCCGCGTTTAGCATTTCTAACCATCAGTGAGAGAATCCACAATAATCCGAATGCAACGTGGCCTCCATGGAATCCGACTAATGAATAGAAAGCACTGCCAAAAGCGCTGCTCGTAAATGTATGGCCTTCGTGGACATAATGACTAAACTCATAAATTTCAAGGCCCAGGAATGCTGCACCCAATAAAACAGTAATCAGAAGCCATGCCTGCATCCTTTGAAAGTTAAAATTCTTCATATGGTACATCGCATACACACTTGTTAATGAACTTGTAAGCAGGAGCATAGTTGCTGCAAAAGTAAGCTCCATGCTGTATAAATCTTTGGCAAGTGGATGACTTGAATCAGGCACTTTATCTTTTAAGGCAAGATATGTGGCAAATAGAGATCCGAATAGTACGGTTTCTCCCCCTAGAAAGAACCAGAAACCTAGGAACTTGTTTTTTGCTTCAAGGGTAGCTTTTTCAGGCGACGAAGGCCATGTCATTTCAGTGAATTTGTCTTGAACTGCTGCCATTATGCCCTGCCCCCTTTATCGTCTTCATTTTCAAGGTCTTCTTTATGAATATGGAAACCATGATCGTCTTTCACTGAACGGATAAGCATAGAAATAAGTGTGATTCCCATACCTATGATCAGAACTGGCAGTGCCCAATTCTTGTCATCCACATGATACATGGCTCCAAATGCCGCAACAAACAATCCAAATGAAATGGTTACTGGTAAGAAAGATGGGTTTGGCATATGAATGTCACCAAGCGGTTCGGCCGGTGTCATTTCTTTTTTGCCTTCCATTTTTTCAATCCAATACGGATCAAGACCGCGTACCAGCGGCAGCTGTTTGAAATTATAAAATGGCGGCGGTGAAGGAATCGCCCATTCCAATGAACGGCCATCTTCCCAAGGGTCATTGCCAACCCTAACATTCTTAACCTGAGTCATTACAATATTAATCAATAAAATGATTACAGCTACTCCCATGAAGAAAGCCCCAATGGAACTGATTAAGTTTCCAGTTTCCCAGCCTTGATTTGGCAGGTAAGTAAATACCCGTCGAGGCATCCCCATCAGTCCTAGGAAATGCTGAATAAAGAATGTTAAATGGAATCCAATTAAAAACAGCCAGAACGTAATTTTTCCTAATGCTTCATTAAGAAGGGTACCGAACATTTTTGGCCAGTAATAATGAGTTCCTGCTAAAAGTGCCAGCACTACTCCACCGACAATAACATAGTGGAAATGGGCAACAACAAAATAGCTGTCATGATATTGATAGTCAGCAGCAGCGACAGCGTTCATGATCCCTGTTACTCCACCGGCAACAAAGGAAGGAATAAACGCAATAGCATACAGCATAGGAGTGGTAAACTTAATGTTTCCGCCCCACATAGTGAACAGCCAGTTAAAGATTTTAATACCAGTCGGCACGGCAATAGCCATGGTTGCTACAGCGAATATAGCGTTTGCAATCGGCCCCATACCTACTGTGAACATATGGTGAGCCCAAACCATGAATCCTAAGAAACCGATTAATACGGTTGCAAAAACCATGGATGAATATCCAAATAATCTTTTTCTTGAGAATGTAGCAAATATTTCTGAGAATATACCAAATGCCGGAAGGATAAGAATATATACTTCAGGGTGGCCAAAAATCCAGAAAAGATGTTCCCAGATAATGGTGTTTCCACCTGCTGATACATCAAAGAAATTCCCTCCGAATAAACGGTCAAACATTAATAAAAACAAACCTACAGTAAGTGCAGGGAATGCAAATAAGATTAGAGCAGATGTAACAAAAGCTGACCATGTAAATAATGGCATCCTCATATATGTCATACCAGGAGCCCTCATATTGACGATGGTTACGAGGAAGTTAATACCCCCTATCAATGTACCAATACCAGATATCTGGAGGCCCAGGATATAAAAATCTACGCCATGGGTGTCTGATTCCAGTGTCAGGGATGCGTAAGACGTCCATCCAGCATCCGGTGCTCCTCCAAGGAACCAGGAGCAGTTTAAGAATACCCCGCCAAAGAAAAACAGCCAAAACCCAAGCGAGTTTAAAAACGGAAACGCAACGTCGCGTGCACCGATTTGAAGCGGAATCGCTGCATTCATAAATGCAAAAATTAATGGCATTGCAGCCAAGAATATCATGGTGGTACCATGCATAGTCAAAATTTCATTATATAGTCCGGCACTGACGAAGTCATTGTTTGGGACAGCAAGCTGAACACGGATGAAAAGAGCTTCAAGCCCGCCAACCAAAAAGAAAAATCCGCCGGCAATCAGGTATAAAATGCCGATTTTCTTATGGTCTACTGTTGTCAGATAGTCCCAAACCGTTGCGCCAAAACTCTTCTTATGAGCGTACGTACTCACGGTTAAACCTCCCTTTGTAAATCACAGATCCCCTAGTGCTCTTCGGTGAAGCGGATTCACCGCTATGTATAATAGTTAAAGCACTTTATTGTTCGAGCTTAAGCCCCATCAAATAAGCTGTTAAAGCATCAAGCTCATGCTCATCCAGTTTTTGATATTTGCCAGTCATCAAGTTTCCTGGCTTCACTTGTTCTGGATCCTGCATCCATTTTTTCAAGTTTTCTTCATTATGTTCAAGAATCCCTGCAATTCTTGTTCTGTCTCCAAAATTAGCAAGGTTAGGAGCGGTACGCGCCTGTTCCGGTCTTGAATCATTTGCTGTGTTAGCATGACAGCCGATACAGCTCTTGTTATAAATCTCTTCGCCCTCTTTTGCCAGGTTACCCTCGGCAGCAGGCTTTTTCAAATTCTTCATATCTTGTGTCCATTGTTTAAAATCGTCCTGTGAAAGAGTCTGCACTTTGAAATCCATGTATGCATGTGAAGGACCGCATAGCTCAGCACACTTTCCATAGAACTGGTTTTTAACCTTTTCTGAACCTTTGCCATCAAACTCAAGCCAGAACTGATTTACACCCTCAGGGTTTGTATCAGTCTTTCCTCCAACTGCAGGAATCCAGAATGAATGCTTAACATCTGATGATTTAACATTAAAATAAACTTTTTTGTCTGTTGGAACGAACAGATCCTGGCTCGTTACGATTCCAAGGTCTGGATACTCAAATTCCCACCAGTATAAATTCGCTCTTACATTAACTACAAGAGCATCCTTTGTTTTGCCATCCTTGTCCTTTTGTTTCATTGGTGACACATCTGCCAGCTGAAATGTGTATGAAACAGTAGGAACGGCAAGTACTAAAAGTAAAAGAATTGGTATAACTGTCCAAATAATTTCAAGTTTGTGGTTCCCTTCCACCTGTTTGGGAATGCTGTTTTCATTTTTCTTCGTTCGGCGGAAACGTGCAATTACGTAAATGAATATTACAGTCACCACAATAATAACCAGGACCATAATAACCGTGCTCAGTATCATTAGGTCATACTGCTTTTTTGCAACTTCACCGGCAGGTGTTAAAGTTGACAGGAATGGTTCTCCACAGCCTGACAGAGCAAGCGCCAAAATTGCAAAAATGGAAATCAGACGCCATTTGTGAAGCCGTTTTCTCATAGCTATTGAAACCCCTCTTTCGTAAAAAATTTCTTGTGTGCAGCTATTTGCTGGCTCAAATTCTCTCTATATAAATTCTTTTAAAAAGAAAGAATTCCCGATGAATAAGGAATTAAATTGAAGTTACAATCACCATGGCGACAAAAAGAATAGTTAAATAGTTTAATGAATAAACAAACATTAACTTAGCCCACTTTAAATCATCTTTCATCCTATATCCCATCAAAGCCATTGTTAACCAGCCAATATTTAATATCGCAGCAAGGATAACAAATGAAATTCCAAGATCAAGCATAAAGAATGGCAGCGGCAGCAGGGCAGCTACCCAGAGCAGCATGCTCCGTTTAGTGGCACTAAAGCCTTTTACTACCGGCAGCATAGGGATCCCAGCTGCACGGTATTCTTCGCATCTTTTCATGGCAAGAGCATAAAAATGCGGAGGCTGCCAGATAAACATGACTAAAAACAGCATCCATGCTAATACGGATAAATCCGGGTCAACAGCTGCCCAGCCGATCAGCGGAGGCACAGCTCCAGAAAAACTTCCAATGATCGTATTAGAGACTAGCTTTCTCTTAGCCCACATCGAATAAATAACAACATATGCAAACGCTCCAAATGTCCCAATCACAGCAGCTGTAAATGTAGTGAAGGCAAGCATAATAAGCCCTGAAGCCAGAAAAACAATACCAATAAACAGCACCGTCTTAGGAGAGAAGCGCCCGGTAACAGTCGGTCTCTCACGTTTGCTCTCCATGAGAGGATCAATATCGATATCTATAAAATTATTTAAGGCGCATGAACCTGCAATCACAAAAGCCGAACCTGCAATGGTTAAAAAAACAAGATCGAGATTTGATAAGAAGCCCTGGCCGGTAAAATGAAGTGCAAGCCAAATTCCTGTAAACGCTGTAATAATATTTGAATTGACAATTCCTATTTTAATAACGGAAAGAAAATCCTTCCAGACAGAGGTTTGTGCTGCAGTATCATCAAGGTCTGTATTGCTGTCTTTAAGATCTGCATCTGCCAAAACCCTAGTATTTGACATGTTCTATTCCTCCTCTAACAATTTCCCTGACTTAGGTTGACGTCCTGCTGATTTATCGTAAGAAAACGAATCTTATTCTAATCTAGTATTAAATAAATTAAAATTTATTCATGGGATAAATTAGTCTATTCTCTGTATATTAAAACATAACTTTGAGGTTTTTTGTGAATTTTTTTTGTATAACTTTTGACGGTTTAGTGTCTGTGAATATGTTTATGACAATCTCCTGCTCTTTTTACACGGAACTCTGGTATCATAAATAAAGGAGCCTGCACAGCGTTCTTTATGATTCCTGCAGGTCATATTTTTACTGAATTTCCATATACATCCTCTCTATTTCTATCAAATCAGACTTTAACTTTCAACTATTTTTATTTATATATCTATTCATCTTGTAAAAATAGGCAGAATTGTGTAATATCGAGAAAGTGTTTTAATTAGATATATACTTCATTTTAATAGATTAAGAAGGTGAGAGCTTTGCAACGGAGATTAAAATGGATTGCTGTACTTTCGACCCTGGGAATGCTCCTTGTACTCCTAGGAGGAGCATTGGTTACAAAAACGGATTCTGGAATGGGCTGCGGAAGAACCTGGCCATTATGCAACGGTGAATTCGTTCCAACCCAAATTGATGCCGCTCTTGCCATAGAGCTCGCACACCGGCTGGTTTCCGGTTCTGTCGGGATATTAATTTTATTATTATCTGTATGGAGCTGGAAGAAAATAGGGCATATCAGAGAAGCTAAATTTTTATCTATTCTTGCCTTTTTTTTTCTATTGCTGCAGGGGCTGATCGGAGCTGCCGCAGTAAAATGGGGACAATCTGATTTTGTTCTTGCTCTTCATTTTGGTATTTCGCTTATTTCCTTTGCTGCCGTGTTTCTATTAACATTGCTGATTTTTGAAGTAGATAAAAAGTTTAGAGCTGAAAAAGTTATTATTGATAATAAAATGAAACTTCATATTTATGGGATAATCATTTATACATTTTTTGTAGTATATTCTGGTGCTCTTGTGCGCCATTTAAAGGCCAGCCTCGTGTGTCCCGATTGGCCTATGTGTGTAAACGGCGATTTCGGGCTGCCGGCCAATATGTATCAATGGGTACAAATGGGGCACCGTACTGCTGCTGGGTTCATTTTTATCTGGGTTTTATATGCGGCATATTTAGCATTTAAAGAGTACAAAAGCCAAAAGGTCATTGTGTGGAGCTGGTTCATCGCTTCCATACTCGCTACCCTGCAGGTGACTTCCGGTGCTTTTATAATCGTCTCACGCCTGAACTTAATAGTTGCCCTCGCCCATGCTTTATTTATCTCCTGTTTATTCGGTGTTTTCAGCTACCTTGCATTGTTAGCATCGCGAAGCAGAAAAAATGCCAGAATGATTGAAGCTTCAAATATGGACGATGAAAGAAAAATTACAGCTATATAACAGAAAAGGCCATTTCCCTGTGAAATGGCCTTTTCTTTATAACTGTGCAATCCGTGCAATATACACTGCCGGCCGCATTTATTTTGATTTTGATATCTCTATCATCAAGTCTCCAGTTGCAATAGCTTCTCCATTTTGAACATATATTTCTTTTACTGTTCCTGAGAAAGGAGCTTGAACGGTTGTTTCCATCTTCATAGCTTCCGTTATGATTAAATGATCTCCCCGTTCTACCTTTTCTCCTTTTTCCACCAGCACACGAATAACCGTACCAGGCATAGTAGCTCCAATGTGATCTGCGTTTTTAATGTCTGCCTTCACTTTAGCAGCTACTGCTGATTTGATGCTTTCATCCCGGATAATCACTTCACGCGGCTGTCCATTAAGCTCAAAATATACGACTCTTGTTCCATCTGCTTGGGGCTGGCCAATCGAAATCAGTTTAACAATAAGTGTTTTTCCAGTTTCAATCTCTACCTCTATTTCCTCGCCGAGCCTCATTCCATATAAAAAGGTTGGGGTATCAAGACAAGATATGTTTCCGAAAGAATCAGCCGTCTTAGAATACTCAAGAAATACCTTTGGGTATAAAACATAGCCAAGAATATCAAAGTCGGTAACAGGCCTTCCCAGCTCGTTGAAAAGCTCTTCTTTAACTTTGGAAAAATCGACAGGTTCTAATAGTTCTCCCGGCCTTACTGTAATAGGTTTTTTGTCTTTCAGGATAACTTTCTGCAGTTCCTCCGGAAACCCTCCTTCCGGCTGTCCAAGATACCCCTCAAACAGTTCGATCACAGAATCAGGAAAATCAATCGCATGCCCCTTCTGCAGAACTGCTTCTTCATCCAGATCATTCTGGACCATAAATAAGGCCATATCCCCGACAACTTTAGAGGAAGGAGTAACTTTTACAATATCTCCAAAGAAATAATTAACTCTCCGGTACATTTCTTTGACTTCTTCCCATCGTTCTCCAAGCCCAACAGCTTTTGCCTGCTGCTGAAGATTGCTGTACTGCCCCCCGGGCATTTCATGTCTATAAATTTCTGAATGCGGCGCTATCATTCCGCTTTCAAATTCCTTGTAATATTTACGGACATCTTCCCAGTAGTATCCCAGCTGCTCAATTCCCTGAATATCCAGTTCAGGCTGTCTCTCCTTATTTTCAAGGGCATAATAAAGAGAGTTCATACTAGGCTGTGAAGTGAGCCCTGCTACAGACCCTAAAGCAGTATCTACTATATCGACTCCAGCATCTATAGCACGGGCATACGTATAAATACCATTTCCGCTTGTATCATGTGTGTGAAGATGTATAGGAAGGCTCACTGTATCCTTTAACTCAGACACTAGCATATAAGCAGCTTCAGGCTTAAGCAGGCCTGCCATGTCCTTAATTGCTAGAATATGTGCCCCCTGGTTCTCTAGTTCCCTTGCAAGGTTTTTGTAATAATCAAGATTAAATTTACTCCTTGACCCATCGTTAATATCCCCTGTATAGCAAATGGATGCTTCAGCAATTTTACCAGACTGTCTCACGGCGTCTATCGCGACTTCCATGCTTTTTGCCCAGTTTAAGCTGTCAAAAATACGGAAAACATCTACTCCTGCCTCAGCTGACTTTGCAACAAATTCCCTTACGACATTATCAGAATAATTTTTATATCCTACTGCATTTGAGGCACGGAGCAGCATCTGGAATAATAGGTTAGGAACTTTTTCTCTCAGGGAGATTAACCGATCCCATGGATCCTCCTTAAGGAATCTGTAAGCCACATCAAACGTGGCACCTCCCCACATTTCCAGGGAAAATACATCCTTCATAATTTTAGCAGTCGGCTCCGCAATACCAAGCAGATCAGCAGTCCGGACCCTGGTTGCCAGCAAAGACTGATGAGCATCACGGAAAGTCGTATCCGTTAGTAAAACTTTGTTCTGGCCTTTGATCCAGTTAACGACTCCCTCAGGACCTTCCTGGTCGAGAATCTGCTTTGTTCCATTCATTAATTCATGAGACTGGGACAGGTTAGGGATGCGTGCCCGGTCAAAGATCGGCTTCTTCTTTTTCTCAATACCGGGAAATCCATTTACTGTGACATTGGCAATATAGCTTAGCATTTTCGTTCCGCGGTCCTTCGTAACCGGGAATAAAAATAATTCTGGAGTATTGTCAATAAAGCCGGTATCATACTCCCCTTTTAAGAAATTTTCATGCTTAACCACATTTTCAAGAAAAGGAATATTTGTTTTAATTCCGCGGATTCTAAACTCCCTAAGGTTACGGACCATTTTTGCCGCAGCTTGTTCAAAAGACATCGCATGGGTAGAAAGCTTAACAAGCAGAGAATCATAATAAGGAGTTATGACCGCCCCTTGATATCCGTTTCCTGCATCCAGACGGACTCCAAAGCCGCCGCCTGAACGGTACACATTAATTTTTCCGGTGTCAGGCATGAAATTATTTAACGGATCCTCAGTCGTTACTCGAGACTGAATGGCATAGCCGTGTGTTTTTATCTCTTCCTGCTGTGGAATGGAAATCTTATCTCCATGCAGATCTCCCCCTGCGGCGATTAAGATTTGCGACTGTACAATATCAATCCCTGTAATCATCTCAGTGATTGTATGCTCGACCTGTACCCTTGGATTGACTTCAATAAAGTAAAACTGTTCTTCGGAAACTAAAAACTCTACGGTACCCGCATTTACATATTGTACATTTTTCATTAAATTCACTGCTGCTTCACAAATCTCAGCCCGGAGTTCATCCGTTAGAGACACACTTGGAGCAACCTCAACTACTTTTTGGTGGCGCCTTTGGACAGAACAGTCACGCTCAAATAAATGAACGATATTCCCATGAGAATCACCGAGTATCTGTACCTCAATGTGCTTAGGCTGCAGCACTAGTTTCTCAACATATACTTCATCGTTTCCAAACGCTGCTTTGGCTTCAGATTTTGCCCTTGTGAATGCTTCTTCAAGCTCACCCGCTTCCCTTACAATCCTCATGCCGCGGCCGCCTCCGCCTAGAGCAGCCTTAATGATGATAGGGTAGCCGGCTTTTTCAGCAAATTCATGGACTTCATCCAGGTTTGAAACTGGGCCGTCACTGCCGGGTATAACCGGTATATCAGCAAGAACAGCTTGATGCCGGGCTTTAACCTTATCCCCGAACATATCTAGATGCCTGGACTCAGGACCGATAAAAACAATTCCTTCTTCTTCACACCGCTTCGCAAATTCTATATTTTCAGACAAAAATCCATAACCGGGATGAATGGCATCCACACCGCTTTTTTTAGCGATTGCAATGATTCCTTCAATATCCAGGTAAGCCTCAATCGGGCCCTTCCCTTCTCCTACTAAGTATGCTTCATCCGCTTTATAGCGGTGGTATGCTCCCGAATCTTCCTTTGAGTATATAGCTACAGTTGGTATATTAAGCTCGGTACAAGCTCTGAATACACGAATAGCAATTTCGCCGCGGTTAGCAGCCAGAATCTTAGTAATGCGTCTGTTCAAACGAAAGCACCTTCTTACTATGTATTTTGAAAAGGAGGGAGAAGAGAATTCTCTCTCTTTTTTTCCAAGCTTTTTGAATTCTTATCTAAGTATAATTTGCAGCTTCGTTATGAGGGTCTACTATTTTAAGAGAGGTCGGTATTTAAGAATTCATACCCATAATTAACGCATGTAAAACTATCATAAAGTCATTATAACAGACAAATGATTAGCTGAAAATTAAGAAAATTTTTACTGCAAACTGCCTTGTCTATAAATATAGAATGAACCTGGACAAAATTCTTATATTAGCAGATTAATTATTATACACTATACTATATCACTTGATTCTCAAAGCTTCAAAAAGGAAGAATGCTTTTTGTTATGTAAAACTTGTACAGATCGTAAATAAAAAAACCCAAACATTTTAGATAGAGTGTTTGAGTTTTGATACTTTTATTTTCTTAATGATGCTTCGTGCAAGGCGGATAACTCACGTTCAAGTGTATCCAAAAGTGCTTTTCCTTCGTGTTCAGGTATAAGGCCTAAACGGACTGCAAAATCAATTTCTCGTGACAAACCGAACATTTGTGTATCTAAAACCTCTTCATATAAAGGGCATTGAGGCATAGTCAAATTATCCATCTGCACTTTAATTAATTTTAATATCTTGTCAGCATCTCCTTGTAGTAAGGTAAATGCTTTATCGCGATAGTTCACTAGTATATCTGAAGCCATTCTAAATCCCCCATTTCAGAGCGATTGACAATCTTATTCATAAATTCTACCGTTAAGTATTAAAAAAAGCAAGGAGATGAGAGCACTTTAGATTATATTTTACTCGGGGGACATATGTATGAAGACATAACCGGGACAAAGAGTTTATACTAACTATAGAGATAAGCAGCAGGAGGTATATTTATGGAATCCATTTTAATGATCCAAGGCAGGGTTAAATATCCAATTACTTTAGATCCTGGAGTCTGGATTTTTGATGATCGAAAAATCGACATGGATGTGTTCTTTTCATCGAATCCTGGGAAGCCGGTAAATGAAATCGAGGAATACACTAAAAAAGCATCCAAACATTGGGATAGAGAGATAATGGAAGGCGCGGTTCATCCGCCTACGCTGAAATCCGAAAAGAAATTCGAAAAAGAAAAGATTTTAACTGGAACTTTCGGCATACCGCTGCTGCCTTTTTTAAAGAATGCTGAACCGGAAAGCGGGGCTTCTATTATAAACATAGAAGCAAAAGAAGAAACTATACGGCTTAATCTTAGTGACGCTTCTGAGCTGATCCTTGGATTTTCTCAAGTGGGAAAACCATTAAAAGAGGGCGGACCTGTATATGTTTATTATAAAGATGGATCTAACTATACCAACCCGATTAAAAGCGTCAGCGGATTTAGAATCGAATAGATAACAGGCGGTAAAAAACGGCAAATTTAAGCTTTTGCCGTTTTGTTTATTTTATTTATAAAAGATTGGCCGCCAATTGTGCGAGCCCCGACCGTTCACCCTTAATAAGCTTAACATGCCCCGCAATCTGCTGGTCTTTAAACTTTTCCACCACATAAGTTAACCCATTATTATATTCATCTAAATATGGATGATCTATTTGTTCTGGATCTCCCATCAATACAATTTTACTTCGTTCACCCACACGCGTTAGGATCGTCTTTACCTCATGTTTTGTTAAATTCTGAGCTTCATCAATTATAATGAATTGTTCCGGGATGCTTCTTCCCCTTATATAAGTCAAAGCCTCTACCTCAATCGAACCCATGCCGGCAAGAATTGCGTCCAGCTCTCCTGGTTTCTTCGTATTGAAAAGATACTCCAGATTATCAAAAACGGGCTGCATCCAGGGGCGAAGCTTTTCATCCTTTTCTCCTGGCAGATATCCTAAATCTTTCCCGACTGGTACAATTGGCCGGGCAACCAGCAGCTTTTTATATAAGCCTAAGTCTTCTGTCTGCATTAATCCTGAAGCTAGTGCCAGCAATGTCTTTCCTGTTCCGGCTTTTCCAACTAAGGTCACCAGGGGTATATCCGACCGGAGCAGAAGCTCAAGAGCAATGGTCTGTTGAACATTTCTAGGCTTGATTCCCCATACATGATCGATATCACAAACAAGTTTTTTTACCTTCTGTCCTGTGCTGTCTATCATACCAAGAGCTGACGAAGATCCCCCATGTGCGTTTTTCATAATAAGAAATTGGTTGGGATAAAATCTTGGCTGAGAATAAATATTCGCGAGTGTCATTTCCCCGTCTTTATAAAAGCCGTTTACCTGTTCCGGCGAAAGATATAACTCCTGAAAACCGCTGTAAATATGATCCGTTTCAATAACACGATCACTTAAGAAATCCTCCGCCGTCAAGCCGATGGCATCTGCTTTTACTCTTACCAGAGTATCTTTGCTTACCAATATGACCGCTTTCCCATTTTGTTTTGTTTCTTCCTCTATCGAAAGATTTTTTGCTACAGCAAGAATTCTGTTATCGTTCGTTTTTTCCACAAAAATCTCCTGAAGCTGGTGAAATGAGCGATGATTCAATTCAATTCTTAGGGTTCCTCCATTATGCAGGGGGATTTTTTCGTGCAATTTTCCTATAGCACGAAAACTGTCAATAAGTTTGGAGACCTGCCTTGCGTTCCTGCCTACCTCATCCATGTACCTCTTTTTGGAGTCAACTTCTTCAAGGACCACCGCTGGGATGACCACATCATTATCTTCAAAAGAAAAGATGGCATGTGGATCTTGCAATAGGACATTGGTATCTAATATATAGATTTTTGTCAATTGGATGCCTCCTGCTTAAAATATCAAAAGCTTAAACCGAAAAAATTTCAGGTGAATTGCTTTGATATTAGTTTATGAATGGGACAAGACCGTTGCTAAAATATATGACATTTTGCATAAAGATAGAATGCTAAATCCACACTAATTAAAAATGATTTCAAGATGCGTGTTTGCCCGCAGCTGTTTCACTATACATACTACGAGGAGGATTTTGATGAAAAAACTGATTCCACTCCTTTTTGTCTGTCTAATTTTAGGAGCTTGTCAAAGTACTGATGACGCAAATGATACAAATGGCAGAGGGGGAAATGTCAGAGTCAAGAATTCTGCGCTTCATAGCAATAAGGATCGAGAAACTGGGCAGCGTATATCAAGGCACTTAGAAAGTCTGGCAGTAAGAAACCCGAGTGTAAATAACGCTACGGCTGTAGTTTTAGGGAATTTCGCTATTGTCGGGATTGATATTGACAATGATATTGAACGCTCACAAGTCGGTTCCATAAAATATGCAGTTGGCGAAACTCTTAAGGATGATCCAAATGGTGCGAACGCCATTGTGGTAGCCGACCCAGATCTGAATGCGAGGCTTAGGGAAATTTCAAATGATATTGCTGCTGGCAGGCCTGTCCAAGGCATATTAAATGAGCTTGCTGATATCTCTGGAAGAGTAATCCCTACCGTCCCTGGAGATGATAACAGCCAGGCTCCTTATAAAACAACTGAAGAACCGAAAAACCAAATGAGTCCTAAGGACAGAAAAACACTGGAACAGGAACAAGACCGCCAATCCAATCACTACCAGGACAAAAATAGATAAAATAGCTCAGAGGAAAGAAAAAACCTGTCAACTGGTGATTGACAGGTTTTCTATTTTATTCTCATTGCTTCCATTATCTGGTGATCAAGCCTTTCTGCTGCCTTCTTATCGTATGTTTTATCGTATTCGGGCTCTGTTACGATTTTGGAACCATAAAACATGACATCTCTCACTTCATTTATGGTCATCTGAATTAATGCCAGTTTCAAGGGTACATCATCCATTTTTTGCATTTTAATGAAGGCATCACCGCTCACGGAGAAAGTAGATTCATCAACAAGCAAAGTCAGCACCGTCTTCTTATGTTTGTTAATGTTTTCGATAATACGGGATCTATTATCTACGGCAAAATAAATGGTTTGTACATCTTTTGCAAGAACCCAGGAAAGTGCATTAACATTGGGCCCTCCTGTTTCAAAATCTACTGTTGAAAGAATCACAAAGCGTTCCTTTTGAAGTGATTGAAACAGGATTTCTGTTAATTGAGATTCAACTCGATTAGCCATTTACTTCAGTCCTTTTTATTAGAGCTGGCTGTTATACTTATAATGTTATGCTTATCCTTATTATATGAAATCCGATAAGTGTATATCAAATATTCCATCCTCAAGGAAAGATGGTATACTAAAAGAGAATACATGGCAAAAGAGGTGCCGCAGTGAGAGTAAAATGTGTGCTTTGTGAAAAAATAGAATCCCTTAACAGTGATACATTGCTGGCTAAACGCTTAAGAAACCGGCCTATTCATACATATATGTGCCAGGATTGCTATAACCGTATTGAAGACCGAACAAAGGAAAGGCTCGCTACAGGAAATTTCAAGCTGTACCGTACTCCGAAAAAACCTGACGACTGGTGACCCGCGGCGGCTTCCCAGAATATAAGGGTTTCTTATTAGCGGCTTCACAGCCCCGTCAACAAAAAAAAAGGTACAAAAAGGCCCAGCCATAGCTTAATGCTCTGGCTGGGCCTTTTTATTCTTTTTAAATGGAACCCTAAGTAAAATTCCTGTATCTATGAGGTTCCTCGTTGATCTGCTGCAGCATGACTTCTACTAATTCCACCGGAAATCGAGCTGTTTTTGTTTCGCCTGCCTGTGTATATTCAACAACATACATGGGTTCTTGTTTAACTGCTTGAAAATAGCTGAGTTTATGGTCTTCCACTAAAAGCTCTTCAAACATTTGCTTAGTATCCTGTGCGGCTGTATCATCCGGTCTTGCATCGCAGACAATCTTTATTGTCAGCCAGTTATATATGGCATCCTGCAGTGAATTCATAAGCTCTGCTCACTGCTCACATCATGACGTTTCTGCTTATGAAGCCTTATTTTATATATACCGAGAATAAAGGCGGCTACTAACAGGGATTCAACAACAGGAAGCTGAATGGCGAGAATGGTTAAGACTAAACAGCCAAGCGCTAACGAAATATAAATGACCACATTTTTAAGGAAAGATAATTTTCGTGCAAACCCAAGGTTATACACTAAAATTGACAGAATCACCAAAGCTAAGTAAAGAACATTCGTCCCTGCCTTTGTGCCAAAAAGGTCTACAAATAATCTCGTGGCTGGACTTAAGTGCTCCATTCCCTCCATACAAATACCTCCCCCGCTGAACTGCTATTAGTTCGACTCTGCGAATTTTTTCTTTTTAGTAACTCTTTCGCGTTCATTTTTTTCAAGTATTTTCTTTCTAAGACGAATAGATTCAGGAGTTAATTCACAATATTCATCGTCATTCAAATACTCAAGAGCTTCTTCTAAAGACATAATTCTAGGTTTTTTCATTGTTGTAGTCTGATCTTTATTGGCTGAACGCATATTTGTCATTTGTTTTACCTTAGTAATGTTAACTGTGATGTCGCTCTCACGGTTATGTTCCCCAACAATCATACCTTCGTAGATTTCAGTACCCGGCTCAACGAAAATAACTCCGCGGTCTTCTACCTGCATGATTCCATACTGAGATGCTTTCCCTGATTCCATGGAAACAAGAACTCCACGGCTGCGTCCGCCTACCTGACCCTGTGCCATTGGCTGATAGCTGTCAAAAGTATGGTTTAAAATTCCATAGCCGCGTGTCAGCGTTAAGAATTCTGTAGAATATCCGATTAATCCACGTGCCGGTACCATGAATATTAATCGAACCTGGCCGCTTCCGTTATTAATCATGTCAATCATTTCACCTTTTCTTGCCCCAATAGATTCCATGATCGCACCAGTATGCTCTTCAGGCACATCGATCTGAACGCGTTCTACTGGTTCACAGCGGACACCATCTATATCTTTAACGATAACCTCTGGTTTTGAAACCTGCAGTTCGTATCCTTCTCTTCTCATGTTTTCAATTAGGATGGAAAGGTGAAGCTCTCCGCGTCCAGATACTACCCATACATCAGGAGAATCCGTATTTTCAACACGAAGGCTGACGTCTGTCTGAAGCTGCAGATCCAGTCTTTCTTGAATTTTTCTTGCAGTCAAGAATTTACCCTCGCGGCCTGCAAACGGGCTGTTATTTACAAGAAATGTCATTTGAAGAGTCGGCTCATCAATACGCAAAATAGGCAGTGCTTCCTGCGCGTCAAACGGACATACCGTTTCCCCGACATTAATATCTTCCATTCCTGAAATGGCAATAAGATCTCCAGCCAATGCTTCTTCTATTTCTACTCTCTTAAGACCGGTGAAGCCGAAGATTTTAGTCACACGGAATTGTTTCACACTGCCGTCAAGCTTCATTAATGCAACCTGCTGTCCAACTTTCATTGTCCCGCGGAATACACGTCCAATACCAATTCTTCCAACATAGTCATTGTAATCAAGAAGTGCAATTTGGAATTGAAGCGGCTCCTCACTATTATCAACTGGAGCTGGAATGTTATCGACAATTGCTTCGAATAATGGCTCCATGTTTTCCTCCTGCTTAGCAGGATCCGGTTCAACGCTCGCAGTACCGTTAATGCCTGATGCATATATAACTGGGAAGTCCAGCTGATCTTCTTCTGCTCCCAGCTCAATGAACAAATCGATAACTTCATCCACAACTTCTTCAGGACGGGCAGCATCACGGTCAATTTTATTTACAACCACGATAGGAGTGATTTTTTGTTCTAATGCCTTTTTAAGAACAAAACGTGTTTGAGGCATACAGCCCTCATATGCATCAACAACAAGAAGAACACCGTCAACCATTTTCATGATACGTTCTACTTCTCCGCCAAAGTCAGCGTGTCCTGGAGTATCCAGGATATTAATACGTGTATCTTTATATTGAACGGCAGTATTTTTTGCCAGAATCGTTATTCCTCTTTCTCTTTCGAGATCATTGGAGTCCATAGCCCTTTCTTCCACATGTTCATTAACGCGGAATGTCCCGGACTGTTTCAAAAGTTGGTCAACCAGTGTAGTTTTACCATGGTCAACGTGGGCAATGATTGCTATATTGCGAATATCGCTGCGAAGATTCAAAGAATTTCACTCCTAGATTTGTTTGAATTTTTGATTTAACCATTAACCTATATATTATATCATAAAGACAGTAGAAACAAAATTCGAAATTAAGTACAATAGGTAGTATAGAGGTGATACACATGAAATACAAGGGATTGTTTATAGTATTATCTATTCTTGCAGCCGCAAGCATAGCTGGAATAGGTATTGCCATTGCTGAAGAAAGTATCCTGCTGACTTTAATTTGCATAGCTGCCCTTATTATTATTATGGGCTCAGGCTTCAGCTTTAAAAAGAAACTAAGGGAACGGGGAGAATTATAAGCTCTTCCATCCCCCTGTAAGTTTACAAAAAAAAATTGCCCGGCATTGGGCAATTTTTTTCTATTCTTTTGTAAAATATGTATCAATCATGTCCTGATGGAGTCCAGGTTTGGAAGCAAAGATAGAGCTTTTCTTCAAGAAATCAATTTTATCCCCGAAAACATCTGTCACTTCTCCGCCGACTTCCTCTACAAGTAGAATTCCAGCCGCATAGTCCCATGGTGACAATCTTAATGTAACATATGCGTCATATCTTCCTGCGGCTACATAGGCAAGCTCAAGGGCTGCAGAACCTGTGGAGCGAGTACCCCTGACATCTGAAACCAGGCTGATCAGCTTTTCTTTAGGCACTAATTTATTCGAGTGGATCCAGGAGGCATTGATAGCTAATATGGTTTCTTTTACAGGTACCGGCTTTAAAGGCGGCAGCTTTACTTCATTCATGTAAGCTCCTTCCCCTTTAAAAGAATGATAAAGCTCATCATGCACCACATCGTAAATAAGCCCGATTTTGCCCACTCCATCCGCGAAAATTCCGATTGAAATTGCAAAGTTCCTCTGCTGATGAACAAAATTAATCGTTCCGTCAATAGGGTCAATAATCCACACAACCCCTTTTAGATCGGTAATTTCTGAACCGATGCCCTCTTCCCCTAGTATTCTGTGATCAGGAAATTGCTTATTAACCTTTTCATAAAAAAACTCTTCTGTAGCACGATCCATATTTGTGACAAGATCATTGGCATTCGACTTGGTCTCTACGGTAAGCTCTAAATCAAAGGAATCCCTTATCCTTTTTCCAGCTTCTTTTATCCATTGCTTTGCGTATGTATCGATTTCTTTCCAGTTCATAAATCCGCCTCCCGCACTTATTGTATGTGTTGCTGATGGTTCATTGTTGTGTTTACTCCTCCAAAGTGGAACTCTTCAGACAGCTGACGGTAATTAAAAACCATCTATCCGAAACAACATCCAATCAGAAAACTCACTTATATTTCACTCTATTTTCAGCTTAAGATAACCTTCGTAATCATTCAAGTTTTTCCAACCATATATAAAAGGCGGACTGGGTATAGTTTAACTTTAACCGAGCCCGCCTTAAGGATTTTCTTCCATCTGGCCATATAAAGTATCCATTTATTCTGCTTTGACTCCTATTCTTTTCCTGTTCCTTAGAAACTTCTTAAACGAACCAGTTCCTGGCGAATTTTTTCTAGTCTTTGTTTGCATTTTGTTTTCTTTTCATCATTTTTTTCTGTCATTGCCTCATAAAGTGTTGCTAACTCATAATCCATTTCCATTCTTAGGACGGCTGTTCTATGTTTTTCAACTTCTTTTGCTTTAAGAGCTTGATTCATGACCTGTTTCATAATAGGCACCCCTTCTTTTACTTGTGCTTAATTATTTAAATTTTCAGATATTATTTTTACTATTCTATGATTACCTAGACAAAACTGCAACAAAATTGTGCTGAAACCTATTTATAATCAAAGAATCTGATCCTAACATTTTTTTGTTTAATGCCTCTATGATAAAATCACTACATAATTAGAAAGTTATAGGAGGATCTATTTTGGAACTCAAAGCATTTTCAGCATCAGATTTTAACGTTTTTAAAATAAATGGTCTTGAAGATAGAATGTCAGCATTACAGGAAAGAATTCGTCCAAAACTTGAAGCGCTGGGGCAGCATTTTTCGAAGGAACTTTCCCATTTAACCGATGAAGAACTATACTATCATGTGGCAAAACATGCACGCCGGACTAAAAATCCGCCAAATGATACATGGGTTGCTTTTGCTGGCAGCAACAGAGGCTATAAAATGCTGCCGCATTTTCAAATAGGTCTTTGGGAAACTCATCTTTTCATCTGGTTTGCTGTAATCTACGAAGCTCCAAACAAAATCAAGGCTGGCCTGGCATTTGAAGAAAACATCGACGAAATTATGACAATGGTACCTGACGATTTTGTTTGGTCAGGCGACCATACTGTCCCAAATGCAACACCTCATCGAGAGCTTTCCAAGGACGAATTACTGGCACTTTTCCAAAGAATCCAGAGGGTTAAAAGCGCTGAAATCCTCTGCGGTTTACATATCCCCAGGGATGAAGCTATCGAGTTATCTCCACAAAATTTAGAAGATAAAATTTATAAGGTGTTTGAAAAATTAATACCCCTTTATAAATTTTCTTAAACACAGAAAGCCTTCTTGGAGACCAAGAAGGCTTTCTCTTTAAGGACTTATGGCTGCATGCTAAGTTTACTGCCTTCCTCTGCGGTTTTTGCTTTTTGCAATATTTTATATGAAGAATAACCACTCATTTCCTCAAATTCGCCAGTCAGCTTTTTTTCTTCAGCCTTCCCTGGTACAATCTGTTTAAATCGGCGGTATTTATCCATAAACTGTTCTTTAGTTATTCCTTTTTCATACGCCTGCTCAACTGATTCAAAAAATTTAATAACATCGATTGTTTCTTCCGTTGACCAGCTGTAATCTATTGGATATTGGTAATCCATAATATGTCACCTGCTTCTTAATGTTTATTGCCGCTGCTATTAAAGTGCCCAATTTCTCCGAATTTCTTCAGCCTGGGATATGATATCGCGAATAAGGTCTTCTGCTGATGGCTCATTTTCGATCAACCCCATAACCTGTCCGGCCCATGCAAAGCCGTTCTCAAGATCTCCATCATAAATGTATTTCTTGTTTGCCTTTCCACTTATATAGTCCTTCACATCTTCATAAGCGGCTCCCTGCTTCTCCAGTTCTATTAACTTTGAAGTCCAGCTGTTTGCTATCGCACGGGCTGGAGCACCAAGCGAGCGTTTAATAACAATTGTATCACTTTCACTGCCCTCAATCAGGGCTTTCTTATAGAAGGGATGCGCATGAACACATTCCTTTGTGGCAATAAACCTTGTCCCCATCTCTATGCCCTCGGCTCCAAGGGACAAGGCTGCCATTAATCCCCTTCCGTCTCCAATGCCGCCTGAGGCTATAACGGGGATACTTACAGAATCGGCTACCTTTGGAATCAGCACCATCGTTCCTGTATCACTTTTACCCAGATGGCCTCCTCCTTCCTGCCCAACGACCATCACTGCGTCTGCACCCAGCTCCTCGGCCTTTACTGCCTGCCTCCTTGCAGCCACAAGTACAAGCTTCTTGACGCTGGTCCCCTTAAGCATGTTAAAAAAAGGAGCAGGGTTGCCTCCCGTTACCGACATAACCTCTACATTTTCTTTCAAAGCCGCTTCAACGAAATGTTCAAAAGGCCTGCCATGCTGGCCAATTGCAAAATTCACTCCAAACGGCTTCTCGGTTAACTGTTTTGCCTTATGTATCTCTTTTACTAGCTGGTCAGGATTTTCTAGGGACATTGCGGTAATCTGTCCAAGTCCCCCCGCATTTGAAACCGCAGCAGCAAGCTCTGCATAAGCGAGGTAAGCAAGCCCTCCCTGTATAATTGGGTATTTAATTTCCAATAACTTAGAAACCCTCGTCTGCCACAAAAATATAACCTCCTTTATTCAACCAGCTTCTTAAAAACTTTTCCGGGATCAATCCTCAGGCTCTATGCAAAAAAGTAAACAAATGCTATAATTCATTTGTTTTGTTAATACTAACAATGACTAGCAGCATTAGTACACTAATTTAAGCAAAGAGGTGTTTATGAAATTGACTCAGAACGAAACACCCCTTTTTACCGGATTACTTGAACATGCAAGGAAAAATCCAGTTCAATTTCATATTCCCGGCCATAAAAAGGGACAGGGCATGGATCCTGAATTCAAAGAATTTATTGGAGAAAATGCTCTCTCCATTGATTTAATAAATATTGCACCCCTGGATGATCTCCATTCACCAAAGGGTATGATACATAGAGCACATGTCCTTGCTGCTGAAGCTTTTGGCGCAGATCACACCTTTTTCTCTGTGCAGGGAACAAGCGGTGCAATCATGACCATGGTAATGGCGGTCTGCGGACCTGGGGACAAAATCATCGTTCCGCGAAATGTTCATAAATCAGTTATGTCCGCAATTGTTTTTGCTGGTGCCGTCCCTGTGTTTATTCATCCTGAAATTGACAATAATCTAGGGATTTCCCATGGAATAACTACTGATTCAGTTGAAAAAGCATTAAACCAGCATCCCGATGCAAAAGGTGTATTGGTTATTAATCCAACCTATTTTGGCATCTCAGCTGATTTAAAAAAGATTGTGGAAATTGCTCATTCATTCCATGTTCCAGTGCTTGTAGACGAGGCCCACGGTGTCCATATTCATTTCCATGAAGATCTGCCCCTCTCAGCCATGCAGGCAGGCGCTGACCTTGCAGCAACCAGCGTCCATAAACTGGGAGGTTCATTAACACAAAGTTCTATTCTTAATGTTAAAGAAGGATTAGTGTCAGTTAACAGAGTTAAGTCGATCCTCAGCATGCTGACAACCACCTCTACCTCCTACATCCTGCTTGCTTCATTAGATGTTGCAAGAAAAAGGCTGGCAACAGAGGGCCGTGAGCTGATTGAAAAGACGATTAACCTGGCCAACTACATCCGCAGCGAAATCAATAAAATACCCCAGCTGTACTGTGTTGGAGAAGAAATTCTAGGCAGCAAAGCTACTTATGATTATGATCCAACCAAGCTGATCATTTCAATTAAAAAGCTTGGCTTAAATGGCTACGATGTAGAAAAATGGCTCAGGGAAAAACACAATATAGAAGTAGAGCTTTCAGACATGTATAACATCCTCTGTATTGTTACGCCTGGTGATACTCAGCAGGATGCCGGAGCCCTGATTCATGCGATGAAAGATCTTACGGTTGAATTTAAAAATTACGCCGAAGAACATAAAGAAATACCTGTAATTCTTCCAAACATCCCTGGTCTAGCCTTGACCCCAAGAGATGCCTTCTATGCTAAAACAGAAACCGTTCCGTTTGACGAATCGGAAGGAAGAATCATAGCCGAGTTCATCATGGTTTATCCCCCAGGCATACCGATATTCATTCCTGGTGAGATCATAACCAAAGAAAATCTGTACTACATCAAGAAAAACCTGGAAGCTGGCCTTCCAGTACAAGGACCTGAAGACAGCGACTTGAACTATTTAAGAGTCATAAAAGAGCAGCAGGCCATCAGATAAAAATGAGCCCGCGTAACAAAACAAAACCTTGTCAGGCATTTGCTGACAAGGTTTTTTCTATGATTATTTATCTTGTTTCCTGCCCGTGTTCTTCACTTTGGCAGCAATCGCACTTAGCCGAATACAATACATTTACTTTTTCATCCTCATAATGATCAATCGTCGAGTTGCAAGTTTGACAAACAATAATACCCATATTTTCAAACCCCTTTATACATGATTTTGGTCACTCATTATGAAAGCGCTTTACATCCTATAAATCTATAATAATATATCACTTTTAATAAATCAAGGTTTAATTGTATGTAACATTTATAAAAAAAAGCCTATTTTTATGCTTCATTGGACATATTTGATGCGAATAGAGCATATAGTTATTAGATGTTTTTTATGTCATCCCTCTTATTACTCAGAAAATTATGTGAAAAAGGACCATAGCAGTGTTAAAATTAGTTAAATATTCAATCTACTTTTAGGAGGTTTCCCATATGTCTGAAAACGCATATATCAAACTTGTTGAAGGCTCTGAACAGCAAACGGTTACACTGGATGAATTAAAAGAATGGTTCAGCTATTACAAGTATATCACCTCTAAGACAGGCCAGCAGGTGGAATGGAATTACAGCAGCAAAGCCTTTCCATACGAGATCAAAGAAACTACTGAACAGTCTCAGGACTGGTTTTATCTAGCCTCCGGAGAGGACCGGTACAAACACATCATCCTGGGAGTCTCTAAAGAAAAAATCATCTTGGATGACGAAACAGAAAAAATTCAATCATACATACAAATCACCCTGCCCGACTCCTCCACATATGGCGACAAAGGAAAAGCCAACGAATTCTGCAAATTCCTCGCAAAAAAACTAAAAGGCGAACTTCATCTCTTTAACGGCCGGGTTATGTATTATTATCCAAGAAGATAGAACAGCCGCTGGTGAGCGGCTTTTTCTATTTGGTATGGTGGTTGGTTAATGTTAATAATGGGTAATGTTGGGCATCAACGCAAATATATCTTATAAACGGAATAAAAATCTAAAGGTGAGCTCATAAAAATATGCTTGCTTCATTTCAGCTCATATATTTCCGCTAACAGCGCATTTATTTTAAATTACAGCTCATATTTCTTTGATAACAGCTCATTTTTTTAAATATTCTGCTCATATATTGCTCAACACTAAAAAAGTGGAATGAGTAGAACTTTTTTAATACTCAATAAAATTAGTAAAGAGTAATTACACTCCTGAAAAAGCTCATTTCTTTCGACGAAGAATATAAGACCTCTATTGAAACATCTAATTAGTAAACCAGATTTCTTTTTCAAATTTAAAGGAATAATTTTTATCTTGTCGAACTCTTTTCTTATCACACGAAAAGGAGTGAAATAATTGATTGTAAAAAATAGGACAGTGCCGGCAGTAATTTTAAAAATGGAAGCATTGTTAAGGAGATTAAATAAACAACATCCAAAACGCAAGGAAATTGAGTCAGATTTGTCAAAAAGACTTGCAGGATATAAAGGAGAACAGTCTTTAGATTACTATTTAAATCAGCTGCCTTACGAGGATTTTATAATATTTCACGATCTTAGACTGTTTGCAGCTGGCTGTCATTTTCAAATTGATACACTGATTATATCCCCTTTTTTCATCCTCACCATAGAAGTAAAAAATATGTCAGGAACCTTGTATTTTGATAAAGATTATAACCAGCTTATTCGAACTCATAATGACAAAGAAGAAGGTTTTCCAGATCCGATTTTACAATCAGAGCGGCATCGATTGCTCTTAGTGTCTTGGCTTCAGTTAAAAGGCTTTTCCACCCTTCCTGTAGAAAATTTAGTTATCGTTAGCAATCCCTCAACCATTATTAAATCTTCCCCTGATTATGTAATAAGTTTAGAACGAGTCTGCCATGCTGCAAGATTATTGAAAAGAATTCATGAATTCAAAGAGTTTTATAATAAAAAAATGTGTAGTCCTTACCGTCTGAATCGATTAACACATTTGCTCTTGAAAGATCATATTCCGCTTATGAGTGATGTTCTATCTAGATATAAATTATCAGAAGATGAAGTAATTAAAGGCGTATTGTGTCCAGCATGCCATTTCGTAATGGAACGAAAACAAAGGTCATGGCATTGTAAATCTTGCAAGTTACCTTCTAAATATGCCCATTTAAAGGCGCTGGAGGATTATTTCATGCTGCTGGATAGTTCAATTACAAATGTAAAATTTAGAAAATTTCTAAATATAGAATCCCGTCACACAGCTTCAAATTTATTATCCTCATTGAAATTGCCCTCCACCGGCAAAAATAAAGGCACCATCTACCACCAGGCCCTTGCCTCTAATGAACCGACCTTCACAAACTTAAGACCAGGATACCCCGCACAACGTCAACTCGGCACCTCGATGAGTGCTGGGTCAACAAAACCATAGCCTTTTTTCTTTAGGCCGGCGATAATGTCAGGGAGGGCTTCTTTGGTCCATGGGCGGTCATGCATGAGGAGGTTGGCTCCCCTTGTCAGGTATGGTGAGTTTACCATGATGCTGGTGAGTGCTGTTTTATTCTGGTATGCCGGTTCCCAGTCGTAGCCATAGGTCCAGTTCATGATCGCCATTTTTTCCTGGGCAGCGATTTTTCTGGAATATGGGGTATTTACTCCAAAGGGGGCACGGAAAAATTTTGGACGATCTCCAGTTATTTTTTCTATTTCGTTGTTTAAGGTCACAATTTCGTTGTATTGTTCTAGTTCGCTTAGTTCTTTAAGATTTGTATGATGATAGGTGTGGTTTCCAATAGCAAAGCCCATTTGAGAAATATGTCTGAGTTTGGCTCTTCCCTCAGGCGAGTCAATGAAATGGCCATTTACAAAAAAGATGGCCGGGACTCCTAATGCTTTTAATAGTCCAGCCATCTCTACAGCATGTTTATCGGGGACATCGTCAATGGTGATGAGCACTATTTTCCTGTTTGCTTTTGAAATGGGTTCAATAGACCAGTCATTAGGATTAATTCTATATTGCGGCTTACCTTGTTCAGTTCCCTTTATTACTTCTGTTTCCTTTTTGTTTTTTGTCTGTTTATTTTTTACTTGCTGCTGCTTTTCTGTATTCTTTGTCACCGGTTCGAAGCCGTGGTTTGAACAGCTGTACACCATAATGAACAGAGTACACCCCATCAGCAAGATCAATTTTTTCACGAATGTGAACTCCTTTATAAATAGACATTAACTAACGTACTCAGGTCACACCTTCAACGGTATAAAGCTGTGCAGGCAGATTGTGATCAAACCATGGCACACCAGGCTGGTACATGTGATCAGGAGCGTTCTTTTATTGGATTTCAGAATCGTTTTTCCTATTATAAGGGCGAGGTAACAAAAAATAATGAACATTGTAATTTTATAGATCATCCGGTCATGGTTAGACAGCCATTCCGCAAGTGTATACCCACTCCAGACCATTGTCTGGAAAAGGAAGACAATATAGCTTTTCAAAAGACCTCAGCTCCAATTCCACCTATCATAAATGCTTCATATACTTATATGTATTACGAATTGGACAAATTCATGAGGAAGTTTACCTGAATGAAAATAAAAACACCCCTGCCAAATCCGGCAAGGGTGTTTCTTTTTTAATATTATTTTACGATATGGATTGGCATTCCTATAGCAACTTCTGCTGTTTCCATAGTAATTTCCCCAAGTGTTGGGTGAGCATGGATAGTCATGGCAATATCTTCCGCTGTCATTCCTGCTTCAATAGCAAGGCTAAGCTCAGAAATCATGTCAGAAGCACCTGCACCCGCAATTTGAGCCCCAATTACTACGCCATCTTCTTTTGTAGTAATAAGTTTCATGAAGCCATCAGTGCTGTTTAATGAAAGAGCACGGCCGTTTGCTGCAAATGGGAATTTAGAAGCTTTCACTTCAATTCCTGCATCTTTCGCTTCTTTTTCAGTGTATCCAACTGAAGCTAGTTCAGGTTCAGAGAATACAACTGCTGGAATTGCAAGATAGTCAATTTCTGCAGGATGTCCAGAGATCGCTTCAGCAGCAATTTTACCTTCGTAAGATGCTTTGTGTGCAAGCGGAGGACCTTCAACAATGTCACCGATTGCGAAGATGTTCTTCACGCTTGTACGGCATTGCTTATCGATTTCGATAAGGCCTCTTTCAGAAGTTTTAACACCAATCTGCTCTAATCCAAGCTCATCCGTGTTTGGACGTCTTCCTACAGTTACAAGAACGTAGTCAGCTTCTACAGTATGAGTTTCGCCTTTTGCTTCGTAAGTTACAACTACGCCATTTTCGGTTTCTTCTACACCTTTAGCCATAGCTTTCGTTACGATGTCTACACCTTTTTTCTTAAGGTTCTTTTTAACTAGTGAAGACATTTGTTTTTCAAAGGTAGCAAGGATTTCATCCATGCCTTCAAGGATTGTTACTTTTACACCAAAGTTAGCGTATGCTCCGCCAAGCTCAGTTCCAATATAGCCTCCGCCAATAACTACCATTGATTTAGGCATTTCTTGAAGGTTTAGAGCTCCAGTTGAGTTAAGGACACGCTTAGAATATTTGAATGCAGGCAGTTCAATAGGAGTTGAACCTGTTGCAATGATAGCATTTTTAAATGTATATGTTTGAGCAGAATTCTCATCCATTACACGAATGCTGTTTTCATCAGCAAAGTACGCTTCTCCGCGGACGATGTTAACTTTGTTTCCTTTTAAAAGACCTTCAACACCGCCAGTTAATTTGTTTACTACAGATGATTTCCAGGCTTGAACTTTTGAAAAGTCAACCTTTACATTCTCTGCAGAAACACCCATGTCTTCAGAATGAAGAGCATGATCATAGCGATGAGCAGCAGATATTAGCGCTTTTGACGGGATACAGCCGACGTTTAAGCAAACTCCGCCCATATTAGCTTTTTCAACGATTGTTACTTTTTGTCCTAATTGTGCGGCACGGATTGCAGCTACATAGCCGCCAGGGCCTGCACCGATGACAAGAGTATCTGTTTCAATTGGGAAATCTCCAACTACCATTTGTTACCCCTCCATTAACAATAGTTCTGGGTCGTTCAATAGACGTTTGATATGATTCAATGCATTCTGAGCAGTAGCCCCGTCAATCATACGGTGGTCAAAGCTTAAAGATAGTGCCAATACTGGTGCAGCAACGATTTCACCGTTAAGAACAACTGGTTTTTCAGCAATACGGCCAATACCAAGGATTGCAACCTCAGGGTGGTTAATTACAGGAGTGAACCATTGTCCGCCGGCAGAACCGATGTTGCTGATTGTGCAAGAAGCGCCTTTCATTTCTGCAGGTGCTAATTTGCCATCGCGCGCTTTACCAGCAAGCTCATTGATTTCGTTAGAAACAGCGAATACAGATTTTCGGTCCGCGTTTTTAACGACAGGAACAAGCAGGCCTTTTTCTGTATCGGCAGCGATACCAATGTTGTAGTAATGCTTGTGAACGATTTCGCTTGTTGCATCATCGATAGATGTATTCAACGCAGGGAATTCACGCAATGCACTTGTTAATGCTTTTACTACGTAAGGAAGGAATGTAAGCTTGATTCCTTTTGCAGCAGCCACTTCTTTGAACTTCTTGCGGTGTGCAACAAGCTTTGTCACATCAATTTCATCCATTAATGTCACGTGTGGAGCAGTATGTTTAGAATTAACCATTGCTTTTGCGATGGCTTTACGAATTCCGCTCATCTTCTCGCGAGTTTCTGGGAATTCACCTTCTGGGATTGCTGCAGCTGCAGGAGCTGCTGCTCTTTCTTCCTTAGCTGCTGGAGCTGCTTGTGCAGTTTCAGCGGCTGCAGGTGCTGCTTGTCCGCCTTGTGTGAAGGCATCAATGTCACCTTTAAGGATTCGGTTGTTGTCGCCAGATCCCGCAACTAGACGGATATCAACGCCTTTTTCACGTGCATATTTACGAACGGATGGCATAGCGATTATACGGCGGTTAGGATCCACAGCGGCTTGTGCTCCAGCGCCAGTAGCAGCTGCAGATTGTTCAGCTTGAACTTCCTCTTTCTTAACATCCTGGCCAGCTTCGCCTGTAGACTGAACTTGTTCTTCAGTCGCCTTGCTTCCTTCGTCTCCATGATCATCGCCTTTGAATTGAAGGTCTTCATAGCCTGGTGCATCAAAAGTAATTAAGACATCGCCTACAACGGCCACCGTGCCTTCTTCCACCTTAACTTCTAATACAGTACCTTCAACTGGAGATGGAATTTCTACTACCGCTTTATCGTTTTGCACTTCGCACAAGACATCGTCTTCCTGTACTTTATCTCCAGGTTTTACAAACCATTTCACTATTTCGCCTTCGCGGATACCTTCACCGATATCCGGAAGCTTAAATTGAAATGCCATGGATTTAACCTCCTAATATTATCGTAAATTCTTTTTGATTGAAAATAATAAATTAATTTTTCTCAAAACTTTTCAATTTTTCATTTTCCATGCAAAAGCTCTCTTTTTGGAATCGAGAGAGCTTGTTACACAATTGAAAACTAAAAATTAAAAGTTAAGAACTTTTTTAGCCGTTTCAATGACATCTTTATAATTTGGAAGCCATATTGATTCTGCCTGCGAGAATGGATAAATAGTATCTGCAGCCGCAACACGCAATACAGGTGCTTCAAGGCTTAAAACTGCACGCTCCATGATTTCACTGACTACATGGTTAGCAATACCAGCCTGGCGCTGTGCTTCTTGTACCACAATTGCACGGCCAGTTTTCTCAACAGAAGCAATAATCGTATCTACATCAAGAGGCATGATTGTACGAAGGTCAATAACCTCAACTGAGTGTCCTTCTTTTTCAAGCTCTTCAGCTGCTTTTAGAGACTCGTGAACCATAGCTCCGTAAGTAATGATAGAAAGATCAGAACCTTCACGTTTTACGGCTGCTTTTCCAAGAGGAATCGTATATTCTTCTTCAGGTACTTCTTCACGGAAAGCACGGTATAATTTCAAGTGCTCTAGGAAGATAACTGGATCGTTATCACGGATTGATGAAATTAAAAGTCCTTTTGCATCATATGGAGATGATGGAATGACTACTTTTAATCCTGGTGTCTGAGCCATCAAGCCTTCTAAGCTGTCTGAATGCAATTCAGGAGTATGAACGCCGCCGCCGAATGGAGAACGCACAGTAACAGGCATGTTATAACGGCCGCCGGAACGGTAGCGCATACGGGACATCTGGCCGGCAATGGAATCCATTACTTCAAATACGAATCCGAAGAACTGGATTTCAGGAACCGGACGAAAACCTTGAAGAGAAAGACCAATAGCTAAACCGCCAATACCAGATTCAGCAAGCGGAGTATCAAATACTTTATCTTCACCGAATTCTTTTTGAAGACCGTCCGTTACACGGAACACACCGCCGTTTACGCCAACGTCTTCTCCAAATAATAGAACATTTGGATCGTTTTTAAGTTCATTGCGCAATGCATCATTGATTGCTTGAACCATTGTCATTTGAGCCATGGCTTACTTCGACTCCTTTTCTTTATAAATTTCATACTGTTCTTTCAAGTGGTGAGGCATTTCTTCATACATATTTTCCATCAAGTCAGTTACCTTTTGTTTAGGCTCTGCGTCCGCTTCCTTGATAGCGTTTTTAATATCTTCTTTAGCTCTTTCAATTACTTCGTTTTCCTTATCTTCATTCCAAAGGTTTTTGCCTTCAAGGAATTTACGGAAACGAACAAGAGGATCTTTTTTCTCCCATTCATTATCCAGATCAGAAGTACGGTAGCGTGTTGGGTCATCCCCAGCCATGGTATGCGGTCCGTAACGATAAGTAAGTGTTTCGATTAATGTAGGACCTTCACCGTTTATTGCGCGTTCACGAGCGTCACTTACCGCCTTGTAAACAGCCAGTGGATCCATTCCATCTACCTGGATTCCAGGGATTCCTGCCGCAACCGCTTTTTGAGCAATTGTTTTAGCAGCTGACTGCTTTTCAACAGGAGTTGAGATGGCAAAACGGTTATTTTGCACAACAAAGATCGCTGGTGCTTTATATGCACCTGCAAAGTTGATTCCTTCATAAAAGTCCCCTTGAGAAGCTCCGCCGTCACCTGTATAAGTAATAGCTACCGATTTAGCGCCTCTCTTTTTCATTCCAAGTGCAACACCAGCAGCCTGGATAATTTGAGCACCAATGATAATCTGAGGAGAAATAACGTTTACTCCTTCAGGAATCTGGTTTCCTTTGAAATGTCCGCGGGAAAATAAGAAAGCCTGTGACAATGGAAGACCATGCCAGATTAATTGAGGTACATCACGGTATCCTGGAAGAATGAAATCTTCTTTTTCTAAAGCGAACTGAGATGCAAGCTGTGATGCTTCCTGCCCTGCAGTAGGTGCATAGAATCCAAGACGCCCCTGACGGTTTAGTGAGATTGAACGTTGATCAAGTATACGAGTGTATACCATGCGCGTCATCAATTCCTGAAGCTGTTCATCCGTTAATTCAGGCATAGCAGCTTCGTTTACAACTTCTCCTTCTTCATTAAGAATTTGAAGTGTTTCAAATTGGTTTTCTACAGCCTGAAGCTGTTCTTTGACATCAAATTGTGCCTTCTGTGTTTTACCAGCCATCTGGGTCACCCATCCTTTCAAATTAAAAGGTTTTATATAAAGCATTTCGTGAGATTAAAGTCTAGGAGATCTTCTCTATTCTACAGCCCCTACACTAATTTCCACTATATGTAGGAGTGAAACATCCCCGCTTGTAATCTTGCAGTTGAACTAACCCTGTATCTATAAAATTAATTTTCATAATGATACAATGCTTTATTTTCCTCTAACAGTTTACAACAACTTATTTAGTATAGTCAAACACTAGGTTTGTAATCCATTAAATCATAAAATATTGTTTTTTTGTTACCGCTTTACACAGGTAAAATAATATCTGTTACATATCAGACACTTTAACTGTACTACAAAAACCCCCTTAAGTAAAAATAATTGCCTCGCTTTATTAAAAGACAAAAATGTTTGGTTTACCTATTTAATTTTTCCTTTCATGCCAAAAATAATCCAAAAAAAATAAGCGGCATCCTATCTGCCGCTTTTGTTCACTTTTGCGAATCCTACTCTCCGCTGTATAATAAGCTTTGTTTTCGGTAATTATATTCCTCTGTTAACTTATTAAACCTTTCATTTTCTGTTCTCACTTTCTCGTAAAGCTGATTAATCTTGTTAATTTGAGATTGGAGCTCTTCGAACTTCAGGTTCTTCTCTTTAAACATTTCATATAATCTAATATCCTGCAGAATACTATCCCTATAATAATCAACCAGTTTGTCGTGTGCCTTGTATCTATCCTGCATGGCGGCGTAAAGAAGCTTTTCCTCTCCATTATCCTGCAAAGCGGACAGCGGCTCCTTCATTTCCCCGAATGCTTTTTTAGACTGTCTCATGATTTTGTCTTCCTGATCAAGACTTTTACTCCGGGAATGAATAGCAGCAATCGCTTCATCTGAAAGTTTTACAATGGTACTGTATTCTTTCATGCTTAAATGAATAATCCTGTCGTATAGCTGCTTTTCCTTCGCCTCCAATTCCATCAAACGATTTTGCTGCTTATCAATTTCTTTTTCTGCTTTAACAATCTTGTCCTGCGCTTGGTTTATTTTTTCTTCCGGGCTCTCTTTATCTGTACATCCTTGTAAAAGAAGAATTGCAGCGATTAAAAAAAGGAATTTTATTAAAAGGTGTTTGAAAAGCATTTAGTTTCCCCCCATTTTGGTGTGCCGGGTTACATTTAAGATTAAACCTTCCGTTCTTATGCTTAAAAGCCTGTCCCTTGAATTATAGCAGGTCTGAATTCAGCTTTTACTAAAATACGTAAAAATAGGCTGATGCCTGCACAGTTGGGTTGTATTTGCATAGGCTATATTAAACCTGGTGAGCTGAAGCTGCCTTTTCGACACATATTCAATTGCAGCGCGCCATCAGGAGAAAAATGACAGGAGGAATTTCTTATGTACGGTTATGGCGGTTATTGCTATCCTGCATACGGCTATGGAGGCAGAGGCTTTGGAAGAGGCTTCGCATTACTGGTCGTACTTTTTATTCTGCTGATTATTGTTGGTGCATGCTTTCCATTTTAATGAATTTGATGCATCCCATTACAAATAATCCGTCCAGGGATGAGCTTTCCCTGGACTTTAATTATTGAACTGTTTTACATACTTAATTATGATTAACTTTTATATAATTATTTGCTACACTTATTGGTACATATTTTCGTCTAGCATGGGGGTAATGGAATGATTACAATGAAAGATATAATAAGAGAAGGACACCCAACTTTAAGGAAAGTGGCTGAGCCCGTCCCTCTTCCTGCATCTGAAGAAGATCAGGCTACATTAAAGAGCATGATGGAATATATCCAAAACAGCCAGAACCCGGAGATTGCCGCGATGTACAGCCTCCGTCCCGGAATCGGCCTTGCTGCACCTCAAATTAATGTTCCAAAAAGAATGATAGCTGTCCAGGTTCCCGATGACCGTGGAGGATTGATCAGCTATGCTCTGTTTAATCCAAAAATCGTAAGTCATTCTGTAGAGAAAAGCTATCTCACAGCGGGTGAAGGATGTTTATCCGTTGACCGTGAAGTTCCTGGCTATGTGCCGAGATATGCCCGTGTAACAGTAGAAGGCACTACATTAGAGGGTGAACAGGTTAAATTGCGGTTAAAAGGACTTCCAGCTATATGTTTTCAGCATGAAATAGATCATCTAAACGGAGTCATGTTTTATGACCACATAAACGAATCGAATCCATACGGTCCAATTGATGGTGTACCGATAGAAAGATAATGGTTTAGAAAAAGCTGTCATTTATTTGAGGCTTTTTAAGCCTGTAAAACTTGCCTGTTGGTTGCTGAGAATGGCACTCGCTTTTTTGCGGGCGGCCCGGGAGCCTCCTCTCACGCTTACGCCTTTGGGGTCTCCCTTGACCCGTTTTTCTGCTCAGAAGTCCCGCGCCTGCAGCGAAGATCAACATAGGGCCAAAATCAACAATAAACTTTAGCCATTCATATAAAAAGTGAGCTGCCCAAATGAGCAGCTCACTTTTTATATTAACTTTAATTTTTTCAGTCCCTGGAAGATTCCATCCTCACTTACATCGCTTGTAACGTAAGCAGCGTGTTTTTTTACTTCGTTTATAGCATTTCCCATGGCTACTCCGTGTCCGACCGTTCCAAGCATTTCAATGTCATTCAGACCGTCTCCAAATGCATAAACGTCTTCTAGTTTAAAACCTATTCGATCCATTAAGGATTTGATTCCTTCAGCTTTTGAGGCTCCTTTTGGGAGAACGTCGACGGCCAGCTCGTGCCAGCGGATGTAACGAAAGAAGGAGTGGTTCTGGTGATAGAACATTTCATCTTTAGGCTCACAGAAAAGAAGGGTCTGATATATTTCTCTGTTAGTGTAGAACTCTGTGTCTTTTTCCGGATGGGGAAAATTAAGAGTGCCCAGGCTTTCTTCAATAAAACTGCTGTGTTTAACCGAGGCTTTCATTGTTTTTTCGTTCATGAACACTAAGGAGTGTCCTGCTTTTTCGGCTGATTGATGCAGTCGTTCTAATTCCGCTGTATGAAGCGGATTTTTATAAACAACCTCATTTTCAAACACTACATATTGGCCGTTAAAGCTTACAAACGTTTCGATATCAAGTTCTTCCCGGATATAGTCAAACATGAATGGTGCCCTTCCTGTGGCAATTGCTACGTAAACACCATTTTGCTGAAGGGTTTTAATAGCTTCTCTAGTACTGTCGGGAATTTTCTTTTCATGATCAAGTATAGTGCCGTCAATATCAAAAAAAACGATTTTCTTCATTTTTACACGTCCTCTGAGAACTTATGGATTATTTTATTTTGCACCCATAAGATTTTGTTATTAGCTAGTGTTCCATTCTTCCTTCTTCACATGTAACTATTCTATTAAATTAATGTCAATTCATAAGCACTTCTTTTTACATTTCCATTAACATCCAGATTTTTTTTAGCAGTTTCTGCATAAAATACTAGCAGAAGAATGGAACGTGATTCTAGTCAATGCGGGACGCCATAAACTGCTCATAAAGATGTATTTACTTTATAGAATTTTCAGTTAAAATAATAGGTAAGGAGTGATCCGCCATGTTAAAAAAGTTACGTAAAAAACTAGTTAACCAATGGAAGGATTTACTTAGAAAAAAAACAATCGCATAAAACTTTTAAAAAAAGCCCTTCAAAACTTGCGAAGGGCTCTTTCCTTATTGTAAAGTACTCTAAGTATACTAAAAATAGGCTGGGAAATAATTCTTTTAGTGACTAAATTGTTGTAAAACATGAAAAATTCCCTTTTTTTTTATATAATCTATATACATAAAGGAAAATGAAAGATAATCTGTGAACAGAGCTTTTTTTTCATAAATCCTGGGCAGAATATAAAAATACGTTGATAGAGCAAATAATATTTAATTATATATATTAAAATAAGGTTGTTAGGAGAGATAGAAAAATGATTTTCAAAGTGTACTACCAAGAGACTGCCAGTGAGGTTCCAGTCCGTGAAATGACTAAAACGATATATGTAGAAGGCGAGTCCGCACGGGAAGTTATCAAAAAAGTATCTGAGCGCAAGTATAATATTGAATATGTTGAAAAGGTAAGCGGAAATTATCTTGAATATGAAAAACAAAACGAAGATTTTAATGTATTGGAGCTATGATGATTTATGAAATTTGTTAAAAATGACCAGACAGCTGTTTTCGCCCTCGGGGGTTTAGGCGAAATTGGAAAAAATACTTATGCCGTTCAATTTCAGGACGAAATTATTTTAATCGATGCAGGCATTAAATTCCCTGAAGATGAGCTTCTTGGAATTGATTATGTAATCCCTGACTATACGTATATTGTTAAAAATGAAGATAAAATTAAAGGGTTATTTGTAACGCACGGACATGAAGACCATATTGGCGGTATTCCTTACCTTCTTAAGCAGGTTAACATTCCTATTTACGGCGGTAAGCTTGCTCTGGGACTGATTCGGAATAAACTTGAAGAACACGGCTTGCTGCGTCAAACCAAGCTGATTGAGTTTCAGGAAGATGATATTATTAAATTCCGTAAAACTTCCGTAACATTTTTCCGTACTACACACAGTATTCCGGATTCGTACGGAGTTGTGGTTAAGACTCCAAACGGCCAGATTGTCCACACTGGGGATTTCAAATTTGACTTCACACCAGTAGGTGAGCCGGCTAACTTAACAAAAATGGCTGAAATCGGAAAAGAAGGCGTTCTCTGCCTGCTTTCAGACAGCACTAACAGTGAAGTTCCTAATTTCACAATGTCTGAACGCCGTGTCGGTGAAAGTATCCAGGATGTGTTCCGAAAAGTCGATGGACGGGTCATTTTTGCTACTTTTGCATCAAATATCCACCGCCTTCAGCAGGTGATAGAAGCTGCTGTTGAACATGGCCGTAAGGTTGCAGTTTTCGGGCGCAGTATGGAGGCAGCAATTGATATAGGCCAGGATCTCGGTTATATTGTCTGCCCTAAAGATACGTTCATTGATGCTCAATCTATAAACAGGCTGCCGGCAAATAAGGTGACCATCCTTTGTACGGGAAGCCAGGGAGAGCCAATGGCTGCTCTTTCTAGAATTGCCGGCGGAACACATCGCCAGATTCAGATTATTCCTGGAGATACTGTTGTATTTTCTTCTTCACCAATACCCGGAAACAATATCAGTGTATCGAGAACGATTAATATGCTCTCAAGGGCAGGCGCAGAAGTCATTCATGGTCCTCTGAGCGACATTCATACTTCTGGACACGGCAGCCAGGAAGAACAGAAGCTGATGCTTCGTTTAATCAAGCCTAAGTTCTTTATGCCGATCCATGGTGAGTATAGAATGCAGAAAATGCATGTAAATCACGCCGTTGACTGCGGTGTGCCGGAAGAAAATTGTTTCATTATGGATAATGGTGAAGTTTTAGCTCTAAGCGAAGACAAAGCGGCTGTGGCCGGTAAAATTCCTTCCGGAAATGTTTATATTGACGGAAGCGGAATTGGGGATATTGGCAATATCGTGCTTCGTGACCGCCGTATTCTTTCAGAAGAAGGCCTAGTAGTAGTTGTTGTAAGCATTAATATGAAGGATTTCAAAATTTCAGCAGGACCAGATTTGATTTCTCGCGGTTTTGTTTATATGCGTGAATCAGGGGATCTTATTAACGATGCTCAAGCTCTAATTTCTAAGCATTTGAACAAAGTGATGGAACGGAAAACCACTCAATGGTCTGAAATAAAAAATGAGATTACAGATACTCTATCTCCTTTCCTATATGAAAAAACAAAGCGCCGCCCAATGATTCTTCCAATAATCATGGAAGTGTAATAGGCGTAAAGATAAAAAAAACTGTCTCCTTAATCGCAGGAGACAGTTTTTTTATTAAATAAGAAAGGCTCTATAATATTTGTTGGGGTCGAGGGAAAATTTCCGGGCATAAAAAAACACGCAAACTTCCATTTCTTTTATACTTGAATTGTCGAGAAACAAGTAAAGGAATGAAGTTGCGTGCATATGAATTTTACCATGAATATTCCAGGTTTAAAAGGGGTTATCCCTACTAGATTTGAAGATGTAGGAGGAGTTATCCGGATTTACATAGAGGTGGAACGGAAGGCACACCGGTGTCCTCGTTGTCAAAATAGAACAAGCCGTGTCCACGACTACCGTATTCAAAAGATCCATCACTTAAAATGGTTCGAGAGGCAGACTCAAATCTATTACAAACGTAGACGATATGCATGTAGCTGCGGGAAAAGGTTTTCCGAAAAGAATCCGATTGTTCAGCGCTACCAGCGTACTTCAATTGAGTGGAACCAGGCTATAATGATTCGAGCTGTAAAAGGTAAGACTTTTAAGGAAACTGGCGAAAACTATGGTGTTTCGGCCACTAAGATTGTTCGCCGATTTGATCAAGTGGCTCGCAGCGAAATCCGAACTGTAGAACACTTACCTTCGGTCATTGCAATAGATGAATATAAAGGGGACACAAGGGAAGGAAAGTATCAGCTGATCATTGCGGACACGGTTACTCGAAAACCGATTGACATTCTTCCTAATCGTTATAAAAAGACGATTAAGCACTATCTGCAAAAACATGGCAGCCGGTACAGATGGTCGTCATGGATATGAGCCAATCCTTCAAGGCAGCTGTCCAGTCCGCGCTAGGACGTCCGGTTATCATTGCCGACCGTTTTCACTTCTGCCGATATATCCATTGGGCACTTGATGGAGTAAGAAGACGGTGCCAGCAGTCATTTCACGATTATGATCGTAAGAAATGTAAACGGATGAAGCACGTATTCCATAAATCTAGTACAAAGCTTAACGAAGAGGAACGATGGCATTTACAGCGTTATTTGGAGATGTCTAAAGAGCTCAGAAGAGCCTATGAATTAAAAGAAGCTTATCAGGCTTGGTTTTCACATGCCAAGGAAAAAGGGACCCACCAAATGGGAGAAGTAAAAGAGGAATTACACGAATTTTATGAACTGGTAAGAAGATCAGAAATTCCTGAAATGAATAAGGCGATAAAAACCTTGCAAAATTGGCAGACTGAAATCTTGAACAGCTTTATTTATCCCTATTCCAATGGGTTTTTAGAAGGTATAAATAATTCAACTAAGGTGCTGAAACGGAATGCCTTTGGTTTTAGAAGTTTCGACCGTTTTAGGGCTAAAATTTTATTAACACATCAGTATAAAGGAATTGGGGTTCACATTGGATAGGGGTGACTACTCAAGTCATCACCCCAACATTTGACGGAGAACCATAAGAAAGACAAATCTTAGGCAGGTACCGCTTTTCTTAATGCCTTTCAGGTGTCTGCTTTTCAAGTAGAATGATGTTTAAATAAAATTGTTTAAAGCACCGTTCTCCGCTTTTCTTGTTATCCAGCTGCGAACTGCCTTCCTTGAGTCTTAAGCCAATCAGTCCATGAGAGGAAAGAGCGCCTCTCATGGACTGCTCGTCTTGAGCTTGTCGGAAGGCTCCTCCACTTCGTTCCGGACCGTTCTCCGCTTTTATTCAACCATTTGTTTTTCAAACTTATTAACATCTTTATCAGCGCCTATTACAATCAGGATATCTTCATCCAGTATAGTTTCTTCAGCACTAGGTGAAACAATTATATCTTTATCTCTTTTAATGGCTACAATATTAAGCCCGAACCGCGCCCTTACATTGAGACCAATGATTGAATTTCCTGCCAGTCTCTTGCCTGCCCTGATTTCCACAATGGAGTGTTCATCAGAGACAGCCAGATAGTCGAGCACATTATTGTGCACTAGGTGATGGGCGATCCTCTTCCCCATGTCGCGTTCCGGATGAACAATACGGTCAGCTCCAATTTTCTTAAGCACTTTTTCATGATAATCATTCTGTGCTTTCACTGTAATATTGCTTACACCCAGTTCATTTAAAATTAAGGTTGTGAGTATACTGGCCTGAATATTTTCTCCAATAGCTACAATTACGTGATCGAAGTTGCGTATTCCCAAACTTTTAAGTACCGTTTCATCTGTAGTATCGCCCACGACTGCATGTGAAGCTATATTTGCAAATTCGTTAACCCTTTCTTCATCACTGTCTATTGCCAGTACATTGATCCCCTGCTCGACCAGCTCCCTGCAGATGCTCCCGCCGAACCGGCCTAATCCTATAACTGCATATTCTTTTTTCACGATTAATCCCCCAAATACATACAAAATCTGATAGTTTTGTGTTTATCAGCACGCCAGTTTTACACTCATTCACTTTTATTTTACACAAAGAAAAGGCTTATTAGCTATTTATTTCTCTCCGCCGCGATGGTGAATAGATGATAGATGACAAAAATACGTTCTTTTATGGATCTCATGCGTTTTAATAGTAAAATAATATAGCTTATCCTCATTATTATTTCTGCAAAAGAAAATCAAAAACCGCCTCTATATGTAAGAGGCGGCTGCTTGAGCTATCCAGCATCCAGCATATTAAATTGTGCTTTTACAAGGCTATAGTACTCCCCTTTTTGGTCCATTAATTCTTCGTGGCTGCCTTCTTCTAAAACACTGCCTGCCTTCAGTACAAATATCTTATCAGCATCCCTGATAGTAGAGAGCCTATGTGCAATAATGATAGAGGTACGTCCATGCAGCAATGTTTTTAATGCCTCCTGAATTTTCATTTCTGTTTCTGTATCAATACTCGCGGTAGCTTCGTCTAGAATAAGGATTTTTGGATCAGCCAGCAAGGCCCGAGCAAATGATAAAAGCTGTCTCTCTCCAACTGAGAGAATATTTCCTCGTTCCTGAACTTCGGTTTCGTAGCCGTTTGGCAGTTTTCCGATAAATTCATCGGCTCCTACGGCTTTGGCGGCGAAGAGTACTTCCTCATCAGAGGCATCCGGCCGTCCAAATCTGATATTTTCCATGATTGTACCTGAAAAGATGAAAGTATCCTGCAAGACGATGCTAATATGTTTTCGGAGACTGGAAAGACTGACCTCTCTTACATCAAGCCCATCAATCTTAACAGAACCTTGTGTAGGGTCATAAAAACGGCTGACCAGATTAGCAATCGTCGATTTACCAGAGCCAGTGTGGCCGACAAGTGCAACCGTACTGCCTGCTGGCATTTTTAATGAAATATGATTGAGTGCTTTTCTATTTTTTTCGTATGCAAATTCCACATCTTCAAAAACAATCTCTCCATGCATAGAGTTTAATTGAACGGCATTCATTTTTTCTGATACAAGAGGCTTCTCATCCAGAAATTCAAATATTCGTTCTGAGGAAGCCATGCCTATTAATAATTGATTATAAACCTGGCCCAGCCGTGAAATAGGCTCCCAAAACATTCCAAGATAGAAAGCAAATGAGACAAAAACACCTATAGAAATAGCTCCATTTTGTATTAAGCTCGCTCCATACCAGATAAGAATCACGGTACCAGCGGCATTAGTCATCTCTACAAGCGGCCGGAACATAGCGTTTTTCTTTGATGCCTGCTTCCAGCTCTCATAGTTTTCCTTGTTCACTTCATTAAAGAATGCCATATTTTCTGGTTCTTGAGTGAATGCCTGAGTCACTCGAATTCCCTGTATACTTTCATTAAGATGAGAATTCAGCTTTGATTGGCGGATCCTTACCACCTGCCAGCTTCTTCGGATGTTTTTTCGCAGGCTGGTAGAAATAAGGAACATCAGCGGCAGAATAATCATGATAGCTAATGTGAGTTCAGGACTCAGTGTAAATAACATCACCAGTATGCCAGCCAAAAGAATGATATCCATCAGGAGATTAATGACACCATTAGTGAATAGCTCCTGCAAAGAATTAATGTCATTCATGATCCTGACAAGAATCGATCCTGCAGACCTTTGATCAAAGAAACGGTGTGAAAGGGTCTGGACATGCGTAAACAGGGCTTTGCGCAAATCATAAATAATGTTCTGCCCAAGCTCATTCATCCACTTAATCCGAAAAATATTCGCAATATATGAACAAACATATAGACCGGTAAGTACTGCAACTAAAGTTATTAGCAGTCCTGTATCTTTATTTTTCAAGGCATTATCCAGTGTATACACCCCTATTAGGGCAGGTACAGCAAGCCTGACTGCCGTGGTGGCAATGACCATCAGCAATGCAAGCGGCAGCAACCGCTTTGAGTAAGGCTTCATATATGCCATAAGCCTCAGCATCTGTCCCCAGTTAAACGGTTTTTCAATAATTTCTTCAGTCGAGTAATGAAATCTTTCAAGCACTTTTTTATTTACCTGTTTCGTCTGCATCAATATTCCCCCCTTTTACTTCGACTCTAACAATACCTTTTCTCTGTCTTTATATTGAATGTCATAAATTCTACGATAGTAACTTCCGGATTGCAGCAGTTCATGATGTGTACCTCTCTCAACAACTTCACCATGATCAAGCACTAAAATCTCATCCGCATGCTTCAAAGAGGAAATTCTATGTGCGATGATAAAAGTGGTCCTGCCTTTCATTACTTCAATTAAGGCATCCTGTATCCGAAACTCCGTTTCCATGTCTACAGCACTTGTAGCATCATCAAGCACCAAAATACTGGGATTTATACAAATGGCCCGGGCAATTGCAATCCTTTGCTTCTGCCCTCCTGATAAGCCATTTCCCCTCTCCCCCAGGACCGTATCGTATCCATTGGGCAGCTCCATAATAAATTCATGTGCCTGAGCCCTTTTGGCTGCATCTATGATCTGATCCATAGTAGCATCGGGATTCCCATATGAAATGCCTGCTTTGATGGAAGAAGAGAATAAAAACGATTCTTGAAGGACAAATCCTATATTGCTCCGAAGAGTTTCCAATGAATATTGTGTTATGAGATGGCCGTCTATGTAGATATCTCCGCCTTCAGGCTCATAGAAACGGGTTATTAATTGAGTCAGGGAGGTTTTCCCGCTTCCTGTCGGCCCAATCAGCCCGATGACTTTACCAGGCCGGGCATGAAAGCTGATATTTTTCAGCGCAGGCTGATCATCTTCCGAATAAGTAAGAGTTACATTTCGAAACTCAACTTCTCCAAGCAATGAGGATTTTACAATTGGATGGTTCCTCTCTGCTATCTCCTGTTTTTCATCCAGGACTTCCAGCAGCCTTTCTCCTGAAGCTTTCGCCTGTGAAAACATATTGATCACAAAACCCAGATTAACAATTGGCCAGATGATGTACCATACGAGACTATAGAAAGCGACTAACTCGCCAAGCTTCAGCGAATCATCAATAACCAGGTAGCCTCCGTAGGAAAGGAGGAGAACAACAGAAAGATTCCCTATAAACTCCATTAACGGAAAGTATTTTGCCCAGATATCTGAAGTGAACAGATACTGATCTTTATAATCATTATTAGACCGATTAAACTTACCTATCTCGAAATCCTCTCTTGACAAGGATTTTACGGTGTTTATACCGCTTATATTCTCTTGAACATTTGTATTTAATTTTCCAAAAGATTTTCGAATACCCCTAAAAGCGGGATGTACGGCTCTATCAAATTTATAAACAACAATAGCCAGGAATGGCAAGGCTAAAATCGTAACGAGAGTTAAAGAAGCGGAGTAATAAAACATAACTCCAAGACTTATTCCTATCAAAAGGAAAAAACGGAGCAGCTCTGAAAATCCATAGGAAAGGAAAAAACGAAAGCCTTCGACGTCCGCTGTCAATCTGGACATTAAATCTCCCGTTTTGGCATTATCATAATATCGATAAGGAAGGTACTGAAGTTTTTCATAGAGGGAATTTCTTAGTTTGTAAACAGAGATGATTCCAAAAAGATCTCCTAGATACTGATTTATGTATGTGGCAAAGCCCTTGACGGCCATTAAACTGACGAAAGATAGAGCCAATATAGGAATCCAGCTATACTTCCTCCTAAGCACTACATCATCAATCGTAATCTGAAGGATGATTGGATAAAGAACGGTAATACCTGTAACTAGAAGCAAAAATGCCAAAGAAATAAAAAAATAGTTTCGATACGGCCAATAAAACTGTTTTAGCCTTTTAAAGGTTTCCAAACAGTTTCCCCCTTTCTTATTCACCATAAAAAAATGATTACGGCTTGAAACATATAATTTCAAAGAACAATGTATTACTAAATATATCGGGTTTCGAAATGATTTTCCACCCGTTTTGTAAAAAAGTTTGAAAATTAAGTAAAAATATTCATATGCTAATTTTTATACAAAGCTCTGTTAAACTTGATTGTTGGTTGCAGCGAGAGGCACTCGCTTTCCGCGGGCGGCCCAGGAGCCTCCTTTCACGTTTACGCCTGACGGGGTCTCCCTTGACCCATTTCTCGCGCAAGAGTCTCGCGCCTTCCACTCCAATCAACATAGTGCCAAAATCAACAATGAACTTTAACATAGCCCACAAAAAAAAGAACCTCTCAAAATGGTATTGAGAGGTTCTTTCTTTTATGCTTCTTTTTCCATTTCATCTAAGACACGATTGACGCGTTTTTCAAGCATTTTCATTCCGCTGCCGCCCGCCTGGAAGTGACGCAGATTTCCTTCTTTATCAAATACATAGTAAGCAGGAACGTACTGATTCTCGAATGAATCGTTCAGCTTTAATTCACTGTCCACGAATATAGGCTGTGTAATGCCATGTTCTTTAGCAACTGCTTCAATTTGCGCTAAATCTAGATCATCCTCTGATCTGGGCATATGAACAGCAACCACGTTCAGTTTATCTTTGAAGTCGTCACGGAATTGATTTACCTGAGGCATAGCCTCTTTACATAAATGACAGCTGATGGACCAGAAGTGAATTAAAGTTGGCTTAGTTCCCACTAATTCTTCCCGGCTTAGCTCGCCATTTAACCATGTTGTTGCACCATTTAATTCTGGCATTGGTTGTCTTAACTTCATTGTGGCACCTCCATTTAGTTATTGATATTAACACTTGCGACGTTAATACCCTTAGAAGAAAAGGCCTAACCGCATGTTAGGCCTGTCCGCTTTTTTAGAAAAGTTTAAAACTTATAATGTAGCCTGGCCTGGTCTCCAGTTAGCCGGGCAAAGTCCGCCTGTTTGAAGAGCCTGCAATACACGAAGAGTTTCATCTACGTCACGGCCGATGTTGTTATGGTTAACAACTGAATACATTAATTCTCCCTCAGGGCTGATAATGTAAAGACCACGAAGAGCTACTCCTTCTTCTTCAATTAAAACACCGTATTCACGAGAAACCATATGGTTAGTATCAGCCGCTAAAGGATATTTTAAATCTCCAAGGCCGTTTTCTTTACGGTCAGTATTGATCCATGCTAAGTGAGTGTGGATAGTATCAGTAGAAACACCGATCACTTCTGCGTCTAGATCTTCAAACTCATCGTAACGGTCAGACATTGCAGTAATTTCAGTCGGGCAGACAAATGTAAAGTCCATTGGATAGAAAAATAGAACGGTCCATTTATCATTTTTCATGTTTTCTTCTAAGCTGACTTTTCCAAATTCCTTGTTAGCTAAAACAGCATCCATTTCAAATCTTGGTGCTTGTTTACCTACCATACGTTCTGGCATATGTAATCCCTCCAAAAATAAGTTATATGAGAAAAATGCTGTTGATTTCTCATTTGTAATTTTAATCACATTTTTCATTATAGAGTAATGAGAATCCGCGAGTCAATTGGAATCATTTCTAAACAGAAATTATTACAAAGTGGTGATTTATTTCTGCCAAATATCAGTCTTCCCATTTACCTGGCTTTTTATTTCTTAGCTTTTGTTAAACTTGTCTGTTGATTTCCGCTACAGGCACTCGCTTTCCGCGGGCGGTCCGGTAGCCTCCTCGGCGTGATACGCCTGCGGGGGTCTCCCTTAATAGAAAAGCAGAGGACGGTGACTTTCAAGGTAGTTCTTTTTAGAGAATTGTGATGAACAAACTCGTTTAAAAAACCATTATATAGAAAGTCAGATACCTGACAGACATAAGACAAGCGCAGCGAAAGGCGCTTTTTGCCTTTTGATGGCGATTGGCTTATGACCGAAGGTGTCAGTCCGGAGCTGGACAATACTCGCTTTTCTGAGCAGGAGTCTCGCACCTTCCGCTCGAATCAACTTAGCGAGAAAATAAACATTGAGCTCAAACATCGCCTATTTATTAAGACTATACAAGTTTATCATTCCTCTTCCTTGTTACAAAACATAATGGCTCCATCCCTGCCCTTATGCTGTATTTTTTCTTTTCTTTGTTGTACGTTAAAAGGTATAAAAGCAAGAAAGGTTGAATCACCATGCGTAATTTTTTTGAGGGGAATGAATTTATGAACGGCATAAGACAAATCGATTATAGTGCACTCTTCATCAGCTTCGGTGCTGGTGTATTAAAAATTTTGGCGATCATTATTATCTTTTACTTAGCTAAGACCATCGCTGAGAAACTCATACATAAAAGCTTTGGTACATTGCAGTCACAAAAGAAAGTGTCAGCCACCAGAGTAAAAACGTTAGAAAGCCTCACAAGCAATATTATTGGATATGTGTTGATCTTCATTCTCATTGTAACGATCTTACAGGTTTTAGGTATACATGCTACTGCCGTACTGGCAGGTGCCGGAGTGGTCGGTTTAGCTGTCGGTTTCGGTGCACAGGGGCTGGTAAGCGATGTTGTCACAGGTTTTTTTCTTTTGCTGGAAAGACAGGTGGATGTTGGGGATAATGTAACAATTGCTACATTCTCTGGCATTGTCGAGCAGGTGGGGCTGCGCACTACTCATATTCGCGGATTTGATGGAACTTTGCACTATATTCCAAACAGGGGAATTACGAACTTGAGCAACCACTCCAGGGCAGATATGAAAGCCATTATTGATTTTAGTATTCATTATCCGCACGACCCGGAATTGGCCCAGGAGCTCATTCAAGAATCTTTTAATACATTTAAAGCAGATAACTCATCTATAGTGGACGGCCCAAGCATATTTGCCGCCGGCGTTGGACAGCCGCAGGGAAGCCTGAGAATCATAGGAAAAACTGTCAGCGGCGAACGGAATGCAATGAAAAGAAAACTGATGATTTTGATTAAAGAAACTCTTGAAGCTAATGGCTTAGAAGCACCTTCTATGGATCAGCCTGCTTTGGAACGAAAAAATAAAATGTAACAAAAAAAGTTGAGGCTTCCCCTCAACTTTTTTATTTATTACCTTTAAATTCAATATACTGAACGGCTAATTCGATGGCCTTTTCAATGGCATTTTCGTTTGGATTCAGTTTTGAATGGTGAAGTCCAAACTCTGAATTCACTCCAAGCCAGAACATGAATCCCGGAATATCCCGGGTCATAAAGCCAAAATCCTCACCTGTCATGGCTTCTTTGCATTCATGCACGTGAATACCTGATTGCTTTCTAGCAAAGTCCATAAACTCCCGTGCTAATTCTTCGTTATTATATACCTGGTGATACATGGCTCCATAGTCTAATGAAATCGTACATTGATAGCTTTTTTCGATACCCGTTATAATATCTTCTATTCTCTGTTTGACCTTCTGCATATTTTCCTCTGAAAAAGTCCGGATTGTTCCTTCTAAATGAACATTCTCAGCAATAATGTTCTGGGCAGTGCCGCCGTTTATGATCCCGAGCGTAATTACAGCTGAATCCAGCGGGTCTACATTTCTGGAAATGATGGTTTGAAGCTGGCCGACCAGCGCACTTGCAGCAACAATCATATCATTACTCAAATGCGGATAAGCGGCATGCCCGCCTTTCCCTTTTAAATCTATATATAATTCAGAAGTATTCGCAAATAAAAGTCCTTCTTTTAGGGCAATCGTACCCACTGGATACTCAGGGGCAATGTGAAGGGCAAAGATCATATCGGGCATCCATTTTCTCAGGACATCCGATGCAAGCATAGGTTCTGCCCCGCCAGGGCCTTCTTCAGCTGGCTGGAAAATAAACAGCACATCATCCTGAATGGGATGATGGATGATGTGTGTAAGAACTCCTAGGGCAATACTCATATGCAGATCATGTCCACAGGCATGCATTCTTCCTTCATGCTCCGATACAAACTCCAGACCGGTTTCCTCTTTTATCTGCAGACCATCAATGTCCGTACGGTACCCGATTGTCTTTTTAGGCTTCGATCCTTTTACTTTTACTAAGATACCTGTTTTCCAAGTTTCAATTTCCATACGGTCACCTGGAAGCGACTGAAGATAGTTTAGTAGATATTTCTGGGTTTTAAATTCCTGAAAACCCAGCTCTGGAATTTTATGAAGGTCTCTCCTAATTGAAACAAAAGGATGTAATCCCATGACTCTCCCCCGATCGTTTTATTTTAATGTAAATAATCCCTGTCAATTCTAGGTTGACAGGGAAGTTTTAAGAGGTTCAAATTACAGCTGGCGAAGCTCTTGTTTAATTTCAGTTTTTGATTTAGTTTTTTCATCAATTTCCTTGATAACTCTTGCAGGGGTTCCGGCAACAACTGTATACGGAGGAACATCTTCGATTACGATAGCACCCGCAGCTACAACAGCACCTTTGCCAACAGTTACTCCTTCAAGAACAACCGCATTCGCACCAATAACAACATCATCTTCAACAACGACCGGCTTTGCAGAAGGCGGTTCAATAACCCCAGCCAGTACAGAACCTGCACCAATGTGGCAGTTCTTCCCTACAGTTGCACGTCCGCCAAGCACCACATTCATATCGATCATAGTGCCTTCGCCAATAACCGCACCAATATTAATAGAAGCCCCCATCATAATGACAGCATTATCGCCAATTTCAACCTGATCACGAATAATAGCGCCCGGCTCAATTCTAGCTTTAATATTTTTCGTATCAAGCAAAGGAATCGCCGAATTACGACGGTCATTTTCGACCACATAATCCTCAACCTTATCCTTATTCGCATTTAGAGCTTCATTAATTTCAGCCCATTCCCCAAACACAACCCCTGTGTTCCCTGTAACAAACACTTTAGAGCTTTCACCAAAATTAATACCCTCAAGTTCACCTTTTATATAAACCTTAACGGGCGTAGACTTCGTGCTGTTTTGAATAAAAGAAATAATCTCATTCGCATCCATCATTTTCACGATACATTTCCTCCTACATAACTATGTATTTTCATTTTTTTACTTTAACAGACTAAAACACTTAAGACAAGCGTGAAAAGCGGAAAGCGGTGCCTTTCCACTCTTACAATTTTTTGCATAATGATAAATCGACTCTATATAAGACACCACATTGGATCGAAAGGCAGAGACCTGACAAGCACAAGACGAGCAGGCCGTGGGAGGCGCCTTCCCTCCCATGGACTGATTGGCTTATGTCTCGAGGGTGGCAGCTTGGAGCTAGACAACCAGAAAAGCG
>NZ_JAFBFI010000007.1 GCF_016909175.1 Peribacillus deserti
ACAAGCAACCAGGCACTCTTTTAAAAATACAGAATGAGCTGTCTTCTTTAGTATTGCCTTTTTGACTGTATCTCAGAATTAATTTTCATGGGAGTTTAAGTACACTTCTTCACATACTCCTAATTTGCTGAGTAAAGAAAGGACGAAGCCTAAATAAAGCGTCTTTTTAATTTTACCAGTGGATTTTTTTAGAATATTATTCCTTAAAATAATAATAATTCCTAACGCGAAAACAATAAAACGTTATTCACCTAAAATTGCTAAAGGGCTAAACGACTCATAATGAATTCGTTCCTTTGGAACATCCCATTCCTGTAAGGCTTTAATAATAGCATCCATAAACGGGAGGGAACCGCAAAAATAAAAATTTGCATCCTTGGTCGCAATGTTTGATTTTAAAAAGTTTAAATCAATAAATCCTTCTTTATCAAAGTTTTTGGCTATTTTGTCCTCCTCAGTCGGTCATAACAAACCAATGACTTTATATTCTCATTATCGATAGCCATTTGGTTTACATCCTTTCGAAAAGCATGTGTTTTACTATTTCGAGTGGAATGAATAAACGTGACTTTCTGTTTCATTTGTTCCTTTACAAGTGTTTGTAACATGCTGAATAAAGGAGTGATACCGATGCCTCCACTTATTAATACAACAGGCAAGTCATCATGCTGCATTACAAAGTCTCCTGCTGGAGCAGAAAATGGGAGGGGATCACCTGTTTGAATCTGTTTATGTAAGAAGTTAGATACAATTCCTTCAGGTGAGGTATCGTGTTCGTCTTCTCGTTTTACGCTTATAATAATCTTTACCTGGTGCTTCCGATAGACTGTAATGGCGAATATGGGTATATTTTTCTCCAGGAACTTTAGCTTTAATGGTAAGGTATTGTCCAGCCTTATAGGTTGCTATTGCTTTTCCATCTTCAGGTTTTAGATATAAAGAAGTAACTTCTTCACTTTCTTTGACTTTTTTCTCCACAATAAAGTTTCGATAGCCTTCCCATCCTCCTGGCTGACTTTCTGTTTCTTCGTAGAGCTTCTTTTCAAGCTCAATAAAGGCATCTGAAATATAGCCATATGCTTTTCCCCATGCCTCAATAATTTCGTCTGTTGCAGCATCTCCAAGAACATCTTTTACCGCTTGAAGCAAGGTTTCTCCTACTACGGGATATTGTTCCGCTTTAATGCCGATAGCCCGGTGTTTTTGAGAAATTCTTTCAATCACGGGCAATATAGCTTCAAGATTGGTAATATGCTCTCCAGCTGCATAAACGGCATACCCCAAAGCTTCTTGCTGAAGACCTCTTTTTTGATTGGTTTGATTGAAGATATTGTATAAATTAGGGGCTTTTTCAAATAATAGTTCGTAAAATCTTTTTCCAATTACTTTACTATGTTCTTTTAAGACAGGAGCAGTTGACTGAACAATTTGTATTGTTTTCTCATCAAGCATAGAATACACCCTACCTACTTTCAACAAATTGATTTTAACTGTTTTAAACTAGGTTCATATAACATCAATTCAAAAGGAATTAATTTTATTGATACCTCGATGAAATCCTCTTATTGAACTAACCTGCTCGTTAGTGAAACAACAAAAAGGCTACCGAAGTAGCCGAACGATCTTTAACTAACGCACTCTTTAGTTTAATAACTCAAAGCTGCTACACTCATTATTGAGTAAATTATCAATATAAACGTAATTGTTATCCAAACCGTATTCTTAGCTGTATTCTCACCTATTCTTATTTTTTTTGCCAAACTCACACAATTTAAAACAAAAACAATACATAAGAAAGGCATTAAATAAAAAGCCACCCATTCCATTATTTTTAATCCTTCTTCAATACTCAAACGGCGCTTCATCCCCTTTTCAACAATACCCGATCTTAAATAAACCTGCTCGTTTTGAATACATATACGGTATGCAAGGAATGCGGGCTTTAAATGCTCCCCAGTTTTAAAAATAGTCAATAATAAACAATACGATTCTATTTTAGTATTCGCCCTTTCAACATGAAATCCTTCTTTAACTAACCTCCCCATAAGTAAAACCAGCGTTAGCTCATACAGCTGTACAGTTAGGGATCAACATTTCAGATATTGAAGCGTATGGCAATGTTCAACAAGTCTTAGAAAAGCGTTAGTGTTTTCTGTAATCCTTTTAAGGTTCCAAGCTGACCAACAAAATTAAAACGTTGTCCATTTGGGGCAGCGTCTTTTTATTGCCTGAAAACTACGCAACTTGTAAACATCCCGTGCCTTTTTTCATCTTCATTTTAAAGAAGGTTAGTAATGAATGCATATTCCATACATCCCTTTTTGAAATCATAAACTCTCAATATTAGAATGTAAGTAAGCGATTATTGGAGGAATGTTGATTGAAAACAATATTGGTTGTAGATGATGAATACAAAATAAGAGAAGTGATCTCTTCTTATTTACAAAATGAGGGATTTCTAATTAAGGAAGCAGAGAACGGAAAAGATGCACTGGAGATTATAGATAAAAAGTCCGTGGATTTTATTATCCTGGATTTAATGCTGCCTGATATGTCGGGCGAAGAAATTTGTTTACAAATTAGACGGAAGTTTGCTACCCCCATATTAATGCTGACTGCAAAGGTGAGGGAGAATGACCGAATATATGGCCTGACCATCGGGGCCGACGATTACATGGTGAAGCCTTTCAGCCCGCGTGAACTGGTTATGCGGGTTAAAACGATCTTAAGGAGATCTAATCCTGATCAGCTGTTAGCTGAAACGATTTCCTTTAACCAAGATGAGCTAGTAATAGACCAAAGTTATAAGGAAGTACGACTAAAAGGGAAAAAGATTGATCTAACCCCAAGCGAATATAAATTATTGCTGGTTATGGCTAGATACCCTCAGCGGACCTATACAAGAGATGAATTGGTGTTCTATGTATTAGGGGATGATTTTGTTGGTGATTCAAGAATTATTGACCAGCATATTAAAAATCTACGCTATAAAATTAAGGACAATCCAAAAGTTCCTCATTACCTGGAAACGGTGTATGGGATGGGGTATAAATTTTCGGGTGAGCGTTTATGAGAAAAGGGTTGCATGCAAGGCTGGCACTCATTTTCACACTTATCGCTTCCGCTGTCTTAATATTGACAAGTATCATTTATGCATTGGAAATCCATTATCATTTCACCATGTTTCAGCATGAATCAGCCACGATTCAACACTTAGATCCCTTAAGTTCTCACCTTGAAAGGGCGATGCTTGAGTCAATCCTCTTCACCGCGATTGCAGCAATCATCCTTGTCTTTATTGTTAGTTACTTTGTTGCGAAAAGGCTCTCGAATCCTTTGTTGCAAATGAGAGAAGCGGCAGAAAAGATGACCAAAGGACAATGGAAAACACGAGTAAAAATCTCAGGTAATGACGAATTAAGCGAGCTCGGCCATTCCCTCAATCAATTAGCATTAGAATTAGAGAACCAGGAAATTGCCCGTAAGAATATGACGGCGGACATCGCCCATGAACTCCGTAAGCCACTTACCACATTAAAGAGCCACATGGAGGCATTTGAGGACGGTATTTGGGAACCCACCCTTGAGCGAATTAAGGACTGCACTGAAGAAATAAATCGATTGATTCACCTCATTCAGGATTTAGAACAGTTAAATACAATTGAGTCACCTGAGTTCAGGATGAATTTTAAAGAAAATAATTTAGGGGGCGTAATCAAACATTGTATCGTTTCTGTTACAAGTGCTTATTTACAAAAAAACGTCGACGTTCAAGCCAACAGCTCGGATAATTTGAACTTTCCTTTCGACGAAGAACGGATGAAACAAATTCTTTTCAACTTATTATCGAACTCACTGAAATATACACCTGCTGGCGGATTGGTACGTGTATCCGCTGAAAATAAGGGTGACCATGTATTAATCAGTGTTAAAGACAATGGGACTGGTATGAGGAAAAAATCATTGGAGAAGGTATTTGACCGTTTTTATAGGGAGGATCGCTCCCGAAGTCGCGACACAGGAGGAAGCGGTATCGGGTTAACCATAGTAAGGAGGCTGGTTGAAGCCCACCAAGGTACTGTATGGATAGAAAGCACAGAAGGTATGGGTACGATAGTATATATTCAGTTACCAAAAAATTAATGAAACAGGAGTCATCTTCATAAGTTCTTCAAAAGTATAGAGTACACTGACCTTATAAACCTTAGGAGGTCATGACATGAAAAAGAGATTAGCTTTTTTAAGTGCTGCTTTCGTACTTGTTCTAAGTGCCTGTGGAAATCCAGACAGTGATAAAAATGAAAGCAAAAATAAGGAACCTAAACAAGAAGAAACAAACCACTCAGAGATGAACCATGGAGACATGAACCATTCCAGTTCTGGTAAAGTTCCTGAAGGATTAAAAGAAGCAGCAAACCCTAAATATGAAGTAGGAAGCAAAGCAATCATCCAGTCCGACCATATGGAAGGCATGAAAGGTGCCGAGGCAACCATTTCAGGGGCATTTGATACAACGGTTTATACGGTTACTTACACCCCCTCAACAGGTGGAGAACCAGTTAAAAATCATAAATGGGTCATTCAAGAAGAGCTGAAAGACGCTGGTGACACCCCTCTAAAACCTGGCGATAAAGCAGAATTAAACGCTGATCATATGGAAGGAATGAAAGGCGCAGAAGCGACTATCGATACTGCTAAACAGACCACCGTTTACATGGTTGATTTCACTCCGACAACATGCGGAGAACCTGTTAAAAACCACAAATGGGTGACAGAAGAAGAGCTTTCAAGTACAGGATCAGGAGGACACAGCGGTCATTAATCAATCATTAATTCTTAATACAAATAAGACCGAGCATAATGTAAGATTTTGCTCGGTTTCCATGTAGAACAAGTCCCTAATTTATAGCATACGGGGGAAAGAATGGAATATTTTGTTGTTACCTTATTTTCTGAAAGTGGGGCTTTTGCTTATCTTATAAGTTTGGCCCTGAGTATAGTGGTAAGCATACTGGGAGTTGTTCCTAGCGTATTTATTACCGCCGCCAATATCTCATATTTCGGCTTTGCCCAAGGGCTCTATCTTTCAATAGCTGGCGAAGCCCTAGGGGCGGTTGTAAGCTTCTACCTTTATAGAAAAGGAATCAGCCATACATTTTCAACAAAAAACAAATGGATAAAAAAACTTCAGCTTACAAAAGGAATGGAAGCATTCTTTCTTATTATTGCATTACGCATTTTCCCTTTTATTCCGTCAGGAGCCGTGACTCTGGCAGGCGCTGCAAGCAAAATACACACCATTAATTTTGCTGTTTCCAGTACAATCGGTAAAATTCCAGCTCTTTTGATTGAGGCTTATACCGTTAAGCAGATATTAGTTTGGGATTTTCAAAGTAAGATCGTGTTAGGTATCTTATCCCTTATCATCATCTTGTTCTTATTTATCAGGCGTAACCATTTAAAAAACAATGAAAAGGAGACCCGTGTTGGCCAAAGAAACACAGAAGATCATACAGATCGTTGAAAATTTGGATCCGACAAGCCGAAGGACGCTGCTACGGGTTTTAGAACATTTACATAACCTGCAAAACGACAATCCAAAAACAGCTGAATTAGCATATGATATGATAGAAAACTTTATTGGCAGACTTGTTGAGGAGCCATTTAATTAACCTTTTATAATCAACAAGAGAACCTCTAGTAAGATATGGGTTCTCTTTTTGTTGAGCCTTCAACTTAAGAAATAATCCAACAACTTTTTGTTCCATTAACAACCATTATTCATCCTGGTTACCTGTAATAATCCTAAAAAAGCTAATTTCCATATTTATCTTTCCTGACTGGAATCCCATTTTCCTCAGGGTGATTAAATATATCTTCATAAGGTATGGTACTTACGACCTCAAACTTTTTTGCAGCTTCATTGTATTCAAAAATGACGAGTTGCTCCCACCCACTTCCGCTACCTGTATCAACCACTCCAACCCTGTTAGGTGCAATTTGAACAACCCTCCCGCCCTGGTTTTCATCTTTAACGTTTGGCGCAGGTAATTGAGCAGGATCGTCGGAATTCAATTTGAATGCAATGATGGCTAAACACACAAATATGCCGCTTAGAATCACTTTAATAAAAGCATTATTTTTCATTTAATCTCATTCCCCCTATAAAGACTTATTTTAAAATCAGTGTTTAAAAGCCAATCTTAAGCATTATCTATGAAATAATCCCGTCTTCTAGCGTTTGCTTCCTTTTTTCAACCCATTGTACGGCTCGGCAACTTAACTATTGGAAAAATACCAGCAAGGACATCCACTCTCCAACAGGATCCTCCTCTTAATTTTATAGTCGGATTGTTCGATAGTGTACGTTACAAATAATGAAAAGAATTCCGAGAATTTGATTAAGCATTAACACGGTTTCTTTTACACGGGAACACATGTTCGTATATACTAGTTATGAGGAGTGATCATATGATACGACCGCGGAAACATAAAATGGACCAGTTTGATGCTTCCCGAACATGTAAGTATGCTAAGGAAGTATGCAAATGAAGAATATTACGAGGAATCGGAACCCATTATCGATGAGCAGCAGTTTGAGGATGTGAATAACTTAATTGCAGAATCCATGGAATTCACCTTTCCACTGGTCATACAGTATTATAAAAATAAGCATATGAATTCCATAACAGGTTTTATTCACTTTGTGGACGAAATCAACAGGCATCTACGTATCCTTGATCTGATGGGCACTTACATAAACTGTCCTTTACTTCGATTTAACACGTAAGCAGAGGATAAAAAGGCGGGGTTCCATGTGTTTTTCTACTGATTCCATTGAGCAGCGAACAAAGGAAATGTTTGAAGAGATTCGACTTCATTCCATTTTTCCATCGGTAACGGCTGTATCCTCAACAGGCGACAATCCGTTTGTTGCAAAAGTGATCCTTCGTGACAGCAATGGAACTTCCTATTTTGTGGAACCGAATGAAAGTGGTCTTCAGTTTGCCAGAGGGGAAATCACGTATAAAGAATATAAGAAAATTGAAAGAAAAGGAAACATTTTCGGTATAGAATCTTTCTCAGTGATAGTTGCTTCCTTTTTTCTCATGTTTTGGGCATTATCTTCGTATGTTCTTTGAATCACCTTACGGATTACTCTCACTTATGATTACTATCTAAAAAAACAGCTGTGTTTTGAACACAGCTGTTTTTGAATTATTGGACGACTAGTTGAGTTCTCTTTAGATATCTGGAAAAGTTTTCTCTTTTCTTCCCCTCTTTAGCGTATTGATCTATTATGGTTTCCACTTCGTCATAAAGGGACTCTGGAGTAAGCTTCTCCTTATACAATTGCCCGATTTGAGCGTCTTTTCCTTTAGCCTTCCCGCCTATATATAAATCATAATAATCGTCCCCAACCTTCATGACTCCGAAATCACTTAGAAGCGGTTCCCCGCAGCCAACAGGGCATCCAGTATACGCGACCTTTAAGGTAAAGGGAACGGGTTTACCCGCTATTCTTCGATTAAGTTCCTTCGCAACAGGCATCCCCTCCTCCAGTTCTCCTTTACAGAAGTTACAGGTCCTAAGACTTTTAACGAAGTTTCCAACAGGATAACAATGAAGTCCGACCCGCTTAAACTCCTCTGTCACTTGATCCTTTTGGTCTTCGGGAATTTCGATATACAACTGCTGGAATGTCGTTAACTCAATCTCTTCATCATCTATATATTTTGCTATGGTGATCAATTGCTTCGCATTCAGCTTTGACCCGAAGCCTATTCCTGAGTTCACCGCTATCTTGATTTTCTTCACCTGAGATTCCATACGTTTCCCCTCTCCTGTCATTTTATTTATGCGAACACATAAGAAGAATCAAATTTGTCGGGAACCTTTATTGCCTCTTGCCCGCTTCACTCTTTGCAGACGCAGGGCGTTCAATACAACGGATACGGAGCTGAATGCCATCGCAGCACCAGCGAGCCATGGAGCCAATAGGCCGACCGCAGCAATCGGTATGCCTATCACGTTGTACGCAAATGCCCAGAAAAGATTTTGCTTAATGTTCCGTATCGTTTTCTTGCTCATTAAAATGGCATCCGCAATGTTGTTTAAATCGCCGCTGATCAACGTGATATCCGCAGCTTCCATCGCTACATCGGTACCTGTTCCGAGAGCCATTCCAATATCCGCAACAGCAAGGGCTGGAGCATCGTTTATGCCGTCTCCGACCATAGCCACTTTTCTACCTTCACTTTGAAGCTTTTTCACTTCTTCTGCTTTTCCTTCTGGGAGGACTTCAGCAATCACGCGATCAATACCAACTTCTCTACCGATAGACGTTGCTGTTCTTGAGTTATCGCCCGTGATCATGACCACATCGATGTTTAGGTCTTTTAGTCGGCGGATGGCTTCTTTAGATGTTTCTTTAATAGTATCCGCTACTGCTATAATCCCAGCATATGTGCCGTCGATGGCAACAAGCATAGCTGTTTTTCCGTTATCCTCAAGCTGTTCCATTGTTGTAGTGGTATCCGCTATGTCAATATTTTCACGGTTCATCAGCCTTCTGGTTCCAATTAAAATGGTTTTGTCCTCGACAGTGGCTTTGATTCCGTAACCTGGTATCGCTTCGAACTCCTGAACCTCTTTAAGCGCGATTTCTTTCTCTTTGATGCCTTGAACAATGGCCTGAGCCAGTGGATGTTCGGATTGGTTTTCAGCAGAACCGATCAGGGATAAGAATTCTGTCTCACTCATTTTCGCATCAACGATGACATCCGTTAACTGAGGAGTCCCTTTTGTAACGGTTCCTGTCTTGTCTAATACAACCGTATCAATCTGGTGGGTTCCCTCCAGGTGTTCCCCGCCCTTGAATAGTATGCCGATTTCAGCAGCCCTTCCAGAACCTGCCATAATGGATGTCGGTGTTGCAAGGCCGAGGGCGCAAGGACAAGCGATAACAAGTACGGCAATCAGTTTTTCAAGCGCCTCTGCAAACTCGCCAGGGCTTACCCAGATAAACCAAATCAGGAATGTTACCACTGCTATTCCCACCACGATTGGGACGAATATTCCTGATATCTGATCAGCCAAACGCTGGATAGGCGCCTTAGAGCCTTGAGCTTCTTCGACCACCTTGATGATCTGGGCAAGGGCCGTGTCTCTTCCCACTTTTGTAGCCTTAATTTTCAAGAATCCGTTCTTATTGACGGTTGCCCCGATAACGGAGTCTCCAATCTTTTTATCAACGGGCACACTTTCTCCTGTCAGCATCGATTCGTCCAATGCGGAACGGCCTTCCAAGATCTCTCCGTCGACAGGCACTTTCTCACCTGGCTTGATATACACGATATCCCCGACCAGTACTTCTTCAAGGGGAATTTCTTTCTCTACTCCGTCTTTCACAACAGTAGCCGTTTTAGCCTGGAGGCCCATAAGCTTCTTGATTGCTTCTGATGAACGGCCTTTTGCTCTTGCTTCAAACAGTTTTCCAAGAAGAATCAAGGTAATGAGGATGGCACTTGTTTCATAATACAATTCAAGCATATGTGCATGTGTACCAATAGACTTGATTGTCACATATAGACTGTAAAAATAAGCGGCCGACGTTCCAAGGGCGACAAGGACATCCATGTTAGCGCTCTTGTTCCGCAGCGCTTTATAGGCACCCACATAGAACTGCCATCCGATGATGAACTGTACGGGCGTGGCTAGTGCGAGCTGCACCCATGGATTCATGAGAGCCTCAGGAAGATAAATAAATGACGTAAAGGAAAAATGGATGACCATTGCCCATAGTAACGGGATAGAAAGAATAGCAGAGATGATAAACTTCGTTTGCTGCCTCTTTATCTCTTTTTCTCGGTAATCCACATGATCAGCATTCTCTTCTTTAGATATGGCGTTGTATCCTAACTTTTGTACCCTTCCCACGATTTCCTGGGTGCTTACTAATGAAGGGTTGTATTCAACGGTGGCATTTTCTAACGCCAGGTTCACACTCGCTTTACTAACGCCTTCCAGTTTGTTTAATCCTTTTTCAATCCTGTTTGCACAGGCTGCACAGGTCATCCCTGTGATGACAAACTCCCTTTTTTCCAACACAACATCGTACCCGAGACCCTTGATTTTCTTTTGGAAATCGTCTTCGGAGACAATGTTCGGGTCATACACAATCTTAGAACTCTCAAGGGCCAGATTTACGTTGGCGTCTTTGATCCCTTCCATTTTCTTTAGTCCTTTTTCAATCCGATTTGCACAAGCCGCACACGTCATTCCTGTTATCTGGTAATTCGTTTCTTTCAGCTCCTTAGCTTTCGCTTCAGTCATTAAAAACACCTTTCTCTCATATAATAGGGGTGGGGGGTATAAATTTTTGATAAATATAACGTGCTTAAAGCACGTTTTTTGGTTTATTCTACATCATACCCTTGATCATCGATGGTTTCTTTAATTTTATCAAGAGTTACGGTTCCTGGATTGTATTCCACTGCCACTTCTCCAACTTTTAAATCTACAAGAACACGTTCCACACCAGATAATTCACCAACACTGCCTTCAACAGCTATTACACAGTGACCACATGACATGCCTTGAACTTTTAGAATTGTTTTTTCCATAATAATCGCTCCTTTATTTTTTCATTAACTTCTCTATCGTAACGAGTACTTCATCGATTGCTTCTGTATCACCTTCATTGATTCGCTCTAAGATGCAGCTTTTCAGATGTCCCTCAAGAAGGATTTTTGCTACGCTATTTAGAGCTGATTGGGTAGATGCTATTTGTGTGATAACATCGTCACAATACGTATCTTTTTCAATCATCCCTCTAATTCCGCGAATTTGACCCTCAATTCGATTTAGTCGGGTAACCAGATTCTTTTTCACTTGTTCGGAATGATGACTTTTTCTGCCCCCTGAAGGGTTTTCACAATGGTCATCTTGAATGCTTGAACCCATTAGATCGCCTCCCTGACTATATTATACAATACCCCCCTACCCTATGTTAAGGGTTTTGATAAAAAACTTTAAAAGGTTTGCATGCTGTATAGTTCCCTTACTTCTTAAAGCTCACCCTTATACAAATTTCTACATGGTATTCTATTTTCTACCGCACTTCCCTACTTTTTGTAAATAAACTGTAATATTCCTGTAACCATGGGGACAAGTTTATCCATTATATTAGGTTTAGAAACTTACAACTGGGGGTAAACACGCTTGTTAAAAAAGTTTTTTGCTATTCTTTCTGTTGCAACGGTCATTGGTACTGCTTCCCCGATCATGAGTGAAGCGGCTACTTATCATACAAAAGCTATCTCGGTGGCAAAAACCAATTTAGGAGTGCCTTATAAATGGGGCGGCATTACCCCAAGCGGATTTGATTGTTCAGGTTTAGTAAAATATTCTTACAGCAAAGCAGGGAAAACCCTTCCTAGAACAGCTGCGGAAATGTACGGAAAAGGCACGCGAGTTTCTTCATTGGCAATGGGAGATTTGATGTTCTACGCACCGAACAAGGCATCAAGACCAACACATGTTTCCATCTATATGGGAAGCGGAAAGATGATTCAATCTGCATCATCTTATGGAGTATCAATTGCAAGTACAAACAACACATATTGGAAGCCACGTTATATCGGGGCTAAAAGAATATAATAGAAAATATTAAAGAAGACGTTGCCCATTGGCTACGTCTTCTTTAATACTTTTTTAATAAGCAACACCTTCTAGAACTAACGCCTCCGATAGTTGAAGTACATTTTTCACATTTGTAGGATTCAGTTATGTATTAAATATAATCTCATGACTCGGACAAACAGTTGCAAACCAACGGAGTACGGTATTGTGATGGTTAATAATTTGTTGAGCGGTAATTTCATTGGAACTCCATGTACTATGTGTATCAGAAGCTAAAGTGACTTGATATCCAGCACTAAAAGCCCTTCGACACGTTGTATCAACACACGCTTCTGTTTGAATGCCCGTTATAAATACATGCTTAATTCCATGTTTTTTCAATTCCTCCTCTAAAGTGGTGTTTAAAAACGAATCTGGAGTTGTTTTTTGTATAATAACATCTTGATTTTGGGGAGAAATATTGGGATGAATTCCCCATCCTTTTGTTCCATATTCCAGAGGATGTCCAACAGGTCCATTGTGTTGGATATAAAAAATAGATGTATTTGTAGAACGAGCTTGGTTTATTAATTGGTTTAAATTTTCAAGTAGAGTAACACTCTTATATACTTCATTGCCTTCTGTAAACATTCCATTTTGTACATCAATAATTAATAATGCCTTCTTCATCATTCTCTCCCCCTTAATAAAACACCATTTTCTCTTATTATGTAAGCTTTGTTAAATGATAACAGAACCAATTGTCAAATTTGAAATATTTTGTATTAAAGGTAAATATTTCAAGTTTAAAGAGGGTTCTATGATAAAATTTTAAAAAACCTAATTAAAAAGGGGGAGAAGTTATTGAAACGATTTATGGTTCTTATATGTTTCATTTCGTTGTTAACGCTTTTAACTGCTTGTTCGTCTAAACCTTCTTTGGAACTTGTAAATACAAATGTTGATATTGTAAACGATAAAGATAAAGTTGGTGCAATAGGTATAACCGAAGGTGATAAAAAGGGGAAAGAACTTGTACCAACCGCATTATATTATGAGTTTGCAATTAAGAATACTGGGAACAAAAAAATCGGTGACATAGGTGAGAAAGGTATACAAATAAAAATTGAACCTAATGATAATTTAGTTGCTTCATCCAAAGAAATAATTGGTTTTAATATTTTTAATCCATCCGAATATGAAGCAAGTGGTTTGGGATACGGACATACTTCTGCATATATTCTTGAACCTGACCAAGAGGAAAAATATACTCTACACTACGATTTAGGTGTGAGTGAAGATAATCCCCAAGTCCCGTTTCTTGTACCGTCAAAAGAACAATTAAAGAAACTCAAGGATAATGCTTTAGATGCCACTTTAATAGTATTGTTAGATGATAAAGAAATAGCTCGTTTTGATTTGAAAAATAAATAAATTTTTACCTCTGCTATTTTATGAGTTGAAAGTTACTATTAATACAAAAGCATCGGTGGTGGCAATGAGACCGATACAGATACTGGGCAAAGAAATAAAGTCATTTATTAAAGAGAACGGGGAACTGTTTGAGGACAAATTGCATACCGAAGCAGTAAATGTCTCATCAAAAATTTCAGACATTCTAAATCAAGTAAACATTGATTTGTTAAAAAATGCTCGGACATTGATTTATTATGTAGTTGATCAAAAAGAAGACGAGTTAGTTGCGTTCGCTAAACAGGAAGGCATCGCTTTGGCGGAGCACGCATTAACACTTGAGTTAAAATTAGAGTGGGTACAAGCGATAAGAAGAACTTTATGGCATTTTGTATGTATTCTTGACGAGGAAAAAAATATTACGAATGACCGTACAGAATTTTACGAAATAGCAAAAACTATCAACGATAATATTGACAAGTTCCTTAATAACTTTTTCCTTAACTATACAAGTTATAAAGATACAATGTTTTTAAAACAAAGAGAAATGGTGCAGCACTTGCCAGTTCCAATTATTCCCGTAAGTGAAAGCGTTTCTGTTTTGCCACTAAGTGGGACAGTAGACTCATACAGGATTCAAATAATTGAGGAAAAAGTTTTAATCAACATAGCTGACTCAAAAATTCACACACTGGTTATGGACCTTTCAGGTATTGCCATGATGTAACGGGATGTCATAAATAATTTAGAAAAGGTATTGGCTGGAGTTAAAATGATGGGCTGCAAAACGGTTCTTACTGGTCTTCGTCCTGATCTTGTAAGAAAAATGGTGCCCGCGGGAGTCCGTTTTGAAGAAGATGTTGAAACAAAAGGTTCACTTCAGGAAACATTGAAGAATATCTTTTGAATAAATAATATTATTGACCGTTAACAGCGGTCTTTTTTTGTCTAAGTGCTCCCAGACCGCCCCTGGTGTAATCTTCATAACCGCGTTTATTCATCAAGCGGACAAGCTCTTGTACTTTTGAATTAAGTGTATTTCGGTCTACTTCAATATTGGAATACATTTGTTCACTCATCGATGTCCTCCTGGTTGTGTTCAATGGTGAAAGTCATATATATCCATAATTTATAATGGTTTATGTATAATGACAAGGCTCTAGAATAAGCATTCTTTTAAATCCGACTAACTTGTTCCGTAAACAAATGCTTTCCCTGTTGAAATGTATCTTAAAGATTGTATCGGTACCTATACATAAAGGACTCCCATCTTCAAATCAACTATTTTTATTGGTTTAAAAAAGGACCAGACAACGTCTTTCAGTGTCTGGTCCTTTTCATCATAGTCATACGACTATTTCTTATGCCACTTTTTTACTATAACGGTCGTTCCCACTCCAACAGTAGAATCAATAAAAAACTCATCCATTAACCGTTTTACACCAGGTACTCCAGCACCTAGTCCTCCAGATGTGGTATATCCATCTTCTAACGCTTTTTTAATATCTTCAATCCCTGGCCCTTTATCAATGGCTGAGATTTTCACACCAATTTTATTGTTCTCTTCAATCGGTTCAAATGTGATTTCACCAGTTCCCGCGTATAAATAGATATTCCTAGCTAGTTCAGATACCGCTGTTGTTATACGAGCCTGATCCACCGCACCAAATCCAATTAGCTTTGACATTTCCCTACCCTTTTGGCGTGCCATTACGATATCTAATTCTTGTTGGATTTTAACAATCTCCACTTTAATCATGGATGAACAACGCCGTTATCCTTCAATAATTCAATCCCTTTTTCCAAATCCAGGGCAGTCATTATATGAGGAAGGCTTATACCTAACTCGATTAAGGTAATAGCAACAGCTGGCTGTATTCCAGTTAATACTACTTTCGCACCCATTAATTCTGCCATGCTCACCATGTCTCCAAGTACTTTTGCGATAAACGAATCGATCATGTCTAGAGAAGTCAGATCCAGTACCACCCCTTCTGCGTTAGTCGCGTGAATCTTTTGCAATAAATCCTCTTGAAGCTCTAAAGCACTCTTATCATCAAGCACGACTTGTATGGAAACCAGTAACAAATCATGTAATTTTAATATCGGTATTCTCATTTATCTTTCCTCCAATAACAATGAATAGTATTCATTTGTTTTTGGGGAGAAAAATCCCTTAGCAGCCTGCCAATATAACTCCCTAATTCTCTTTCTTTCTGCTTATAATCCATAGACCGACATCCTTTAAAGAACCAAGCTTTGTATTTTCGTGCACGTAATATTATATCCTGTATAAGAAATCTTTTAAATAACAATTTTCAAGTAGCATACAGTCAAATTTACTAATAACAATTCAAATATTTTAATGCATTAATTTCTATCCTGTGTAAGCGATATTAATAATATTTATCTTTTCAAATGTAACAGGAACAGACTATATTAAAAGAGCACATAAAAAAAATTCTTGTTTTTGTATTTGGAGGAAGCACTTTGAACAATGAATTACAAACATTAGGCGAATTTATAATAGAAAAAAAACATGAAATCGCTCGCACTGTTCATTCAGACAGAATGGCAGGCGTCCCTATGACAGAACAGGAAAAAAGGGAGTTTCAACAACTAGAGCCTCACATCATGGAGATTAGAATGAATTTCATCAGCTTATTTGGTGAAGCACTAATTGGACACGAAGACAAAGAAAAATCGGATAACCAAACTTTTAAATGGGGAAGGGAAACAGGGGAGTACTTTTATAAGCTTGGAGTACCTTTGGACGAAGCGCTAAAAGACACGAGCTATTATCGAACTTATATATGGAAAGCGATTGAAAATGCAGTAAAAGAAAGAAATCTATCTGCATCGACTGTATTTGACGTCATTCATATTATCGATCCCCTCTTAGACCGAGCAGTATATAGTTTTAGCCTCACGTATGTGGAATTCCATCAAAAAACGCTGGAAAATGCGAAAAGTGCATTTATGGAACTTTCAGTGCCTGTTATTCCTCTTACTAAAGGTATAGGCGTCCTGCCCTTAATCGGAAATTTAGATACAGAAAGAGCCCAGTTGCTTATGGAAACCACACTTAACCGCTCAGCTGAATTACAGTTATCTCACCTGATAATCGATGTTTCTGGAGTGCTATTGGTTGATACGATGGTAGCCCATCAGTTATTTAATGTCATGGATGCCTTATCACTAACTGGGGTTAAGAGCATCATAACTGGAATTCGTCCAGAGGTATCCCAAACCATGGTAAGTCTTGGATTAAACTTAGCCAATATCAATACAAAAGCAAACCTGAGTCAGGCACTGCATGAAATGCAACTTACCAAAAACTTTTAATGAATGCCCATAAACAAGCGGATGCACTTATCAAGTTCATCCGCTTGTTTTATTTATGTCCTATTTAGCGGACTTCGTTTGCCGTTTAATCTTCACTTATTTGAGGCGGGGACTCCAACCATCCATTGTGTATCATAATCTGAGCTCCGTCTTCACCATATAATTGAATTTCCGCTATTAATCTGTTGTAGAGTGCGCCAAAGTCTCTTCTCATGCTGCTTCCTATGGCCAGTCCATAGAGTTTTCCACGCTTTTTCTTTTTGACAACTGGAGTTTCTGTATTTAACTCTGACATTCCATATTCTCCTTTAGAATGTGTGTGTTATGCTCACACTCTTCAAATGTAAATTCATGCTGTGGCAAATCTAAAGATAATAACTTTCCTGTTTATAAAATTGGAAATTTGTGGATTTTTATTCAACCTTTACTTTTTCCAAAAACAAGGAGGTTATAGAATCAATCTTGTCGAAATTAAAGGATTAAAATGATTTTGAGAGCTGGAGTGAGTGAACTTGTCAAACGGAGTTCTCTATGCCTTTATAGATGAATTTGGTAACTATGGATTTGATTTTGAAAAAAAGGACGTTTCAACACACTTCATTATAGCTGCCATACTTGTTGAAGTATCTAACAAAGAAATGTTAGAGCAAAAGATTGAGATCATTAGGCGTAAATATTTTCAGACAGGAGAAATGAAATCCAGCAAAATAAAAAATAGTCATAGACGAAGAATCCAAATTTTAAGCGAAATCAAAGAGCTCCCTTTTCAATTGTATGCGTATGTTATCGACAAAACAAAAATTAGGGAAACGGGCGGATTAGGATATAAAAAGTCATTTTTTAAATACTTAAATAACTTATTATACAAGGACTTATATAAGACATTTGAGGAACTTCAGCTAGTAGCCGATGAACATGGAAGCAAGGAGTTTATGCAAGAATTCAAGACTTATGTCAAAAGAAAAAGTATCCCAGATCTTTTTAACTTTTCAACGTTCGGTTTTAATGATAGTAAATCCGACATACTCCTCCAGCTGGCAGACCTATTGGCTGGGACCATTGCAAAAGGATATGATAAGCAGCAATTAACTGATGAATACAAATCCTTTCATTCTATTTTAAAGAATCGCATTATTAGGATTAATTATTGGCCAAAAGACTACAAGACCTTCCTATTTGGAACATGCCAAGGAATCATCTGATGGACGCTACAATGAAGTTATTATAAAGCAAGCAGTGAATTTAGCATATCAATACATTGAGCAATATGAACCTGTTCAGGAAGCAGATGAAAGAGACAGAGTAAATTTCGCTAAATTCCTCTTATTTAAACTTCAAGAAAACCCAACAGAATATGTCTATTCACACGAAATCCTTGATAACCTAAATGCATTTAGTAAACAGAAAATTAATGAACACTACTTCAGATCCAACATTGTTTCAAAACTAAGGGATCGTGGGCTATTAATTGCAAGCAGTAACAAAGGGTATAAGTTGCCTGTCTGTATTGAGGATCTGTACGACTTTGTTAACATAGCTAGCTTAAATATCCATCCCATGATTGAAAGGATAACTAAATGCAGAGACCAAATATTACTGGCAACTAACAATGAGGTAGATATACTTGAAAAAACTGAATACGATCAGCTAAGGAGTATTGTGAATTTAGAGCGAGTTCCCTTTTAACTAAAAGGATCTACCTCTGACAGATTAGCCTGGTCTGACAGTGGTTATGCGAAAATAGAGAACGGAGAATACAAATGCAAACAGAAGGAAGTATAGTTAAACAAACATTGAATTCTTTAAAAAAGCGTCTAGAGGAAGGCGGGGACATCATTCCTGTTCAAAGCGAACATGGGCATGTCTACAAAGCGACATGCACTTTTAATCCTCCAGCAAGTGACGAGGAAATAACTAATTTTGAAAGGCAAACAGGCTTACTATTGCCATCAGATTATAAAGCTTTTCTAAAGATAGCCAATGGCTGCCGTTTATTTGACGATATAGAATACGGGGGCGAGATTGAACTTTTCAGTTTGGAACAAATCATCGAATTGAATGAACATTACGATCAATTTGAAGGGTGTTATGTTATCGCATATATCTATCAAGATAACATTGTGATAAATTCCAAAGTTTATTCAGAAAACCAAAAAAACTATCTTTTATGGAAAGGCCATATAGACCAATTTAAGGAAGCTCTACCGTTAAAGATGAATTTTGAGCTATGGCTTGACCGATTTGTGACTAGCCAAGGTGCAAAATTTTGGTGGTGGTCTCTACATACTGCTGAAAATTACTATGAGCTCTCATAAGTTTTTCAATAAACAGGTGTGTTTTATTAAAGATGAAAAAATAAGGGACCTATTTTAAGCCCTTATTTTTTTCATAGTTATGAACAATATTAATGTACAACAAAGGGACGCACTCATACGATTTCAAAAGTTTCTTTACTTAGGAAGTGATCTACCTGTTCCATGTCCCAATTTTCTTCATCTTTCAACCGAACAAGTTCATCCATCATTTCCTTGCAAATACTCCTGAAGATCTCCTTATATTCCTTTTGATCGATCTCATGTTTTCTTTTGCTTGTATAAGACTCTCCATGGATGGATCGGATTCTTGGTTTTGAGGATTTAGAATATTGTGCTTCTTTATATCGTATTTCTTTTTTCAATTGAGAAAAGTCATAGTCGAGCGAATTTGCTTCAGACATCATTAAGAAAAAGGTAGCTGTGTTTCTGTTGGACAGATCATAATGGAACCAGTATCTTGTAACTATATCAAAATCCTTCATTAGTGTGTCCGCCACTTCCATTGGAGTAATACTATATTCAGAATCTTGGTATGGTCTATTACACACTTTTTCAATGTATTGTATAGCTAATTCTTCACTTAAAAAGGCATGGCGATGATACTCGTCCTTTATAACAACAAAAACTTTCATTCTGCTGCCTCCTGCTAAACTCTATTCCGTTTAAATCATTTTCTGATGATCATAGCAATATATCTGTCGATTGAATTTCTTATTTGAACGGCAGAAAGCCGCGACTTTATCTGATACTGGCTGGTTACATGTCACACATAAATTCACACGTTGTTTGTTTTGAAGTCTTGTCTTATGTATGTCTCTCGCTTGGGCGGCAGTAATATTCGCATCACTTATTGCATTATAGATTCCCAGTAATTCCGCTTCTCTAATGATTGGCTCCCTATTTTGTAACTTTAAAACAGCTATTTTTCTCTCTATATATTCAGTGAATTCAATATCATAAATAACCAATTCATTGGACGATACTTTTCTTACTTCACCTTCTATTTTTAATGTGCATCGTTTGCTAAAGCTGACCACATTAATAAAATAATCATGATACAGCTCGTTAATCAGGCGTTTAAGGGCCTGGATATGGCCGAAATTCTGCATAAGCGGATTCATCATCTTAAATTTTCCATTCACAATCCATGTTTTGCGCTCCTTTGCCCCGTATATTGTCCCTTGGTAATTCTTCGTCTCGATCACGAATATTCCGTACGGGGTGAAGACCACATGGTCGATTTGGGAATACCCCGAAGATGATTTCGAATTTTTTATAAGAATGTCATTCAGATAGTAGTAGCTCTTAGGAAATTGGGCTAATTGTATGTCAATTTTATATTCTCCGATTTCTCCTTTTCTAAGGGCAACTCGTTCCTTTTCTCCTCTTGTGCCAATGGATTTATTTCCTCCAGATTCTTTTTCGTCTTTCTTCCTCTTGAAAAGGCTAATGAACATTAATTTTCCTGCCTCTTTATAATATATTTTACTATTTATAACGGGTTCTTAAATATACCTTTAACATAACTCAAGTTGAAAAATTCTCCATAAAAAATCGTAATAATTCCAACATTCTCTGTCATATACGATAAAATTTTAATTGTAAGCCTATTAATAGCAGGATTTATATTCAAAAACTATGAAACATTAAAAAAAATTACGGTAAAAAAAGCATCTACGATTTATTTAGATTACTCTACGTTCGATCGCTTATGTTCCATCGTTAACAAAAATAAAAACACTCCAGATGGAGTGTTCTTTTTAAGAAAACAGTTTGATGATATAACCGATCAATATTCCGACAACACCGAAATCTGAATCACCAAATGTTGTTCCTTTAAATCCTAGCGACCCTAGAACTGGAAGCAACAGGGCTGGAAGGAAACTGATAAGTAAGCCGTTTACGAATGCACCGATAACAGCTCCTCTTCTACCCCCAGTTGCGTTACCGAATACACCAGCCGCTGCACCTGTAAAGAAATGCGGCACTAACCCTGGAACGATAACAGCCAAACCAAATACTGGAAGAAGGAACATGCTGATTAGACCCGCTACGAAACTGGATAAGAAACCTATGATAACGGCATTTGGAGCGAACGGGAAAACGATCGGGCAATCCAGTGCTGGTTTTGCATTTGGCACCACTTTATCGGCTATCCCTTTAAATGCAGGAACAATCTCGGCAATCAGCATCCGCACACCCGCTAAAATGATGAATACTCCAGCTGCGAATGTGATAGCTTGCAAGAGAGAGAACACAAGGAAGTTTGTACCTCCGCTCAAATCTTTTTCGATGAAATCTTTTCCTGCCACAAGTGCCACAACAAAGAACATAATAGTCATTGTTAACGCAAGCGCAACCGATGAATCGCGAAGGAAACCAAGAGATTTTGGAACCTTCACTTCTTCCGTTGATTTTGCTTTGTTTCCAGTTAATTTACCGATCTTAGCAGCCGCAAAATAGCCAATTGAACCAAAATGACCGACAGCAATGTCATCACTTCCTGTGATTTCTCTGACAGTTGGCTGCAAAAGGGCTGGAAGCAATACCATGAGTGCCCCAAGAATCAATGAACCAATAGCAACCAAAGCGAAGCCATTTAATCCTGATGTGGATAGAACCGCTGCAAGTAAACATGCCATAAACATGGTGTGATGGCCTGTCAAAAATATGTATTTGAATTTTGTGAACCTGGCAAGAAGGATGTTCACGAGCATCCCTATCAGCATAATCATGGCCGTTTCGGCTCCGAAGCTGTTTTGTGCCAATGCCACGATCGCTTCATTATTCGGAATGACTCCTTCAATGTTAAACGCTTTTTCGAACATCGAACCAAAATGGTTCAATGAACCAATCAATACGGTCGCGCCCGCTCCTAAAATGATGAATCCCATGATAGTCTTCAATGTTCCTGAGATAACGTCAGCAATCCCTTTCTTCTGAAGCAAGAGACCGAACAAGGCAAACAATCCAACTAAAATGGCAGGCGTACCTAGAATATCCTTCATAATTAAATCGTACATATTATTTCACCTCCAAAATCTGTTTCCTTAATACTTCTTTGATTTCATTCAGATTCACCATATTGACTACACTGATGACTTTTTTCTTTCCATCGTTCAATTGCTCCATGATTTCAGGTGATCCGATGTAATAGTCAGCACTCTCTGTTTTGGCACTCGCAAGATCCATATTCTTGCATTCCCCATCAATACCGAGTTCCTTCAAAGCCTTGTTAACATTCAATGAAAGCATGAAGCTCGTTCCTAATCCGTTTCCACACACCGCTAAAATTTTCATTAATATACCCTCCTAAAGTAATTTGATTACATCCTCATATTTTTTTGCTGATAAAAGCGCGCTGACTTTTTCTTCGTTTGTAAGAAATTCCGAAATTTCTTTTAGTAAATCTAAGTGTGAAGATTCATCATCGGCGGCTAATACAAAGAAGATATTCGCCGCTTTTTCCTCGTCAAAGGAAACACTTTTTTCTGTTAACAAGAGACTGATCCCCATTTGATTTACCCCATCTTCAGGTCTGGCGTGAGGCATGGCTACTTTAGGCATCAATACTATGTAAGGCCCAAAGTTCTTTACATTAGAAATAATCGCCTCTACGTATCTGGCTTCAATGTACCCTTGCTTTAACAATGGTTCAGAAGCAACACGTATGGCTTCTTCCCAGTCTTTTGCACCTTGTATAAATTGAACCATTTCGTCCGTCAGTTTTGATCGAAGCATCTTTTTCGCCCCCCTCTCTGGTATATTTCATGATGTTCTTGTATTTATATAGTACGGCACAAAACCATAAAAAAAGAGACGGATTTTTACCGCATATTGCGGAAAATTCCGTCTTTTGAATCCAACACTTTCCATCGTTCTACTAATTCTTTGTTTTCTCCTAAAAAACTTATTTCCTCAAACAAATGCTTGATGTCTTCACCTTTTGTTTCCTTTATGGCTAACATGAATACAACGGAAACATATTCCCGCTTCCAAAGGACAGGTTCTTTCAATACCGCCATTGCTACCCCTTGTTTTAGGACATTTTTTGGATGGCCGTGGGGAATGGCAATTTCTCCTCCAATGGTTGTAGGGGCTATTTTTTCTCTCTCGTGCACATCGATTATGTACTTTTTGTTCACATGCCCCTTTTCTTCTAGTAATTTACATAGTGATTCTAAAATTTCACTAGGTTCTTCCACTTTATTTTTTAATAACATCAAATCTTCATCCACATATTTTTTCAGAGTGGCGAACTTCGATACTTGTATGGCTTCGAGGCCAGAGATGAACGCTTTAATTTTTTCTTCCTCCTCTTTAGGAAGCAAGGGAGAAACCGTGACAACAGGCAGGTCAATTCCTTTTAAGGGGATGGTGCTGATGATAAAATCAGGACGATTCTCTGTTATCGCATCATCTAGATCTTCCGCTGCCACACAGTTAATAATGTCCAATGAATGGAACTTTCTTTCCATCTTTGTTGTTAGCAATTGGGACATCCCGATTCCCAATGAACATACAACCACGGCTCTTTTATTTTTTCCATTAATTTTATTCAGGCGTTCTTTTGAAGCTTCAAAATGAAGCACTAAATAACCGATTTCGTCTTCAGGAAAACCAAATCCGACAATCTCTTCAATTTCCTTAGTTACATGAAAAAGTGTATCAAACATATAAGGATATGTTTTTTTGATGTCGTTTAAAAGCGGGTTTCTATAATACAGTCCATGTTCAACTCTCTCGAATGCCGACTGCATGTGAACGGCCAAGTTTTGAAGTAGTTGTTCATCTTTTTCATGTTCAACATTTGTGTGATAGGACATTTTCTTAATGAGGGCGGTTATAAAAGAAGACATTTTTGGCGGTAAATCGCCGTGTTTCGGGATTGAAGTATTTTTTTCTTTTGATCCCAATATATGCAACAAGAAGTAGCCTATTTCTGTTTCTGGAAACCTCATAACAAATGTTCTTTCCAGTTCGTTTAAATGTTTTTTTACTACCTCGTACTGTTTTTTACTTTTCAGGATTTCCAATCATGTTTTGTCATGCTAATGATCTGTTTTTCTTTGATTCTTTTTACAGTGATCAGAAGATGTAAAATTAAATTATTAATAGATTCCTTTGTAAATTCTTTATTTAATTCTTTTTCTATCTTTTTTATTTGCTGCTTTACGTTGGTTATTTCGTAATTCGCAAACCAAGTTTCATACAAATCTTTTAATTTTTCATCTTTTCCTAAGTGGTGTATGCGCGAAAGAGCCGCTCTTTTATGCTTTTCATCACCAATCAGACGAATACCTACTTTTTTTCTGGATTCAATCGAGAGGTCGAATAATTCCAGCCAGGATTCTATTTCTTTTAAATCCTGTTTGATTACGTGCTTACTGACAAAAAACCGTTCGCTTAAATCAAGAAGAGACAAAGTTTTATCATCTTTTATTAACCATGATAATATTTTTATTTTTCTATTTATGTCATTTCCATGATTGTTTCTTTTTCCATCTTCCATAAGGGACAACAGTCTCTTTTTCTCATCTTTGGAAATATCGATTCTGACCCCGATGTTCGGTTTTCTAATAATAGTTGCTTGAAATTCTTTTTTTAGCCAGTCATCAATTTGTTTAAAATCATTCCTTACAGTTTTATCCGAACAATTTAGCATTTTTGCGATTTCATTTATTGTAATAAACTCTTTATCTTTTTTTTCCGATAGTAAATGCATAATCTGTCTTTGTCTCGTATTCATTGGCCACCTCTATTTTGTTCTCTGTTCCCTGTGGGTTTTGGAAGCCAAAGGTATTATTTTTTCATTTTATAGTAAAATCTTATTAAAAAAAACACTAAAAATCTATTGCACAATCAGGCTCATATGAAGAGAGCATAATAATTCATAGAGAAACTGTAATCCCGAGAATACATTTTGCATTCTACAAGATGGATGTTTGAGTGTTTTTAACAAATTAAAGTAATTAGCTTTAGTACAAGATTGAATTTCGCAATACTTGCGAATAGCAATTAAAAAAAGGGACCTTGGAAAATAAAGGGTTCGGTTTTCGAGTACAAAAATTAAAAATAGCAATTCAATTTGAAGACTAATTCTCATATGAATTGGTCTTCTATTATTTGTTGTTGTGACTTAGGATATCACATTCGCGTTGAAGATAATTTCTATGCTGGTTATAACTGTACGATTTTAGATATGGTTGAAGTAAGGATTGGTGACAACTGTATGATTGGTCCAAATGTTGGACTATATACGGCTGGTCATTCAATCGAACCAAAAGACAGGAACAAGAGTGGTTATGCCATTCCAATTACGATTGGAAATGATGTTTGGATTGGTGGTAGTTGTGTCATCCTACCTGGAATCACAATCGGTGATAATTCAATTATTGCTGCTGGTTCTGTTGTTACGAAAGATGTACCCGATAATGTAATTGTCGCAGGAAACCCAGCAAAGATACTGAAGAATATATAAGTTCTTATCAAACAAGAAAGATTGTAAAATATAGACAAAAAGCAGAGGATAATTCCTCTGCTCAGGCTGTCGACAAAGTCGACAGCTATTTTTTAATAATATTTAACCCTCAATATATAGTGCTTAACTTTAAGAAAAGCCACCATATATGCAAGAAACAAATTGACAAACCTCATTTTTCGCGACAAAGTTTGTTTGAAATTGATTTTGTCTACACTCTGAAAGGAGCCTAATAGGCTCCTTTTCTAAAAAACAATTAATTTATTACTTGTAGAGGTTGTTATCGGTTTTAAAAGTCATCCTCATTGTCAGCTGCTTTGGTCAAGAAATCATTTTTTGCATCTCCACACTATTTTTAACTACAAGATCTAGGTTTCTGCTTAATAAATCATACTTTAAGTTAAAATCTTTATAATAGCTCCTGCTTTTGTTTCGACAGTCCATCTTCCTGTAACTATAAATTTTAACTATTGATTCATACGCCGAAGTTTAACCTTGACCATAAAAGTAAGCAATATGCATTTGACTGCGCACCAGGATTTCCATGAGCATTTGTATTACTTACCTGTCCACATTAAAATATCTTGCTTCTGGGTGTGATACTACAAAAGCAGAAACAGACGCTTCAGGCTCCATCATGAAACCATCTGTAAGTGTTATGCCTATTTCTTCTGGCTTTAGCAGCCTGAACAGTTTTTCCTGGTCCTCTAAATTTGGACATGCGGGATAACCGAATGAATATCTCTGTCCTGTATATTTGGCTGAAAATCTTTCTTTCATAGTCATGTCAATAGAATCTGGTATACCCCATGCGTCTCTCATTACATGGTGCATTCTTTCTGCAAATGCTTCCGCGGTTTCAAGCGCAGCTGCCTGGATTGCATGGCTCTTCAGGAAATCTCCATGCTCTTTCCAGCGGGATGCCCATGATCTTATTTCCTTTCCTGCTGAAACCACAAACATGCCGATATAATCCATTTTTTCTGATTTTACGCTTTTAACATAGTCAGCCAGGCATAAATAAGGCTGGGACTGCTGACGCGGGAAATCCAGAGTCTCCAGAATTTCGGAATGATTTTCCGGATTGTAAATGTAAACTTTATTTCCTTCGCTTTGAGCAGGATAGAACCGGTAGATTCCATTGACTGTATACTCAGGACTTTGTGACATCTTCAGAAGAAGTGAATCAACTAATTCATTCAGGAAGAGCGCCTTCTCTTCTTTCTTTTTTATCAGCTCATCAACTTTCCCTTTTAATCCGAGATGGTGGCCAATCAACATTTGTTTGTTGATATAGGGAATAATCTGCTTTAGCGGATAGTTTTTTAGAACATGGCGCTTGAGGTCTCGTGGAACTACTACCGGGTTTTGTGTAGTTACTGCAGACCTTTTTATAGTTGTTTCTTTACGAACAAGGACAGCCGTCGCAGCACCTCCTGCAGATTGCTGTCGTTTCTCTTTCACCTGTAAAACGAGAGCCTCTCTTTTTTCCTCATCATGAAGGGTATTGGCAAGGCTCAAGCCATCCATAGCATCTTTTGCGTACAGCACAGTCCCTTCATATTCCGGAGCAATTTTAAAATCTGTAAATTTCCTCGACAGCGCTGCACCACCAACCATGATCGGAAGGTTTATGTCTGCCTGTTTAAGGTCCTGGGCAGTGAGCACCATTTGCTGAGCTGACTTAACAAGCAGTCCTGAGAGGCCGATTACAGAAGGAGAGTGTGTTCTTACCGCATCTATAATCTGCTGGGAAGTCACCTTTATCCCTAAATCCACTACATCATAGCCGTTATTTGTTAAGATAATGTCTACAAGGTTTTTTCCGATATCGTGAACGTCCCCTTTAACTGTAGCCAGGAGCACTTTACCCTTCACTGATTTTTGAGCGGACTTTTCCATTAATGGCTCAAGGTGTGCTACTGCTGCTTTCATCGCCTCAGCACTTTGAAGAACTTCAGCGACGATCAGCTGGTTGTCATTGAACAGCCTCCCTACTTCACTCATCCCACTCATTAGCGGACCGTTGATAATTTCAAGCGGTTCATCACCTCGGGACAGCACTTCGTTTAAATCTTCTACAAGGCCCTGTTTCGTTCCTTCAATAATGTATTGTGCAAGCCGCTGTTCAACCGGAAGTTTTTTATTATCTTGTTTTTTTTCAGCCTTCTTATCTCTGTAAAAATCAGTAAACTTTTGAAGAGTTTCTTTAGATGTTTGAAAAAGAAGCTCTTCAGCCAGTTTAATTTCTTCTTCAGGAATACTTGCAAAGCGTTCAAGTTTTTCGGTATTTACAATAGCATAATCGAGTCCTGCCTTCGTACAATGGTACAGGTATACGGCATTTAAAATTTCTCTGCCTCTCGGCGGTAGACCGAAGCTCACGTTGCTGATTCCCAATATGGTCAGCGTTTCAGGAAAAGCTTCCTTTATTTTCTTAATGCCATTTACTGTTTCTGCTGCTGCCCCGATATACTGTTCATCTCCCGTTCCAACGGGAAAAACTAACGGATCAAAAATAATATCGCTTGGCGATAACCCATATTTGCTGACTAAAATATCTAATGTCCTTGCAGCAATCTCAAGCTTCCGCTCGGCATCAACAGCCATTCCTATTTCATCAATGGTACCCGCCACAACGGCAGCGCCATATTTATGAACCAATGGGATGACTTTTTCAAACCGTTCTTCCCCATCTTCTAAATTAATAGAATTAATAATTCCTTTTCCTTGAGAATGCTTAAGAGCCATCTCAATGACCTCTTCATCTGTGGAATCAATCACGAGTGGTACTTTCACTTTTTTGACAACTTCCTGAATAAATACTTCCATATCACCAAGCTCGTCGCCATCAGGATCAGCCAGGCAGATGTCAATTACATGTGCACCTTTTTTTACTTGAGCCCTTGCAATTTCCGAAGCCTCTTCATAGTGCTTTTCGCGGATCAGCTCTTTGAATTTTCGTGATCCGATTACATTTGTTCTTTCGCCTACAAACAGCGGCCTCATAGACTCATCGTATATAAGCGGTTCAATACCAGAAACAGCATGCTGGCCGCCTTCTGCCTTGATTTCTCTTGGTGTGATGTCTTTTAGTGCATCTGCCATTGCCTCAATATGGGCAGGGGTAGTTCCGCAGCAGCCGCCTGCGATATTAAGCCAGCCCTTTTCAGCAAATTGCTTTACTTTTCCTGCAAGGGAAGAGGGAGATTCATGATAATGACCCTCTTCATCCGGGAGGCCCGCATTCGGATAACAGCTGACTGCTGATTTGGAAATAGTGGATAAACTTCGGATATGATCGGTCATAAACTCTGGACCCGTTGCGCAATTTAATCCAACAGCAGCCGGTTTCATATGTTCACACGAAAGATAAAAAGCTTCAATGGACTGGCCAGCCAGGGTTGTACCCATTGGTTCAATGGTTCCGGAAATAATAATGGGAAGCTCTCTGCCATTGTCAGCAAACGCTCTTTTAATCCCTAAAAAAGCAGCCTTAACGTTCAGCATATCCTGTGAAGTTTCAACAAGAAGAAGATCGACGCCCCCTTTTATGAGCCCCTGTACTTGCTCCTCATAAGACTGAGCTAAAATATCAAAGGTAGTACCGCCCGTAACAGAAAGAGTTTTCGTTGTCGGCCCTATGGAACCTGCTACAAACCTCGGGAAGTCAGCAGATGTGAATTCATCTGCTGCTTTTCTTGCAATTTGGGCTGATACAAAGTTTAATTCATAAGCCTTCTGCCCCAGGTTATATTCATCAAGAACAATACTTGTCGCACCGAAGGTATTTGTTTCAATGATATCGGCTCCAGCATCGAGATACGCCTTATGTATTTTTTCTATTGTATGAGGTGAAGTCAACGAAAGGTATTCATTGCAGCCTTCATATTCTTCTCCCCCAAAATCCTCAGCTGATAGGTCTGCATCTTGAATCATAGTTCCCATCGCCCCATCGAGGATTAATATTTTTTCTTTTAACCGGCTGTTAACATCTTTACTAGTCATTCACAGTCACCTCTACTCTTCTGGATGCATCTATTTTATGCACATGCTTTGTTATTTCGGCAGTTAGCTCAAATCGCAAAAACGGTGTAATTAGATATATTCCATTAAATTTTTCCATTGCTTTTTCAGTCAAGGCCTTCGCAATTGCGATTCCTTCTTTAGCTGCCTGCGCAGGATCTCCTCCAGCAGAAGCCATTGCTTTCCGAACAGAATCTGGAAGTGTAATACCAGGCACTTCATGATGAATAAATTCAGCGTTCCTAGAACTTGTCAGCGGCATAATTCCTAGAAAGATAGGTGTTTTTAAATGTTTGGTAGCTTCATAAACTTCATCAATCTGGTTTTCAGAATAAATCGGCTGAGTGAGGAAAGATTGCGCACCAAAGGAAATTTTCTTTTCCATTCGTTCTACAGCTTTGTGTAAATAGCGGACATTAGGATTGAAAGCCGCCGATATATTAAAGTTTGTTTTCTGACCTAATGGCTTCCCTGAATACGACAGACCTTCATTAAACTGCTTAATTAAGGCTATTAAATCGAAAGAAGAAAGGTCATATACAGATGTTGCGCCGGGGAAATCCCCGATTTTTGATGGATCTCCTGTAACAACGAGCACTTCATTTAATCCGAGTGTGGATAAACCCATTAAGTGTGACTGCAGGCCGATTAAGTTTCTGTCTCTGCAGGTAAGATGAATCATTGGATTAATATTGCTTTTCTCTTTTAAAAGAGATCCTAAAGAGATATTGCTGATTCTAGGTGTAGCAAGTGAGTTATCTGCCAGCGTAACAGAGTCAGCACCCGCCTTCCTCAGTGCTTCTGCACCCTCCATAAATTTAGCAATGCCCAGTTTTTTTGGTGGATCAAGCTCAACCAAAATTGTCCGTTTTTCTAATGCCTGCTTGCTGAGTGATTGTTCAGGCTTGCGGTCTTGAAGCTCATTCACCTCAATTTTTCTATATTTGACTTTTTTCTTAACTATTGGCTCCAGCCCTTCGACAGCCTTCTTGACGCTTTGTATATGAAGAGGGGTCGTCCCGCAGCAGCCTCCGATAATTCTGGCACCCTCTAATCTTAATTCCAGGGCCTTTTGGCCGAAATAATCAGGATTTGCCTGATATACCAATTTCCCATCTTCAAAATCCGGCAGGCTCGCATTTGGATACACGGCTAAAAAAGAACGATCCGGAATCGGAACTTCCTCTAAGGAACTCAGCATATGATGCGGGCCAAGACGACAGTTCACACCCACTACATCCGCACCGGCATCTTGCAGCCGTAGCAAGGCTTCCCCTAAATGCATTCCATTTTGCAAATACCCAATTTCATGCAGAGAAACATTAGAAATAATCGGCAAAGCGGTTTCTCTCTTGGCGATCGTAAGGACGGCATGTAGCTCTTCAAAGTCATAATAAGTTTCAAGCAATATCCCATCAGGATTCTCCATCAGAAGACTATATAGCTGTTCACGAAAGCCCCGTTTAATTTCATCAAGGCTTAAGTCCGATTTTCGAAAGCTTCTAGTGGCACCTATCGTTCCGAATACAAAGGTATTTTCCTTTGCAGCTTTCCTCGTTATTTGAATCCCTTTTCTATTAATTCTGCTTACCTCGTCTTCAAGGCCGTATCTCTTTAGTTTAAAATAATTGGCACCATATGTATTGGACTGCAGAATATCTGCTCCAGCTTTGACATATGCTTCATGAATCCTTTCAACCTGTTCGGGATTCAGGATATTTAATTCCTCATAGCAGGCGTCAATTCCGTGTGAATATAACTGCGTCCCCATCGCCCCTTCGCCAACGAGGATTCTTTTTTGTATTTCCTCTTTAAAATTCATTTTATCTGCCTCCATTTGATGGAGATGCACCAGACCTAAGCGGAATAAAAAAAGCCTTCTATAAGAAGAAGGCTTTTCACCAAGGCATCTCCTTATCTTCCAAGCATAAGCTTGCTGGATTTAGCACCATGCCTAATGGCTGGTTGCTGAGGTTTCTACGGGCCAGTCCCTCCACCTCTCTGGATAAGATGTTATATTTTTTTCGCTAAAGCCCTGGGAACGTTGCGTCCGGCAGCACCAGCAGAAGCGATACATCCAATGTTATCACTGAAGTTTCAAACTATTCAAAAATCTTATTATCTTAATTTACATTAATTCCTGCCTTTTATCAAGGCAAATCATGTATGAATTTTATTTTTTTGGACTGCCAGGTTTCACAATAGCCGGAGCGGGGGTTTTCCCTCCATCTTCACTATAGTAATCAGGAACATCTCCAGGTACAAATATCCCTCCCAAGCTGATTTGCTGCTCGACAAGCATTTTCTCTGAATAAGAAGGAATAACGATTTGAACATTAATTTTAAAATGAGCAAACAGCTCCAGGTACGTATTATTTATCCCGGCATCCGTAAATTTAGTCTTAAAATCTGGCTCTACATTGCCGATTAACGACATTCTCACCGGAATTTTCGGGCCAAGATTGGCAAGCAAAGAATTGTGGGTAACCACGCCTAAAGGAATATGGTAAACCAAGGATTTAAACTGATCGGAATCCACTTTATCTGATTGTCCTTCATAGAACTGCTGATCCTCGTTAATCCCCAGTTTCCTCTGAATATCTTTCGTTGTAGAGGACCGTATACTGTTATAAATTTTCGGATTAAAGCTGAAGGCTGGTGTTTTACCCTCATCCTTGAAATGGACTATTATAAGGTCTTCCATATCATGCTCTGCGATATTTTCATCGATTGATTCATTTATCACTTCAGATGAAACTCTCTTAATCTCGCTTTTGGCAATGTTTATAATAATCGGTTCTATCGCTCTGTCAATCAGAATAATGGAAAATAGACAAGAGCATATGAAGAGAATAAACGAATATAAAAATACAAGCCGTGCAGGCAGAGGTCCTTTACCTCTAAGAAAGGTAAGTTTGCTTTTGTAATTCTTTCTGTACATATAAAACCTCCTTTCCACTATACCTATGCTAGTACTGTCAGCGGTAGTATAGTTTCAGAGGTTTTTCATCTTTACAGAATTCTTTTTTGGAGCTTATTTCTCCATTCATCCGAGAGCCCTTCAGCCTCTAGAACTGTTCTTGCCCCTTGTTCTCCGTCACGATCCTGGAACATCACTAAGTTCGCATACAGAACGGAAACGGTCTCCTGCTTTCGCTCAAGCAAAACAACCTCTGACCCTTTTTCAACTATTCCTGCCTTTAATACCCTGGCAAAATAGCCGGTATATCCGGTGTCCAACAGCTTTTTCAGAAAATTAGGCTGGTTGTTCTGCATCGATACCGTAGCACAGGGAATTCTGCCCTCACAAATCTGAACAACCGCATCCCCCATGCTTATCACATCTCCTATATACATATCATCCTCAAGCATACCTGACACCGTAGCATTTTCCCCAAAAGCAGGCAGAGATAATGCTTGCTCAAACATCTTTTCCCAGTAAGAATAGTGCTCAAACGGATAAAAACATACAGCCCGATCCGGGCCGCCATGATGTTTTAAATTAGCCTGTCCATCCCCCGAAAAACCTTCAACCCTTAATTCCGCGAAGTCCTGGGCTTCTTTGCCGATCGCCGTTTTCATTACATAGTCACTAAATTTTCTTATCTGAGGTCTGCCAGTATGGAGAGAAATAATGTTTTTACTGTTCAACTTTTACACTCCGATCAGGTTTTTATCATATTATAACGCGGCCAGGGTGTTAGTGGTAAATAAAGGGAGGTCTGACATAGAAGAATTGGTAAAATATCATTCAATGTTAGTAAATATATAGGTTTTGGGCTTTATCGGCGTTAGGGAGCAATCTTATCAACTGCGGAATATATGAAACCTGCACAATCCGAGACGGTTCATATTTTTTAAATTTTGGCTCATTTATTCTGAAAAACTGCTCATAAATATCATATCTCTATATTTATCTAACAAAATAGCATTGGCGCAATTATTTTGTTATATAATGCAATTATTTTTTTATATGAGGCAATTATTTTTTTATACGATACAATTATTCTGCATTCCGGTACATGTAGATTACTTTTTTTGCCACGGTATCCGCAGCTTCCAGCTCTTTAAAACTAAATAAGATGCAATTTCTTGTATTATTTTAAGGGTTATGCTAGAATCAACTCACAATATGTAGTCTGAATATTTAAAAATCGGCCTATATATTGATTAACCTAGGTAAAACTCCTCAATGATCGCTCCTTACGAGCGATTTTTTTATGCGGAAAAAAACTGACACTTTGCATGTATAGGGGTCCGCTTTTATAGGTTCTCCTCATATTAACAGTAATGATAGGCTGACAACATTACAAAAATTGTGGAGAGTTGTTAGTTTTTTATAAGACAATAATTATGTCAAACTATACGTCGATCAGCGTCTGCTTGTTTATGAAATATTCATGCCCGGGAAAAGGTAAAAGATTTATTAAGTTATAAGAAGAAAGCTGCTTCATAACTGCTCATGCAATTATATTTATAATCTATATCTATACTGACTTCTCATTGATTAAGTCTGTACCATAAGAGTTGTCGATTGCACAAAGCCATTCACCTTGTGGATTTTTCTTAAAGACATATGTTGCCCTTCGATCCATAGAATAGTCCGATTGCTTTTTATCGGCATCAAGCAGAGTCTGGGAAATAACTAACGCAATGTCTCCAGCTTCTAAAATAAGCATTTCTCCCTGTGTTGGTACAAGACTATTATTGAAATATTTTGCAATAGCAATAAATGCTTTTTTGATTTCTTCTTTACCTCGTGCAATCATTCCAGGCTTTACAACTAAAATTGCATCATCAGTATAGTAATTTATCAGTGCATCAAAATCTTCCCGCTTTATTGCATTGTCACACTTCTTGATAACCTCTTTTAATTCGTGTTCCATGATTTACCCCTCCCAATATATAAATATCTATATTCTCTTAATTTCACAAAATGCACTTTAATGTATGGTTGAACTTTATTGGCAATTTTTTTTACAATCCGGCACCGTTAGTTAGTTCAATAAAGCCTATTACTTAGTGCAAAATTTATAAATAGAAGAAGCTTTTTAATAAAGAAAAAGACGTGTATCCATTCACACGTCTTTTCTAATGTCGAAATTATCATCTAAAAACGGAACTCTTTATATAATGGCAGCATATTTTCTCTTGAATCCCGTTTGAGTGCTCTCTATGAGCTGCCGTCACTCGAAACAATAACAATGAGTTCCACCTAAAAATAATCCTTCAAGTTCTCACTGCTTCTATATTTGCTGGTACTTCAAGGACCGTTCTTAAGTCATCAATCAGGTCATCTGCATTTTCGATTCCGACTGAGAGTCGTAGAAGCTTATCGGTAATTCCTCTGGATTCGCGGATTTCCGCAGGAATATCTGCGTGAGTCTGTGTAACCGGGTATGTTATTAAGCTTTCTACTCCGCCAAGGCTTTCTGCGAAGCTGATTACCTGCAAGTTTTTTAGAATCATAGGGACTAGCTTTGTATTCTTTACTGTAAAGGAAAGCATAGCGCCATATCCGCTGGCCTGCCTTGAAGAGATTTCATATTGCGGATGATCTTTCAGGCCTGGATAGTATACCTGCTCTATAGATGGATGCTCTGAAAGCCACTCGGCAATTTTTTGAGTGTTCTCCTGCTGCCGTTCAAGCCTGATTGCAAGGGTCTTTAATCCTCTTAGTATGAGCCAGGAATCCTGAGGTCCTAAAATGGCTCCTGCACCGTTATGAATTTTTGCCATTTTTTCTGAAAGCTCTTGAGAAGCTGTTACGACCAGCCCAGCTACTGCATCATTGTGCCCTCCAAGGTACTTTGTAGCACTGTGCATAACGATATCGGCACCAAATGAGATGGGCTGCTGTAAATATGGCGTCATAAATGTATTATCTACTATGGAAATTAACCCATTCTTATTGGCAATTCTTAATGTTTGCTCAAGATCCGTAACTTTCATAAGCGGATTAGTGGGCGTTTCAATAAAAATGCCTTTACTTGAACTGGTTATGGCTTCCGAGATAGCGTCAGATGAAGATGTATCAATATACGAAGCTGATATTCCGTAATGGCTGAACACTTCTTCGAGCAGGCGGTAAGTTCCTCCGTATAAATCATCAGAAACGATTAAATGATCTCCTGGTTTAAACAAGAAGAGTATAGATGTGATCGCTGCCATACCGGAAGAGAAGGCAAATCCTCGGTGTCCCCCTTCAAGCTTAGCGATCGCCTCCTCAAGGGCTGATCGGGTCGGATTAGCCGTTCTTGAGTAATCAAAGCCTGTACTTTTCCCAAGTTCCGGATGGCTGAAGGTCGCACTCTGGTATATAGGTGTACTGATCGATCCAGTAGTAGGATCCTTTTGAAGTCCTGATCTTACAAGTAAAGTTTCAATTTTCAATCCCATTCATCTCTCTTTCTAATCTTTTCTGGCTGCATTCCATAAATAAAAGCGTCCTTCAGAGAAGAACGCTTTTGGTTGAATACAATAGCATTTTTCTCTCATCGGCTAAATAACGATTTACTGGCATTAGCACCGTTCAAGCAAAATGCTTGATGGTTGCCGGGCTTCATCGGGCCAGTCCCTCCACCACTCTTGATAAGAGTTTTATTTTGTTTTGGTTGCTTGAGGAAAATAATAACCCTCCATAATAAAATTGTCAATATTTTTGAAATAGTTTTACTACACCCAATCGTTATGTTTGTTTACTCAAAAATCCTAAAGCGATTTGTGTTTTTGCAATCTCTGTATCTAATTGTGATGTATACAGCCTTTTTTCTTTTTCTGACCAATGAAAAATATCGGCCAGGGCCCTTATCACATTTCCTTTCCATTTCTTCACGAGGGAAATATTAAAGAGCAGGGCTCCTGTTCTTCTTAAAAAGAAATCTACTGCATTGGCAATGCATTCTTTTTCGACTGCATATATTAATTGGGCATATATATTCAGCGGTAATTGATATTTTCCGTCTTCATGGCCTCTATTTGAAATAATTTCAAATAATGCTGCTGCATTGGTTCCATAAACAGAGGCAATCTGTCTGGCATCTTCCGGCATCAGTCCTGCTTTTACTCCTGCTATTACCTGATCATCTAAAAAAGCTTTAAACTTGGATGAGCCGCCAAAATCCCCTCCAGAAATAGGCAGATTTCTGGTTTGGCAGCCGCCAAAAACGAGGCCTTCTTCCGCTTTTAAGTCTGCAGACACAAAATCAACCACCGTTTCGGCCATTTTCCGATAGCCGGTGAGTTTCCCTCCGGCAATTGTAATCAGTCCTGAATCAGATGTCCAAATTTCATCTTTCCGGGAAATCTCGGATGGCCCTTTGCCTTCTTCGAGGATGAGCGGCCGGACTCCAGCCCAGCCGGAATCTATATCTCCCTTAGATAAATTAAGACTAGGAAATATACCGTTTATTGATTGGAGTAAGTATCGTACATCTATCTCAGTTATTTCCGGAGAGACCGGATCATCTTCATAGAAGGTATCAGTTGTGCCCACATATGTTTTGCCCTGGCGCGGTATGGCAAATATCATTCTCTTATCAGGGGTATCAAAATAGATGGCCTGCTTTAAAGGAAACCGGCTCTGGTCGAACACCAGATGAACACCTTTTGTAAGCTGCAAAGTCTTGCCAAGCTTAGAATGATCTTTTTCTCTTATAAGATCCACCCATGGACCAGAAGCGTTTATGATTTTCCTGGCAAATACCTTATACCTTTTTTTTGTTAACTGATCTTCTAGCACAACACCTTTGACTACTCCTTTTTCGTTATATAAAAATTCAATTGCTTTTACATAGTTTAATAGTACCGCCCCTTTTTCTACTGCCTTTTTAGCAACCTCTATTGTTAATCTTGAATCATCCGTCCGGTATTCCACATAATATCCGCCGCCTTTGAGATGTTCACTGTTAAGGAGGGGTTCTTGTTTTAGCACCTTCCCTTTCGTCAGCATGGTCCTTCTCTCCAGCTTTTTTACTCCTGCAAGAAAATCATACACTCTCAAGCCGATTGAGGTGGTGAACCTCCCAAAGGTTCCGCCCTTATAGATCGGGAGGAGCATTTTTTCAGGTGTGGTAACGTGAGGACCGTTTTCATAAACAATCGTACGCTCTTTGCCTACTTCTGCAACCATTCCTATTTCAAATTGTTTTAAGTACCGTAAACCGCCATGTACAAGCTTCGTTGAACGGCTTGAGGTTCCGGCAGAAAAATCCTGCATATCGACGAGGCCGGCTTTCATACCCCTTGCCGCTGCGTCAAGGGCAATACCGGTACCTGTAATACCACCGCCGATAATAAACAGATCAAAATGTTCTTTCTGTAATTGGTCTTGAATGATTGCTCTTTTTGTATTGGTAAATGTCATCAAACCTCTCCCTCGCCTGAAAACTTCTACTAGACTTTACCCTAACTTATGCCTAATTTATTCCTGGAAGATAAAAATATAGACCACATTTTGGCTGCAAAAGTCTGCCTGCATGTGGTCCGAGTTATTCATTATTTAAATGCCATTGCTGCCTTCACTGCTTTTTTCCATCCTGAATAGAGGTTTGTGCGGTTTTCCTCCGTCATAACCGGTTCAAAGTCTCTATCCAGTTTCCATTGCTCTGATATCTCTTCCTTGCTTTCCCAATATCCGACTGCCAGACCTGCAAGATAAGCCGCTCCCAGTGCTGTTGTTTCACTTATTCTGGGCCTTTCAACAGGTACGCCCAGCATATCGCTTTGGAACTGCATTAAAAAGTTATTCATTACTGCTCCGCCATCCACTCTCAGCTTTTTAAGGCTGATTCCGGAATCTGCTTCCATTGCGCTCAATACGTCCTTTGTCTGGTAGGCAAGAGACTCAAGCGTGGCACGGACAAAGTGTTCCTTTGAAGTACCCCTGGTTAACCCAAATACAGCTCCACGGACCTCTGAATCCCAATAAGGTGTCCCAAGTCCTACAAAAGCAGGCACTACATAAACTCCATCCGAAGAGTCGACCCCAATTGCGTATTTCTCACTGTCTCCAGAATTTTTTAGCATACGCAGACCATCTCTCAGCCACTGGATGGCCGATCCTGCTGCAAAAATACTGCCTTCTAATGCATATTCAACTTTCCCATCAAGCCCCCAGCAAAGAGTGGTCAGCAGTCCATGATTAGACTTCACTGCTTTATCTCCTGTATTCATCAGCATAAAACAGCCAGTACCGTATGTATTTTTAGCCATTCCGCTTTCAAAACAAGCCTGGCCGAACAAGGCCGCCTGCTGGTCTCCAGCTGCTGAAGCAATAGGTATACTCTCACCAAAGAAATGGTGAGGATCTGTATGCGCATAAATTGCAGAGGAGGGTTTAACCTCGGGCAGCATGGACTGGGGAACATCCAGAATTGTTAACAGTTCTTCATCCCATTTCAAGTCATAGATATTATACATCAGAGTTCTAGAGGCATTAGAATAATCGGTAACATGTGCTGCCCCTCCGGAAAGTTTCCAGATCAGCCAGCTGTCAATGGTCCCGAACAATAATTTCCCTTGCTCCGCCCTCTCTCTGCCACCCTCCGTATGATCAAGTATCCATTTTACTTTTGTTCCGGAAAAATAGGCATCAATTAATAATCCTGTTTTATCCCGGAATAAACTATTGTATCCTTGGTCTCTCAGTTCTTTGCAGATGTCACTTGTCTGCCTTGACTGCCATACAATCGCATGATAAATAGGCCGGCCTGTTTCTTTATCCCATACGACCGCAGTTTCCCGCTGATTGGTGATTCCGATTCCCGCAATCTGCTGAGGCTTTATGCCGGATTCAGATAGAGCAGATGCAATAACCGAAAGAATAGAACCCCATATTTCATTGGCATCATGCTCTACCCAGCCGGGCTTAGGAAAATGCTGTGTAAATTCTTTTTGCGCAATATGGACGATTTCACCTTTTTTATTAAAAACGATTGCTCGCGAACTGGTCGTTCCCTGGTCAAGAGATAATATGTATTTTTCCATCTCTTTATCCTCCCTAGAAATAATTCCTATTAATATAAGTAAACCCAAAAAGAATGAAAAAGCCAGTTTTTTGAATAAGAGCTTTTTTCTTCTTATTACCCTTTATTACATAAACAAGTCATTTATTCTAGCTGCAGAAAAAATCCATACAGCCAGAGAGACAGCTGTATGGATTCTTATTTATTTCTGACGCAGTACGGCTATTTTGTTATGTATGACTTTTTGGCGGAATTCATAATAATTCAGCCCCACTCCGCAGACTGTCAGCCACACTCCGCCGGCAGCAAACCCGGCGATCACATCGCTGGGATAATGTACACCTAGATAGATCCGGCTTATTCCAATCAACAGGATAACAATGGCAAAAGAAATTCCAGCTGCCCAGTTCATCGCCTTCCGGTGTGATAATTTTGCTACAATTACGGCCAATGAGCCATAAAAAATAAAGGATCCCATTGAATGTCCGCTTGGAAAGCTGAAGCCATGCTCCTGAATTAATGGCAGGATACTCGGCCTTTCCCGTTTGAAAAGCCATTTTAAAAAGTAATTGAACAGACCGCCGAGTCCAGATGATAGAATTAAATAAAGAGCGTACCTTGGCTTTTTTAAACATATTAACAAAATGAAAAGTATAAGAACACCAATGCTAATAAATAAAACAGATCCACCAAAAGTGAAGAATTTCATAATGACAGTTGCCTCATTCGAGATCATTCCTTGTATCATATCAATAAATTGCTGATCAAACCAGATGAGTTCATTCCGGTTTAACTCTTTGCTTATTGCAATAAAAATGGCCGAACATCCAATAATCATGATTGCCGCAAATAGAATGTATAGAATTTGGCTGATTGTTAATATAGACTTCTTCTGTTCATTCATGTGATCACCTGTCCATTGTTTTTTCAGTCCCTGAAATATACCTTAAAACACAAGGGGAGTCCAATATTATGAGTCCGCACATACTTAATAAAACCCGGCAGATGCCGGGTTTTGAGTGCTACGCTTTTTTCTTCTCTTTGGCCGGTGCGGCCCTTTTTTTCTTTGCTGCTGGTTTTTTTGCGGGGCCTTTCGTTTTGTCGATGGAAGCCTGTAAAGCTGCCATAAGGTCCATAACATTTGATTCTGGAACATCTCGTTCTTTAGGTGTGACGGTCTTCCCATTTTTCTTAGATTCAATAAGTTCCATTAAAGCTGTCCGGTAAGCATCATGATATTTGCCCGGCTCAAACTCAGTGGTGAGCTGGTCTATTAGCATGATTGCGGTGTCCAGCTCTCTTTTTGATATATCCTCCTCAGCTGGAACATTGGGTACGTCTCCTGCAGACCTTACTTCATCTGGAAAATAGATGGTTTCCATCAGGAGTGTGTTTTCAAATACCCTGACTACTGCCAGCTGTTCCTTAGAGCGGATCACAATTTTTGCAATCCCGACTTTTTGCGACTCTTGAAGAGCTTTACGAAGTAATGTATAAGCTTTAACTCCTCCCTCATTGGGAGATAGATAATAGCTCTTCATAAAGTAGATAGGATCGATTTCTTCTATTTTGACAAAATCGACAATTTCCACTGCTTTCGTTTCATTTGCCTTTTTCAGCTCTTCCAGCTCTTTATCGTCTACCACAACAAACTTCCCTTTTGTATATTCATACGCTTTTACAAGCTCTTCTTTTTCAACCTGCTTGTTGCAGACTGGACACACCTTCTCATACTTAATTGGAGTATGACACTCTTTATGAAGTGTCCGGAGCGAAATGTCTTTATCTTCTGTAGCTGAATGTAATCTGATCGGTATATTAACAAGTCCGAAGCTGATGCTTCCTTTCCATATTGTATGCATTCTTTTCACCTGCGCTGTTTTTTATTAATGTTTCCTCTGTTCAAGGAAGAATACGAGCACAATATTGGTAATCATTGATTGATTATTTTTGGAGATTCTAATATCAATGTAAGGCATGGAACAGTTGACAGAAAAGCCGCTGGTAGAAAAAATACCCAGCAGGTAATATGGATAGAAAGGAAGAAGGAGATTGAAACCGATGCTTCTTACTCCGGCCCAAGAAATCCCAAAGGGGCCAGAATGGTTTTATGAAGTGAAATATGATGGTTTTCGTGCCATCTTAGATATTTCCATGGATAACATTGAACTAACCAGCAGAAATAACAAGCCGCTCATGCCGCAATTTCCGGAGCTGGCCGATTTTATTATGGAAAATAAAGATCTGTTAGAACCATACCTTCCCCTTTCTCTTGATGCCGAATTAGTCTGGCTGGAAAATCAATTAAAGGGTCATTTTGAAAGTATTCAGCTGAGAGGGAGAATACGTACAAAAACAAAAATAAATGCCATTTCCAAAGTTTCTCCATGCCGCCTTATGGTTTTCGATGTCCTAATGACTTCCGGTAAAGATATGACCTCGCTGCCTTTCTCCGAACGAAAAACCATATTGAAAACCCTTTTCAGCAGTTTAGAATGGCCTCTTGAGCCTGAGCCCTTATCTGAGAAAATCATTCAATATATTCCTGCAACAAAAAACGCCGATGCCCTGTGGGAGAATATTCTTTTATATGATGGGGAAGGTCTTATCGCTAAACACAAAGACAGCAGGTATATTTCGGCAAAAAGAAGTTCCCAATGGGTAAAGATTAAGAATAAAAAGACGGTATCCTGTTTTTTTCTTGCTTATCATAAATCTAATCAATATTTTCAAATAGGACTTTACAAAGAATCGAAAACAGTCGCTATTGGTACTGTAAAAGACGGATTTACGAAGGAACAAAAAAGAACACTGGAGACTATATTTAAAAGCAACTTTCAATATGAAGACAATGATTTTTACTATCTACCTCCATCAATATGTGCGGCGGTAAAATACCTGCATTTGTATGAAAACGAACTAAGGGAACCGCATTTTGAAACGTTCCTGCTCGACACAGAACCAAAGGATTGTACCTGGGAGGCCTTTATTGAGGATTCTTATCATTTTCCTGAAAAAATTAAAGTTTCAAACCGCGGAAAGCTGCTCTGGGACAGCAAAGAATTAAGAGCTTCAAAAGTTCAATTTTTGGCCTACTTGCAAACAGTATCTTCCTGGCTTCTGCCATTTTGCAAAAACAAAGCTTTGACTGTTATCAGGTACCCTGACGGAATTTTGGAGGAAAGGTTTTTCCAAAAAAATGTCCCTGATTATGCACCAGCTTTTGTTAAAACCACCATCGAGGGGGATATCAAATATATTATTTGTGATACTATGGATACATTATTATGGCTCGGAAACCTTGCTTCCATAGAATTTCATATACCATTCCAGGAAGCTGGAAGCCGGAATCCAGATGAGCTAGTTCTGGATCTGGACCCGGCAGAGCCTGAGCAATTTAAGCTGGCTGTTAAAGCTGCATTGGAAATCAAGAGAGTAATGGATTCGCTTCATCTAACTTCTTTTATTAAAACATCCGGTAATAGAGGAATCCAGCTGCATATTCCTTTGCAAAAGGATACTTTCAGCTATAAGGATACCAGGTTGTTTACTAATTTCTTAGCCAGCATTTTAATCAATATGTATCCTGATGAGTTTACGGTCGAACGCATGAAAAAACAAAGAGAAGACCGGCTTTATCTTGATTTTGTACAGCATGCACCAGGCAAAACGATTATTGCTCCCTATTCAGCCAGGGCAAATAGTTTTGGGGGTGTAGCTACCCCGCTTTTCTGGGATGAAGTAAATGAAAATCTAGATATTCGTAATTATACGATCCAAACCGTTCCAGACCGGATCAGAACAACAGGCTGTCCTTTTAAAGGCTATGATGAAGCGAGGGGAAAACAACCATTCCATGACATCATCGAGTTTTTAAAATCCGGAGGCAAATTATAAAACCGCTTAGCTCTGTTAAACTAGCCTGTTGATTTCCGTTCCTGCCACTCGCTTTCCGCGGGCGGTCCGGGAGCCTCCTCGGCGTGAAACGCCTGTGGGGTCTCCCTTGACTCGCTTTTCCCGCAGGAGTCTCGCGCCATTATCTCCCATCAACATAGTACGAATATCAACAATGAACTTTAACATAGCCAACCGCTTAAAAAGGCTTAACCAGATGACAACTTCTGTGTTAAGCCTTTTAAAGTTAATTAGTTAAAGGAAGTTAAATAGGCAGCAACCTCATCCTGCAGCTTGGCATACAGCTCCTTTTCTGTATTAAATTCCTCTTTATTAAGAACTGCCACTGAAGTGAAATCCATTGAATCGAACTGAAGGGCTGCCTTGTATTCATACGTGCCATTTCCGATTAAATCTATTTTTGTTTCTCCATCCATATGGTGAACCACACATTTCACTTTTCCGCCATTATTATAAACAGAGATTTCTTTTTCAGGCTCATTCCCTGCATGCAGGCAGGTAACAAGGCTGGAAGCTGACATGGCCGTTCCGCACGCGTTGGTGTACCCAACACCTCTCTCAAACGTTCGCACAAAAATATGATTCTTTTCCAGCAGGCGAACAAAGCTGACATTTACACCGTCCGGGAACAATGTGTTTGGTTTGTTTACCCCAATCGAAAGGGTTTCCTGGACATCCGAAGCGAGGATTCCTTGATCCACAATGGCGATGAGGTGTGGGTTAGGAACGGCAACTGCTGTAAAATACAGGTCATTGGAAAGCTGGGGTATTTTCTCGTTAAGTAAAACGTCCTGTTCTAAATGAAGCGGCAAATCCTTCAGCTGGAAGGATACTGGTGAAATTTCCACTCTAAAGGTGGGAATTCCATCAAATATATCTTCCGTTCTTTCTACCTCTAAATCTGCCTTCATTGTTTCAATGACCAGTTTATCACTGCCTAATTTCTCACATGCATATCTGGCGACACAGCGGAGTCCATTTCCGCACATGGAAGCTTCAGAACCGTCTGAATTAAAAATTCGCATTTTAGCATCAGCATGGGCACTGCCTTGTACAAATAGAATTCCGTCGCCTCCAATTTCACTGCCCCGGCTGCATATAGCTACCGCCAGACTTGCTCTCTCGTCCTCCGTCAAAGGCAGTAAAGTGTCCATTTCATCTATAAGAATAAAATCGTTCCCCGATCCATGGCATTTTATTATTTCAATATTCATAAAAACTCTCCTCCGGTATCTTCCATAATATGAGCAGTCATAAAATTATGGCTTATTACATCCAATTATTTTACTAATCTCTATTCATGATACTATTATAAAAGAAAAAACTCCCTTCGAAAAGGAAGTGTGTTTGTTTGAAAGTGTATTCCACCTGGAAAAATTCCACTTATTTATTTGATTTCTTTATTGAGGAGATTTCCAATCTACAAGAAGATCAAATAACAAAAATTGCAGCTGTGAAGACGGGAATTTATACAAAAGACAAGCAGCTTTTATGGAAAGGCAAAATCAGGGTAAAGTTAAATGAATTTGGTATATATCCTATTCCTGAGGACTTAAGTGGAATAGGGCTCCCAGGTTCAGTCTTGAAGATGCTCGTTATTGAACTGCGGCGGTATATCAAACCTCAAAAACCATTCTTATAAGTCATGGGCTGGCAGCTTGCATACTATTTATAAAGGTTTAGCAGTAATAGGCGTGAAAAGGTTTTACCGAATCTTTAGGGGTTTTGTTATTGGGATCAAGGGGTTCCAATCCAAATCCCCAAATAACGCTTGTTTCCCGCATAAAGATCCAATTACCCCTCCAAAGATAATTTTGCCCCTTTACATTAAAATAACACCTATAAAATGGTTCACATCCTCATGAATCAGGGACTGCGTCTATGCTAAAGCAATTTACATGAAACCGCACAAATGCGCTAAAAAAGTTCCTAACTATTGTTTATCCTATAAACTGCCGTTAATTAAAGATGAATATTTTAATCTTATGAATTTCACTATTAGTTTGTAACAACTTAACCCCATACATAAAAAACCAGGAACAGATTACATCGGTCCCTGGCTTAATTCTTTACTTATACCCATTCACTACTACATCAAGTTTTCCAGTACCTGGGTCGATAACAAGCCCATGGACCGGCACCTCTCTAGGCATCAAAGGATGATTTTGAATAATGGAAACACTATGAGCAACATTTTGGCTTACATCTTTAAACCCTTCCAGCCATGTATGCAGATTGATACCTGAGTGCTCGAGGGTACTCAGGGTATCTTCGGAAATTCCTCTTTCCTTCATCGATTGAATAGTTCTTTGCGGGTCCATCCCTGACATTCCGCAGTCATGGTGGCCTACTACGATAATTTCCTCAGCTCCAAGCTCATACACGGCAACAATCAATGAACGGACAATAGATCCGAAGGGATGGGCGATCACAGCGCCTGCATTTTTTATTATTTTAACATCCCCATTTTTAAAGTTCAGAGCTTTAGGGAGCAATTCAACCAATCGAGTATCCATACAGCTTAAAATGACAAGCTTTTTATCTGGAAACTTGTCTGTCTGGAATGTTTCATATTCTTTCTTTTCTACGAATTGTTCATTATGATTTAATATTTCTTTTAAGAGTGACATAGTAACCTCATCTGTTGTTTTTTTTAAAATTATACCAAATAATATATTAAAAAGGACAGCAAAACGCATTCAGTTTGATTCACTATTAAAAATAGAAGCACAAATACCAAATGCTGCAATTTTTTCTGATTCCTCCGCAAGCTCCTGGAACCTTAAGACCGGTGTATTAGGTTCTTTAAATCTAGCTCCCCATTCCAGCGGCATAATCCCCTTTTGCAAAGAACCAATTTTCTTTCCGTCACAATTTTCCAATGTAAAACCGTTCTGCCACGCTTCTGTCCTAAGAGGAATCCATGGATTCTGGCTGCTATCAAAAACCATCCCCTGCATCTTAAAGGCAGATTCGGGTGCTCCCTCCTTATATATTCCAATAATTGCGCCATTTTTATTCTGGATGACCATTTTTTCAGTAAAAATCCCCTTCACTGTATACATTGAAATGAGACTTCCATTGCTGTCATAAAGGCCATACCGCCTTGGAATAAGCCCGGTGAATGGATATGGTATGAACCACAAATAGCTTTTCATATTCATATCTCTAATTTCTCCTATTACATTTCCTCCAGGTTCAAAAAGCAGGATTCTAAGGGTAGGTGCAGGCATGAAGGCTAATAGAATATTGCTTTCTTCAAACAAACCTAACGACGAAGAATAACAGTAAAGTTCTCTTCCTCTGTTTTCATTTATTCTAGAACGCCAAAAAGCTGCTAAGCTTATTAGGAGAAAGGGTCCGGTTATATAAAGGATATTTCCGTTGATTATTTTTGTTATATGCAACACAAAAAATGCAGCAGCAAACACTAATGAAACCCATGAGGTATAGAAATTAATTCTTGAGGAAGTTTTATAATAATTTTGGATGTTCATTAAAAAGCCCCTTTTATTCCGCATAAAAAAAACTACTTCTTTTATTTATAGTGTGGAAGAAAAGATTATATGTGCAGAAAATTTTTTTAGAAGGATGAGTTTGACAGGGGAAAGATTAGCCGTGGTTAAGAAGCAGGTCTAGTCACTTTATGAGGAGATTTGAATCCATTTTTTACAATTTGTGGGTGCCCAGCACTGATAAATAACAGATTTACGCAGCGCTTCGTAGTGCAAATACAGCAGAAGGCGTGTTTTTTCGTTAAGGCCGGCACCACCTATTTTCACTTGAATACATAAAGAAGTTAACTGGTTAAAAGCTACCGCCTTAGACACAGCCAGGGACATTCTTTTTTCTACATACATACCAAATCGTGTTCCTCACTGGATATCATTATATCTCTGGCACATATGGTTAAATGCTGCCGGCAATCCATTTAAGCTGATTAAACGATTTGAACCCAAAACATATTGGAGTTGTAGCGGCACAAGCAAAAAGATGACCGATAAACCCTCAATTAGACTTATCAGTCACCTTTAACTTGTCATAAATTCTCCATTCCTTCCTGTTTTTTTCGCTTGGACCGATCACTAATTGCTCTCAGTATAAACATTTTATCTTGAAGAGTCAGCATTCTCCAGCTTCCAGCTTTGATTACCATAATCTAAACACTCCCTTTATTTTTTATGCTTCAATCGAAAAGGAAAAAATTTTATCTACTAGTATTTAACCTTTTTATACCGTCATTTCCAATAAATGAAACAACAAAAATTCCAACAAATTTCACGCTTAACAATTCTTACTTGTGAATTTTTTTATATCAATTTGCCATTGTAAAAGGATTTATGTCGATTAACTAGAATTATTGAGAGAGGAACTGTCACATAAACTACTATTTTAAGTAAACTTTTTTTATTTTGTACTGTTTAATATATGTCACAGTTGATTTGCATATTTAAAATTTCCGCATCAGATCTTCATTGATGTTAATCTACACAGAGAGGACGCCTGTATGAAAAAAATATTATTAAAAAATGCATTTGTGCATGGGGTAACCAGCCCGCCGCTTCTGGGGGCTGATGTCCTGATAGAAAATGGACTTATCAAAGATGTTGGTTTTGGATTGGAGAAACAGGTTTTAGACCCGTCCATCGAATTCATTGATTGCAAAAAGGCTTATCTGTTTCCTGGGTTTATTGATGTCCATACCCACTTAGGGCTATATGATGAAGGCACCGGCTGGGCGGGCAATGATGCTAATGAATCTATTGAAGCTATGACTCCCCATATCCGGGCTTTGGATGGAGTTTATCCTCTTGATCAAGCTTTTACTGAAGCTATCAAATACGGCATCACTACTGCTCATGTTATGCCAGGCAGCTCAAATGTTATAGGAGGCACCACTTCGGTTATCAAAACATTTGGCAAAAATATTAAAAACATGATTATAAATGAAACTGCCGGACTTAAGATTGCACTGGGGGAAAATCCCAAAAGGACTCATAGCAATTCGAATAAAGACTCCATTACCCGAATGGGAATCATGGGGATGTTGCGCGAAACGTTCAATGCAGCAAAGTATTGTGACAATCCTGATTCTATGAGGGCAGCTCCTTTAGTGAAGGCCCTTAAAAGGGAATTACCCGTCAGGATACATGCCCATCGCGCTGATGATATTATTTCTGCAATCCGCCTTGCCGAAGAATTTGACTTAGACTTAAGAATTGAACATTGTACAGAGGGGCATTTGATTGCTGAAGAACTATCTCCGCTCGGCTTAATGGTTTCAGTCGGCCCTACCCTGACAAGAAGGTCTAAAGTAGAGCTGAAAAATAAAAGCTGGAGTACTTATGATATTTTGACTAAGCATGGTGTAGAGGTTTCGATAACTACAGACCACCCCTATACTCCCATTCACTATTTAAATATATGTGCTGCCATTGCGGTACGGGAAGGGCTGTCCGAACAAAAAGCTATAGAGGGAATCACGATTCTTCCTGCCAAAAATCTGGGTCTTGAAAGTCGTATCGGAAGCATTGAACCGGGAAAGGATGCTGATCTTACCCTATGGTCCCACCATCCCTTCCATTTTCTATCCAAGCCTTTATTCACGATGATAGATGGCAGAATCGTCTTTAAAAAAGAAAATGAAATTTGACGAAAAAAATAGTTAAAATTCCTATTTTCTTTTTTACTTTTTTCTAGTATTATACGTTCGTATGGTATTTTACTTTATGCCTTACACCGACAGTTAACTGTCCGATTTATGAGGCGAATTAACGCTTGTTCGTTAATCATGCCTCGCTAGGGAAGGCAAATGGTGAGCCATCGGTGCGTCCGGTTCTAGTGGGTTCGATTCCCACCCCGAAATTTTTTAATGCTGAATTTGTTGAAAAATTTCGAGGGTGGGCTCAAAGAGCAAAATCTGCCCTCAGAAGACGGAGGGATTGTTCAATGCTTAAAAAAAGAGAGTTAACAGACTGCCATGCTCTTTATGAATTAATGACCCATCCGGATGTTTTCCCGTTTGTACGCCAAAAAGTCCAATCGTATGACGAATACTTATTCGTTACAAAGCAAACTATTGAAGCAGAAGAACGCGGCGAGCTGATTTCCCGGACCATTACAGATGAATGGGGTACCCCGATCGGGACCATTTCTCTGTTCGATATAGAAGAAAACGCCGGATTTCTCGGCACCTGGCTAGGTAAAGATTACCACGGCAAAGGATACAACAAGCTCGCAAAAGAAGCTTTCTTCAACGAAGTTTTTTATGAACTCGGAGTGGACCATATTTTTCTAAGAATCCGGAAGCTTAACCAGCGCTCTGTACATGCAGCTAAGAAACTTCCTTATGCTATGCTGGCTAACGAAACTCGTAAACATTTATATGATAAATTAAACTCTCCTGAAGTTATATTTGATCTATTTGAAATCTCCAAGGATTTATATACTTTCCACATGCTGCGGCAGGATAATCAAGCTGGAGATTCCGATCAGCAGCTTCTTGAAGCATAACAAGAACATATGGTTTTACCAGAACAAAAAGGCGGTATTGAAGTCATTTGAACTTCGATACCGCCCTTTTTTCGGTTTCTAATCCTGTCTCTTTTTTTCTCCCAGCTCTGAGTACAGATTTCTCAGAATGTGCGTTCGGTACAACTCCAGTTTTTTTCTTTCCACAGGATGTTTTGAAACACCCATTTCTTTTAATTGTTGAATAAACCAGCCTTTTGAATATGTATATGCCATACTGCTTCCCCCTATCAGCTTGACTATTATGAGACTATGATAGAAGGAAGAAAAAAATAACTATTGTTTAGCTAAGAATGGGATTTATCGCGCAGGATTGGATTGGCTTGGTTTCACGAAAGAATCTTGGATTTTAACGCTGAGCCGGCCCCCCTCTTTATTATTGAGCTGCTGAGATTTTGTCAATCTGCTTTACGAGCAGCTCATACATTTCATTTGAACGTTTAAATTCTTTATTCCGAGACATCCTATTTTGTATTTGTTCTCTATTTTGTGCAAGATAAGCTATTTCCTTCAAAAACAATTCGTCTGTTAGCTGTTCTTCCTCAATGACCCTGCTATAACCGGCCTTTTCAAAACTTTTTGCGTTAATAATCTGGTCTCCTCTCGATGCTTTTGAACTCAGCGGGATTAGAAGCATCGGCTTTTCTAGTGCAAGGAATTCAAAAATAGAATTAGACCCTGCACGGGAAACAACTACTGAAGAAGCAGTAACTAAGTCAAACAAACCTTTGTTGACGAATTCAAAAGGTGCATATCCGGCTTGTCTCAGTGCTTCATTTATATTTCCCTTCCCGCAAAAGTGAATAATATCATACTTTTCCAAAAGCACTGGAAGATTACGCTCGATCAATTTATTTATTTTAGCTGAGCCCAGGCTTCCCCCCATTACAGCTAAAATGGGCTTTAAGCCAGTGAATCCACATATTTCAAGACCCTTACGCGCTTCTCCTTGGAAAATGCCTTCTCTTAGGACAGCGCCAACATGGAGGCTCTTACTGCCTTTTAAAAACTGCCCGGTTTCCTTAAAGGTTGTGCATATCGCTTTTGAAAAAGGAAAGACCAGTTTGTTTGCAAGGCCAGGTGTATAGTCTGATTCATGAATGATGACCGGAATTTTTAAAGATCTGCCTGCAGAGACTACTGGTACTGAAACAAATCCTCCTTTTGAAAAAATAAAATCAGGATTTATTTCTTGTAAAATACTTCTCGACTCTAGAAATCCTTTGATGACCAGTATAGGGTCACTAAGATTCTTCCAGGCAAAATACCGCCTTAATTTTCCGACAGGTACACTAAGGTACTTCACTTCAGGAAAATTTGTGTTAATGATGGATCTTTCGATTCCTTCGTAAGATCCTATATAAAAGATGTCCCACCCCTTTTTCTGGAATTCTGGAATTAAGGCAGCATTTACTGACACATGCCCGGCAGACCCTCCACCTGTAAATACAATTTTTCTTTTCATGTTATACCCACTTTTAATAGTTATTGAATACTTATCTACATACATTTTATCGCTTAAAACAAGAAAATTGTGCTATAATCGTTCTCATTCATGCAAATTTATCAAATAGAGGTAATTTATGATCCAGACATTCACCAGACAAGAAAAAATAAGGCAGTTTATTAATATTTTGCTGCCAATCTTATTAACGCAGCTAGGTCTGTTTTCCATGACTTTTTTCGATACGATGATGTCAGGAAATGCGAGTCCCTCCGATCTTGCGGGTGTAGCGATCGGAAGCTCATTGTGGACACCGGTTTTTACCGGGCTCAGTGGAATTTTGCTTGCGATTACACCTATAGTCGCTCAGCAGGTAGGTGCAAAAAAATATAAGGATGTACCCTATTCTGTCACACAGGGAATTTATCTTTCCTTTTTCATGGCCCTTTTTGTCATTTTGGCGGGTTCGCTTATTCTTAATCCAGTTCTAAATGTTATGAAATTAACCAATGAAGTCCGAACTATTGCCCACGATTTTCTGTGTGCCTTATCTTACGGGATAGTGCCCCTATTTGTTTATAACGCTTTAAGAGCCTATATGGACGCTCTTGGCCAGACAAAGGTTTCTATGTTCATTACAATGCTTTCACTGCCTATTAATGTTGTTTTGAACTATGTGCTTATTTTCGGAAACTTTGGTTTTCCCGAGCTTGGCGGCGTTGGGTCAGGCTATGCATCCGCCATTACTTACTGGATTATTACTATTGTGGCCATACTAGTTATTTATCGCAATACACCTTTCACTTCATATAGAGTATTAAAAGTTTTTTATCCCATTTCAATTAAAGAATGGCTTTCTATCTTAAAAATCGGTGTACCGATTGGTTTTTCCATTTTCTTTGAAACAAGCATTTTTTCAGCAGTCACACTGTTGATGAGCAACTATAGCACTACCATTATCGCATCACACCAGGCTGCATTAAATTTTGCTTCATTTCTTTATATGATTCCTTTATCTATATCCATGAGCTTAACCATTGTTGTAGGGTTTGAAGCGGGGGCCAGACGGATAAAAGATGCGGTGCAATATGCTTATATTGGAATAGGCACTGCAGTTGGCTTAGCCTTTTTATGCGGCATTGTCCTCTTTGCCTTAAGGGAACAAATCGCTTCACTCTATACCAATGACCCGGAAGTCTTGCGCTTGACCTCGCATTTTTTAATTTTCGCTTTGTTCTTTCAGCTGTCAGATGCTCTTCAGGCGCCCATTCAGGGAGCACTTAGAGGCTACAAGGATGTTAATGTAACCTTATTTATGTCATTAATTTCGTACTGGGTCATCGGCCTGCCGACTGGTTACCTATTTGCAGTCTATACCCCATTTGGAGCTTTTGGCTATTGGATTGGATTAATTACCGGCCTTGCAGCTGGAGCTACTACCCTTTCCTTCCGGCTCATTTCTGTTCAGCGCAGGAAATACTCCGAGACAGAGAAAGTATCATAAGAAGAGCCTCCCATTAGGCAGGCTCTTTATTTATCATTTGTTTCCTGTACTTCGATCGGTGCTTGCTTTCCACGGGCGGTCTCGGAGCCTTCTCGGCGCATGACGCGCCTGCGGGGTCTCCCTTGACTCGCTTTTCCCGCATGACATTGAATTAGCTTCCTCGAATTAACACCGCACGAAGTAAATGCGACTACATTTTCGAGGAGTCTCGCGTTTCCGTTCCAATCAACATAGTGCCTAAACCTACATTGAGCTTTAACTGAGCCTACTTTTAAAAGAAGAGTGATCAGCAAGAATTATAATAACGATTGGGCAGGCGTCTGCATATGATGTATAACTAAATCTGCTTACGTTATAGGAAGGAGAACAACGATGTCTCCATGGAATTTGCTTTTTCCATTTAACAAGAATGCTGGTGAAATGCTGGGAAAATTGAATTTAAACGATATGGAACCGTATATCGAAAAATTTTTCTCCCAATTTATTCCTCAGACCCAAAAATTTTTCTCAGAACAACCAACAAACCCTGCCTTCAGTTTTATGTCTCCTGCGCCTGGAACTTCTATGATCGGTAACAATAAAGGTTTAGCTGTATTTGAAACCCATGAACATGTCTTTATTAGAATTCAAGTAAAAGATGCAGATCAATTAAAAGAGATAAAAATCTTTCACACCTCAAATCAAGTGTTCTTGGAAGGGCTGCCTGGCAAGAAGGAACGGGAAGTAATCACTCTGCCTGCAATTGTTAAGAAAAAAGGAGCTCATGCCGTATATAAAGAAGGCATCCTAGAAATCAGAATACAAAAAAGCCAGGATCTGCAGTTTTCCCAGATTGATGTATCTGAAGGATAGAAAAAGGACTAAGTCCATATCATAGACTTAGTCCTTCTTTAAATAAGGCTTATTTTGAGATAAATTGTTGTGTCCAGTAGTGCTTATCTGCTACATAGCCTACACCGATGTGAGTATAACCGCTGTTTAAGATGTTAGCACGGTGGCCTGAGCTATTCATCCATGCTTTTACTACTTCTTCTGGAGTTGGCTGCCCTTGAGCAATGTTTTCTCCAGCTGATTTATAAGTAATGCCGAATTTCTTCATCATATCAAACGGAGATCCGTAAGTTGGGCTGTTGTGATCGAAGTAGTTTTTATCATGCATATCTTGAGATTTAACACGAGCTACTTTACTTAGTTCTGCATCAGCTTTTAGTGCAGCAAGTCCTTGCTTAGAACGTTCAGCATTTGTTAATTCAACCACTTTTTGCTCATAAGCGCTTAACTGTCCAGTAGAAGCTGTTGGTGCTGGTGCTGCCTGCTTAGCTGGTGCTGGTGCTGGTGCCGCTTGCTTAGCTGGTGCCGCTTGCTTAGCTGGTGCCGCTTGCTTAGCCGGCGCTGGTGCCGCTTGCTTAGCTGGTGCCGCTTGCTTAGCTGGCGCTGGTGCCGCTTGCTTAGCTGGTGCCGCTTGCTTAGCTGGTGCTGGTGCCGCTTGCTTAGCTGGTGCTGGTGCAATGTTGCAATTAACATTGTATTTTGCTAGATAAGATTTTACATAGTTATTAAAGTCTTGATAGTTATTAAATTGCATAACTGTTGGTTTTGCATAAGTAATTGTAGATGCATCCGCTTGTTTAGTTGCTGCTCCAGAAAATGTAACAGCTGCAGCTGCTGCGATTGATAATAGGAATTTCTTTTTCATTCTATTATTTCCTCCCTTAGGTGCTGTATATTTGTTTGTCTCTCTTGCAAAATCATCATAACACGGAATTTATGTAATATTTGCCCCACTCTTTACCAATTGGTTTGAAATCGATCATATATGGGTATATTATAGTTCGGACTATTTACACAGAACAAAAAAACCCTTTAATATAAAGGGTTTTACTAACTTTGGTTAATCTTGGCCTATTTCTTAAAAATATCTTATATTGGACAGTTATAGAGGTTATACCAATACCTGCTATAAAACTACTATTGACAGTTTTTTAAAGGAGCCTCTCCTGTAATCTATATTTCATTTATATTACAAAAGATAAAGAATATTTCATAATAGAATAAGGGCATTCCTGATAAAAGATCTTTTTTTGTCCTGTCCTTCAGTCTAAATGTCATTGAATAGTTCTGTATACAGCCGAATTAATGCTACCTTGGCAGAGTCATCTAAATCAGATTCAATAATTCTTGAGGTACTTAGATAGAATTTCTCGTGCTTAGTCTTTCTAATTCTTGGATGGGAATTCTCATCTAATAACTCCCGCTTCACCAATTCCACTAGTTGTTCTTCCTCACTCCCGCTGCCGTTTTGATAGCTGCGATTATTCCAAAGAGACAAGTAGCTGTTTAATAGTCGCTTATAGGATCCCATTTCTTCCATTTTATTTCTCCAATCCAATTTATTTTGTTAGTGCATATCTCTGTCCCTAAAAACAAATACTACAAGTTAAAAAGACACTTGGAGGTAGCTTATGCCGCGGCCATATAGATGTCCAAATTGTAAAACAAACAGATCACGCTTTAATTTCATTGAACAAATTCCTTCGTATGTAAAAATCGACCCTGTTTCCGGAAACCTGCTGGAAGAGATTGCAAGCGAGAATCTTAGTCCCTTTCATTTCCGGTACAATGGACCACAATTTAAAATTCAATGCGGAACATGCGGTTCAGTCGGAGATGAAGCCACTTTTGCCGCTTTTGGCGCTATGAAACAGCAGCCTTGAATACAATGTAAGGCCTGATCAGCAGACAGGCCTTTTTTTAGATTCAACAAAAATCGTAGTTGTATTTTGCGAGCAGCGTTTATATTTGGGAGCACTTAATTAAACAACTGACTACTGCTCCATCTTTTTATATAATTGAATAAAAGTATTAAGTTCGTCTTCGGAATAGATTTTAAACCGATCGTTAAAGTAAACTGACCTCTTTTCGGCCATTTCCTGATATAGCTCTTCTCCTTCTTTAGTTAGAGCTATTTTGACGATACGGCGGTCATTATCCGTTCTTTTTCTTGTAATATACCCCTTTTTGACAAGTATATCGGTCACATTGGTGATGTGACTGGCTGATACTTTCAGATCCTGGGAAATAGCTGATGCCTTTTGGGGTCCTGCAATATATAAAAATCTTAACACACTAAATTCATTTCCATTAATCGCATTTCCATATATGTGCTGAAGCTCGCTTCTTATCGTTCTATAAAAATTCCTATGATAGGCAACTAATTCGTTTATTTTATCTTTCCTCAAGATTTATCTTCCCTTCAAAAAGCCCAATGATATTTCTCTTAATAGTAACAAAAAAATAACCCGGCCAATAGCCGGATCTATATTTATTGAAATATATTTGAAAAACTATTTTTCCTTTTTGCTCGAAGCTTCATGGTCTTTAACATACTCTTTTGCCTTATCAATGGCAATTGGGATTGCACGTCCATCTTCATAGCCTTCCTCTAAAAGGGCATTTGCTATTTCAATAGCTTTTTCCCTTACAGGTGCATCTAGATTTTTCATGGAATTCGGGTAGTCATTTTTATTCCAGGGCATACAAGAATACCTCCTTTTATAGAGCATATTTCAGTTATTCCCTACTTTAAAAAATCACAAACTATCTGCTATTCAGAAGCTCAGGATTGATTTTCTATCTTCTGAAGGTTTTGATGAATTCTTTCAGTATCTAATTCCTCTCCTATTATCACCAGTTTTAACGGGAGCTTCATTTCCTGAGGCATATATAAAGGAGTCCCATATGAATATTGAAACAATACAGGTTTCTGATATTGCTTTAGCTGTATGAAACCTTTCATCCGGTAAACGGTTTGAGGCAGCTCTTTAATCCAGTCTTCAAAAGATGTCTGGCTGATTTCATTTGTAAATTCATATAAAATGGTTTGCAGCTTGAGCTGATGACCCATGTTCGCCATGGAATGTTCTTCTTTCGGATGTAAATTCATTTGACTAATTTGTTTTAAAGACATTTCCGCATTCTTCGTTAGTAATATAGAGGCTTTCGAATTTAATGATTGAATTTCAAACAGCCTTTGTGCTGCTTCAAGTTCACTCACAAGATCGGTTTTATTTAGCAGAATGAGATCCGCATGATAAATTTGCTCCAGCAGCAGCTGACGGATCTGCGGACTTAAAGTATCCCTGCTGCTCCAGCGAAGAAGGTCAACCACCGTCAGGATCCCTTTATAATTTAGTTTATCAGCTAACAGAGGAGACATGATGGCATCAAGAACTTCAACTGGATGTGCTGCTCCAGTGGTCTCTATATAGATAGCATCCAGGTTGGGATCTGCTAATAAATCATGAAGCTGAACCTCCACCTTATCCTGCAGAGTACAGCAAATACAACCGTCGTACAGCTCCTTCAATGGGATTCCCTCTTCAATCAAGTACGAATCAAGCGAGATCCGGCCAAGCTCGTTCATGAGGACCGCAATCCGCCTTTCAGCTGCTTTTTCCTGTTTAATAATATTGCCAAGCAATGTAGTTTTTCCACTGCCTAAAAAACCGCTTAATATAAATACATCTATTTTTTTCATCATTTATTCACCTTTAGCTCTTCATTTATCTTTAAATAGTACCATACCTTCTATACTTTTTTGTAATATAGATTTTAATTGCTGCTAAAAGGGGTCAGCCGCTGCTGGATGAGGGGCTTTTTTCTAATCGTAAGGCTTTTTGTCCTTCATCATTGTATGTAGAACTTTTCTCTAATCCACTTAAGGCATATTTGTCCTTCATTAACCGGATGAAGGACTTTTCTCCACTTAAGGCATTTTGTCCCTCATCAACCGCTTGAATGACTCGAAATTAAACATCAGTGCTGCATAGAAGGGTTTTGATCATGTCACTTGCCTGCATTCTTGAAAAATCTGCTCTAAGAAAATACCTGCTGCCCTCAAGTTTTCATCCTCTTATATGAGAAACTCAGAAATAAAAAGACTCTGTCATCAAATGACAGAGTCTTAAAACAAGCGTTATTTGGATAAATCTTTCTTGACTGTTTCGATTGCTTTATCCAGCTGCACATCATGTTTTTGAATTTTTTCTCTTATTTTATCCATTAATGCCATAGTTGTTTTGCCTTCTATGGTACCAGTCTGCTGCAGTTTCACATCCTTCTGGAATTGATTAACAGCTCCTTGAAGGTTTTGATCAAAATATCCATCCACAGTACCTGGTTTGTATCCTAGGGCGGCAAGCATTTTTTCTCCAGCTTTTACTTCTTCAGATGAACTGTTAATGCGTAAAGCTTTATCAGGTGAGATAAATGGCAGATTCGCATATTCAGGAAGCTTCGCCTCAACGTTCGGCTTAATGCCTTTTTTATGAATCCAATTGCCATCAGGAGTAAGCCATTTAGCCATGGTATATTTCACGTTGGAGCCATCTTTAAATTGCTCAGTTGTCTGAACAGTACCCTTACCATATGTTTTAACTCCAACCAGAGGTATATCAGCTGATTCACTTAAAGCAGCAGCCACTATTTCAGATGCACTGGCACTGCCCTCGTCTACTAATACTACAACCGGAAACTCGGGCTTTCCGCCTGTGTTTTCTGATTTAGCAATTTCCTTTTTACCATTGCGGTATTCAACCTGGAACACTATCTCATCTTTTGGCACAAAGAGACTTGCAATTTTCATAGCCTGATCCAATAAACCGCCTGGATTCTGACGGAGATCAAGAACCATTCCCTTCATCCCCTGTGCCTTCATTTCTTTCATAGATTGTTCCAATTCACTGCCCGTTCTTTCTGAGAAGCTTGTGACTTGGATTCGGGCAATTTTGTCTTTCATCATTTTTGCATACACTGTTTCAATCGGAATCGTGTCCCTGACAATCGTCACATTAATGGGCTGTGTATTGCCTTCCCGCTGAATAACCAGATTAACCTTCGTACCTTTTTTCCCGCGGATCAACAGAACAGCTTCATTAGCACTCATTCCTTCAAGACTCTTGCCATTTACACTTAAAACGATATCACGCGGCTTGATTCCAGCCTTTTCCGCTGGGGAACCTTTTATTGGAGACACAATCGTAATTTGGTTATCCTTCTGCTGGACTTCTGCTCCGATACCTTCAAAGCTCGATGATATATTCTCGTGAAAGCTTTCTGCTTGTTTTTCATCCATATAATCCGTATAAGGATCATCAAGAGAACTAATCATCCCCTTAATCGCACCGTCTATGATTTTCTCCTGATCAATTTTAGTATAATAATCCTTGTTTAACGTGTCATAAGTTGAATATAATTTTTCAAATTCCTGGCGTTCCCTGCTTATTGGCTGAACTTGTTTTTCATCACCAAAGGTTAAGGCAAGCAATGTGATGCCTGCTGTAACAAAAATCAGCAAAAATATCCCCATAATAAAAGGGAACTTTTTCATTCGAATATATTTCGAGTGACTTTCTTGTTTCTGCTCTGGTTGTTCTTGCTGATCTTCCTGCTGTTTTTCTTCGTGTTCCACTTCCTTCACCACTTTCAGGGACAGTTATCATATGATATGTTTTCAGCTGCGGCGCCCGCTGAAATGCCGTGCGTCTAGCTTAGTGCCATATTATTTGTCTTTGTTTTTAATTGCATTTGAATAAAAGAATCAAAGAAGATATTTCGCTCCTGCTCGAGAGGCACATCCGCTTTGCCCCGGACCGTTTTCCGCTTTTCTTATTGTCCAACTGACTCCCTCGTGTCATAAGCCATCAGTCCATGGGAAGGAAACCGCACCCCAAGGCGTTGCGTTTTTCTTATTGTATCAAATTTTATATTTTTTTTCCTGTTTTGAAGTATTGTTCGAGTGTGTAGTTTTTTTCGTGCAGGTTTTTGGCTGTTTCTTTTCCTACGTATCGATAGTGCCATGGTTCGTATTGATAGCCTGTACTATTTTCCTGCCCTTTCGGATACCGCAAGATGTAGCCAAATTTGTAGGCGTTTTCCGCCAGCCAGATTCCTTCCGGTACGGATTCAAAGGATTCTGTTAACAGGAGATCTGAACTTTTACTGGATATGTCCATGGAAAGCCCTGTCTGGTGTTCACTTGTTCCTGGATATGCCACAGCTTGTACAGCTTTTTCCCGGCCTACCTGCTGAATCTCTGCTTCAAACAAAAGTTCCTGTCGCTGGTAAGAGCGGTAGCCGGATACCGCGTATAGTTCTATGCCATCTGCCAATGCTGCCTGAAACATATCTTCAAGAGCTTTGGCTGCTTCTTGTCTAAGAAATGATTTTTCTTCGTCCGATTCTCGAAATGAAAAATTGACATTAGGTTTAACTAAATCTGCGGGAGCATAATCTCTAGGAAGTGTAAATTCTTTGTTCACTAGAATAAGAAGATTATTAGAGTTTTGAATCACATTTTTCCCATTCAATTCTTTAGTTACATTATAAGAGCCTTCAGGAATCGTCATTTCACTGCTTGCCTGGAGGTCTTCCTGTTTTTGATCAGTTTTCGATTTACTTTGTTTTTCCTCTTGTTCCTCTTTATTTTTCTTCATAAAGGGCAGATCTCCTGCCTGGCAGCCGCCAAGGAATATGGAACCCAATAGGGAAAAAGTTATTAATTTTCTTTTCATCATTAAAGACACCTTTCGTCATTCTTAGCAGTATTACCATTTTAACACGTATGTAAAAAATGAAAACATGAGTGAGATAGAATAAAGGAACCACTCCTTTTTGGTATACATTCACCTGATTCCTAGCGTTTTTCCCGAATTAATATTTATTTAAACAAAAGTCTATGAGGTTCAGTGTTGATTTTTTTGCACTATGTTGATCTTCCCTGCAGGCGCGAGATTCCTATCGCAGAAAAGGGTCAAGGAGCCCCCATAGGCGTAAACGTGAGAGGATGCTCCCTGACCCGCCCGTGGTAAGCGAGTGCCTCTCGCTCCAATCAACAGGCAGGTTTAACAAAGCTAAACAAAAAGATATCCCCGTCAATTTTTGAACAGGGATACGTTTTGAAAGAAGTTATTTAATTGCTGCCTCTAGTGCAATTTCAATCATATCGTTAAAAGTGGTTTGTCGTTCTTCAGCAGTCGTTTCTTCACCTGTAATAATGTGATCGCTTACTGTTAATACAGAAAGCGCCTTGCGGCCGAATTTGGCAGCCAGAGTATATAACGCTGCTGTTTCCATTTCAACAGCTAGAATATTGAACTTGGCAAATTTCTCAAATTGCGGGTTTTCTGAATAGAATAAATCAGCCGTAAAAACATTTCCTGCTTTTATGGCGAGTCCTTTTTCTACCCCTTGATCATAAGCTTTTTTTAATAAATCAAAATCAGCAGTCGGAGCATAATCTATAGAACCGCCAAATATCGTTCTGTTAATGGTAGAGTCTGTTGAGGCAGTCATAGCCAAAATAACGTCCCGGACTTTTACATCCTTTTGAATAGCTCCGCAAGTTCCTACACGGATTAAATTTTGAACATTATAGCTTTGCATAAGTTCATTAATATAAATAGAGATAGATGGAACTCCCATACCTGTTCCTTGTACAGAAATTTTCTTTCCTTTATATGTTCCCGTGTATCCAAACATATTTCGAACTTCATTATAAAGTTTCGGATCTTCTAAAAAAGTTTCTGCGATATACTTGGCACGAAGCGGGTCACCCGGCAGCAGGACAGTTTCCGCAATTTCATTTTCTTTTGCCCCAATATGTATACTCATATGAGATTCCTCCTATTTTAAAAGGTCTGACGACTGATTTAGTATACCATAATTTTCATCGTCAATTAAAACGTTTATAGCTTATTTTTAAAATCCAGTACAATTAATATACACTCCTAAAAAGGAAACTTAGTGTATGAGTGAATTAATATTAAATAGGAACCTGATGAACCACATCCTTATTGGGACGTCACTAAAAAAACCGCCATCCGGCGGCTATTTCAGCAAACTTGCATTCTGTTAATTTTCACCCATCCTCCAGATTGAAGCTGGTAATAGCTCATTCCGCGCAATCCTTCATCAATTAATATTATATCTCCTGTAAATATGTATCTTGCTTTAAAATCCTTTGGCAAGCGGTCTAGCACATTAAATGTAGAAAATACCCTTTTGATCACATCCTGGTGTGAATGTCCTCCAATTGTTAATCTGTAAACCTGCCGATAGCCTTTGTTTTCCCCAAATAACGGTGTCTGAAATATCGTTATGTCATACTTTTTTCTGCTATGATAGACCAGCTGCAGCCATTTCATATTTTTCAGCCCCTTTATTCATTCTAGTACATACTATTACATAAAGGGGTCGTCGAATCCTTCATCAAAAAAGCACTAGTTTTGTCGCACACCGCCGTCTGAAAGGCCATTGAAAAATAGTCTTTATGAAAAAGACCTTCCATTATAGAAAGGTCTTTCACACTTATTAAATATACCTGCTGATTATTTGATTTAGTTTTTCTCTCATCTGTGGAATATCCTGTTTTGTAATGAAAGCGCGTACCATTGTTTCATCCATCTCCATTGCTTCAGCAAATAGTCCTGCGAGCCCCTTGGCTTTCCGGTCTACTTCAAGAAGGATTTCTGCACGTTCTTCTGAGACTGAAAGGAAGCTTATTTCAAGTTCATCCAGTTTTCCATGATAAGGCCCAGTCACTGGAATAAATTCAAATTCCTGAATAAATGGACGATGATGATTCAGTTTATATGAAACGGCTTCACACTCTGCCTGCCTAAGCTTAAACCCTAAATCTGTCAGTGCCAGCAGGGCTGCATGTACAATCGGCCCCGGGAGAATTTGAATGAAATCTTCATCTGAAGGATCTACGGCGTTTTTTATTTCCAAACCTGTTGAAATCCATACCTTTGTGCGTCCATAGGTAAGGGGTGTATCATTAGGGAGTACCAGGGAAAAAGGCATGGTTCGTAATTCGCCGGGTGCTATCGTAAATGGATCATTCAACCGTAGTTTCTCTAGTGCTGCTGTTTGAGTATATTTTTTGTCATCCTGTTCCTTTATATAAGTGGTATGTAAAGTAAGATATATTTCTTCAATTTTCTGCTCAACTGATCCTCCTCTTATTTCTACCTTCCCTTGTACAGTCTGTCCTGGCAGATAACGGTCAGAATCAAGTCTGGTGTCCACTTTTGCTGTTCCGATGCCTATGCTCGCCAGCATTTTATTAAATAATGCCATTTTTATCCCCCCGAAGAATTTGTATATGACGGTTTACATGATCCAGAGCTGCCTTACTTGATGGATATGGTTCTGCTGCTAATAATAATTTTTTAATAATTTCTCTAGATTTCATGCTGATGTTTAATTCTTCCTCCCAGCTTCGGCCAGAGCAACTGTCACCTTTAAAGTTTGAATATAATAAGAATAGTAAAAAGTGGCCAAGGCAATATAAATCGCTGAGATAGGTTTTACTCTGTTTCGGATGTTGATTGCAGTCATATTCCTCGTTCCTATCGATGAAACTGCCAAGCCCAAAATCAATCAAACTGATCGAATCGCCTTGCAACAGGACATTAGGAATACGTATGTCCCTATGGACAATTCCTTTCTCATGCATATACGTTATTACTTTTAACAGCTTACAGGCGAGATGGAAAGACTGCTCTTCAGAAAAGACCTTTTGTTCAGTAAATAGGTTTTCCTCAAGGGTATAGCCATACTTTCTCTCCATGATGTAAAAGGGAATCCCTAATAATTCACCGCTCGATACAAATTTTGGAATCGCAGGATGGCTGAGTGTTTGTAAAATCTTTTGTTCTAATTGGAATGCCAGCAGCGCATCATTAGATCTCCATTTCCGTTTTCTGAGCCGCTTTAAGACAAAAGACCCCTGGTTGATTGTATTCTGTATGATATACGCTTTCCCGTAACTTCCAGAACCTGCTTCAGACATAATCACCAAGCTGTGATGTTTTTCTAGTTCCTTGATAAATCGCTTTTCGAGGATTTTTTCTGGCATAAGAGTTTTAAACGGATGCATATTCTTAAAATTCATGTTAGCTCAGGAGGACCTTCAGCTGCTGAAAAATCCTTTTGAGCTGGAGAACAGGCTGGAGTGCTTCTTTTTCTTATAATGCTTAGCTCCATAGCCAATTTCTTTTTTATAGGAATGTTTATGCTTCCATTTATCGCTGGAGGAAAAATGGCTATTCGACTTGCCGCCTAACAGACTTTTTAATATTTTCTTAAACATATATTTCACTCCTTTGTTTATCTACGGCTATGATTCTCATAGGTTTCAATTATCGAAAATATTTTTCTTTTACACTAAAGAAACGACGGAAATCCGCCGTTTTTGCTTTTCCCGCTGGCTCCTGGCATGATACGGGGCTATTCTTCAACCTCTTCATCAATGATTGATTTTTCAATCAGGTATTCAAATGTAATGTCTGCAATCTCTTCTAGTTCTTCCTGGGAAGGAACAAATCCTCTTTTCACCAGTTCATGAAAAAAGAATTCTGCGATTTCTTCCGTATCAATAAATACTTCAATTTCACGCATCTGAATCGCCCCCTTGTTTTAGATGTATGATGGTATAGGTTTTTTATACCAGTATTTTATACAAGCTTTCTTGACCAGAAATATCCCAAGAGTCTCACGTTGTTTTTTTATACATCTCATCTGCTACGGTCTGGATTTTTTTTAACACCAGCTGCATGACCTTTTTATACTCCTCATCTTTAAAGGATAGAAATAAGGAATTATAATCATTATACAAGTCAAGCAGACCATCTATTAATAACGCCTTTTCTTTTTTCCAATCCAGCCATTCTTTCTCACTTTTCTTGGCAACAGCAGGGGCTTTATTTAATTCTACCTTATTTGTTTTTTTGGAAATGGGATACAAAAACCCGAGTTTTTGGATATAGGTATCAGCGGTTTCATAATCCGCTATGAGGGATAATTCATCTTCGTGAGCCTCGAGCCACTCACCATCTGTGATTTTAGAGAGTTCGTAAATGACATCCTCCCACGCATTTTCTTTATATCTCCATATTTCTGTCCTAAATCCCACGATCTTAAACAACTCTGTACCATAGCCGTCCACTTGGACTAAGTCACCAAAGAAGTATTTATAAACTATATCAATCTGCTCGGACTCGGTAACAATCTCTCCTTGATAGTCTGATATGTGTTCAAGAGAGGATTCCAAATAAAGTCCTTCACTGTGATTAACTTCGTAGACATAGGCACCATCCATAAGCTTTAAATCAGTTATTTTCCCGACTGTTCCATATATATTGATGACAACAGTGTCTCCAATCTTGAATTTTGGTTTTTTTTCATTAGCCATTAGAGCCATCCTCTCAAGACAGTTCTTGGTTGATTAGTTAGGATATTATATGCAGTCTCTAAGCTGTGCGTCATAGAAATAGACAACAATCCCTCTCTATACTTGTACATAAAAAAGGGCTGATAAGAAGGCATAAACCCTTCCAATCAACCCTTTTTTGCTATAAGTTTTATCTCGAGCGCGGTGTTAACCATATAATATTTTTTACAGGTGTTCCTCTTCCAGATAAAGATCCCATGCCCTGTCAAATACAGCCATACTCTCTAGATAATGTACATTCAGCTCTAGATAATTGCTTATCTCGTGATAATCACTGGATTGCTTTGGAAAGCTATGATCCTTGTATGCGGAATTAGCGAATTTTGTTATTTCATCCAAGTCCTTTGGCTGTCTATACCTCATCAAAAAATGATAAAAAGATTTCATTCACAAATCCCCTTGTGTTATTTTCTGTTTTTATCATATAACTAACAATTTATAACCGTCTATCATTATGTATTAAGTTCGATTTTATTTAAAATGAAAAACACCTGCCAGTTTTTATTGGCAGGTGTTATAATCATTCATCTTTTTTATTTATTGACCAAATACCAATTCCTATTCCGATTTAAAGTTGAAATAGTTCTTCTTCAACATTTTCGGCAGTGCCATCAATTTACTGAAGCTTATCGAGGAACTAAGCTCATTTCGATCTATTAAGAACAATTGATCTTCTAAATCTGCAGCAAGCTTCTCATCCAGGTAAACAGCATGGCAGCTTGAGCAAAAAAGAGAAGGAGTTGCTGTTATTTCAATAGAACGTGAGCCATCGGGAAGCTCCCAGTATACCTGATCTTCTATGTCAACAATGCTTCTTTCATTGCACCAAACACACTCAGAACTCATTCCTTTTCCCCTCCAGGCAGATTCAATTTTTCATTCATATTGGTTTCCTGAAAATTCTTTTGCTGAGAAAGAAACTTTTTTTCTTTTAGTTCATCTCTTTTTCCCCTCTTATCCTTTAAGGAGGTGTGTCCTGGATTTTCCTCATATTTCTTTCTCCTGCTGTTTCTATCCAGTCCCTCTGGCACTAAATTAAAATGCAAGTCTGTATTAATTCCGGCTATACCGGCAGTGGAATTAATGCTTTGTTGATTGCCATATACTTTTTCAAAAAAGGATTCTGCTTTCCCCGGAGTATAAGATTCTGGTTCTGGATAAGAAGTAATCACTCCTTCAAAATTTCGTAATATGGTTTTGGATGGACTTTGCGAAATTAAATAATTAGGCTGAAGAGAAATTTTCCCTCCTCCTCCAGGAGCATCCACAACGAAAGTTGGAACGGCATAACCAGATGTGTGCCCTCTTAACCCTTCAATAATTTCGATCCCTTTTGAAACAGGAGCACGAAAATGGCTGATACCTTCGGAGAGATCACACTGATAGATATAATAAGGACGGACCCTGATTTTAACCAGATCATGCATCAGTTTTTTCATAATATGAACGCTGTCATTAATTCCTGCCAGAATAACAGATTGATTGCCGACTGGAACCCCTGCATTTACAAGCATTTCACAGGCCTGTTTCGACTCCTCGGTAATTTCAATGGAAGTATTAAAATGGGTGTTAAGCCAGACAGGATGATATTTCTTAAGAATGCTGCACAGATTTTCAGTTATTCTCTGAGGAAAAACAACAGGAGCCCTCGTTCCGATTCTGATAATTTCAACATGCGGTATTTCACGAAGATTTTTTAAAATATACTCTAGGATAGTATCATTGATGAGCAGTCCGTCTCCGCCGGATATCAGTACATCACGGACTTCAGGTGTTTCCTTAATATAATTTATAGCCGCATCCAGCTGTTTTTTTGGAACCCCCATGCCGATCTGCCCGGAAAATCTTCTTCTCGTGCAATAGCGGCAATACATGGAACACTGATTGGTAACCAGAAACAAGACTCTATCCGGGTATCGGTGAGTCAGGCCGGGTACAGGAGAATCCTCATCTTCGTGTAAAGGATCCTCCATATCATACTTCGTTTTATGAATCTCTTTTGACACAGGAACCGACTGCATCCGAATAGGACATCTTGGATCATCAGGATCCATTAAAGATGCATAGTAGGGAGTAATATTCAGTGGTATCGTTTTAGTCGAGATCTTGACTCCTTCAATCTCTTCATCTGTTAATTGAATAACCTTTTGTAAATCCTCAAGATTTCTGACAGTATTTGTTAACTGCCACAGCCAGTTGTTCCATTGTTCCTCAGTAACATTTTTCCACAACTCAATAGAATTCCAATGGCGGTTAGGCTTAAACAAGCTAGAGTTCATACTATCGGCCTCCCAGGTATTTATCACATGACTGTGCCTTTATCATGGTGTAGCATATGCATGCAGCTAAAAACCTGCGAATTTTTAATTATGCTTTTTTATGGGTGAAGAGGATACTTAAAGCTGAACCTAACTGCTGCCGTGTTAGTAGTTGGTTGCTTGAATGGTGCATTTGGTGGCTGAATCCTTCTTTTTTGTGGAAAATTAAATATTTGATTAATATGAGTTTACGGGTGGCAAAAATGTAATCCTTTTTAAAGGAGTTAATTTGACAAAAATGCAATCCTTAATTTGAAGTGTATGTGGCAGAGTGTTGATGAAAAGGCCCTGTTGTTTGCCTTTAAGCTGTTTGGTGGTTAAATCGTTATTTTATCCTGGCCAATCGCAATCTTATGTTTATATTAGAGGTTTATACGGCAGTTGATTTAATTAGATTTAACTGGAGCAGGTGTACTTGCTAAAAGTTCAATAGCAGCTTCCAGATGAATGAACCTTTTAAAAAAAAACTAAATTCAAGCTAGCTGGACCGCATAAATTTAATATAGGGCAATGCATCTAGTCAGATGGAGTCAGATGGAGTCAGATATACTGGGGCAGAGATTGTTAATTGCTGGTTAGGCGGTGTGAAAAGCATTTTAGGTGGCTAAATCGTGTTTTTAGGTGGCTAAATTATATTCTTAAGTGGCTATAGAAGAGGTTTTAGGGTGAAAAGGTTCTTATTATGGCTTCATATACGTAAGTTAATCAAACTTGAGGCTATATTTTGGCGGTTTATGCTTAAGTTTTTAAAGTTTATGCTTGGGTTTTGAAGATTTACGCTTAAGTTTGAGGAATTTATGCTTAAGTCTTGGTTTTCTTTGCTTGACTTATTAGATTAATGCTTATCTTTTAAACTTATGCTTATTCGCTGGTATTCATGCTTACCTTTGACACTTATGCTGATCCTGCTATTCCTGAAAAGTTTCAGGATCGCATAAAAATAATTCTTTAAGATATCTTAGTCACAGGGTATTCTTCATAGATATCCGTTCGTCTATTATTGAGTCATTTCCCCATAGTTCGTACTCCTTCAAACCGGTTGTCTCCTTCAGCTGCGAATTTTTTGCCTCTCCAAATGAAAGTCACAGCATGCCTAAATTCCCTCGTAACTTCAAATACTCTCTCCCACACCTTATCCACAATAAAAAAACACCCATTACCTCTGATATCGAGATAATAAGTGTCACTTAAGGTTGAGCCAATTCGAGCGCTTTTCCTAAATATAAAGAGCTTCTAACCTAAACCATAACTGGTTCAGCAATAACAGGTTTATTGATTTTTTGGATAATGTCACGTGCAATCCAGACTCCGCAGGCGCTGGCCTGTGCAAGTCCTCGGGTGATACCGCCGCCATCTCCGCCAACATAAAGTCCGGAAATTTCTGTTTCGAACCGGTCATTCAGTTTCGGGCGTGCAGAATAAAATTTAGCCTCCACTCCGTAGAACAATGTATGCTCGGACGCGAGTCCAGGTGAAACCTTGTTTAAGGCTTCGGTCATTTCTATTAAGCTTCTTAACGTGTTATAAGGAAGTACAAGTCCGAGATCGCCAGGTACTGCTTCTTTTAAGGTTGGCTCAAGGAAACCTTCCTTGATGCGTTTCTCAGTGGAGCGCCGTCCTTTTAAAATATCGCCATATTTTTGCACGATCAGTCCGCCGTTAGATAGTGCATTGGCTAGACGGGAAACTTCATGAGCATATTCGTTTGGTTTATCAAATGGTTCTGAAAAAGTGTGAGAAACAAGAAGTGCAAAGTTTGTGTTACCGCTTCCTAATTTCGGGTCCTTGTAAGCATGCCCATTTGCCAGCATAATTCCAGAATGATTTTCAACTACAACATGTCCTGAGGGATTGGAACAGAACGTACGGACCTTAGTTCCGACAGATGTATTGAAAACAAATTTACCCTCATATAGATGTTTATTGATCTCTTCCATAACAATATTGGATGTCTCTACCCTCACACCTATATCCACTTGATTGTTGAGCATTTTCAGTCTGCGTTTTTTCATGAGGCCTGTCAGCCATTTGGATCCGTCCCGTCCTGGTGCGATTACCACTTTATCTGCAGAAACGTTCTCTCCATTTTTAAGGGAAATGCCGCGGATAATATGACCTTCACTCGTTTTTTCCGTTATTAAATCTTCCACTTCTGTTTTAAAGACCATATCCACTTTATCTTTTAAATACTCAAAGATACTCTTAAGTATTTCTAGATTTTGCTCGGTACCCAAATGGCGGACCTTTGCCCTAAGCAGTTTAAGCCCTGCAGCATAGCCTCGGCGCTCAATATCACGCACTTCATCTGTAAGAGGATCGGTGATGGAGTCTGTAGCACCGTGGCTCAGATTGATTTCATCGACATAGTTAATTAAATCCTCAACCTGTGAATTGGACAAATAGTCAGTCATCCAGCCTCCAAATTCGCTCGTAATATTAAATTTTCCATCAGAATAGGCACCCGCACCCCCGAAACCGTTGGTAATGGAGCAAGCGGGCAGACAGCCTGCAAATTCCTTTCTTCCCACAGCCGGAGGACATTTTTCAATTTTCTTTTGAAGAATTGGACAATTTCTTCTATATATGTCGTGACCTTTATCAATTAATAAAATATTAGCTTCTGGCATTTTCAAATTCAGCTCATAACATGTAAAGATACCGGCCGGACCAGCTCCTACAACAATAACATCGTAATTCGTTTTCATGAACGTTTCCTCCTAAGAAGAACTTGATATATTTTTTATCCCTAACAAAATATATCAAAGAGCAGAGAATTCGTCAATAAAAATACGAACTTTTATCAATTAAATAAAAACAATGTTCGTGTTTTACTATATAAACTTCTTTTATCTTCTACAATAACCAATCCTGGAACATGCTTTATTTTTAATTAGAATATACTGAATATACGGTTTAGGTTTGGACTACCCTTGGAATATTGAATCCAAATATAAATTTTCACAACAAAAAGCTGCCAATGAGACTCGGCAGCTCTGTTGCAGCTTTCTCCATAATTGTTATTCCGCCGTAAGCCTGCTGGTTCCGGCAGCTTTGTTGGTTTAGTAGCCTCCAGAGAAAGAAGCACCAATAATAATTAATAAGATGAATAAAACTACGATCAAAGCAAATCCGCCAGCGAAACCGCCGCCGCCGCCTCCGCCGTAACCGTATCCGCCATATCCGCAACCATAATACATGTAATTCACTCCTATTCGTCTTTTTCTGTTTACATTTTTACAATATGTAAGAGGGCACAGGTGTGTATGTGCATTCGCCCAGTTTTGCTATTTTTACGGAATATGACATTTATTACGCTTTCATTAATAAATGTTAAAATTCATCTTTTATCTTTAATTTAAAAGGGTTAATATAGTATTTATAATTAATTATTTGTTTCTTGTGTGTTCCTCTTGTCGTGTGATTTATATAAATAACGGAGGAAAGAATTTGAAGACCAAGAACTTTTCAACCATCCTTATTTTTATTTTAACTTTGTCAGCCCTTTCGTTCAGTTTATTTTTTTTGAATACCTCTTATGGTTCTGAAAAAAACGAATCTGTATATGAAAAGATTGAAAAAAAAGAACGCATTACATATTTAGTGATTGGGGACAGCATTGGTCGCGGTTCTGGTGCAGAAACTCCAAATGGACGCTGGTTTAAACAGCTCGAAAAGAAAATGAGCCAGCAGCATGGTGTCAGCATGAAGGGGGATTTTTTGGTCCAAAGCGGTGCTACATCATTAGAGGGACTGTATAAATTGCAGAACGAAAGAATAATGGACCAGGTTAACCTTATTTTTATCGTGTTCGGTGAAAATGATCGAAAGTATATGAATGAGAGAGATTTTGGAATTCTGTATGAGTCATTAATCAGGCAGAGTAAGGCCAAATATCCTGCTGCTGAAATCATTACCATAACAGAAAGCTGTCTTACATTTGAGGATTTTGCTAATAAAATTCAAGACCTTTCCTCTCATTATGGTGCCTCTAATGCAGATATGAGACCTGTTTTCAAGAACAGCGGTAAAAGCAATCAAGAGCTTACTAGAGATAACGTCCATCCAAATGGCCAGGGTTATTCTCTTTACTCAGATACTTTATATCATTTACTCAAGAACAATAAAAAGAATAACAAAACAATCGCTCAATTAAATAAACCTATCAGTCCTGAAGCTCGGGAACTAAAATTGAAGGTGAACTCACGCTATAGACAGCAGAACGGATTGTATCCTAAAAATGGATATCTTACGAGCAAAAAGGCTGGCAGTTCAGCAGAATATGAATTTACTGGAAACTTAGTTGGAGTAAAACTGCTCAGAGGGCCGGACGGCGGTTATGTTAACGTGTATGTGGATAATATTTTTGTGGCCAAGATGAATACCTGGTGGCCATTTAAACGGGAAAGAATACAGTACATTGCAAATGGTTTATCAGACGGACCGCACACTGTACGCTTTGAGGTTACAGGTGAAAAACCTTCTGCTAATAAAAGCAGAGATGCGTACTTTCGAGTTTCTTCTATCTTATCGGGAAGCTACGAAAAATAATATAGGAGTAAAACATGAAAACCATACTTAAAAATTTTATTAATGGGGTATTGACGATTGTCCCCATTCTTGTCGCGGGCTTTGTTATTTACAAATCCTTTACTTTTCTAGACAGTATTCTTGGCAATCTGTTAAGGCCTTTATTTAAGGAAGATTATATTCCTGGAATCGGTCTTTTGGTTACTTTGATTTTAATTACCCTCCTAGGCTGGCTTTCCACTCAGTTCGTAACAGGAAAAATCATTAAGTTAATCGACCGCCTGCTCGAAAAGATACCCATTGTAAAGACCATCTATTCAGTGGTAAAAGATACGGTCCATTCTTTCCTTTTCGAAGGTTGTTATGGTCACTCTCCCTGGGACTCAAATGAAAAGTATAGGTTTTATCACTTCAGAAAATCTTGAGACTTTTTATCAACCATTGAATGGGCATGTTGCAGTATATATTCCTCAAACCTTCCAGGTAGCAGGATTTACTTTCTTAGTACCTAAGGAAGATGTGGAAGTCGTTGATATTAAACCAGAGGATGCCATGAAGTTTGTTCTTTCAGGCGGCATGACCTCAAAAAAGTAAAACAAAAAAACCAGCCATATCCGGCTGGTTTTTTCGCTATTATTTAACCTTCAAAGTAATTAAGTTGGTTTCTCCTAAAACAGCCTGTGTTTCTGAAGTTTTATCAAGTTCTTCAAATGAGTCTCCGTTGGTAACAATGATAGGAGTAATTGTGCTTTTTGCTTTTTCACGGATTAAATTTAAATCAAAGGAAACAAGTTTCTGCCCTTTTTTTACTTTATCACCGGCTGAAACATGTGTTTCGAATCCTTCTCCGTTCATGGAAACTGTTTCTAAACCGATATGAATCAATATTTCCGCGCCTGTTGCTGTTTTTAAGCCGACCGCATGCTTAGTAGGGAATACCTGGAGCACTTCCGCATCAGCTGGAGCAGCAATGACTCCCTCTGATGGATCTATTGCCAGGCCGTCCCCCATCATTTTTTCAGCAAAAACCGGATCTGGGACCTGATCAAGAGGAACAACCTTACCTGTTGCCGGCGCTGCTAATACTTCTTCTTTAATTTGATTTTTTTCTTTTTTTCCAAATAATTTCTTAAACATGCTATCACCTTCCGCTGACTGACTTAATGGTTTTTTTCAAACAATTTCAGGTATTCTCCGTACCCTTCCTTTTCGAGCTCACTAACGGGAATAAATCTGATCGCTGCAGAGTTGATACAATAGCGAAGGCCCGATGGTCCGGGTCCGTCATTGAACACATGGCCTAGATGAGAGTCAGCCGTTTTGCTTCGAACTTCCACACGGGTCATTCCGTAGCTGTAATCGGCATGCTCTTTCACCTCTTCATCCTCAACAGGCTTAGTAAAGCTTGGCCAGCCGCATGATGAGTCAAACTTGTCCAGTGAAGAAAACAAAGGTTTCCCTGAAACAATATCAACGTACATTCCCGGTTCTCTATGGTTCCAGTATTCATTTTGAAATGGAGGCTCCGTTCCGTTGTTTTGAGTCACTTCATACTGGATGGGTGTCAGCTTTTTCTTTAAATCCTCTTTATTTTGGTTCATTTTGATTCCCCCAATGATGCTCGATAAAAGCTGCCCGTCCTGAGCCGAGTCTGTATCCATTATAATGCAAAGGTTCTTTTTTGTAATAATCCTGATGATATTCCTCGGCAGAATAAAATTCTTTTGCTTCTAAAATTTTTGTTGCAATAGGCTTGTTGAACTTGCCGCTTGCAGCTAATTTTTCTTTGGACTTTTCAGCAAGCTTTTTTTGTGTGTCGTTATGGTAGAAGATCGCTGTCTGGTAAGACTGGCCCCGGTCATGAAACTGACCGCCTGGATCTGTTGGATCTATCTGCATCCAATAGATCTCTAACAATTTTTCATATGGAAATATCTCTGGATCAAACACGATTTGGACAGCTTCATAGTGTCCCGTCGTTTCAGAACAAACTTCTCTATATGATGGATTTTCCTTATGTCCGCCTGTGTAACCGGATGTAACTGATTCAATTCCTGGCTGCTGATCAAAAGGCTTTACCATACACCAAAAACAGCCTCCTGCAAAAGTGGCTTTTTCCACAGTCATCACCTGCCCTTTCATTCGGGTCCCTTACTTACAATCTTCCCTTATCTGAAATTTTATAGCCTATTATTTTTAGAGTAAACCTATATGCTCAAAAACTTTCCCAGGAACAAAAAAAGAGTGAATTTCTTCACTCCCAGAGGCTATCGCTTTTTATAAGGTTTATTTCTTAGATCTTTATTCAGCTTTTTGTATTTATTTTTCTCGGCAATTTGACGGCTTTTATTCGTTTTTCGTTCCAGATATTCTTTTTCCCTCTGCAGCTTCTGATAATTTTTCAGACGTCCTTCTTCTATAGTGCCTGTTTCGATTGCATGGATCACCGCACAGCCTGGTTCTTGTTTATGCTGACAATCGCTGTAATAACAGCTGCCTGCCAGCTCCTCGATATCTTTAAAGCTTTCAGTAAGACCCTCTTCCGATTCCCAAAGTCCAAACTCTCTCATTCCAGGAATATCGATGATATTAGCTCCATTTTGCAATATGAATAATTCCCTGTGTGTGGTTGCATGTTTTCCTTTATCATCATCACACCTGATGCTGCCAATTTTTTGTATGCTGTCACCGACAAGAGCATTTATTAAGGTAGATTTACCTACTCCAGAGGAACCTGTGAACACCCCAGTTTTACCTTCTTTAAGGAATTCTAGAATTTTCACGTGGCCTTCTTCGAATAACGCACTCATAACCATAATAGGAACTCCAAACGTTACGGCCTCTAACTCGATCAGCTTTTGGCCAATATCTTCGCATAAATCTGCTTTATTTAAAACGATGACTGGTGATGCTCCGCTTTCCCAAACTGAAATCAGGTATCTTTCCAGCCTTCTTATATTAAAGTCGACATTTAATGAAAGGACTATAAATATATAATCAACATTAACGGCGATAATCTGCTCGCCTGGTTCTGTACCTGCTTTAAGCCGTGAGAACTTACTTTTCCGGGGAAGTACCGCGTGCAGGGTGCCTTTACTTTCTCTACTTCGTTCACTGAGTACAACCCAGTCCCCTACGGCTGGATAATCTTCTTGAGAACATGAATTAAATCTGAATCTGCCAGATAGTTCACATAAAAATTCTCCATTTGCAGTCAACACCCTATAAATATGTTTGTATTCGGTGATTACACGTCCTATTGTATATTCCTTTTTATAATGAAGCTCATATTCGGCTAATGCTTCCTCATGGATACTTTTTAAGATGGAATTCAATGTGTTTCCTCCTGATTATAATGTAATAAAAAAACCATGGACTGTAGGCAGCCCATGGTTTGACTATTTCAATCAGGAAAGAGACTTATCCCTTGAAGTTGGCATGGGCTGCACATATGAAAATACTTGTATTCGTTGTGGTAACAAATAATGTTTTCATCATACATCCCGCCTTTCGATTCAAGTTTTTAGAATATTACATATTTATTATATACAAGTTTTCAAAAAAAGAAACTCTTTTTTTCCAGCACCAGCCCAAATAACGATGCATATGGTATGTAAGTGATAAAAATTGACTGTAGATAATCTTGAAATATACAGGTACCTTTTTTACTGGGCATTACAAAGAGAGGAGCGATTTTTTTGATAAAGAGGAATGCCGATCATTATTTTGAAAAAGCTGCTAAGTATGATCTGCTTGCGAACTACTATAAATATACAAATCCTAATTTGCATGTTCAATATTATAGCAAACACTTGAGCAACCTTCAGAAAGCCGTTCAGAATTTAGGTAATGGAAATGAAATGCGCCCTGCGGCCGCAAGAGTCAGAGTCATACATGCATCACCCGACAGCCCCAGCGTAGATGTATATATTAATGGAATGCGGACGCTGAGGGATGTGTCATATAAGCATGTGAGTGACTATTTATCACTGCCGACGGGCAGATATCAAATTGATATGTATCCTGCCGGCACAATGGTATCGACTGTTATTAGCAGAAAAGTAAATATTGAAAGCGGAAGATATTACACTCTGGCAGCAATTGGTCCGGGCGCAAACCTGCGGTTAATGCCTATTGAAGATCATTTGTTTGTTCCTTCCAGTGAAACAAAATTACGAATTGCTCACTTCTCCCCGGATGCGCCATCTGTAGATATTGCCGTGAAAAACGGTGATGTTATATTCCCCAATGCAACGTTTAGAAAAATGACGGATTATGTCGGGCTAACACCCATGACTGTTGATTTGGAAGTCAGGCTTACTGGAACAAGCACTGTTGTCCTGCCGCTTCCCAATATCCGGATGAATCCTAATACAGCCTACACCATCCTTATATTAGGGTTAGCAGAAGGCAATCCGGAATTAGAAGCATTAATTATTAATCCATAAAAAAAAAACCAAAAATCTGTTTAGGATTTTTGGTTTTTACTTTTCTGGAGGAACCATCAATCGAAACGAAATATCATCATGTTTAAGATCAAATTTCTTTGCTTTAACTTGGAGGCCGCTATCAAGCTCCATATTTTGAAGAGACACATAGATTAATTTATCATTTGGCTGGATAATGACCCATTCCGGAGTCTTAAACCTATTGTTTACTATATTTAACACATAAGAAACCGGAAGCTTCATTTGTCCAACGGAAATGGACTTTTGTTTCAGCAATAAGTCACCATTCTTTAATGCCTTTGGCTCGAAAGTTAATTTAAGCTCTAGATCATTTCCAAAAGCTGGAAGTGTGCCATACAGCTCTACATCATCTTTTAGCAGCACATCGTAGTTAATGGATCCTTTGAAGCCTTCTTGATTCAGATAACGATTGATTAAAACATTTAAATCTTCTTTATTCGTTTGAATATTAAATCCTGCAATTTCATCTCTGTTGATATTTTTTATATCTTTATTATCTTTAACAGGCAGGTTTACTAGGATTAACAGTGAAGCCAGAGTCAGTATGACAAAACTCAGGAGAAGGAAAAATAAGATTTTCCACTTATCTTTTTTCTGCATAACCTCTCCTATCCCTTTGAAAGTCAGTTAAGTAATAATCTCTTTAAGGTATACTGATTCAAAGCCTGGTATATTCTATTTCCCATGTGCTCATAGCCGCGGTCATTGGGGTGGAAGTAATCGTCTTGAAAAAGAAGCTCCTCTTTTGTGGAAATAAAAATATCCTCAATTTTTACAAAGTAGCATTTGCTAAACTCATTAGCAGATTCTTCAGTTGCTTTATTCCACTCATCCAAGATCATTTTCAATTCTTTTACGTTCGAAGTCCACTTATAAAAAGGGTTATACAATCCGACGATATAAACTTCAGCTTCACTATTGATTGCCTTTATTTTGGCTAAGATTTGAAAAAGGCGCATACGGTAAGCTTCTTTTTCGCGGTTAAAATCCTGAAGTTTAAGATTGGTTATATTTTCCCGGAAAACTTTCATCACATCGTTTCCGCCAATAGTGAGGATAACTGCATCTGATTTTTGAATCGAGTCTTTTAGTTCCTTTTTGTTCAGCCTTTTCAGCAATTGTTCTGTCCGATGGCCCTTAACACCAAAATTATAAATTTGAGGGCGGATCATGCCGTTTTCTTCTATATCTTTTTGCAGATAGGGAAGGTAACCTCCATTTTTGGTGCTGTCTCCCACTCCCTGCGTTAAAGAATCACCAGCTGCTGTAATTTTTATATCTTCATTCATAAGCCCGGCTGGCTGATCCTCTTTTATCAGTTGACGGTTTTCAGTTGATTCCTTTGGCTGCTTTTTCATTTCAAAAAAGCCGACTTCCTTTAATTTGCAGGAACTCAGAAGTAGCAAGCAGAACAAAAGATAGGTGAATTTTTTTACCATAGCCTCACCCGCCTTTAAATTATGTTTATTATAACACGAAAAAAATAATTCAAACCTTTTTGAAAAATCAAGACCTGAACGAAGTAAAAATCTGCTGGTATGTCAGAATAATAATCGGTACGTTAGCCCTGTTAAAAATTAAAAACAAAAAAAACAGGCTATTTTCTGCCTGCTCAGTTGTTTTTAAGAATTTTTACATGCTCAATTATTGTTTCAAGAGGGAAGTCAGTATTTCCCTTATACATTTGAATAACTTTTCCCTCTTCATTCACTAAAGCAAATTCTGTTCCATGTATAACCTGGTCTTCATTTTGAGGCTTTTTTACAAGCATATGAAAACTGTCGGCTGAAAATTTTTCAATAAAGCTCTGTGAATAGCCCGTAATAAAATGCCAGTTTTCATGGTCGGCGTTAAACTTCTGTCCATAAGTTTTCATAACTTGCGGGGAATCAATTTCAGGATCAATACTGAAAGAGACAAGCTGCACATCAGTAAGCTTCTCTTTTTTTAGTTCCTGTTGTAATTTAGCCATATTGGCCGTCATGGGCGGACAAACCGTTGTACAGTTAGTAAAAATAAAATTCGCAACCCAGATCTTTCCTTTTAAATCTTTCCTTGTAAACTCCTTGTTCTCCTGGTCTACAGCCTTAAAATCTCCAACCGGCCAATTCCTGGCATTTGGCACTTCTTTAGGACCGCAAGAAGCAAGCAAGAAAGTGGTTAATAGTAAAATGATTATTGCGATATGGTTTTTTCTTATCATTGAGTCCACCCTTTAATCTACTTATTCTGTTTTATTTTAGCAAAAGAAAGTTTTAGTTAAAACCATTGTCACTGATTATACAATTTTTTTCAAAAGACACCCCATACATAAAAATAGGCGGCCTATTAGAAGATAAAGAGAACTCTACAGAATGGAGAAGAATATGAATAAAGACAATATTATTAAGGCGCTTTTCCTTTTATTTTCTTTTTGTTTAATAATGCCTGACAGTATTCCCCAAGCCGAAGCAGCTGTCGTGAAGAATTCACAAAAAGACTGCCATTTTCATGAAAGGAAGGGAATTGCAGATATCAAAGAAAAAACGCCTTCGGCAGAGATATTGCCTCATTTCTTATATGGTAAGCCCGAACATATTAGAAAGATCTACCTAAATGCTGCAAAGCATAAAAATATTCTGAAGTTCATTCCCTGCTATTGCGGATGCGGGGAATCTGCTGGCCATATGGATACCTATCAATGCTTTGTGTACGAGAATCACGCTGATGGCTCAATTGTATGGGATAATCACGCTGCGATGTGCGGTATTTGTCTGGATACTGCCTCTACAGCTATCTTACAATCTAAAGAAGGCAAGTCTCTCACTGAGGTACGCAAAATAATCGAAGACCGCTACAAAAAAGGGTTTAAGAAGCCGACACCAACTCCCATGCCAAAGTAAAGACTATAAAAAACGGCTTTTCAGCACATGTTATGCTTAAAAGCCGTTTCTTATTATTCGTAATAATAAATTAATGCAAATGCCCCTTTTCCCGTATGGGTGCTTATAATAGGAGTTGTATAATCAATGGAAATATCTTTAAAGCCAGTATTTTTAATAATCGCTTCTTTAACCTTTGATGCTGCCTCAATTGCTTCAACCTGGGCTATTCCTGCCCCGATAATATGATGGGTATTGAAGTCTTCAACAAAAAGTTTGGTCATATACTTAATCACCTGATTATGGCTTCTAGCCTTTGTAATAGGCTCCAGCACTCCATCCACAAGAGAAGCTATCGGCTTAATATTTAATAACGAACCTAGAAACGCATTCACCTTGCCAACCCGGCCGCCTTTAACCAGGTTTTCCATCGTATCTACCATAATTATAAGCTTTGTATTTTCTTTTATTTTTTCCAGGCGGTCCATTATTTCCTCTACAGGATGTCCCTTTTCAGCCATCTGAGCGGCTTCGATCACTTGAAAAGCCAATCCCTTGGAAATAAACTTTGAATCCAGGACCGTTACCTTGACATCTGTCATAGTGGCAGCGCTTTCTGCTGAACGGACCGTCCCGCTCATCCCGCCTGTCATATGTATCGAAATGATATGACTTCCGTCTTTCCCAAGCCGATTATAAACTTCTAGAAAAGAACCTGGGGATGGCTGTGAGCTTTTAGGCAGCTCTTTTGATGTTTCCATTTTTTTTATGAATTCTGACGGTGTAATATCCACCCTGTCTATAAAGGTTTCCCCATCAATGGAGATGGTAAGAGGAACTACCTCTATATCGTACTTCCTAACTATTTCCTCTGAAAGATCAGCCGTGGAATCGGTGACTATTTTTATTTTCTGCATCTGTTCACATCCCTGTTCAAAACACTTCTATTTATTATACCTTCTCAAGGACGGGAATCAAACTACTTTCAAAGGATATACAGCCAAAATTCGGTCTATTACATCTATTTTCCTATCTTTTTTGCAAAAAGAAAAAGGAACCAGTTACGGATCCTTTTAAGCATTATTTTTTAATTCATTTTTCTGGAATAATTTTTGGTAAACCGGCCATTTTAATTCTTTCTTCAAATACTCTCTAAAAGAATAGTTCCTGGTCCATTTACTTTCATAATAAACGGTTTTGATGAATACTTCCAAGCGTGCTGAAATCATAAAATGAAAGGTGCTATCTTCCTCCAATACAGGAATATCAATAATCTTTACCTTCTGTCCAATGTCATTTTTGAACTCCAGGCTTTTAAATAGCAAAATATCAATCCTCTTTTTCACCGTTTGACTATATTATACACGAATGAAAAGGTCTAATCATGTCATATTCTGCTTAATAAATAGATTATTTTTGAAATTAGGTAAAAAGAACCAAAAAAACACCTCTGATTAGAGGTGCAAGAATACAAAGGTTAAATTATACGCCTTCCTCAGCAGCAGACGGGACTCTATTTTCATGCTGTTTTTTTAATTTTCTTTTATAAACAATTTTAGATAAAGAAATACTGATCTCATACAGTAAAAGAAGAGGGATAGAAACAAGTATGTCAGATGTCACTTCTGGCGGAGTAATGGTTATCGCCACGACGATTAAGACAAAGTATGCATATTTTCTGATCTTGGAAAGCACAAAAGGATTAATGATACCAAGGGACGTTAAAAACATCACAACAACTGGCAATTCAAAAAGAACCCCAAAAGGAATCGTCATATGCAGAATAAAAGTAAAATAGTTGCTGGCGGTAAAGAGGGTAACGACCATATCACCGCTTAACTCGATTAAGAATTGGAATACGATTGGGAATATCACAAAATAGCCAAACGATAAACCAAGTATAAAAAGAATGAATAAAGAAGGTATATAATTTAATGTAATCCTTCTTTCCTTGGCTGTTAAAGCAGGTTTGACAAAGAGCCAGAGCTGAAAAGCAAAAACAGGAATCGTAGCCGCAACAGCGATAACACTTGCCAGGGAAACATATACCCAGACAATATCACTGGGACCAAGAACAGTCAGCTTCACATCCAAATCCCGGACAAACCATTGGTAAATATCTTTTACATAGACAAAGCCCAGTATAAAGAACAATATAAATGAAGCTGCTACAATAATAATCCGTTTTCTAAGCTCCCCTAAATGTTCAACCAGGTGCTGTTCTTTATCTTGCATCACGAGGTCACGCCTTTCTAATTCGACCAAACCTTAATAAACTAAAGCGTCTAAAATAACTGCAAAAAGGTGTAAGATCGCTTCATCTCACACCCAGCCGCTTGTACGTATACTCCTAACATGGACAATATTCATTCATTCCACCACCGGAACAAGTCCATTCACCTAATGATCAGCGTGAGTTATGCCGACGGCTGACGCTGCTTACTTACGAGGCTTAGCTTCCTCTTTTATATCGTCCATAACATCACTGGTAAGTTCACGTGTAGACTTTTTGAATTCTCTTAAGGTATCTCCAAAAGCACGTCCAATTTCCGGCAGTTTTTTCGGTCCGAAAATAATTAAAGCTAGTACAAGAATTAATATTAATCCTGGTACACCAATGTTTGAAAACATGGATACATCCCCTTTAGATGAAAACTAACTCAGGTATACTATTTTATTTAAGCTTGCCAAAAGACCAGTAACCGATCATTTTTTCTGAAATGATCCTGCCTTTACATTGTAACGAAACCATGAAAAATTATCAATCTAAATCAATAAGTTAAATAGATTGCTATCCTTATTAACTTCTGTATAAGGAAAGCTCTTTTTGCTCATTCGCTGGATCAGCCCCTGATAATCTTCTTTTTTCTTAAGCTCAATTCCCACCAGGGCTGGTCCGCTGTCTTTATTATTCTTTTTTGTATACTCAAATCTTGTTATATCGTCGGTAGGCCCTAACACTTCATCCAGGAATTCCCGGAGTGCTCCTGCACGCTGCGGGAAATTCACTATAAAGTAGTATAGGAGGCCTTCATATTGCAATGACCTCTCTTTAATTTCCTGCATCCGCCCTATGTCGTTGTTCCCGCCGCTAATAATACAGACTACGTTTTTCCCTTTAATTTCTTCTTTATATAATTCTAGTGCTGCAATAGATAAAGCCCCTGCCGGTTCTGCAACAATCGCATGTTCATTATACAGCTCCAATATCGTGGAACAAATCTTTCCCTCCGGTACAACAATGATATCATCAACATTCTGCCTCGCTATTTCGAATGTTTTTCTGCCCACACACTTAACCGCTGCACCGTCTACAAACTTATCTATATCTGGAAGAACGACAGCTTTCCCCTGTTTAAAAGCTGCCTTCATGGAAGCTGCTCCTTCCGGTTCTACCCCGATACATTTAGTTAATGGGGTAATGCTTTTCAGATATGTACTAACTCCAGCAATAAGCCCTCCGCCGCCGATTCCAGCGAAGACATAATGAAGCTCCTCTTCACAGTCATTCAGTATTTCCACAGCAACAGTACCTTGTCCGGCCATGACTCGTTCATCGTCAAACGGATGTATAAAAGCTCTGTTTTCGTCTTCTGCACATTTGGCCGCCTTATCAAAGGAGTCATCAAAAGTGTCTCCTGTCAGAATCACTTCAATATCTTCCTTACCGAACATCAAGACTTGGTTAACCTTCTGCCGCGGTGTGGTTGCCGGCATAAATATTTTCCCGTGAACACCTAATTGACGGCATGCATAGGCAACTCCCTGTGCATGGTTTCCTGCACTTGCACATACCACCCCATTGACTAACTCTTCAGGGGTCAGTGTTTTCATATGGTAAAAAGCACCCCGGAGCTTAAATGAACGCACATGCTGCATATCCTCCCGCTTTAAGAAAACATTGCAGGCGTATTTTTCGGAGAGGCGGTCATTCTTTTGCAAGGGTGTATGGGCCACGATATCTTTTAGATTCTGGTGTGCTATAAGAATGTCCTCCACTTGCAGTAATCTCCTCTTTTCAGCCGTTTGGTTCATTTATTCTCCTCATTTCCCATTTCATTTCATTACTTTAAACTAATATAGTCTTATTAATCCGTAAATTATAACATGCAAAACAAATAAATCAACTGATTTTTCTAAAAATTTAATTAACTTATCAATTTCTGTATATTAGGAGTGATTTTAGAAATATTATAGAACAGGTTAGAAGAACTCGGTCTCTTAGTATGCTGCTTATACAGTGAAAGAGAGATAGGAAACTCTAGACAACAAATCAAGAAATGGGGGAGAATGTATGGAATTTTTATTATGCGCTTTAGATTGTGCAATCCCGGTTGAGGTAACCTTAGACGAAGACAATGGCCGGTATATGGTAAGGAAAAGTGATACGAGCGGTGAGTTTTTTAATACAGCAGATGAGCTGATAGACTGGATTAAGCAAAATTTCACCGAGGAGCAATTTTGTACCCCCGAAGAATTCCATGGAATGCTTAAGCAGCTTAAAGAATATCAGGAACAATACTTTTGAGAAGCTATGTAATTGTTCACCTTTAGGGCAGAAATTAGTCAAATTATAGAAGTGTAGAAAGAAAACTCAGGTTCCTTTAGAGGATCCTGAGTTTTTGGTCGATAGTCTTATATATAATTCCTGTTACACTGCCACAGGGGCCTTTATAGCAGGATGCGGCAAATAATTTTCAATATTAATATCTTCCATTTCAAAATCAAAAACTGAGGTAACGTTTTTATTTAGCAGCAGTTCAGGAAGTGCTTTAGGCGTCCGGTTAAGCTGCTCTTCTACTTGTTCTAGATGATTTAAATAAATATGGGCATCACCAAGTGTATGAATAAATTCTCCGGCCTTCAAACCGCACTCATGGGCGATTAAATGAGTTAATAGGGCGTAGCTCGCGATATTGAAGGGAATTCCAAGAAAAACATCACCGCTCCGCTGATAAAGCTGGCAAGACAGCCTGCCTTCTGTTACGTAAAACTGAAACATGGTATGACATGGCGGAAGCGCCATGTTTGGCAGATCTTCGGGATTCCAGGCAGACACAATAAGCCTCCTGGAGGAAGGATTTGTCTTAATAGTTTCGATAACTTCCTTCAGCTGATCAATGGATTGACCATTAGAAGCAGTCCAATCTCTCCACTGCTTCCCATATACATTTCCCAATTCTCCAAATTGGGCTGCAAAATCAGCATCATCCAAAATCCGTTTCTTGAAAAGCTCCATTTGTTCCTGATAGAGAAGGTGAAACTCTTGATCGTTCTGAGCCCTTAATCCAAAATTAGTCATATCAGGACCTGTGTATACATCACTTTCAATCCAGGCCTTGAAGGCCCATTCGTTCCAAATATTATTATTGTGTTTTAGCAAATATCGAATATTAGTATCACCTTTAATGAACCAGAGAAGCTCGCTTGCAATCAGCCTGAACGGAATTTTTTTTGTTGTCAATAGAGGGAAGCCCTTTTCAAGGTCAAACCTCATTTGTGCCCCAAAGGTGGAAATAGTGCCTGTTCCTGTCCGATCCTCTTTCTTTACGCCATTTTGTAATATATATTGGCATAAATCCAAATATACTTTTTCGCTCTCGCTCATTTGCTTCTCCTTTCAAGCTGAAAAAAGGGAACTCAACATTACCCTTTTTAGTTTCTACTATTTTACCATACTATTATTGTAATTTTTTAATGTATTCATAGGTTAGAGGCGCTCTTTGTTTTAGATGCACCTTTGAAATTTCGTTTATAAAACATGGCAAATGCTTCAGCAAAATATTCTTCCGGGTACGTGTTTAGGTAACGGCTGTCGGGAAACAATAGATTTCTCTCCTTTTCCCAGATCGCTTTAAAGGAAGCTTCGTTTCTAAGCTTTTCATAAACAACTGCATCCACTGAATGCCCAAGCTCATGCAGCTCTAAATTCACAGATCCATGGTTATTTCCGCGTTCACTGAAGCCAATTTTAATTAACACATTTCTAGAACCGCCAAGGCCGGGAACATCATCCCATGTTGTTTCTGCATTACCATAACCCCTGGGGAGTTTGCCTTTTAAATCGGCTGCTGTACGATTATCTGTTAGTTTTCCATTGAAAAGCTTTATCTTAATCTTATGTTCTACTATTTTTTCAAGTAACCTTGGAGGAATATGATCGACCCGCATTATGATAGCTGCAGCTTCCTTCCTATCAAACTCCCCCTTAGGGAATAAGAAAATTCCCTTTAAATAGGAAGCAGAATTCAATGGTGTTTCAAATTGAAGTTCATGATTCTGCGAAAGCTCAGCCCAGGTTTTCCCATCCTCTGTGACAGCAGCTCTTGTATAAAGGGCTGTACCGGCTAAAATAAAAAATATCAAAAATATTGCAGAAAAAGTCTGGATTTTCCTCATGATTTCCCCACCTCAGGAAAAGGCTGTCGAACACCTTGATGAGACTAATTATAGCATAGCAAGAAGACAGAGATTACCCCGGCACTCGCTGCAATTTGTGGAAAGGAACCCAATTTACTAATCGTTGTGTCACCTTCACCTTGTGTTTCATATAATTGAATACTCGACAAATAAAGGTGATCATATGAGAATATATAACAAACAAGAAGTGCTGCAGCGCCATCCGGATTTAATTAGAGAGGTATTCGGTGTATGGGAATCCAATATCTTCGTTTATCTTGATTTAATGATGTTCTCTGTGCTTTTTAGTCTTATGCTGCTTGCCACTGGCCGGCCTTTATATGTAACAGTAGGTGTGCCTGCTATTTTTTTTGCCGCTTTTACGGTTGTTTACAAACTATTGCTGTGTTCCAAAGACAGTCCACAAACGTGAAAGAACTTTTTACAAACTGCCATCCAAAATCTTCTTTAGAAAGAAAAAAGGATACATGCTGCTGTGAGCATGTATCCTTTTTTCAATGTAAAGAGGCTCTCCAATTCGGAGGAGTATTTTTGTCCCAATAGATTTTACCGAGATCATGGTGGGACATAAATTGGTCGGCAGCAGTATGGTAATGAAAATTAAACCAGAAACCCTCAAGCGGAGGCTGCTCTCTGCGGACGTGGAACTTTATCACAGGCTTACCCGTAATGTTATTGGTAATGTTAAAGATCCTTTCGCCGCTGCCGCCTGCTGGGTTTTCAGTCACCTCAAGCTGGCTTAGTTCTTCATCCGTAAGAGTCATGGAAAGCTGGCCAATAGCTTCTTCCATTTTTGGGAGGATCATCTCTTTGAACTCTTTTTCAATCTTTGGCCTAATTTTATCTCCAAATTTTTTGTAGCTCACCATCTCTGCCTGTCCGTTAAAAGATTGCAGAATTTGTTCCCTAGAGTATTTAGGAGCTTCAATTTCTGCTTTTCTATTACTGTGAGCGAATGAGTCATTATCCTGTCTTTTATTTGCATTGGCTTCATCAAGCCAATGAAATTCCGCTGGTGTAATGGTACCGAACGTAAGCAGTGAAATAAGGATGACGAGACTCTTTTTTATCCACTTTTTAAACTGCATACAGAATCTCCTTCCTTTGATTAATATATAAAGGTTTGTTTAGATGTAAGAATAAAATGAATGCCTGGTTGATAGATACTTGTATTATAAACCAAGAAAGAGAAAAAAGGTTTTAAAAATTAGAAAATTGGTAAAAAAGAAGAAAAGGCTATAAGCACATTTCAAATAATATACATATTTGCATGCCTAAGTCAGGAGGATACTCATGGAGTTTGCAATTGGGGCATTAAGCATTTTAATGCTGCTATATTTCTGTTTTCTATCAGTTACTGATTAAGTGGTTTGAAAGTGGTTTTCCCTGTCATTTAAGTGACAGGGATTTTTTCATGCCTTACTCTTTTAATTCGATCACTCCAAAATGGAATTTGGATGACTTTCTTTTAAAAACCTTAAAACCAAATTCATTAAAGCGATGACTTTTAAAATGATCCTTCAGTATCACTCTTTTAGAGCAGACTCTCTTAGCTTCGTGAATCGCTTCATTTGTTAAAGTCTCGTGTAAGGCAAGGCCCGCAAGAGCCCGAATGCCATTTGATTCCTTAATCGTTTCCTCAAACATGGGATCAAAATATATAACATCCACACTTTTGCTATCCATCGATTTAAGAATTTCTACATGATTGCCGCTCTGTATATTAATCCGCCTCATTGCCTTATTAAAATCGGTATTCGCACTATCCCATTGCAGCAAACCTCTTTTCACAATAAAAGCAAGATTTGGGTTCGCTTCTATTCCCGAAACACTCCCTGTTTCGCCTGCAATAAAGCTTGCAACAATAGAATCAGAAGCAAGGCCAAGTGTGCAGTCCAGGAAACTCATTCCTGCCTTTAAATCTGCTGCTTCTATGAGAGGATCGTTTTCACCCTTTTTTATCCGTTTTAATCTAAGCATAGCTGCATTAGGATGGAAGAAAAATGGAGAATCTTGAGTCATTTCATACAGTTCAATTCTATTCTTCCCCACTACCAGGCAGTCTTCTTGATATTCCTGCTGCATCGCGGCAATGGATCTTTTCCTTCTCGGAACAAATGGAACCTTTAAATCTGCAGCAATTTGAATGGCTGTTTCCATCCATTCTTTATCGGTTCTGCCTCCAGTCGTAACTAGCATATTTTATCTCCTTAAGATTCTTTTTTCCTTATTAAACTGAGGACCCCCTCCCCTCATTAAAGGAAGGAAACTTTGTAATAAGAAAAGGCTGTTTTCGCAAACTTTGTTGCAATCGGACAGGAGGGGTTGATTTCCTCTCCAGATTGCTCGCTTTCCGCGGGGCGGGCGGGGAGCCTCCTCGGCTTTGCCTGCGGGGTCTCACCTGTCCCGCTGCTCCCGCAGGAGTCTCGCACCTTACGCTCAATTCAACCTTATTTAACAATGATATGACTTTGTAAAACTTATTAAATAACAACAATCTTTAAAAAAAGAGCCTAAGAAAAAAAGAATGCAGCGCATTCTTTTACTTACAATGTTTTTCAAATGCTTGTAGCAGATTAGCCGTTATTTCTTCAACTGAATGATCCTCAATATCATGACGCGGAATAAAGTGTACCACTTCTTTTCCTTTTATTAACGCCATTGAAGGGGAAGATGGCTCGATTCCAGTGAAATACTCACGCATGGCAGCCGTTGCCTCTTTGTCCTGGCCAGCAAAAACGGCAGCCAGCTTTTCAGGTTTCTTCTCAGCTTGAGCGACTGCCTGTACGGCAGAGGGTCTTGCAAGACCTGCAGCACAGCCACAGACTGAGTTCACTACAACAAGCGCAGTCCCTTCATTCTGGTTCATAAAGTCTTTCACTTGTTCTGGAGTAACCAATTCTTTAAATCCCTGGCTGCTTAACTCTTCACGCATTGGTTTTACCAGCTGCTTCATATATTCTTCATATGCCATAGACATAAAAAAATCCCTCCCGGAATGTTAATATCCTTAGGATACTATATTCAGGGCAGGGATATCAATGAATCGAATTTATGACTTCACAGTTATTTGAGGCTCATAAACCTTTTGGTCTTCAAAGTAATCCGTAACCGCACCTACTGAGGAACAGGAAACCAATCGCGCATACTTGGCCAGAGCACCTCTTGACGTTAGGGGAGGCGCAGTCCATTTTGATCGTCTATCAGCAAACTCCTCTTCTGAAAGATTAACTGTCAGTTCTTGTGTTTCGCTGTCGATCGTGATAACATCCCCTGTTTTAATAAATGCGATCGGCCCTCCAGCTTGCGCCTCTGGGGCAATATGCCCGATAACAAATCCATGAGAACCACCCGAGAAACGTCCATCTGTTAATAATGCAACAGATTCTCCAAGTCCTTTCCCGACTAAAATACCTGAAATGGACAGCATCTCCGGCATTCCCGGTCCGCCTTTTGGACCTTCATAACGAATGACCACGATATCACCGGCCTGGATATCCCCGTTTAGAATCGCTTCAGCTGCACTCGGTTCATCATCAAAAACCTTTGCCGGACCAGTCATGTTTGTAACCTTCAGTCCAGATACCTTTGCAACTGCGCCCGCTGGAGCCAGGTTCCCTTTCAGCACGACCAGATGCCCTGTTTCTCGAAGAGGAGCATTAATTGGGTGGATGACTTTCTGCCCTTCCTTCAGTTCAGGTGCCTCTTCAAGGTTTTCCGCGAGGGTCTTCCCGGTTACCGTTAAACAATCACCATGCAAAAGCCCTGCTCTTAACAATTCCTTCATTACTGCTGAAACTCCGCCAGCATCATGAAGATCCTGCATAACATATCTGCCGCTCGGTTTTAAGTCGGCAATATGCGGGACCTTCTTCTGAAGTCTGTTAAAATCGTCCAGGGATAAATCAACCTCAGCTGAATGGGCGATGGCCATCAAATGAAGAATGGCGTTAGTAGACCCGCCCAGTGCCATAACAACCGTAATTGCATTCTCAAAAGCTTTTTTTGTGAGGATATCCCTTGGATAAATATCTTTTTCCAGCAATTGATAAACAGCTTGTCCAGCCTGGAAGCAATCTTCATGCTTTTCAGGTGTTTCAGCTGGGTTGGAAGAGCTGCCCGGCAGACTCATTCCGAGGGCTTCAATAGCACTTGCCATAGTATTCGCGGTATACATTCCGCCGCAGGAACCGGACCCCGGGCAGGCATGGCATTCAATCTTATGCAAGCCTTCTTTATCCAGCGATCCGCTGTTGAATTGCCCTACCCCTTCAAAAGCAGATACAATATCAATGTCTTCTCCTTTTAATTTCCCAGGCTTTATCGTACCACCATAAACAAAAACGGCCGGCAGATTTATTCTTGCGATGGCCATCATACAGCCCGGCATATTCTTATCACATCCCCCGATTGCAACAAACCCATCAAGGCTCTCCCCGCCAACGACGGTTTCAATCGAATCAGCAATTAAGTCACGGCTCGGCAATGAATATCTCATTCCATCAGTGCCCATTGAAATACCATCAGATACCGTAATGGTATTAAAGATCATAGGTGCTCCGCCAGCTTCTCTTGCTCCCTGCTTGGCTTTCCTAGCTAATTCATCAATATGTATATTACATGGAGTAACCTCACTCCAGGTGCTGGCTATCCCGATCATCGGTTTTTTAAAATCTTCATCGGAAAAACCAACAGCCCTAAGCATCGCCCTATTCGGCATCTTGGTTTCACTTTCACTAAAAACTTTGCTTCGGATTCTTAAATCTTTTGGCATGGTTGTCTCCCCTTAATGTTTTTCTTACCACTATAGTATTAGATTGAGTAAATTTCAACAATTTTCACATAATTTAGATTATTTTTATGTTATCTCTTTATATTGATAAGATTTGGGATTGAAAGATTAATTCTTGAAATTGGCTCTCAACCTTCTGGAATTCGGCCATAGTCGAAGTAAGTTCAATTTAAAATTACCCGCAATCTGGTTTTACTTAGGTATTTGAGGTTACGAAATCTTTCTTTGCTGTAGGAAGCGGATTTTGTCCGCTGGCTTTTAATCCAAGAATGGTTACCAGCTACTCACTCTGTGAAAGCTATTTCTTATCCAAAACTGCTGTTAGTTTCCTCAAGAATAGCTACTACCAAAAAAGCGAAAGGATATTGATATTTCCATCGTTTCTTTAATGTATTTTTAGAGGTTTACAACATTTTAAGATTTGAAAATTTAAAAGCGGCGATTTAAAGAGTGTAGAATGTGATTTAAGTGGGATTTTTCAAATTTAAGAGTGAAAGTTGAAATTTAAGAGGGGATTTAAAATTTAAGTTCTGTTAAACGTGACTGTTGATTTCCACTGCAGGCACTCGTTTTCGTGGGGCGGTCCGGGAGCCTCCTCGGCGCTTTGCGCCTGTGGGGTCTCCCTTGACCCGCTTATCCCGCAGGAGTCTCGCACCTTTCGCTACAATCAACATAGTGCAAAAAACCAACAGTGTACTTTAACATAGCTCAAATTTAAGGGGGAAATTGCCTATTTGGTAAAGAAAAAATCACATCAATAACTGGCAGCTTGCCTACCTGCGCAGCTACAGTCCTGGCTTATGCAAGAATAGCTGGCTTGAGTGAAATCAGTAAGTTAAAAGAGGCGGGCAAGCACTCATATTTCAGCTAAAACATGATAATTATTTAGCAGCTGCAGCCGCCTCTTTTATTTAGTGCTCCTATGTTTCTTTGTTATCCTTCTCAAGTACCAGCAGTGTTTCCGGAATAGCCTGCAAAAATAATTAAGGCGAGTCACCTGCAACAAAAAGGCCTCTTAAGGTGTGCTGCACACTTGTAAAATGAAGAGTTTAAGGCGTATTTATCAAATTGTCTTTACTTTAAATTGTTCCTGCTCCGTCCAGCAGTTTTTTCTTCCTATCTAAAAAAAAGGAGAGATAAAGCGAGTCATCACCTTATCTCTCCTTCTCTTTTCACCATATAAGTGGTGCGTGCTATTTTCCACGCGCCTCGGTCATTTGTTTCCAAACCGATCCTTTGGCTTCTTCTCCGTTTTCGATGCGGTCTATTGCCATTCTTACTTGCAGAGCCACTTCAAATTCAGGATCATCTTCAGCGGCTTTAAGGGCTGGCAGGACACTTTGGTCTCCGGTTTCATAGAGGAACATAGCTGCTCTCCATCTGACAAGTTTGTTTTTATCTTTAAGAGCTTCAGCCATTTCATCCATAGCCTCTGGGAAGCCCAGATCTGATAAACAGTCTCCTGCTGTTCTTCTCACTGTCACGGTTTTATCTTTAAGTGCAAGATATAAGGCAGGCAGCACCTGCTTATTTTCAATCATCCCTAAATAAACAACTGCAAGCCTGCGGACAGATACTTTTTCATCCTGCAGGGCCTTTTCAAGCAGCGGTATATCATTTTCAGACGGGTCATCCATCGCTTCGAGCGCACGGTATCTGTGTTCCCAATCTGGGTGGTTAAGGTCTTCAAGCGTTAGTTTCTTTTTGTCACGCTTATTCTGGATATCTGTTTTCTTTTCGGGGTGTATAGCGATTTCTGCTAAATCATTTAATCTTGCCTCTGTGTAGGAAGAAACCAGTTCATCGACTACTTCTTTTCCGATTTCATCGAGTTCTCCGTATCTGGAGCCGAAATCCTTCCATTTACGGAGAAGGACTACATTGTCATTTTCCGTTTGGGCCGCAGCCAGGGCTCTGCCAAATTGTTCAGGTAGGCCGAATCGTTTTTCCGTTAACGCATCCTTTAATTTAACCTGCATGGGAATATCTTTAAACATCTGGACTTGAACCGCGACTTCCCCAAAGCCTTGTGTGACTTCCTGATTTTCCGCCCTGTTTTCACTTTCGCCAAATACTGACCGGACGTTTTGCAAGATGTCTCTCCAGTCATATTTTGCGTTTCGTTCCAGAGCCAGAAAATCAGCTACATGGTAGACACCTTTTACACCATCCACTTTTAGAATCTGCTGTATGATTTCAGGTGCATCCGCTGCATTATTTTCTTTATAATTATTGCTTTTCCCAAATGGCAGTTCTTCATCAAGGATAATCTTCATGGTGTTAGGGCTTGGAGTGGGTTCAATGGATTTAATTTTCAACGCTTATACCTCCTTTTTTATTCGTTTCCTTCCAGCTTGTCAGACAGCTCGGTCCATCTTTCAATTAATTCTTCCAGTTCCTGATTTAAAGCTTGTTCCTCTTTCATTAAGTCATTGGCTTTTTCAAAATTACTTCCAGTGCCGGCCATGGCCGCCTGAACCTCGGTGATCCGGTTTTCAAGGTCATTCATTCGACCTTCAATCCCGTCCCACTCTTTCTGTTCGCTGTAAGTCAATTTCTTCTTCTTTGGTTTTGGCTTTGATTCTTGGACTGGAGAAGAAATAGGAGCATTTGCCTTTGCCTTTTGTCCAGCTTCTTCTTCCAAGTATTCGCTGTATGAGCCGTAGTATTTATCAATTCTGCCTTCACCTTGAAAAACAAATAATTGTTCAGTACATTTATCCAGGAAGTAACGGTCATGGGATACGGTTATCACAACTCCAGAAAAGTTATCGATAAAATCCTCAAGTACTGTCAGGGTCTGGGTATCCAGGTCATTGGTAGGTTCATCCATAAGGAGGAGATTTGGAGATGACATTAAAATTTTCAGCAGGTATAATCTGCGCTTTTCTCCTCCAGATAGTTTTCTGATGGGTGTTCCATGAGTATTCATCGGGAACAAGAATCTTTCCAGCATTTGTGCTGCCGATATAGATGATCCGTCTTTTAAAGAGATCACTTCAGCCGTTTCACGAAGATACGCGATCATCCTCATATTCCCGTCCATATCTTCGTTCTCCTGTTTATAATAGCCAATCTTTACGGTTTGACCCTTATCTATAGAACCTGAATCTGGGGTGATTTGACCCTCTATAATATTTAGGAGCGTTGATTTTCCTGTACCGTTTTTACCTACGATTCCAATTCGGTCTCCAGGTTTAAACAGAAAGGAAAAATCCTTTAAAACGGTTTGTTTTCCATACTCTTTAGTAACATCAGTTAGCTCTATAACTTTTTTTCCAAGACGGGTACCGGTCAAGTCCATTGTTAAGGAACTTTGCTGCGAATTTTTATTGACTGTTCCCTCTAACTCTTCAAACCGTTGGATTCGAGCCTTTTGTTTAGTTGATCTTGCCTTGGCGCCTCTTCTAATCCAGGCAAGCTCTTTTCGATAGAGATTTTGTTTTTTCGATGCCTGTGAGCTTTCATTTTCTTCTCGAATCGCTTTTCCTTCGAGAAAGCTTGAATAATTCCCAAGGTATTCGTACAAATTTCCGCCTGATAGCTCCCAGATTTTAGTTGAAACACGATCTAGAAAATAGCGGTCATGTGTAACGAACAATACAGCTCCCTGATACTTTGCTAGGTAATCTTCAAGCCAGCGGATGCTTTGATAATCAAGATGGTTGGTCGGCTCATCTAAAATAAGCAGGTCTGGATTCTCTATAAGAGTGCGTGCCAGTGCTGCCCGCTTTTTTTGACCTCCTGAAAGCTCTCCTAATTTTTTGTTGAAATCAGTCAAACCGAGTTTAGATAAAATCGCCTTTGAATTTGCACTAACATCCCAGGCATCCATTGCATCCATTTTCTGCTGCAGCATCATGACCTTTTCCTGGACTGCCCTATCATCAGAGGATGTTTGAAGCCGTTCCAGAGCTTTTTCGTATTCACGGATCAGTTCAAATACTTCCGACGGACTACTGTACATGTAATCAAGCAGCCCCGTGTTTTCATCAAAGGATGGATCCTGCTCCAACAAAGAGATTTTATAATCATTTGGATGATCTTTGGCTCCGCTGTCTCCTTCTTCGGTACCGCCAATAATATGCAGCAGTGTAGATTTACCTGTGCCATTTACTCCAATTACCCCAATTTTATCTCCTTGAGTAATTGAAAAATCTATATTTGAAAAAAGGAGTTTTTCTCCCTGGTGTTTCGTTAAATCTGTATAAGAATAAACCTTCATGCTATACATTCCATTCTTTATAAAATTGCTTAAGAAAAGCTTCCATAAATTCCTGCCGTTCTTCTGCAAGCTGTTTGGCAGCTGTTGTATGAAGCAGATCTTTTAGTTTTAGAAGTTTTTCATAAAAGTGATGCAGTGTGGACGATTTACCGTTGCGATATTCTTCTAGAGTCATATCGGTTCTGATCGCTAGATCGGGTTTATAAAGAGGCTGGCCTTTTTTTCCGCCATATGCAAAAGTCCTGGCAATCCCAATCGCTCCAATAGCATCCAGCCTGTCCGCATCCTGTACGATTTTGGCCTCAATCGATAAGGTCCTTGCATTATTTCCTCCCTTATAGGGAATAGCTCGGATTATATCCTCAATTTGGCGGGCCAATGTGTCAGGTACATCTCTCCCGTTGAACCAGCGATTCAGCTTTGCATACCCGGCTTCTTCACTTTCGTTTAGCTTTTCATCGGGAATATCATGCAGAAGGGCGGCCAGCTCTATTAAAAAAGGATCTCCCGATTTTTCCTTTTCCGCAATTTGAATGGCAAGGCTCCGCACTCTGCGAATATGATGCCAGTCATGGCCGGAAGCATCATGCTGTAATTGTTCTTTTACAAAAGCTTCACACTCATGTATTAGTTGATTCATCATTGCATGACTCCTTTTATCTGTGCTCTTAGTTTAACATGAAACCCCTACAAGCTTAAAACAATACTTACTCGGCTGCCTAAGCAATAAAAAAAACTAGCTTTCACTAGTTTTTTTCAGTACATATGATTAAACCAGCTGATTCCAATTGTCTTTTCACCAGCATGAACCCCTATTGTTGTTCCAAGAGGGTAGGAACTAACAGAGAGCTCTGGGTACATGCGGCTAACTTCTTCCCTAAAAGAATCAGACTCTTCTTTATGTAATCCATATAAAATATATATCTCTTTAATAAGATGCTTCTCCATGTCGGCCTGAAGATAGGAAAGGATTTTTTGTTTTGCTCTTTTTTCACTGCGGACTTTTTCCTTCACTATAAGCCTGCCATTTTCTATGGATATAATCGGCTTTATGTTAAGCATATTCCCAATATAATATTGAGAACCGCTCATCCGTCCGCTTCTATGCAGCTGTTCAAGACTGCCGATTAAAACATAGGTATGATTCGATTCTTTGATGGAATCAATTCTATCTATAATATCGTTGATATCCATTCCTTCACCAGCCATTTTCATTGCTGTCTTTATTAGTGCTGCCATAGGATAAGTAAGTATTAAGGAATCAATTACATGTATTCTGGCTTCAACCATCTGGCTTGCCTGAAGACTTGCGGAATAGGTCCCGCTAAGTGCACTGGAAACATGAAAGCAAATGATACAATCATATCTTTCTTTTAGATCGTTATACAAATTTACGAAAGTTCCTATAGAAGGCTGAGATGTCGTCGGGACTGCCCCTTTTGTTTTCATAAGGGCAAAAAGTTCTGAAGGTGCAAGATCAATCCCATCGCGGTATTCCTTTCCAGACAAAAGCACATGAAGCGGAATAACATAAAGATCCTCATTACGCAGTAAATCTTCATCAAGACTTACTGTACTGTCGGTAACCCAAGCTATTTTCATAGAACTGCTCCTTTCCCTATCTCTCTATTGCCTAGGTTCTATAGTAAACTCTTAATATCCTCTTCTATTTCAGCCGGTTTTGTCTGCGGTGCAAATCTTTTTACCACTTGCCCTTCTTTATTTACCAAAAATTTCGTGAAATTCCATTTTATTGCCTTGGAACCAAGGACACCCGGTGCCTGTTCAGCAAGGTAGGTAAACAAAGGATGTGCGTCTTCGCCTTTTACATCTACCTTTGAAAACATAGGAAAGGTGACGCCGTAGGTAAGTTTGCAAAAAGACTGGATTTCGAGTTCGTCACCTGGCTCCTGGCTCATGAATTGATTGCATGGAAAGCCCAGGACGGTAAATCCCTGGTCTTTATATGTCTGGTAGAGATGTTCCAGTTCAGAGTACTGAGGGGTGAAGCCGCACTTACTGGCTGTATTTACGATGAGCAGAACCTGGTTGTTATAAGAATCCATTGAAATGCTTTCACCAGTAATACTTTTAGCCTCAAAACGATAGATGTTATTCAAGCGTATCACTCCTTTTAATAATTTCAGGTATTAGAGCTATAAAATTCCTTGAGCTGCTTTATTGAAGAAATAGAATGGTCCACCAGTCCTCTGAAATCAGGAATCTGATCTTCAGTTACCAGTCGTCCAAACAATACTCGTGCTTCTATCTCCCTTTTAAACTGATATGGGCTGTTATAAATAAGCTGTTCCCTTATTTCGATTTCTCGGTTTTCTCCCCATATGTTGGACAGGGTGTGGAATAAGCTACTGATATATGGTTCAGCTTCCTTTTTTACGGATAAATGGTAGGAAGTTTCTACCTGGCATCCAGCCAATGCCTCATTTTGAGATTTGAGCAGCTCTGCACTTAAATTCTCCAGGGAAGCAGTAAGCGTGATCAGACACTTAATCGTAGAATTTTGTCCCGGTGAATTCTCTCTTATTTTCATTTCCATTTGAAAAGATCGAGATAACCTCGATAAATCTATAGATTCGCATCGGTTCGTCACTAGAATAGTCCCGTCGAAATCCCGGTCATAGATTAATCCTTCTAGTACAACTTTCATGTTTTCAAATGCAGTTGGGTCAAACATCCTATCACCTATTTTACATTAGGGTCAGCTTCTTGTTTGGTTTTTTTTAAACAGCTGCCGGAATTTTATTTCTTAAAGGGGACTCACTAATCCCTTAGAATAAGCCTATCGCCTTTCCGTCTTCTGTTACATCCATATTCAGTGCTGCAGGAAGTTTGGGCAGCCCCGGCATGGTCATGATTTCTCCGGTTAAGGCAACAATAAATCCGGCACCTATAGAAGGCTTCATATCCCTTATAGTAATTGTGAAACCGGACGGACGGCCTGAAGCTTCTGGATTATCACTGAGTGAGTATTGCGTTTTAGCCATACAAACCGGCAGGTGGTCCCAGCCTTGTTCTATAAACTTTACTAATTTTTTCCGGGCTTGAGGTGTAAAATCAACTGCTTCTGCACCATATACTTTTTTTGCAATGATTGTTATCTTGTCTTCGAGACCGTGAGTTAATTCATATAAAGGAGCATACTTATTTTCCTTTTCGTCGATGAGCAGCTTAATGGATTCGGCCAGGTCTGTTCCGCCTGAACCGCCTTTTTCCCAGACCTCTGTGAGTGCAAAGGGTATGTCTTCTTCTTCCATTAACTCCTTAAAGATTTCCAGCTCTAATTGAGTATCTGTAACAAAACGATTTAAAGCCACAACATATGGGAGACCAAATGATGAAATCGTATCTCTGTGTTTCTTAAGATTTTCGATTCCTTTCTTTAACGCGCCAATATTTTCATTGCTAAGCTCGTTTTTATTGACTCCGCCATGCATCTTAAGTGCCCTTATTGTCGCAACGATTACTACAGCATCAGGTTTTAATCCTGCAATTCTCGATTTTATATTCAAGAATTTTTCTGCGCCTAGATCTGCTCCAAAGCCCGCTTCTGTTACCACATAATCTGCCAGCTTAAGTGCAGTCCGTGTAGCAATCGCACTATTGCAGCCATGTGCAATGTTTGCAAACGGACCTCCATGTATTAAGGCAGGCGTATGTGCGATCGTCTGGACAATATTAGGCTTTATTGCATCTTTCAACAGCAGGGCAAGAGCGCCTTCCACACCTAAATCCTGAACTGTTACCGGCTGGTCATTATAGGTCCAGGCAACAACCATCCTCGCCAGTCTCTCTTTCATATCTTGAAGGTCTTCTGCCAGGCAGACAACTGCCATAATTTCAGAAGCGACAGAAATATCAAAGCCGTCTTCACGGGGAATTCCCTGCATAGGTCCTCCAAGTCCCACTACCACATTTCTGAGTGCACGGTCATTAATGTCCATTACCCTTTTCCATACAATCTTTCTCGGATCGATTCCAAGAGTATTGCCTTGATGCAGGTGGTTATCAATTAGAGCTGCTAAAGTATTATTTGCGGCTGTTATGGCATGAATATCTCCATTAAAATGCAGGTTGATTTCAGTCATTGGCAGAACCTGTGAATATCCGCCGCCGGCTGCACCTCCTTTAATGCCCATTACTGGCCCTAAGGAAGGCTCCCTCATCGCAATCATTGCTTTTTCTCCTAGAGAAGTAAAAGCATCGGCAAGACCTACTGTAACAGTGGTTTTCCCTTCACCAGCTTTCGTTGGGTTAATAGCTGTTACTAAAATTAATTTTCCGTCTGGCTTTTTTTGAAGCCTTTCAAGAATATTAAGCGACAATTTGGCTTTATACTTGCCATAGAGTTCTATCTCATCATCTAAGATATCCAGTTCATCTGCAATTTCCATTATTGGTTTTATGTATGATTCATTAGCGATGTCGATATCGCTTTTCATCTTTTTTGTTTGTATATCCATAAAAAGTCCTCCTTGAAATAAACTTTTACTTAATATATGGCCATTGTTTATTCTAAATTTTTTCTTCTTAATTTGAAAATATATTGCAGTAAATACAAAATTATTTTTATAATGTAAATATTCATTTTTTAGGAGGGTGTAAATGCCAATTAAAATCCCCCGCCAAATGCCGGCGGCTGAAATACTCGAAAATGAAAATATATTTGTCATGGATCTTGAAAGGGCAAACCAGCAGGATATCCGTCCTCTAAATATACTGATTTTAAATTTAATGCCTGAAAAAGAAAAAACGGAGGCTCAGCTCCTGCGCTTACTGGGAAATACCCCGCTTCAGGTCAATGTGTCATTCCTGACCATGGCAACCCATGAAGCCAAGAATACAAGCAAATTTCATTTGGAACAGTTTTATACAACGTTCCGCGATATTCAGGACAAAAGATTTGACGGATTAATTATCACAGGGGCGCCTGTGGAAAATCTCCCATTTGAAGCTGTAGATTATTGGGAGGAATTAAAACAGATTATGGAATGGTCCCATACAAATGTTACATCCTGTCTGCATATCTGCTGGGGAGCTCAGGCCGGGCTATTCTTTCACTACGGAATTGGCAAGCTGTCATTGTCTCAAAAATGCTTCGGGGTATTTTCTCATACATTATTACATAAAACTGAAAAATTGGTCCGGGGTTTCGATGACCTATTTTTTGCTCCTCATTCCAGGCATACAGATATTGAGTCAGAAAAAATGAAGAATCACCCTGATCTGATGGTATTGTCCCAATCAGAGGAAGCGGGAATTTTCCTGGCAGCATCGAAAGACGGGAGAAAAATATTCGTAACTGGACATCCAGAATACGATGCGGACACACTTGCAATAGAATACGCACGTGATTTGAAGAAAGGAGTACCTATTCAGGTTCCTCATAACTATTTTCCGCAAGGCAACCCGGCTAATAAGCCGGTACAAAGCTGGAGAAGCCATGCAAATTTATTATTTTCTAACTGGCTCAATTATTATGTTTACCAGGAAACTCCTTATAAATGGGATTAAGATGACTGAGTATTTAAAGTCCCTCAATGCTTTGAGGGACTTTAAATTGTACATTCTTTAAAGTGGAAATAACATCATCCTGCACACTGAGGCGATTAAGTCTATCACCAAAGAGAATTTTCATCGTAATCTATACATTCTCTATGGAGATAGTTTTCCCTTTGCCGTCCTTTTCATAATAAATTTGTTTTTAGCTAGGTGTCGTTTTGGCGCTCTCCATAGAACTTCATGAAAGTAAACGAATACTGTCTCTAGTGATTTGTTTTATAATCATCAGGTACTTTTATTCCAAAGCAAAAATGTCGTTACTTTTTTTCAAGCAGAAAAATCCACATAAATGAAAGCGCTTGCTTAAGTTCGGTTGATAAAAATCCCATTTTATCTAACTTTGCTCCCTTTTTCTCTACACCTATCTCTTCTCTCTTTATCCACCCGTTTTCGCATGCGAGCTTTTCAAATTCCCATGGAAGCATACTATTCATAATAATTGCTTCTCCATAGAGCCTTCTATAGCTGTGCGCCTGCCTTGGTGCAGCTGTAGGGCCCAGGATTCCTATAATCGCATATCCTCCAGGCTTTAAGATTCTGCTAGATTCATTAAGGACTTCCAGAGGGGATTGTGTCCATTCAAAGGAGTTAATCGCCATTACACCATCAAATTCAGCGTCTTCAAAAGGAAGTCTGCCAATATCCGCCTGAACAAAGTGAAGATTCCTCAAGCTTTCAGCCCTTTGGTTTGCTTTATCAATCATTTCTTTTGAAATATCTACTCCAGTTACATGAAATCCTTCCTGGCTTAATTTCCAGGAGCCATATCCTTCTCCGCAGCCTAGATCACATACCTTTCCAGGTTCGTGTATATGCTGCTTAATAAAGGGAATAATTTCCTTTCTGCTCCCCTTTTCCCACATGCTTTCTGCATTTCTGCTCCAGCTGTCAGAGAAGGAATCCCAGCTGGTTTCTAATTGTTTAAGCCAATCAGCAGAATCCATGATTCAACCCCCTAGAAAATGATACTTCTTTGATTTCTATTGTAAGAGCACGAAAAAAGCTGCATAAGCAGCTTAATTGTTTAGTTCTTCATTTTTGTTTTGAATTCCTTTTAGATCAGATATAATTTTAGGATTTTCTTCAAACAGCTGGACTAAATCGCCAATTCTGTCTATAGAATCCCAGCTTAAATGATGTTCGATCCCTTCAACATCTGTATAAATATTTTCCTCTTTTACCCCTATTATTCTTAAGAGCTGTTCAAGAAGGTCATGCCTGTACACTAATCTTTTCCCGACTTTTTTCCCTTTAGGCGTTAATATGAGGCCCCGGTATTTTTCATATATTAAATATCCTTCCAGATCCAGTTTCTGAACCATTTTCGTTACAGAGGAAGGATGGACAGAAAGCATTTCTGCGATATCAGATACCCGCGCATATCCTTTTTCTTCTATCAGCTTGTAAATGATCTCTATGTAATCTTCCATGCTCGGTGTAGGCATACATTATCCTCCCAAATCAAACACATATCATTAAAAGTTTACTATACCTATTCGGGAGGCACAAGAAAAAGTGTCTGGCGTATTTCTATTTACACTTTGTCTGCCGTGGTTTGAATTACTTTCAGAGTCTTCCCTTCATCCAGAGTTGCCAGGATAACCTCTTTGATAGGCACCTTGTAATTGTTCTTCATTTGATCTTCAATCCATTCCCTGCTTACCCCGAACAGCTCCAGGGCATCTTCTTTTATAAGACCTTCTTTAATAACAATCTTAGTAAGTCTGAATGGCTCGGTTGGAATGTTCATATCTTTCTTAGATACTGGGTTATATTCAGTGTGCAGGAACGCAGTGATGGCACCGCCTGGCTCCCATAGCGCGATTCCGATGTTTTCTATAGAGTAAATATGCTGCATTCGCAGCACCGAAAGCAGGTATTCCATCGTTATTTTTGCTTTCTTTAAATTAGCTATATTGATTTTGCCATTTTTTATTAATATTAAAGTACTAGGCTCAAAAAGCTTTCGCCATGGATTAAATTTCAAAGTAAGAAGCGTGTTGATATAATACAGAACCGAAATAACAGCAGTGGTTATAAAAGGCCCTGCCATTCCTTCGGCAGAGCTTCCTAAAGGCTTTGCTATTATACTTCCAACTATTAAAGCCGTAATAAAGTCAATAAATCGAAGCTGGGATATAAATCTCTGCCCCATAAATTTTGTTGCAGCAGCCAAAAAAAGATACCCGATCACACCTCGCATTATCCACTGAAACATAGAAAGCTGATCTTGCCCAAAAAAGAATTCCATAATTTCTCCCCTCACTTTTTCTTAGCTTGGCAAGGGGAGGATATTTTTATGCTTCTAAAATTCTAATCCGAAAACTCCATCTTCCAGGTAAAGTAAGCATTGTCAGGGTTTTTCTCGTATTTTAAGATGGCGTTGAATTTCTTTCCTTTTTTGCTGGTTAGTCCTTTAACTGAAGCTTTTCCATTTTTCAATAGTGCCTTCACCATTGTTTTAGTCGGCTTTTTCTTCATTGCTGCCAAATACTTATCGTTCTTCCAAATCACAAACTTGCAGCCGCTTTTCCAATTAGAACATCCAAACCCTTTTTGTCCTTCTATAATACCATGGCCGCAGACAGGGCACTTCCCTAATACCTCTGTCTCTTTTTTAACAGAGTCAACTTTTTTCAAGACTACCGTTTCTTCTGCTTTTAACTTATTGACAGCTGTAAAGGTAAAACTCTTAATGAATTCTAAGAATTCTTCACTCGAATATTTTTGTTTTTCTATATCATAAAGCTTTTTTTCAATCTTTCCGGTAAAATCCAAATCAAATAATTCTGTGACTGGCAGTGTTTCAACCACTCTTCTGCCTAATTCTGTACAGACTAAATTTTTATTATGGTATTCTATATAACCTATATCCTTAAGCTTCTTAATCGTATCCGCCCTTGTGGCAGGCGTTCCTATGCTGTACCCGCTTAATATTGCATTAACACGTTCTTCGCTTTTATCATCCAGCTTCCTGCCGCACGTTTCCATTATTCTTAAAAGGGTTCGTTCCGTATGCTGTTTAGGAGGGGTAGTTTTATGCTGAGAAATCTTATACTCATGTATCGCAACATCCTCACTAACACTAACCTGCGGAAGTATGATTTCTTTCATTTCGGTATTCTCCAGCTTTTTCCACCCTTCTACCAGCTGGACTCTCCCTTTAGAAATAAATTCACCTTTTATTTCGTTTGAATGAATTTTAGTTGTTAATTTTGTTTCTTCAAACTCCGCAATAGGCATAAACTGCATAAGAAATCGATTCTTGATGGCTGTGTATACAAGCTGCTCATCCCCTGTGATTTTTTTCGGCACTACATAGGTAGGAATAATAGCACTATGGCTTTCGACTTTTGAATTATCAAATATTCTTTTAGATGCTGTAAATTTAATTTCTTCTTCAAATGGCAGCCCTTTTTTCATAACGTCTAATACTTTAGCTGTTCTCCCTTTAAGGCTTTCCTCTAATGCAGTGCTGGATGTCCTTGGATAGGTAATAAACTTTTTTTCATAGAGAGACTGTGCTGTGCGCAGAACCTTATCAGAGGTCCATCCTTTAAATTTACTCGTGATATAGCCTTGGAGCCCTGTAAGATTGAATAAATACGGAGGATATTCTTTCTTTTTTTCTACCTTTTTATCGGAGACAAATCCGGTTTCTGTCTTTAGGATTTTTTCTATAGCTTTAAGAGATTCATCACTTTTGAATTTATCCTCACCGTCTTCAAAATAATTCCCTTCGTATTTCTGTCCATCACGGGTTTCAAAAACTGCACCCAGCTTATAATAAATTTCTGGAACGAAACTCTCGATTTCCTTGTCCCTGTCATAAATAATTTTTAGTGTAGGCATTAATACCCGTCCCACATTCAGAGCCTGTCCTCTGCCAGACTGGTATTTTAAGGTTGCCACAGACGTTAAGTTAATGCCAATAATCCAGTCAGCCCACTGCCTGCTGATCCCGGCATCTTTCAGAGGCTTCATTTCCTTATTTAATATAATGCTATTCAGCCCTTTTAGAACTTCTTCCTGTGTCCATTCATTTAACAGAAGCCGATATACCTTCTTATGTGTGTGGATAGAATCAATAATGGTATCTCCAATAATTTGGCCTTCCCGGTCAAAATCACAGGCAGAAATGACTGCATCTACATCGTTTCTTTTAATGAGGCTGCTGATAATGTTTAATTGTTTTACCGCTCCTGGATCCTTGTAATCTTTATTCTTCGGACTGGATTTGACTTTATATTGAAAATTGCCAGGAATAAACGGGAAATTCTCCATCTTCCAGCGTGCCATTCTGCTGTCATAGTCTTTTGCATCAAAGAGCTGAAGCAAATGTCCAAAAGCCCAGGTAATAATATAATTCTGACCTTCATAATATCCGTCATTCCGGTTCTTTATTTTTAAAGCATCGGCAATATTTTTGGCGACCGATGGTTTTTCAGCTATGATTACTTTTGTCATTGAAGCACTTCCTGTTTCTGATTTTCTGTTTCTATTTTAACATCAAATCAAAAAAACGGAGTGATGAACTCACTCCGTTTTTGAAAATACTGTTTGTTTATTTTTATCCTTTAGTACCTGAAGAAATATTGGATCCTTCAATAAAGAACTTTTGAAATAAGAAGAAGATTAGCACCGTTGGCAGCAGGATCATAACTGACATGGCCATCAGGTAATTCCATTGTGTCTGTACGGAACCTTTAAAGGTCTGTAAACCTAATTGAATGGTATATAAACTTTCTTCATTCAAATAAAGCAGCGGTCCTAGGAGGTCATTCCATGAACCATTAAAAGAGAAAATAGCTACAGTAATAAGTGCAGGTTTTGTCAGCGGCAGCATAATATGCCACCAAATTTTCAAATGGCCGGCACCATCCATAATCGCTGCTTCAATAAATTCATTTGGAATGGTCATCATAAACTGCCTTAAAAGGAATATGAAAAATGCACTTCCCAAAAATGATGGTACAAGCAGTGGAAGATAGGTATTGATCCAGCCCAGTTTAGAAAAAAGCATATACTGCGGGACCATTGTAACAAATCCTGGCAGCAGCATCGTTGATAATACCACAATAAACCAGAAATTACATCCTTTAAATTTCATTTTCGCAAAGCCATAAGCTACTAATGAATTGACAAAAACACTTCCAATCGTGCCAACAACTGCAAGGAACACAGAATTTAATGCCCATCTGGTGAAAGGGCCGGTAGTCCAAGCTTCTACATAATTAGAAAAGTGAAACTTCTCCGGAATAAACGTGGGCGGGAATTGCGCTATTTCTTCCGGTGATTTTAGGGAGGTGGAAATCATCCACCATAATGGAGTCAGCAAGGCTATACTTCCTGCAAGCAGGAAAAATAAAATGATGCTATTTTTGATACGTCGTCTAAATTTCATAGTCTGATAGAATTTAGGTGTTTCTGCGGCTGCTTTCACTTGTTGTCTCCTCCCTCGTAATGGACCCAGCGTTTTCCGAACTTCAGATTAAATATCGTAAGAATCATAATAATGATGAATAATACCCATGCCATGGCTGATGCGTAACCCATGTCAAATACTTCAAACGCATTGTTCCACATATGAAGATTATAGAATAGTAGTGAATGGGCCGGGCCACCGTCTCCGTCCTTCGACATTACATAGGCTTCCTGGAAAATTTGAAAAGCACCAATCGTACTAGTGATAATGTCAAAGAAAATAATAGGTGTAATCATTGGCAGAGTGATATGGAAGAACTTTTGAAAGATGTTTGCTCCATCTAAATCAGCTGCTTCATATAAGGTGGTTGACACCCCCTGTAAACTAGCAAGGTATAAGAGCATACCGCCTCCTACACTCCAGAGCTTCATGAAAATTAATGCAGGCTTTGTCCAATTTGGATCAAACAGCCATGCCGGCCCTTCAATTCCCACCCAGCTAAGAACTAGATTAACAAGGCCTGTTCCCGGGCTTAACAGCTGCATCCATAGGAAGTATACCGCTACCCCTGATAAAACAGCCGGCAAATAATAGATTGTACGGAAAATTTTCATTCCCTTGATCTTTGAATTAAGAAGAACTGCAATGAAAATAGCTCCCGCGGTTGTCATTGGAACTGAAAATAAAACAAAATACACAGTGTTCCAAAGAGAAGTCCAAAATAAGTCGTCGGCGGTAAACATTTTTTTATAATTGTCCAGGCCCGTAAAAGTCATTTCGGAAGTAATATTATAATCCGAGAAGCTTACAACGAGGGAAAATAGAAGCGGCCCTGCGGTTAATAAGAAGAATCCAATTAGCCAGGGAGATATAAAACCGTACCCTATGAGGTTTTCTCTGAAGGATTTTGACTTAAATCGATTTAATTTTGATACAGGTTTTCCAGCTGTTTTATTGACGGCCAAGGTTATATGCTTTTCAGCGGTTTTAGTCTTTGTTAATGATACAGGCTTTCCGGAAATAGTTTCCGTGCCGCTGTCAATTCCATGCAGTATGTTTTCCCTAGCTCCTTGCTGTTGCATTTTCTTTCCCCCTAATTTGTTAAAAGAAAGAGAAGCCGCTAAGACTTCCCCTTCTTTCCATTATTTTCTCTTTATTTTCTCTTAATCTTTTTGACGTCAGCTTCAGCTTTTTTCAATGCAGCTTTAGCATCTGATTTACCCAGCATTACTGCATCTATCTGCGGGTTAATTCTGCTCATGAAATCTGGGTAGTTAATTGGTATCGGTGCTAATTGTGTATCTTTAAGATTTTTCAGGGATTCGGAATAAACCATCTTCTCCTGCCCCTTCATACCTTCAGCAACACTTTCTGCGGCCTCTTTATTTGCAACATTGTCATAGTTTTTGACTGCCCAGTACTTCTGTGCTTTTACATCAGTCAAATACTTGATGAATTCTGCTGCTTCTTTCGGATGTTTAGATCCTTTTGGCACCTCAAGAACGAAACCTCCGCCATCACTCCAGTTTCTGGCTCCTTCTTTATAAGCAGGGATAGGCGCTACTCCGAAATCTAATTCTTTTCCTGAATCACGAATTTGGGTATAGAATGTTCCTGTATCTGTGTACATAGCTACTTTTTCGGCTACAAATGGATTTGTCTGGCCGTTCGCAAATTCTGCATCCCATTTTTCAATGGTCTTCTTGCCGTAGCGTTTCTTCCAATCAGCGAGCCAGGTTAGAGCTTCTGCTTTTGCTGGTGTATTAATAGATAGCTTATCTCCATCAAAGAAGTTTTTGCCTTCATCTGCGTTTCTCATCCAGCTCGGAGCCCCATAACCGCCCCAGAGCGGGTAAAAGCCGATTCTTTCATAGCTGCTGCCTTTTTTAACATCAAGCTTCTTAGCGTATTCCTCAAGCTCTTTCCATGTTTGAGGCGGCTTGTTCGGATCAAGGCCGGCCTCTTTGAAGGCTTTTTTATTGTAGTAAAGGAGGCGGGTATCTGTATTAAACGGCGCAGCATAAGGCTTGCCATCATATAGAACGGTATCCCATAAATGCGGATAAAATCTATCCTTCATATTGTCATCAAAATACTTCGATAAATCGGTACTCTGGTTATTCTTCGCTCTATGCGAAACATCGTTAATATCAGTAACGACGACGTCAGCCGGGTTGCCAGCTGCAACAGCCGCAAGGTTTTTTGTCCAGATATCTCCCCATGGAACAAACGTGTGTTTCACAACCACTTTATCCTGCGATTTATTATAATCATCAATCATTTTCTCAATGACAGGTCTTCTTGTTTCAGAACCCCAGAAAGACCAGAATTTCAAGGTAACTTTCCCGTTGCTGTCTGCAGCGGATCCAGAAGAATTTTGTCCAGAACAGCCAGACAGGATCAAACTTATCAGCATAATTGCAGATAATAAAATGGATAATTTCTTTTTCTTTTTCTTTTTCATCTTCACCAAAAACCCCCGACAATATTTTTTGTTTTGTGCTATTACGCACGCGTGTGTCTAATTGTTAAATACCCAGTTTTTTTGTAGATAAACCTCGAATTTTGACATTCATTTTAAAAACAAGTAAAAACGGCATAATTTCTTTCGGATTGGGCCAGCGCTGCATATTTACCGTAAAAATAGGGAAATTGAATAGATATGCTTTCTATAAAAGGAGGAGCTTTTATGACTGATGAACCTTTAAAAAGATTTATACCTGTAACATCCATTTCAAGCGGGACGATTGAGTCCGTAGTGCCTGACGTGTTCTCTTATACAAACCAGGTTGTTAACTTATTTTTCGTTAAAGTCAACCCTTCAAGCAGCGAATGGGTTTTGGTGGATGCCGGCATGCCAAGGTCCGGTGATGAAATAATGAAAGCGGCCCGGGATCTGTTTGGGGAAAACACCTGCCCAAAGGCCATCGTACTCACCCATGGACATTTTGATCATGTGGGAGGGCTCGGGGATTTGCTAAGCGAGTGGGACGTGCCTGTTTATGCTCATGCCTTAGAGCTTCCCTTTTTAACCGGCGTACAGAATTATCCAGAGCCGGATCCGACTGTAGAAGGGGGCATGGTAGCAAAAATGTCTAAGATGTTTCCAAACCAAGCCATAGATTTATCCGGGAAGGTACAAATGGTTCCAGAGAATGGGCATGTGCCTGAACTGCCTGACTGGAAATGGATCCATACACCCGGCCACTCCCCCGGCCATATCTCGCTTTTTAGAGTGGCAGACCGGACACTTATAGCCGGAGATGCCTTTGTTACAGTACGTCAGGATGAACTATATAAAGTACTAACACAGAAGAAGGAAATAACGGGGCCGCCAAGGTATCTTACAACGGACTGGAAAGCAGCAAAACAATCTGTAAAAACCCTTGCGGAGCTAGAACCTGAAACAGCTGTTACAGGGCATGGAATGCCTGTGTTCGGAGAAGAATTGAAAGCAGGCTTAAAGGATTTAGCAGCGCAATTTGATCAGATTGCAGTTCCATCTCATGGGAAATACGTTGACGGAGACAAACATTAGGAAAAAAATAATGGCTTCTGCATATAATTGCAGAAGCCACAGGCTGTCGACAAAGTCGACAGCTATTTTTTTTAATAATATTTAACCCTCAATATATAGTGCTTAACTTTAAGAAAAGCCACCATATATGCAAGAAATAAATTGACAAACCTCATTTTTCGCGACAAAGTTTGTTTGAAATTGATTTTGTCTACACTCTGTGGCTTCTGCATATAATTGCAGAAGCCATTTTAGTAAGCACCTTCAAGCCATAAAACCCTGAAATTTTATATTTTTGCTGTACGGAGCTTTTTTCCTGCTTCCTTCAGCTTTTCACCCACCGTACATTCTGAAATACAAAATTTATGGGCATAAGCTTTTCCCTTTTCTTTTCTGTGATGGGACTTTAGAAAGCATCCTGCACAGTAAGATTCCAAAATCTCATCTACCTCAGAAAATATTTGTTTCCGATCCATAAATTATCTCCTTATACTTTAAATTATCTCTATTTTACTTGATATGAAGGTACGGCCAAGGGCTTGAGTAGCCAGTTTATCAGCTTCCTGGTTTTCTTTTCTGCCTATTACACTGTATGTTGGATGAATCCCAAGTTCACGTATTTTTTGCTCCACCCGGTCGAGCCACCTGTTTAAATTCTCTTCAAAGCATGGCCACTCTCCTGAAAGCTGATTCAGCACAACCTGAGAATCCCCTTTAAAAGTGCAAGGCATATTACGGACTCCAAGTTCTTGAAGTTCCTGCAGAGAATAGTACAAAGCAGCATACTCTGCTTCATTATTAGATTCAAGAGCTTCAAGTATTTTATTGGCCCTTATTCTCCACTTTTTTCTGCTCTGTGTAAAGTATATGACTACACCTGCTCCGGCTAAACCTTCTTCCTTTAAGAAACCTCCATCAAAATATACAGTGATATCCTGAGGCTCATCTACAATCTCTTCCATTAGCTTTTTCAATTCCTTTTTTGACCATACCGTTCCTGATTCGTCTTCAAATTCAAACTCAAAAGCCCTCCCTGACTTTTCGAGATCGTCGGTGATCCTTAGGGCATCATCTGCTCCGACGTAATCTGAGTGAAAGACGGCATTTCCTTTTTTGGGGTTTTTATAATTCCAATGAATAATCACTTTCATATTCAGGCCTCCTCATTCCGGGACAATTAACAGAGCTTTTTTGCATATCTCATTTATATATCACTGTTTCTATTAATTTAACCCTTTTAGCGTAAATGATTTCAAAAGACAAGAAATGTTATTCATTCGGCCAGTATGTTACACTCTAATCAGAATTTACATAGGAGGATGACTCACTTTGGTTGAAATTTATATTGACGGTGCAAGTGCAGGCAACCCTGGGCCAAGCGGAGCAGGAATCTTTATTAAAAATGAGGGCCAGACAGAAATTTTCTCCATTCCCCTTGGAATAATGGAAAATCATGAAGCTGAATATTGGGCTTTAATAAAGGGCCTGGAAATCTGTATTGAACGAGAATACAGCTTTGTATCTTTTAGAACAGACTCTGATCTTATCTTTCGTTCTATGGAGAATGAGTTTGTAAAAAACCGAAAATATACTCCCCTGCTCGAAAAGGCCTTAACCTTATCTAAGAAGCTCAATTTGTTTTTTATTAAATGGGTCCCGAGAAGTGAAAATAAAGCCGACGCATTAGCACGTAAAGCCATCCTGGAGAATTAGAGGAATCTTCATCATGAAAAAGTCACTATACGCCGACATCTCCCTTCTGCTGGTAGCACTAATATGGGGAGTTTCTTTTGTATTGGTTCAAAATGCAATCAGCCATCTGGAGCCTTTTAGCTTTAATGCCATTCGGTTTCTTATTGCAGCCATTTTTTTAATCATCTGGCAGCTGTTGAAAAAACAAACTATACTCCAATTATTTTCCAAAGATATTTTATCAGCCGGGATGAAGATTGGTTTCTGGCTTTTCTTAGGCTACGCACTCCAAACGATTGGCCTTTTATACACATCCCCTGCAAAAGCTGGTTTTATAACAGGCCTTAGTATAGTTATTGTACCAATTCTATCACTGATCCTGATGAAGCAAATGCCTTCTATAAACACAGCTGCTGGAGTGATCGCAGCAACTGCAGGCCTATATATGATGACCATGCTCGGGGAAGCGAGCTTCACAAAAAGTGATATGCTGATATTAATCGCATCCTTCAGCTTTGCCATGCATGTGGTGACCACTGGTAAATATGCAAAAGATTACCCGGTCTTCCCGCTGACGATTATTCAGCTTTCCGTTGTGGCCTTGCTTTCAATTGTGTGCGGTTTGTTTTTTGAAGAACCCGCACATAATTTTAGTTTTTCGACACTATTTCGCCCGGAGGTATGGCAGGCTCTCTTTATAACCAGTATTTTTGCAACAGCGGCGGCCTTCCTCGTTCAGACTCATGCGCAGCAATTCACTTCGCCAACAAGAGTTGCTCTTACGCTTTCAACTGAACCGGTATTTGCGGCCATTACATCATATATATGGATTCATGAGATCTTATCTGTTTATGCCATCATTGGCTGTATCCTGATATTTTCAGGGATCATTTTATCAGAGCTTCCTATAAAGAAGAAGCCAAGAGACAGCAGTATTTTAGAAAGCCCACGTAAAAGATCAGCTGACAACTAAGAATAGACTTAAAAAAGCCAAAACCCGTTTGGTAAAAATAGCAGGCTAATGGCAAAGGCCAGCGAAAAGTACCCGCTCATTTAGTCAACGGCTATAAATGAGCTAGAGAACAATTCTTAATTAGGCTACTTTTAAGGTGTCACTACACCATTTTTTCTGGTAATCCCTTCTTCTGAAGTGTTCATCCTATATTTTATGGGGGTACTTTACCATTTAGGAGGGGAAATCCAAATATTATGGGCATATTAGATATTTTCGAGGGGTATGAAATTGCTCTTATTGGCTGACCAGCAAAGGATCTTATGTAAATAAAATATTAAAAAACCGGGAATCCCTTTTCCCGGTTTCTTTATGTATTAAATTAATTTTCGTTCAACAGCAAAGTTTGTTGCTCTTCTTTTAGAAGTTATCTTATTTTGAACAAGTGATTCCAGCAGGGAGATGTAAAAGCTCCCATCAAATCCTTTTTGTGCTTTAAGTGTTATTTCAATGGCTATATTTACAATAGTATCACTTGCATTTGTATAATGCTTGCCAAAATAAATAAAGCCAATAGCGTCATCGGCAAAGCAGAAGCCTTTTGCTTCTAGATCATATAAATAATCTTCAACTGTTTTCATTCTGGAGTGAATCCCTTCGAGAATAATATACCAGCTCCACTATCTATCATAATAAAGTACAAATAAGGAATAAATAAGTTTTAGGAGGTGGATAAAATGACTAAAAAAAATAACAAAAACCGTGGAAAAGCAAGTCTTGGTGTAACCCCACAGGGCTATGCTGAGGACGAGAGGGCTCATGATCCTAAGACAAAACTTGAGAACGCTGCCAAAAAGGACAATACAAGAATATAAAACGGCAGGCAGGGCTGATATATATCATCCCTGCTTCCTGTTTTAGGCTAAATATCTATGCATCCCTCTAATTTCGTAGTCATTCAACATTTCGGCCACCGTGGATTTGTTGTATTCCCATTTGGCATGTTCAAGCGGGCAAGCAACCGGAACATCGCATTTGATTTCGGCAAGCTGTCTGGATAAATGAAGCATCTCAACCGCAGCTTCAATCTTCTCTCTCTGCGTTTTCGTCAGAGAAAGAAGGTTTTCTAAGATTCCCTCGATATTTTGATAAGCCTGGAGAAGTTTAAGTGCCGTTTTCTCGCCAATCCCTTTAACTCCAGGATAGTTATCTGAAGGATCACCCATCAATGCTTTTAAATCGATCATCTGCCTTGGTGTTATACCTTTCCAGTCAAGAAAAGACTGTGTATCGTGAACTTCATAGTTGCCAAAACCTTTTTTAAGCAGAACTACTGAAATGTTTTCTTCAATCAGCTGCAAAAGATCCTGGTCGCCTGTAAGGATAAAAACCCTGCTTGACGCTTTCGCTTCCTTTGCTAAGGTCCCTATGCAATCATCCGCTTCGTATCCATGCAGCCCTATATTAGGAATATCAAAAGCTTTTACTGCCTCTTTTACAGCATCAAACTGTGGAAGCAGCTCTACAGGAGCTTCAGGACGATTGGCTTTATATTCTGTAAATATTTCAGATCGGAATGTTTTGCTGCCCATATCCCAGCAAACTGCAACATGAGAAGGCTGAAAATGGTTAACTGCTGTTAACAGATGTTTTAAGAATCCCTGGATCGCGTTAGTAGGCATTCCTTTAGAATTTATCATAAACTGTCCGCTCATAGCAGTCGCATAAAAAGCACGGAATAACAATGCCATTCCGTCAACCAGCATAAGGGAAGGCAGCTTTTCCTCAGATTTTATTTCAATAAATCGATTTTCCATACCTTACACCTCTTTATAAATTTTAAAAACTGCCGTCCGCCCATCCATACAGAAGGCAGCCTGGCAGTTTCTTTATAGTTAAATAATAGACGGCACTATCTATTTTAACACATATTTACATCATAAAGGGGATATTTTTTCTTATTGCTGCTGCCTTATACTGCGCCAGAAACGCCTCTCAGCCAAATGGGATCTATCTAGCTTTCGTTTTGTCCTTTTAACCTGTATAGATAGTTTGTGAAATTATAAAGGTACAAAAATCAGGAATCGGTTTCTATAGGGTTCCCTTCATAAGAAATGTAATCACTAAAGCTTCCTATATACACACTCACATATTGATAGCCTGCCATTTTTAAAGCAATATAGTTAGGTGCTGCCGTTACACCCGAACCGCAATAGACCACAATTTTTTGGTTTTTATCTATTCCTCTAAATCTGTCCTTCTGCTCTTCGGCTGATTTAAATCGGTTATTTGCAATTGCATCGAGCCAGACCTTATTAATCGCTCCTGGAATATGGCCCGAAGCCTTATCAATTTTCTCTTCTTCACCCCGGAACCTTTTTTCTTCTCTGGAATCTATTAAAATAAGCTCTGCTTTTTTTTCAGTGAACTGTTTAATCGTCTCATAATTTGTCAGCAAGTCTTCCTGCAGATCCAAAGTAAATTCTTTGGCCGCATATTGGGGAACTGCAGAAGTAACAGGATATCCGGCCTGCACCCAGGCGTGGTAACCGCCATTCAGCAAATACACTTTCTCATGCCCGGCATACTTCATCATCCAATAAAATCGGGACGCAAAAGCATAATCGCCGCCATCGTAAACAACCAGGGTGTCATTATTGCCAATCCCTGCTGTTTTAAGTTTTTCAGCAAACTTTCTCATCTCAGGCAGGGGATGACGGCCGCCATGATCTTTTACTTCACCAGATAAATCTTTTTCTAAATGAAAATAGACAGCACCCGGAATATGGCTAAGCCTATAAGCTGACTCACCCTGATCCCTGTGACCCAGGGTAAACCTGCAATCAACAACTCTTATTTCGGATTGATCAAGATTCTCAAAAAGTTCTTCAATCTCCATCAGAAACTTCATTCCAAATCCCCCCAGAATTAATTCGGTACAGTTAGCTTCAATAGCTCCTGTAAGCAATCTTCATAAGCTGAAGCATTTCCGGTGTCATCTAGAGCATTCTTGTATCCGTTATAAATATCTTCAACTTCCCTTATCAGCTTCTGCTTTAATTCATCCTGCGTTTGCACATATTTCTGCCCGTAATAATCGAAAAGCCTGCTGCCATGTTTCAATATATATTCAGATGCAGGTTGGTCAAGGGAATCACGAAGAGCGCTGTTCATTTTTGTTTTCTCGTTCTTTTCAAAAAAGCTCTTAGGGTTCTTAAAATAAGATAGTTCTCTTTTAAAGCTCCCTTCATTCAGTCCTTCAAATGCAGGTTTAAATTCTAAGACATCAAACGATGAAGGACTAAAAGCAGCTGCTTCTACCGCCTGCCGGTTTTCTTTTATTCGGGATATCCAATTGCTATATTTCTCATTCAGCAGTTTATTAATATAATTTTCTGTCCGCAATGATGTTGCCCGCATCTCCTGCGAGAAGTCAAAGCCCAACGAAAGCAGCAAGCTTTTAAGAGCCATGTTCAATGCCTGTTTCATGTCTCTTCCATCGTCCTTTAAGGCTGCGGGATTAAACGATTCTTTAAAAAAGTCATTAAAGCGAAGAAATACTCTTTGTTTACTATAGTAGGCAAGCTCTTCTATTTCCTTTTTTATTCTGGATAAATCCATCTTCCCGGTTTCTTTATTTATGAAGGCCTTCAAATCGTTAAGCTCGCTGGCCAGCTGTATTTTCTGGTTTTGCTTACTTTCTTGATCAAGCTTGGAAGCTGATATTACCTCTCTAAGCATTTTTTCGGCCCTGGCTAATAAGCTCAGGGATGCGGAAATGACCATTTCTGTTAAATCGTTTTCTAAAAAGTCATCAAAGACAGACTCAAAATCCCTAAGTCCGCTATTAGAAAGAAAATGTCCCTGTAATACAGGCTGACCCAGTTTTTCGTCGAGAGCTGCTTTACTGGAAATAGGATAAATCTTAGGTGACCGGATTTGAAAATTCGCTAGCTGCTCCTTCATATATTCCATTACTTCAGTAAGTTCTTTTTGAGATGAAGCAAGATCCACAGCGTTTACGATAAAGAACATTTTGTCCATAGAAAACGAATCTTTAACTCTTCCCAGCTGAATTAAAAATTCCCGGTCTGCCTTAGAAAATGGGTGGTTATAGTAAGTGACGAATAACACGGCATCTGAATTCTTTATATATTCAAACGCAGTCCCTGTATGTCTTGCATTAATGGAATCTGCTCCTGGTGTATCCACAAGGATAATCCCTTTTCTGGTTATCTCACAATCGTAATAAAGCTCTATTGTGTCCACTAGACAAGATTTTTGTTCAGAGGCGGCAAATTCCCTAAACTCATGTATATTCACTACAATTTCAGTTCCCAGCTGATTTTTAAACTGCGGCAGCCCTTCATGAAATGCCCTTATGAAAGAAAGCTGTGCATTTTGCATTCCATTCCCCACGGATTTCCCTAAAAGTCTGGATGCATGCTGATACGCTTCCTCCAGAGAAACAGCTGTAACATTAAATGCGGAAAGGGCCATTGCCATGTCTTCCAAAAGCATCTTTTCTGTCTTTAGCTTGACTCGTGCCGTAGCATGAGGGTTAGCATCATCTGGTGGACAGATCTTATTTATAGCGGCTGTCGTTGGATTGGGTGATACAGGAAGTACCCTTTCTCCCAGGATGGCATTGGCAAATGAAGATTTACCTGCACTGAAAGCCCCGAAAAGTGCAATGGTGAATGTTTGATTCTCAAGCCGTTCGGCACTAGCTTCCATATCTTCGGACAGATAGCGGAATCCTTTTATATTCTTCAGAATGGAAGAGGCATCTGCAAGATTTTCGGCCAAATCTTTCATTCTGGCTTTGCCGTGCTCCCTAGCACTTCTATTTTCTTTCTGAATCAATATTTTTTCAGTTACTGGCTTTTCAACTGACATAGAAGTTTCCTTCTCTAGTTCATCACCAACGATGACATGATAATCATTTTCCTCCCCGTCCCATTTCCGAAGCAGACGATTGAGGATTTCCTTAGGCAATGCCTTGTCTTTCGCTTCTAAAATCCTGTTTAACTCTGACTTTTTCTGCTGGAGAAACTTCTCAGACGCTTCTACTTTTTGAAACGCCTCAGTAAAAGCATTTACACTTGCCATTTCCCCGCTTTTCTCAGTCAGCAGTCTATTCTGCTGCTTCACAAGTGCAGATTTAAATTGTTCCAGGAATTCTAAAGCATTCTTTTTCGTAATCCTCCTAAGCACATCAGCTAATTCATTGGTAAAACTTAGAACATATTCACCGGTTATACTTACTTGTGGTTTAACAATATCCGAAATCATGTGATCCGAGAGCTCCAGAGAAATCCCCTGTACCTCAGCCTCTAAATCCTCATCGGATAGACCGCTTTCATTAAGCATTAAAATAGAGAGTTCTTTTATATGACGTTCAAGCTGTGTCTCGAGCTTCTCATCCAGTTCCTGTTTTAACCTATTGAACCGGCCTGCACGCTCTTGCTCCGTTTTCCCTTTTGAAAACAGCAGTCCAACCTTAAAATCACGTTTAGTTGATTCCAGATATTCTTTTGCCAGCTCCCTTGTTTCTGCCGGCATTAAATAAGCATTTTTTAGGATCATTTCTAATTTTGATTTGAACTTTTCAATTAGAGATTCAGGATAAAGAAGGATCTCCCGTTTTTCAATCTCAAGAGCCTCCAATTTAGCCAGCATTTCCTGTTTGGCTTTCTCGTTGTAACCTTCTATTAGACTGTAAAATATAGTATTTTCTTCTTTTACACGGCTTTCCTGCCATTTCAGGTGCTCATGTATAATCTGAATAGCGGAATGATAAGCAGATTCTATAAACACACTTCTATCCTGCTTTGAAAAAACAGAAATCAATTCACTGATCTGCGCAAAATCATTATGCGGGAGGTCAGGGTATCGAACAGATGTGTAATAGATCGCCTCCGGTTTTACTTCCCAATTAAGAAAGCCTTCTTCAACAGATTCTTTAAATTGGCTAAACTTTAGCTCTGTTTCATCGTGTTTATCAATTTGGTTTATGATTAGATACAGTTTTTTATTCGCAGAAAGAAGCTCTTTTGTAAATAGGAAATTCACTTCTGACTGTACATGATTATAATCCATAACGTAGAAGACGATATCAGCCAGATGCAGGGCGTCCTCTGTAGCGATTCGGTGGGCATCATCAGCAGAATCGATACCAGGTGTATCCATTACCGCGCAATTATTCTCCAGCGGAAAGCGCTTAGTGCTTATTTCAATCGAGGAGATGCTGTCTCCGTTTTTACAAAAGCTTTTTACCTGTTCATAATCGTAAGGAGCAGGATATAGATAGGGTTTCCCTTCGTGAAAATAAACTTTTGCGTACTCTTCTCCCTTTTTAACTTTTACGATATTTGCACTGGTAGGAATTGGACTAGAAGGGAGCATGTCATGTCCAAGCAAGGAATTAATCATGCTGGACTTTCCTGCAGAAAAGTGCCCGCAAAAAGCGATTAATTTCTCGTCCTGCCTTACCTTTTGGATTAGCCCTTTTATTTTATTTGCGTGCAATTCATCTTTTGCAGCCGATATGTGCAGATACAATTCAGCTAACGACTCAAGAAGTCCATGTTGATCTGTAATAGTATGGTTCATAGATAGTTCCCCTTGTCAGCTTGGCTTTCAAACAACTCAGTATTATTTTAATCGATAATTATGAAAAAGGGAGTAATTATATCGTTTTTTGCAAAATAAAAAACCAGGCAATTTTTCACCTGGCTGAATGGGCGGCTATAAAAGCCCCTTTGTTATTTTCAGTTGTAATAGATTGAGTCTCTCTTGGATGAAAGGGTTTCTGGATCCTATTTAAAACATATTTCATCACAAGTGAATATGTACATATAGTGGCAATTACAAACAACCAGATCATCTAGTCAGCACCTCACATCTAAATTGAATGATTATCTGTCTTATTGAGAATAATTTTCAAACTCAATTAGAGTTTAACACGAACGATAATCATTTTCAATGCTGATTTCTGATTATTTCATATTTTTAGGGATTGTACTCTCCTTTGTCATAAAAACATGTTGATAATCAGTCAATTTATGAAGTGCTTCCTCTTCAGCAGGTATCCGTTTATACATCATAAAAATATTAAGAATCGTAAAAATGACTGCCGTAAAGTACGCATTAAACAGCAGCGGAATGACGGCAAGCTCTAATGCGACGATAATATAGTTTGGATGTTTTACATATTTATAAGGCCCTTTCTTCACCACATTCGCATGAGGAACAACCATAATCTTAGTATTCCAAAACCTTCCCAGTGAGGTTAATGCCCACATTCTCCCAGCCTGCAATATAAGGAATGCGATGAGTAATGGGCGCCAGTATTCACTTAGACCAGATTGTATATAAGTTACTTCAATGATCAAGGATAGGAAAAAGGAACAGTGCATGGCAACCATCCAAGGGTAGTGTGAAGCTCCAAATTCAATCCCGCCCTGCTGCTTCATCCAGATTTCATTTCGTTTTGCAATTAGAAGCTCGCCAAGTCTCTGTAAGATTAAGAATATAATAAATACTCCAAAGATCATCATTTCCACCTCATCAGTAAAAGCTCTGAGGAAAAACCAGGCCCAAGTGCAGCTGCAAGACCAGTGTCTCCCTTCTCTGCATTCCCCTCCATAAACCTTTTCAGCACATAAAGAATCGTTGCAGAAGACATGTTTCCATGTTCTTTCAGGACCTCCAGAGAAAGTTTGGTTTTTTCTTCAGAAAAGCCAAGCGCTTCCTCATAAGCCTCGATTACCTTTTTACCTCCAGGATGAGCGATAAAGTGATTGATATCACGTAGCGAATACCCGGCAGTTTCTAAAAACTCATCTACATTCGGCTTCAGCCATTGCTCGATTAAAGACGGGATATCTTTTGAGAAAATAACAAATAACCCCTCATTTTTTACATCCCAGCCCATCACGTCCAATGATTCTTTAAGCAATGTAGACTGTACTGCTTGAATTTCGGGAAAAGCCTCCAGTCTGCTTTCCTTCAATAAGCTGGATTCCTCTCCGGAAACGAGGGCACAGGCTACACCGTCAGCAAAAATAGACGACCCGATTAAATTGCTTTTGGAAAGATCATCTTTTTGGAAGGTTAGACTGCAAAACTCAATTGATAATACCAGCACATTAGCCTGTGGATAAGCTTTACAATAATCAAAAGCTCTAGATAGGCCAGCTGCTCCGCCTGCACACCCAAGCCCCCAGACAGGAATTCTTTTAGTATGAGAACCAAATGGCAGGATATTCATAATTCTTGCATCAATGGTTGGTGTTGCAAGGCCTGTGCTGGAAATCAATATGATGGCATCAATTTCTTCTTCGTTGATTTTCCTATTCAGGAAAGCCGTATTATGTAGGCAGGCTTGAATGGCTTCAGATCCATAGCGGACAGCCTGCTCTATATATTTGTCATTTTTCTCCTTAAATGAATGCTGCTTACGAAACCAATCCAAGTCACAGGCAAAATGCCTTTTCTCGATCTGCCCATTTACAAACACCTTTAACAATCTGTCAATATCCCTAAAAGACGATCCAAACATCTCCCGTGCAAATTCCATAATAGTAGATTGATTAATCTCGTAAGGCAGCTGAATATCAGAAACTGATAGAATATTGGCCATAGTATCACCTTTCTTAGTCCATCGTATGTAATTTGTCCATATTACTACGTAAGTATGCCGCCCCCAGGAGGTTAAAATAAATAAGGGGTAAATCATCGGCGTTTTCCGCCTTATGATCTACCCCTTATCCTTATTACTTAAAACCCTTGAATCGTCATTCCACCATCGACAAACAAGGTTTGGCCGGTTATGTAATTTGAAGCATCGGATGCCAGAAATACTGCCGGGCCAACCAGCTCCTCAAGCTCTCCAATTCTATTTAATGGTGTTACTTGTAAGATCTCCTGCACGTACTCCTGATCTTGAAGAAGTTTTTCTGTTAATGGTGTTTTAAAATACCAAGGTCCCAGGCTGTTTACACGGATATTATGCTTTCCCCACTCAAATGCAAGAACCTTTGTCATTTGTATCATTGCAGCTTTGGTTGCAGCATAAACAACTCCGGTTCGTAAGGCGACATGCCCAGCCACAGAAGAGACAGAAATGATTGAACCGCCCTGCTCAGCATTCACCATGTATTGTCCGATTTCCCTCGACATCATAAACGCGGACTTTAAGTTTGTATCCATGATGGTTTTCCATTCATCTTCTGTAACGTCCAGCGCTCTTGATCTGATATTCATACCTGCATTATTTACTAAGATGTCAATCTTCTGCTCTTCCTGATGGACCATGGCCGCCGCCCTTTTTATCTGTTCTGCATCCGTAAGATCGGTAACAATAGGCAGAGCTCTCTGTCCCAGGCTCTCAATCATTTCAGCTGTTTCCTCTATATCTGTTTTTGTTCTGGCCAGCAGAGCTACATTAGCCCCTGCTTCCGCAAAGCCAATCGCAATCGCTCTTCCTATTCCACGTCCTGCTCCTGTAACAACAGCCGTTTTTCCGTCCAGTTTAAAAGATGGCAAATACATTTTCATGACCCCTTTTTTAAAAAATTTCCTATTTAAACCATACGACATAATATAGAATTAATCAAAAGAGCCGTCTCTGAAATGGACCGTATAGTAAATTTTCAGGATCTCCCCTAAAACATGAAAGAACCCATGAAAAATGCTTTCATGGGAGCAATATGGAGCGAAAAGTGCGATATTATGTAACATTGCAGATATCTACTCCTTATTCACATCTTTCTGGTATTGAACCTCGATAATGATGGTTTTAAGCTCTTTATTGCCACAATTTCCGCAGACCTCAGCTTCATCAAAAATAGATTTACAATGAACGCAATATTGCTTCTTCAAGTGCTTCCCATCTTTCTTTCGAGTAATTATAGTATTTTATTCAGCTCAGCCTGGGAAGTTGCACACGTTTAATAAATTTATATGAAAGTAAAGCAGAAAACCGTTAAAAATCTTGAATTTGGGGAATATAAATACAGACTCGGCACTCATACCGAAAACAAAATGGAATTTGCATGAAACTTATGATACCATTTACCTTTACATAAAAATAAGGAAGTGTATACTCGTGATAAAAATTGAAATACCTGCTCCGGATCTTTCTATTACCAAACCAAATAAGCCTAATCCAGAACTAAGCAATATTTATGGATTTGAGGATTTCCACCGTATCCCAAGAGATAAAGGCGGAATCTTTATGTTTTATAATATAAATGATGAACTTTTGTTCGTCGGTAAAGCCCGCAAATTAAGACAAAGAATTAAGAAACACTTTGAGGATACTGTTTCTCCAATTAAACAGCACAGAGATGAAGTATACACCATTGATATCTGCTATGTAGAAGAGCCAGTTGACCGTGAAATATATGAAACATACATTATTAATGAGCTTAAAGCAAAATACAATATTGATAAAGCTTTCTTTAGAATATAAAAAAAAAATCAGAGCCCATGCCCTGATTCAGACTGTAGACAAACTCATGAAATTCGAGCTTGCCTGCAGTTTTTTATTTGGCCTGTTACCGAAGTCTGTTGATTGCAGTGAAGGGCGCTTCGCTTTTGCGGGGCGAGGATGAGCCTCCACGTTGCTAATCCTCCTGCGGGGTCTCACCTGTCTCTCTGCTCCCGCAGGAGTCACCGCACCTAACACTCCAATCAACTAGGTTATAAACGTTACTCTGGAACGCTCCTGAAAGCTAATTTGAATTAATACATGAAATTGATTGGGGTGATGAAAATGCTTTCCAGAAACACTCATTTCCTGAGGAAATTAGAGATAGCTGCTTTAGACCAGCTGGTTCCACAGGACCATTTAGTCCTTAAGATTTCGTCAAGGACGAGCGGACAAAACAGTTTGCTTACACCTTTCATTCGGCAATGCGATTTTTCCTGGGAACACTTGTGACACCCGGCAATACACACGATAGTAATATCCGGCATGCGTTGGCCAACTTTAAGGGACTTAAAAAATTGTCCATGCAGGCGATGCTTACTTTCGCTTCAATGAATTTGAAGAAAATGGACTACTGGTCATTGAAAAGTCCAAAAATGGCCTAAAGAGCAAGGCCAGTAGAGGTCTAGCGTGCCCTTTTTTTGATAAAAAAGAATGATAATTTAAAAGGGGTTCGGAAAGTAACCATTCCGAACCCCTTTTTCGACAATCTGAATCAAAGCCCATGCTCTGATTTTTTTATTAACTTTTTAGGAAGCCTTCTGCTCCTTTAATGCTGGTATGGTAATAGTCCGGTTTCCAGGTATGATGTTAAAAATGATATTTAAAATGATGGCTGTCAAACTGCCAGATACAATTCCGCTGTCCGTAAGAATTTTCACACTGGCAGGCATCTGTGAAAAAAGCTCAGGCACAGCGGTTACACCAAGTCCCATCCCTACAGAACAAGCAATGATCAGCAGGTTCTCCTGCTTGGCAAATTCTATCCGGCTAAGCATTTTAATCCCCGATGCAATCACCATTCCGAACATAGCGACCATAGCTCCGCCCAGAACAGAAGAAGGAATAATAGTTGTAAGAGCTCCAATTTTTGGCACGAGCCCAAGGACAATGAGCATAAAACCTGTAATATATATGACTTTTTTCGTTTTAATACCCGACATTTGAACAAGCCCGACATTTTGTGAAAACGTAGTGTATGGAAATGCATTGAAGATGCCGCCAATTACACTTGCAAGGCCTTCAGCTCTGTACCCTTTGGCCAGCTTATTCTCAGATATTTTTGTATTTGTTATATCTCCTAATGCAAAATAAGTTCCAGTGGACTCCACTAAGCTGACTGCCGCAACCAGGCACATCGTTAAAATGGGAGTTAATTCGAATGCAGGAGCGGCAAAGTGGAATGGCTCTACCAAATGAAACCAAGAAGCCGATTCTACTGCATTAAAATTAACTTTACCCATTAATGAAGCAGCCACCGTTCCAAAAATTAAACCAATTAAGATAGATATAGCTCTTATAAATCCTGTAAAAAATTTATAAATTACGATAATAAGAAACAAAGTCCCAAATCCCAATGCAATGTTTGAAAGAGAACCAAAATCTTTTGCCCCCTGCCCTCCTGCCAGGTTATTCATAGCCACAGGAATTAAGGTGATTCCAATAATGGTAACAACTGATCCAGTCACAACAGGTGGAAAAAATCTGACCATTTTTCCGAAAAAACCGCTGATTAATACAACAAATAGTCCCGATGCAATGACTGAACCATAAATAGCAGATAATCCATGTTCTCCGCCAATAGCAATCATGGGACCTACCGCCGTAAATGTACAGCCCAGAACAACAGGGAGGCCCACTCCAAAAAAGCGATTCTGCCAGACCTGCAGTAAAGTAGCTAACCCGCACATTAAGATATCCACAGAAACCAGGTAAGTTAAATCACTTCCCTTAAGTCCCATCGCCCCTCCGACGATAAGCGGGACAATCACTGCTCCGGCATACATGGCAAGAACATGCTGAATGCCTAAAGATGTTAGTTTAAATACCGAATTATTCATGAATGATTACCTCCTCCGTTGCTGCATCAGCAAATTGTATGTTTCCATCTTTCAGGGACTTTAGAATAGCCAGCGATTCCACTTTTATGCCCCGCTCCCTCAAAACTCTGCCGCCTTCCTGGAATCCTTTTTCAATCACAATCCCAACTCCAGCCAAGGCTGCCCCTGCTTCATTAATCAGATCGATTAAGCCGAGAGCTGCCTGCCCGTTTGCCAAGAAATCATCGATGATTAGTACGTTGTCCTGAGAGGTTATAAATTTAGATGAAACAGAAATTGTATAGTCCTCCTGTTTGGTAAAGGAGTAGACAGAAGAAGTAAGCAGGTTATCTGTAAGAGTCATTGATTTTCTTTTTCTCGCGAAGATAAGCGGGACCTGCAAATGCATGGCAGCCATAATACCCGGTCCTATACCGGAAGACTCAATCGTAAGCACCTTTGTGATAGATTCTGATGTAAATCTGTTTGCGAATTCTCTGCCAATTTCACTCATTAAAACTGGGTCCATTTGATGATTTAAAAAGGAGTCCACTTTCAATACATTTTCAGATAATACGATTCCTTCTTGCAGAATCTTTTCTTTTAATAGCTTCACAGTTTATTCCTCCCCGATGTACTTCTCTTTTGAAATAAAAAAGGCTTAAGTGTATTGCTTCACACGAGTGAAGCAATACACTTAAGCCATAACAAATAAGCTTCAGACAAAAAGTCCGTGATTGCCCACTCATAGTCAGGTCATTTTCGGTAACCTGGTAGAGACTCGCGGGCCATATTCCCGCTATTATATGAGGGTGTTCATATTTAATTGATAATTAGAATTATACCATTCAGGAAATTGAATACAAGGTTTTTTTATTTAAAAACGAACTTTTTACTTCCTTTTATTTTAATCGTTCGGATAAGCAGTTGTTTTCTCTTGATTATTTACTAATGTACACCTAAACAACAGCAAATGAATTTAAAGCGGATAAAGCCGAAAACTAATATTCATTCCTCAGATTATTGTTATTTAATGCCCCCTCCTAAATCGCAGATAGAGGTTCTTTCATAACTAGCGGCCCTTTCTAATTATTTGAAGAACAATATAAATATCAGTATTTTGATAAACTGAGCTTTTCAGTATTCTTCGTTAAGACATGCCTATCTCCTAATTATGCTCCATACCCGCCCGCTTAAGCCTTGTAAAATCTACACTGATCGCAGAAACCGATAATATTATAAGAAGCGACCCTGCAATCTGCCATCCTGTTATCTGTTCACCAAAGAGAAAAAAGCCGATTAACATGGCTGTTACTGGTTCTACCGTTGAAAGCAATGAAGCTTTACAGCTTTCCATTTTTTTAAGGCCAGAAGTATAGAACAAATAGGCAAAGACTGTGGAAATAATTCCGAGTCCAATGGTATACATTGAAAAAGTGAAAAGTTGGCCGCTTGGCAGTCTTGTCCAAAATGTTGTGAAGGGCAATAGGGGAATTAAGGCAAACAAGAACGTATATAAGCTAATCGTATATGAACTGTATTTTTTTAATGCCAGTTTACCAAAAATACTATAAAGCGCATATCCAAGTCCTGAGCCAAGGCCAATAATAATACCAGTAAGAGTCAGGTCTCCTGATGCACCGATATTGGTTCCCGCTACAAGCGTACAGCCAATCAAAGTACATATAATGAGCAGCAGCTTAGTTTTAGTAAATGTTTCTTTAAGGATTAAACTTGATAAAACCAAAACGAAGGCCGGAGCAGTATAGAGAAGAATAACCGCCAGCGAAATATTAAGCATCTGCATAGCCGTAAAATAACACCAATTAAAAAACACCATGCTTAATATCCCTGTTCCGACAAATAAATAGGCATCCTTGGGCTTAATGATCAACTCTCGCCGTTTAAATACCAGCCCGCCGATAAGCAATATTAAAAAAGCTGCCGCAGACCTGACTGCTACAATATCCATGGCAGAAAGATCAAGTGCGTTTAGGCCTTTTACAAATATCCCAATTAACCCCCAGAGGATACCAGCTATTAGCACAGAAAAGTGAGCAATATAATTTCTCTTCTCCATGTTTTTCCCTCCCTAACACAAAATCAGCTTCCCGCATTCATGGGATTATTAAGTATGCATACTTGAAGGAACTACAAAAAAAAAGAGGAGCAATCTACGGATTCTCCCCTTTTTGGAATTGTTCTAGTGATTTCCTATATATCTGAATTATCAGGCAAGCTGATAAACCTTGCCGTATTTCTCCGTTAAATAGTTGATTAAATAGCTGGCATTCAGACCTTCTCCTGTTGTATCTTGCAGAATTTCCAAAGGCTTTTTCATTTTGCCAAATTGATGGATATGCTGTGTAAGCCAATTTTTAATAGGCTGAATATCACCATTTTCCAATAATTCATCAAAGTTTGGAAGATCCTTCAGCATGGCATGTTTTAACTGAGCTGCATACATATAGCCTAATGCATAAGATGGAAAATAGCCGAAGCTTCCTCCTGACCAGTGGACATCCTGAAGAACACCATTCGCATCCTTATCAGGGCGGATTCCTAGATACTCTTCATATTTCTGGTTCCAAACTTCTGGAAGCTGATCTACTTCTAATTCATTATTGAAGAGGGCTTTTTCGATTTCATAGCGCACCATTATATGCAGAGGGTATGTCAGCTCATCAGCTTCTATTCTTATTAAAGAAGGCTTGGACTCATGGATGGCACGATAAAAATCCTCCAGCTCAATATTTTTAAATTGAGTTTCCGCGTATTCTTGAATCAGCGGGTATTGCTTTTTCCAAAAAGAAAGATTCCTGCCGATAAAGCTTTCAAAGAAAAGCGACTGCGATTCATGAATTCCCATTGATGTACCAGAAGCCAGTGGTGTTCCGATTAGTTCGCTTGATATATTTTGTTCATAAATAGCATGCCCGCACTCATGAATAGTACCAAATATGGCCGTTCTAAAATCATTTTCATCATATTTGGTTGTGACTCTGACATCGCCAGGGTTTAAACCAATTGCAAATGGATGTACCGTTTCATCCAGTCTTCCAGCTTCAAAGTCATAGCCAAGCTCCTTTAAGATATCAAGGCTAAAGGCCTTTTGGTCCTCTTTTGAAAAACGGTTATATAAGAAATTGGTCGCTGGTTTGTTTTCTGATTCGGCGATTTCCTTGACCAGCGGTACAATTGTTTCCCTAAGCTGCCCGAAAACCTCATCCAGAACATCTACAGTGACTCCTGGCTCATACATATCCAATAATGTATTATAAGGATTACCTTCGTATCCCCAATATGTAATAAAACGTCTATTGAATTCTACTATTTTCACTAAGTATGGCTTAAATAATTCCCAATCAGATTTTTGCTTTGCTTCTTCCCAGACGGATTCAGCTTTTGATTGAAGAACAACATATTCTTTGTATTCTGCTGCTGGTATCTTTTTGTTTTTCTCATAATCTTTTTTGCATTCAAGAAGTATTTTCTGAGTGCTTGTATTCAAGCTGCTAAACACATTTTCATCAGAAAGCCTTGCGATAAAAGCTGCCATCTGCTCGCTTGTCGACATCGCAAACACTTCTGAAGAAAGAATGCCAATTACCTGTGAGCGCTGGTCCACTGCTTTTTTGGGAGCACCTGTACGCAAGTCCCAAAAAATCAATCCCAGTGCTTCGTTATAAGCAGATATTTTTTTAACATATTCCAGAAAATCCTGTTCTAAGTTTTGTAAGCTTTCACTCATTTTTTTTCCCCCTTCTTTTGCTGTTTCCTCTCTTAACTGTATAAGCAGCTATGGCCGATCAGTCGGAGCGATTCCACTGGGGCATCGTTTCCTTATGTATTTTACCATATTTTTATTTTATACTTAACTTTAATGTAAGAATAAAAAGTATTTTGTTTATTTTCTAACTATTTGAAGGAGGCAGTTATATGGAGCTGGCGGGCATCTGTTCAGTTTGTGGAAAAGAAATTTATTGTCGAGATGGCTTTTTGGATGGAGTTATTGATCAAAAGTCAGGACTTCTCTGTTATGCCTGTACAGACCTTGAAATCTGGGAAAATAAAAAAGAGATAAAATAAAGCATATTTTATCTCTTTTTTTCTGAAGCGATGAGCTATCCAGCGTATACTCGCTATATATTTAGTTTGGAGTTACAGGAAGAATGTCCTGTATTTTACTTTTTGTTAATTCCTCTAAAGCAACCGGCAATAGAATATGCACAGTTCCACGGTCTTCAGTTGTTCTGATTAGCCTTCCAATGCCCTGTCTCAGTCTGAGCAGCATATACGGGAGATCTACTTGAAGAAAAGGATCCTGTACAGCCTGTCTTTTTGCTTCAAAAACGGGATCTTTCGGCGGATAAGGCAGTGAAAATATAACCACATTCCTAAGCGAAGGCCCTGGGATATCCAGTCCTTCCCATAAATGATAGGAACAAAGGACAGAATTTTCCTCTTCCTGGAAGGTTCGAACGAGATCGCTTATCTCTGCATCCCCTTCGTAATAAATAGGAAAAGATACATCCTTGTCTGCATGCTCCTTAAACCAGAGGAGTTCTTCTTTAGAATTAAATAATACAAGAGACGATCCCCCAGCTTCTCTAAGTGAATTCATCGTATAAGCGAGCTTCTCTTCTAGGGATTGTATGGAAGGTGCTGCAATTTTCATCACTTCATCATATTCGAATGGAGATTCAACAGAGAAACTTAAATAATCTTTTATCCCTAGACTATCTGCTATATAATCAAATGATTTGTTGTCGGATAAGGTAGCCGAAGAGAAAATGTAAGGAACCTTCTGTGAAAATACTTGTTCACTTAATATATCTTTAACAAGTCTCGGCATGATTACCAGGGTTCTCGTAATTCCTGCCTGCTCAAACCAGACTACAGCCTGTCTTTCTTTTAGTAATAAGGAGAGCGAATAGGCCAGTCCTTCGAGATACTCCTCCGTCACTTTTAACTGATAATCATCTATAGTATACATTTCAGCATCAAAAACGAGATTATCTTCAAGCTCCTGGATTTTATCATGGAGACGGCTTGCAAGATTCCAGCTTGAATTGCTCATATTAATTTGTAGTCTATTTGACCCTTTAATTTCAACTGCATTTTGATTGAGCTCACTAAAAAATTTCTGATTGATTTCTAATATCTCATCTATTACATAAAGAGTTTCATCTCGTATATCATTTGCTGAGAGTCTGTCTAACACCGCCGAAATGGTATTTTCGGCTATTTTATAAGTAAGAGCCTTTTGGGCCGCGAATTCGAGCAAATGGCCTTCATCAAAAACCACACAGCTGTATTCAGGCAGCAGCGGGAGCTGTCCTTCTCTTTTTCTAGATTCTTTCGTCCACACATGTTCCATAAAGAAATCATGAGAACAGATGATTAAGTCACTAGATTTTCTGTAGAAATCCCGGGAAAGAGTTTGTCCGCACCGATGTCGTTTATCACAAGTAAAACAACTTTGAAGCGGATCCCAGTTAATTTTGTTCCAGTCTTCATCATTAACATAGGAGTACATTTTACGGTCTCCGTATGCTTTATATGCCGACATAGAAGCCCCTTCAAGTACAAATTTAGGCAGTTCATCAAACACTTGGTCAATGGCTTCTGAATCTTCATGGTTAACAGCATGGTCAAGCTTATTCAGGCAAAGATATTGTTCATGGGATTTTGCAAGCCTCACATCCACCTGTATGCCCAAGGCTTTCTCCAATTTAGATATATCGCCTTCTTTTTTTACCAGCTGTTCAATGAGTGTTTCGTCCGCACATGATATGATGGCAGGCTTATTAAAATAGCGTGCATAGAAAATGGAATACAATAGATAGCTTATTGTTTTACCAGTACCTACACCTGCCTCAGCAAACATAATTTTTTTATCTTTAAATGCTTTTTCAAGCTGGAATGCCATGAAAATCTGCTCATCTCGCAGCTCAAATCCTTTTTCGGGCAAAATATCGTAAAAAACATCGCCGATCCATTCTGATAATTTATCATAGAATGATTCTGTTTTAGTTATAGCAAATGGAAATGATTGTGCCATTATGACTCTCCTTTTAATAACTCCCTGATCGCTTCGGCCTGCATTCTAAATAAAGCTGCAGTTCACTAAAGTGCCGGCCAAGGTTTGCAATTTCTACTATTGAACAAAAGGTTATTTTCCTATTATCAAAAGAAAAATGCGCTTTATAGCGCACTTAACTTATGTCTTATATTTTAGCTTGAAGGTGAAACGATAATGCTTGATTTAGATTTCTTTCCGCTTCGAGCAATTCAGTCAGGCTCCTGTCATTTGAATGCCCTTCTTCTTTCAGCTTTTCAAATGTTGTTTGAATTGCTTTTGATATTAATGCAAAATCAACATATTGTCCTTGCATTCCCTGCACTCCTCTGCAATAAAGTGAACGATATTCTCATTCTATGCAGGAAGACACAGCCCTATTCCACTCAGATTCACTTTCTTGGAGGTCTCGGCCCGAAAAATTGATAATAATCTGTCCGGATAAAACCATTAAATAATTTTCTTTTTTTGGTTGCCTGTTTGCCATAGTGCTTCTCAAAGTCAGGATGTGAAGTAATCATATACACAGACCATGTGTCCAGCTTGCTAAAAGCTTTCCCCATTTCACGGTACATGTGCTCAACAGCCGGTTTATCACCAAGACGTTCTCCATATGGAGGATTACCAATGATCACACCATAGTCTTTTCTTGTTGTGAAATCTCTAACCTGCATCTGCTTAAATTGCAGCAATTCGCCAAACCCGGCTTCCATGCTATTTTGCGTTGCTATTTCAACCATTTTATGATCGATGTCAAAACCCGCAATATCAAGCGGCTGATCATAATTAGCCGCATCCTCCGCTTCGGTGCGCACTTCGTCCCAAATCTTTGGTGAGATCCATCCCCAGGCTTCTGAAACAAATTCCCTATTAAAGCCCGGTGCAATATTTTGACCGATCATTGCGGCTTCAATCGGGAGCGTACCAGATCCGCAAAAAGGATCTACGAAAGGACGGTCAGGTGTCCAATTAGTCAGTTTGATTAAAGAAGCAGCCAGCGTTTCTTTAATCGGTGCTTCACCCTGTTCTGCCCTGTAGCCTCTTCGATGAAGACCGGCGCCGCTTGTGTCAATCGTCAGTGTCGCTTTATCTTTCAAAATAGAAACCTCTATTTTGAACAGAGGTCCCGTTTCTTGAAACCAGGATACTTTTTTATAACTGCTCTTTAGTCTTTCTACAATTGCTTTTTTAACGATGGCCTGGCAGTCAGGCACGCTGTACAATTCCGATTTAACGGATTTTCCAGATACCGGAAATTCTGCATCTTCTGGCAGATAATCTTCCCAATTTATCCTTTTTGTGTTTTCGAAAAGCTCTTCAAAACTTTTAGCCCTAAATTCACCTACTATAATTTTAACTCTGTCTGCGGTGCGGAGCCATAGATTAGTTCTGGCAATGGCTGTTTCATCACCTTTAAAAATCACCCTGCCATTTTCAACTTCACACTCGTACCCAAGATCTCTTACTTCGTTTGCTACTAGAGATTCTAATCCCATGGCTGCGGTTGCAGCTAAAGTATATTTTTTCATTCATTCACCCACTTAAAAATATTAATCCAATAAGCCCTTGCTTAGTATACCCTTCCTTCTGATGAAGAGAACCTGACTGGACATTCATCCTGTTATTAATATGCTTCTTTCTAAATAAATTAAGCTCTGTTAAGCTTTCCTGTTGATTGCAGCGTGAGGCACTCCATTCTGCGGGCGGTACGGGAGCCTCCTCGGCGTAACACGCCTGTGGGTCTCCCTTAATAGAAAAGCGGAGAGCGGTGACTTTCGAGATGCTTCTTTTAAAAGAACTGTGATGAATATACTCTTTTAAAAGATAACATTACATAGAAAGTCAGACACATGACAGGCATAAGACGAGCGGCGGCGAAACCGCTTTTTGCTTTTTGATGGCGATTGGCTTATGACCGAAGGTGTCAGTCCGGAGCTAGACAATACCCGCTTTTCCCGGAGGAGTCCTCGCGTCTGCAGCGAAGATCAACATAGTGCCAAAATCAACTATGAACTTTAACATAGCCATAAATTAAAAAGAGGTTTGGTTTCATAATTCAATTTAAAAACCTTTTTCATTTCTTTCCCTATGTACCATAAAAAAACTCTCCTTAAGATAGGAGAGCTCTGTATGAACAATATAATCAAAAATTAAGCAGTTAGATAACGTTCTGTAAGCCATGTTTTGTACCTAGGTACTGATAGCGACATAAAGTCTCGTACCAGGGCGGCAATCATCTATCTACGGATATAAGAATATACCCGTCCTTCTCTTTGTTCATTTCCAAATGAGAAGGTGCCCCTACCTTAATTTGGGTTTCTCGCTCGTGGGGTTTACCCTCGTTCCACCCTTTCCATTTCTAGAAAGGCTACGTCACTGTGGCACTTTTACAGGTACCGGCACCATATCAAAAATGACTTAGGTGCTTTCCCAGCCGTCAGCCGGTTTACACGGCTGCCCTAGCTTATGACTTCGCTAGGCACGAACACTACAGGCATCTCAGCCTGTGCGAGCATGGACTTTCCTCTACAGCGTAGCTGTTAAGCTGCTGCAGCGATTACCCGAACGTCATCAACATGACACTAGTTATTATATCTAATATAGACTACTTCTGCAATGGTAAATTAATCTTAATCAAACAGTTTATTCCCGAAGACATGTTTTTCTAAATTAGACAGGCGCTTTAATATATCAAAGTTTGTTGTTCCAGGCCCAGGGGCTGGAGCTTGTGCAGCAGGCCTTCTTGCCGTATCTTCCGTTTGTTTCTTTAATCTTAAGTTTTCCTGCCTTAATTCTTCAATTTCGTGATGAAATGTTTCATAATCCTTTATTATTAGATCCAAAAATTGATCTACATCTTCCGGTTTGTATCCGCGCATTGCCGTTTTAAAATCTTTTTCAAGAATATCTTTTGCTGTTAATTTGATCTTATCCGATAGCATAAGACTTCACCTCAGAACTTTCACGAAGCATTAAATTTTATTTTATTTTTTCAAAAATATAATGATTTGTCAATTTTAATATAGAAAAAGTATTGAACTTTAACTTACTCCCACTGCTCCTCTTCAGCTATCTGCTGCAAGTCATCAAAAGTAATTTGATAAATGGGGTAAGGATGGGACTCAGCATATAACCTGGCATCCTGGTACATAAATTTGGGAGACCCTTCACGTTCCTCATCATAAAAAATCAACAAGGCATCACTTTTCTTCATACAAAAATGGTTTTTTGTTTTTAACTGCAGAGGACTTTCATAAGGTTTTTTAGATATCGAATCGACATAATCAGCCTGAGCTAAAATGGATTCGTAAAATTCCTTATTATTTTCATTCCAATTAGCTTCCTGTTCAAGATATGGAGTCAATACAGCGATTTTTAACTCAGGATATTCATTCTGCAGCTCGTAAACAGCCTCAGCAGCCCATAATTCGGTCCCCAGCTGGCCAGAAATCAAAACCCACTCTAAACCATCTTCAATAAGGCTGATCAAATGATTTGCAATTGCTTTTTTTATGTAAGCCACGCCTTGATGCTCTCTTTTAAATATCCCCAATTCAAATCCTTTATAGCCTGTAATAAAGATATTTTTTATCATGGCAGCCTCCCTCATTAGGGAAAATAAAAAATTAAGGGCTGGACAGCCCTTAATTGTTAAAACCAGCATTTAGGTCTTGGCGGACATGGCGGCGGACACGGAGGCGGGCATGGCGGCATCATGGCCGGCGCCACAGGGCCTGGTCCGCAGATGAACTCCTGATTCACTGCCTGGTTCACGACATTGGTCGTTTGCGGGAAAAAATGCTGGTGTTTGAATACATGTGTATTCACAATAGTAGTATTTGTCGGGTGAATATGCGGAACAATATGGTTAATGATATTTTCTTGAACATTTTGCTGCGTCGGGCTGACAACTGGTGCCTCCATTTGTGTTGGGCCGACTTGAGCTGGACTCACCTGCTGCGGCGGCATCATGGCCGGGCTCACCTGCTGCGGCGGCATCATGGCTGGACTTAGCTGCTGAGGCGGCGGACATGGCGGGCATGGCGGGCATGCTGGCGGCTGCATTGCCGGGCTGACTTGTGTTGGCAGCATAGGATATTTCTTTTCCATAAAGTTTCCCCTTCCATCATAAGTTTATCTTACATTTACAGATTATGATGAATGGGACGTTCGTGTACTGGTTAAATGCCCTATTTTACAGCAAAAACGAATAGAAGCTATCCTTTAAGGCAGAAAAAACAATCGCTGTTAGGCAGACAACGACAAAAAACAGGACTAAGATTGTTTTATACATGGTATACCCCTTGATGTATGAGTGTATTTTTCGTTTATATTTTACACACTTTTACAATGTGCGACAATAACTTTTTAGGATTTCCTCCAGGATTTTTTCTAGAGAATGAAGAATGGTCAATTTCCCGAAGAGCCTTCCTTCTTGATGAGTCTTTTAAGTCTCAAATCCAGCTCTTTAGCCGCTCTTTTTTCCTTTTGTTCAGAGGGTAAAAGAGAAAGGGCAATTTCAGTAAATTCCATAGCCTTTCTGTAAAGTTTTTGAGAATGCTCGTAGATCTTAGCCATTTCAATACAGGCTTCTATTTTCTCTTTCAAAAGGCCTTCCTTTACTACTGTTTCCCAGGCCTTTATCGCCTTATCCTCCTCCTTGTTCTTTTTCCATTGATAGGCTAAAGTGTGGAGGGCTGAAACGCGCTGTATATCATTATCTCCCTGTAAAACCTTATTATAGGCTTCAATGGCCGTTTCTTTCTCTCCGAGTCCCAGGTACCATCTAGCTACCTCATAAGAGGAAAGCTCTGAACCTTCCTTTTGTAGCAGCTGCCTTGAAAGATGGGTATATAAAGTAATGAGCGTAAGCACATCGATTTCATTATGCCGAATGATTCCAAACATACCTTCAGGATCTTTTCTCTCTAAATAATCAAAATATATATACGGGGCCAGATATCCCGGCATATCATCCTGCCGCTCAATTCCTAGAATATTTTTTTCCACATTAATTAATTTTACTTTTTCCAGGTCGTTTTTCCACAGCCTTCTGGACGCATGATAAAGATCAAAATGCCCGAACTGGGGCAGTCTTGGGACATGCTCTCTAATCAGGGTATGCCTTGTTTTAAGCTGGGGCCAATCGAATGCTTTTCCGTTATAAGTAACTAGTGTATTATAGTTCACATTTTCTAAAAAACTTTGGTATAGCGGAACTTCTGCACCTGGATTAGGAAGAATATGCTGTCTTACCGTAACTCCATGGTCAGAAAAGAAGGCGTAGCCAAGCATAAAGATCGTATTGCCCGCCCCTCCGCCAAGGCCGGTTGTTTCAGTATCAAAGAAAAACATCTCTTCCGCATTTATGCCCTTCGATGAAAGCGGATGGCTGTAAGAGACTTCATTCCAAGCATCTATGGCGTTTTTCGCATCGTTAAATGAATAGAGCCCATGCTGATATTCTAAAGGATAATGAACCTCTCTTATAAAACAATAGTCATTATCCATTTGGTATATATGAGCAGAGTTTTCCGTCCATTTTTCCATAAAAGGAATATCTTTGGTTTCAGCCTTTATTTTCGGCGGAGGAACCTGGGGCAGAGGATGTTCTTCTTTCGGAAGGCTCATATGCCCCTTAAGACGGCCAAGTTTATTTTTTAATGACATCTGATCCTCTCACTTCTGTTAATAGCCTTGATACTTAAAGCGGTGTCGTTCAATTACGAGCCTCATTCTGAAATCGGCTCAGTCGTTAATTTTGGAGCTCTTATATTTGTACCAGCAGCTTACTCGCCGAATTGCGGATAAACCTAGTTGAAGCAGCGATTCTTTTATCAGCACTCCTTTATTTCGTTAATCCTTATTTTCTGCTCATAAATCTTGAATTTCAGCTCATTCATTTCGAAAAACACTACATTTATGTTCAGCAGCACTTTTAGACAAAATACACAAAATTTACATATCATTCTTCGAAAAATTGAGCATTACAATTCACGGTACCCTGCTTCTTCCCATCCTTTAAATTAAAGCTCTGTTAAACTTGCCTGTTGATTGCAGCGAGAGGCACTCGCTTTCCGCGGGCGATCCGGGAGCCTCCTCGGCGTTGTACGCCTGTGGGTCTCCCTTGATCCGCTTTTCTGAGCAGTAGCCTCGCGCCCTCCGCTTTAATCCATAGTGTCAAAATCAACCTTGAACCTTAACATAGCCTAAATTAAAAGTGATCTAACAGCTCGATACTTCTTTGTTTAGCCTTTATGCCTTCAATTTCCATACCTATGCATGACGGGCAGCCATCGCGGCACTGGCATTTCTGTATAAGGTTTTTTGCTGCACCTTTTACATCTTCAAAGCGTTTATATACGTCCTCTGCTAATCCGATGCCGCCTGGATAATGGTCATATAAAAAAATGGTAGGAAGTCCTGTGTGGCTGGCCTTTATTTGTGATACTACGTGAATATCGTTACGGTCACACATTACATGCACGGGGACTACGTGCTGCAGTACATTTGCAATTCCCATTAAAAGCTGCTCTAGTGTTTTTTCACCGAGCTTCGGATCTACTTGTTTTAACTCCAGCCAGGCAGCACTTGTATGCAGTTCTTCTTCCGGTAAATAAATGGGTCCCGACCCGATGTTCTCAAACGTCGTCAGTTTAATTTTTTTAAAAATGCTTGGAAGAATATTTATGGTCACATCGCCATAGTTAACGGACGTCTTTTCACGGTTTATGGTTTTATCTATTTCTAGCACTTTAAGCTGTACAGCAAGGTTCGCGTCTGTGTAATATTCCACGTCTACTTCCCTGACGTACGCTTTTTTGTGATCCCAGTCCAGTTTTTCCACCTGGTACTGAACGCCTTGGTGTAAATATATCGCTTCATCATGAAGTAGAGTCATGGCGCTAAACCGGTCCATTTCACCGATTATTTTTACATTAGCCGTTTCTGACTGGTCTATAATCACAACGTTTTCCTGTGATGCCGAACGGAGGCTGATATTCCCGGCCGGGAATGATTGGTTTGCCCAATAAAATTTATCACCGTTGACATGGAGAACTCTTTCTTCTACCAGATATTCCATAATTTCTTTGACATCCATCGGTCCAAACTCTTCATTTTCATTAAATGGGAGTTCATAAGCCGCACATTTTAAATGGTCGACCAATATAATTAAGTTCTCTGGGTTTATCCTGGCTGACTCTGGAGAACGATCAAAAAAGTATTCAGGATTTTGAACAATGTACTGATCTATGGGAGTAGAGCTGGCAACCATTAAGATGAGGGCTTCGCCATGTCTTCTTCCTGCCCTGCCTGCCTGCTGCCAGGTGCTGGCAACGCTTCCCGGGTAACCTGTCATCACACAGACCTGCAGCTGGCCAATGTCTACCCCTAATTCCAGTGCGTTCGTACTAACAACTCCTATTATTTCTCCTTCCCTTAAGCCGCGTTCTATTTCCCTCCGCTGCTTTGGAAGATAACCACCTCTATAGCCTCTTATGGATTTTGCCCCAACCTGGCCTTTAACCAGTTCCTGTATATGGCTTAATATAATTTCTACTCTGACCCTGCTTCTAGCAAACACGATGGTCTGAATTTTATTCTTAAGGAATTCTTTTGCTAAATTGTTTACCTCTACCGTCGCACTTTTCCTTATATTCAAAGGCTTGTTTATAATCGGCGGGTTATAAAATACAAAATGCTTCCTCCCTCTCGGTGCACCGTTATCATCTATTAAACGCATAGGATTCCCTGTGAGCTGTTCTGCTAATTCTTGTGGATTGGCGATTGTAGCGGAAGTGCAAATAAAAATTGGGCGGCTTCCGTAAAACTTGCAGATTCGTTTCAGCCTTCTAATCACATTCGCAACATGGCTCCCAAAGACTCCTCGGTAAGTGTGCAGCTCATCAATTACAACATACTTAAGATTTTCAAATAAGCTGACCCATTTCGTATGGTGCGGAAGAATAGCAGAATGAAGCATATCAGGATTTGTAATGACAATATGGCCGGCTTTTCTAACCACCTGCCGGATAGCCGGCGATGTATCTCCGTCGTATGTATAGCTTTTTATATCTATTCCCATCTCGTCGATGATTTCGTTTAATTCGCTTTTTTGGTCCTGGGCTAATGCTTTTGTTGGAAATATATATAAAGCGCGGTTCGCGTCATTTTCAGCAATGGATTGTAGGACTGGGAGATTATAACAAAGAGTTTTTCCAGAAGCTGTAGGGGTAACTGCTACAATGTTTTCGCCCTTTTGCAAGGTTTGAAAAGCAGTATACTGATGGCTGTAAAGCTCATTTATTCCCCTTTTCATTAGTGCAGTTTTAATTCTGTGATCTACTCTCTCCGGCATTTCTTTTGTTTTGGCTTCCTGGGGGTTTATTTCGTGCCAATTGATAATATTTTCGTTTTTTCTTAGTTCTTCTATTAATTCGGAAAGTGATTTTTTTCTAAACATCGTTCCACCTCTTTATACATCCATTTTACCGAATATTTGTTTGGCTGACTAGCTGTTCGTTTTAACAAAGATTGGAAATTTTTTCCCTTTCAGTATTTCTACATAAAAAACTCCCGCAGTTTATGCGGGAGCCAGGCTGTCGACAAAGTCGACAGCTATTTTTTAATAATATTTAACCCTCAATATATAGTGCTTAACTCTAAGAAAAGCCACCATATATGCAAGAAATAAATTGACAAACCTCTTCTTCGCAACAAAGTTTGTTTGAAATTGATTTTGTCTACACTCTGACTCCCGCAGTTTATGCGGGAGCTCTTGTTAATGTTTTAACTTTGACAGCTTTATCCAGTTTTTTATAATCCGCGCAAGTTCTTCCGGTGTTTCCAGCATCCCCATATGACCTGCCTTTGGCAGCAGTTCTGTTTTTATATGGCTGTCTTCAACGGAAAAAACTTTCTCGGGTGGAATCACTTTATCCTTTTCACCTGCCACTAATAACACCGGTTTGGAAGTTTCGCGGAGCACATGGTTCCGGTCCGGGCGGTTTCTCATTGCCATTAACGCTCCCTTTGCACCATTCACATCTGTTCCGTATCCGATCTCTTTTACTTTACTGACCTTGTCTTTCAGCTGAGCTAAAGAATCCTTTGAAAAAAGATTTGGAATTAATCGATCCACAAAGGAAGCCAGTCCTCTTTCATCAATCAAATTCATGCTTTCTATCCTGGCTTCTTTAGCATTATCTGAATCTGGGAAAGCAGTTGAATGGATGAGTCCGAATCCCTTAAGCTTAGACGGAAATAGTTCCGCAAATGCCAGAGAAATATAGCCTCCGAGAGAATGCCCGAACATATACACTTGATCTACACTATGCTGAGATAGAAAATGATACAAATCACGGGCCATATCTGTGATTTCAATGGCGGAATCATCCGTTTTATTTCCACCATGCCCCCTTAAATTAACGCATAGGACCGTATAATCATCCTTTAATAATGGGATTAGTTCATCCCAGTAATGGGCACTGCCGCAAAACCCATGAATAAATAATAACACTTCGCCTTTTCCTTCTTGGTTATATGACTGACTGTTGTGTTTTAAAAAATTATTTTCGGTCATTTCCCTGCACCTCAGTTCACCTTTTTGAAGTACTCTTCCCTCCCGGCCATTTTTATAAACAGATCAGTATAATAGCAAATCTGTTCACCAGAGACGAAGTTCCTTCATAGCCTAATAATAAAAAGATATGCAGGATCACTTCTAGCATTTATATCTAACTAAAGAAAGGAGACAAAGGATGAAACTGCCTGATCACTCATCCAAGCCGCCAAGAAAAGAACCGTTCTCTGAGTTAAGGAGTGCCTTTGATTTATTCTTTTCAGAGAAACCTATAAAAGGTATCTTACAATCCATGGACGAATTGTTCACACTCTCTTTTACAGAACGATCTTTCCCTCTGGACGTTCAGGAGAAAGATGACCGTTATATAGTCGCTGCTCAGCTTCCTGGAATTCCACGACAGCAGATAGATATTGAAATGCTTAAACAATCCCTTGTTATTACAGTCACCCAGCAGGCAGCACTTGAAAAGAGAAATGATTTAAATTCTGACATCCATCGGGAACAATCCCTTAGAAAGATGTCTAAAACCATTTCTTTTAACAAACCGATTAATGATAAAAATATAACGGCTAACCATAAAGATGGACTTCTCTTGGTTACCGTACCCAAAATTAAGGGCAAGAGAATTTCGATTTCTGAATAGCGGTTAAATGAGCCTGTTGTATCTAACAGGTTTCTTTTTATGTAATCCTGAAAACATGCTAAAAAGCCGTGGATACTCCACAGCCTTAGTGCCATATTCTGATCAGGTCGAAACTTTAAACAGTCCTCCAAATCCTTTTACGATAGAAGAAACTTGATTAACAGTATTCATCATCTGCCCTGCTGTAGACATCATTTTGTTGATGTCTATGGAGCCATCCTGAGTTTTGAATTGATTAATGATTGAAGAAATACCCTGTGATTGCTGCTTTTGCATAAAATTTTGCTTTGGATACGGATTGGCAGGCAGCTGCCCTGTTTGTTTGGCTGGCCCGTAATTGTTTCCCTGCTGGATATTCAAAGGATTTTCAAAAGGATTCACCGCTTTCGGAGCAGAAGGGACAAATGGCTGCTGCTGATTGATATGTCCCTGATACTGTCCTTGATAAGAATTGACAGGCAGAGGGAAATTCTGATGGTGCGGGATCGAAGCCTGGTATGGCTGCTGCCCATAATAAGGATTCAGATTACTGCCAAACGTGTCGTTCATGTAAGGCTGCCCCGGTCTGCCTGGCTGCTGAAAATAGGGCTGATACGCATTACCCTGGAAGCTCATCTGGTTCTCATATTGAGGCATCTGGGGCAAGTAGCTTTGTGCTGATACGTTATAATTCACAGCGGGCATAGCATTGCTTATATATCTCGGATCGTAGCTGGTATGGCTGAAAGGGGATCCCATCATCATGAGTACTCCATCCTCCTCATGGTATTAGCTGATATATTACTATGCAGAAGGCATAAAGGCTGTGCTTCTTCTCAGGATAAATGTAAATTGTCTTTTAAATGAGTTAATAAACCTTCAAGGGTATAACGAATGGATTGAAGCTGATTCTTAAATCTTTTTAGGCTTGTAGATGGGAAAAAGGCTTGCACTGAACAAGTAGAAACAAGCTCACCGGCCTGCTCAATCTGTTCTCTATAAATATGTTTGGGCTTTTCAAGCATCACGTATTCTTTAGCCATTTCTACCCATTTGTCTGAAAGGTTTTGTGCGCTTTCAGCAAAAGGACGAACTTCTTCAAAAAAGTCTCTTTCCTGTTTGTCAGCTTTTACTTCGTCAAATATTGCCTCGATTTGATCAGTGAGCTTTAACAGCTCTTCTGTGGCAGTTACCAGAATTGCATGTGTACTATTCATAAACAGAAATAACCTCCTTCAGCCATCTATTATATTTAATAATATAACTTTTGGCGAAGGAAGTTTAAAGAATGCAGTTAGCCATAATCAAAAAGAATTCATCCCCTTACAAGCAATGGTTTTAATCCTGAACCCAATTCTAGAGGTTTTCGGGTATTACTACTGGCAGAGCGGCTGATTTTTTGCAAAAGCTGTCCTGTGCCCCCATAAATCTTCTGCGCCTTTTCAATTATTTCAGAGCCCTCACTCCACATCTTTTCTTTTTCTTTATCTGCATGTATTCCCAAAGTTTCTTCTAATACTTCAAGCTGGTCATTAATGTCTAATAGCATTTCTAAAATTTTATCTTTTGAAACCAATTTTTCAGCCATCTTTTATTCCTCCCCGGCTATCTTTACTCCTAATATTCTGTATGAATAAAAAACTTCCTCCATTGTTGACAAAACTAGAAGCTAATCGCCAAAGAAAGTGCCAAAGCACTATGTTCAACCCATTTTCGACAACTAAGAATGAAAACTTTCTCCTTGCAAATGCTAAAACCAGGAGGTGTTTAGGAATGAAAAAACAAGAAAACAATAAAAAATCCGGAAATCAAACAAAAGAAAATGCTCCAGGCTATGGTGATAAAAAGCTGATAGGTGCAAACCGCCCATCAGAATAAAGAAATGGTAAAAATCCCTGCCAACACGCGGCAGGGATTTTTGTTTATGGTTTATCAGCTGTTATTCGCTTTTCACTAATAAACGATAGATAGTTACACCTGCTTCTAATTGCTTTTGTTTATTTTTATACCACGCTGTCAGCTCCGCATTTTCCGGGCTTTTTTCTGGTTTCAGCCATTTGTTCTTGATCTTTCGGTGTTTGTCCCATAGTTCAACACTGCTTCTATGATGATTGATAACAGGATAAATGGTTCTTAAAAACGGAGTTTCTCTCGTTTTTTTATAAGGGAAATATTGTTCATAATCGATTCTGGAGCCCGTATGCTCAGTACTTACTGAAAATTGGTAGAATTGGGGGAATAATTCGTTTGAGAAAAGCAAGGAGCCCAATTTCTTGCCGAGTTTAATTCTAGAGTCTAGCTGCCGGAAGTTATAAGCACTTAATCCATAAAGAGTACCATCCATGGTTGGAAACAACACGGTGCTGAAATGAAGCCAATCCTGAAATAAAAAACTAAACGATTTAAATACCAGGCTCTTATACATCTTATGCTGGATGACGGGGCGCTGAATTAAGTTTTGTTCATTTATAATAAGAGCATCCAGAAGTCTTTGTTCATTTCGATGCTTCCAAAAGAAAAGCCACTCGTTTTCAATATATTTTGAAATATTAAACTTTCTGCCTAAGTGAAACAAAGGTCTGCCCAATTTCGTCGAATAATGATAGAGCAGTAATTGTGGAAAGGCATCGTCAAATATCAGCCAGTTTGCTCGTTCATATGTCAAAAATAATATTTTTCTATATTCATTAGAAAGAGCTTTAGGCAGCCAAATACCCTCAAGGTCGCACATATTCCAGCCGGCATTCCTTGAAACCATACTGGCTAAAAATGACCATTTTATTTCAGAATATGCTTTGAAAAATTCAAAATAAGCAGCGGTCCGAGATATATTATCTTTATTTTTATGTTCTGTTACCTTTCGGATCGAGGATAAAATATAGTCGTCATTTATCTGAAGCGGAGGAGAATAGTTACACATAAAGAAAAACCCTCCTTTAAATCTAGTCCGAAAAAAAAATGCCCTTCTTTCCCTAGGTTAGACGATTAAATAAGTTTTATTCACCCCATTTTAAGCAATCTTTGCTATTATATTATGAGTGGTTAAGGAGGGGACGGATTGGCTTTTAATTATCCGAATGGACGGAAATTTGTTTCAATGCCAGACACCGGAGCAAAAACACCCGTTAAAAAAATGAATTTTAGCAATCGGGGAATGACATTAGAGGATGATATCAATGCATCAAATGATTATTATTTAGCCAATGGAATTGCTGTTGTTCACAAAAAACCGACTCCCGTACAGATCGTGGATGTACACTATCCGAAGAGAAGTGCGGCTGTCATAAAAGAGGCCTATTTTAAACAAACTTCAACAACTGATTATAATGGAATATATAAAGGGCGATATATTGATTTTGAGGCGAAGGAAACACAAAATCCTTCTTCCTTCCCTTTGAAGAATTTTCATACCCATCAAATTGAGCATATGCAGGCAGTTATGGTTCAGGGAGCGATCGCTTTCGTTATCCTAAGATTTACAGCTACAGAGGAAATTTATTTAATGAAAGCTGAAGATCTGATCAATTATTGGGACAGAATGATGTCCGGCGGCCGGAAATCGATAGCAAAATCAGAGGTGGAAGCATGTTCCTCTAGCATTCTGCTTGGTTTTCAGCCTAGAATTGACTATATTAAGATAATAGATCAGCTATATGCATCATACTTTTAGTTTTTTTCTGTATAGAAAGGCAGGTAGCTTTAATGGCACAAAATTATAAAACTAGAGAAGAGCGCCGAAAACAGCAGACACAGGTAAAGAACAATAAGAAAGGCAAGACTAAGCCTTCTGGTCTGTTTAAACGAATCTTCCTTTTATTGATAGCTTTAGGCATAACAGGAATGGTATTAGGGGGAGCGGCCTTCGCTTACTTTGCGGCAACAGCACCTAAGCTGAGCCAGGGTATGTTAAAGGATCCGGTATCCTCCAAAATCTATGACAAAAACAAGCATTTGATCAAAGAAGTAGGAAAAGAAAATCGGGAATATGTTCCTTTTGATGAAATACCGCAATCAGTAGTTGATGCTACGATCGCTACAGAAGATGCTCGTTTCTTTGAGCATCATGGAGTTGATATCCGCAGACTGGGAAGTGCGGTGGTTGCCAATGTGACTGATGGATTTGGGTCACAGGGTGCCAGTACGATTACACAGCAATTAGTAAAAAGATCTTTTTTAACACCTGAAAAAACGATAAAGCGTAAAGCTCAGGAACTATGGATCTCCTTGCAGATCGAACGCAAGTATACAAAAGAACAAATCTTTGAAATGTATGTAAACAAAATTTTCTATGGTGAAAGAGCAAATGGAATTTCAACCGCAGCTAAAACGTACTTTAATAAGTCTTTAAAGGAGTTAACACTCCCTGAGGTTGCCACCCTTGTTGGTCTGCCGCAAAGTCCTTCTTATTATTCACCATTCGACTACCCTGACAGAGCAGAAAAACGAAGGAATGTTGTGCTTACTCTAATGGAGAGGCACGGATATATCAGTAAAGAGGAAATGGCTGAAGCAAAAGCTGTCCCTGTCAAGAAGCTGTTAGTGAAAGAAGAACATAGAGTAAAAAACACAGAACCTTATAATGCATTTATTGACCATGTAATCAATGAAGTAGAAGATATGGGAGATTACAATGTATTCACAGATGGATTAGAAATTTATACTACAATGGATCCTAAAGCACAGGAACACGTTTATGAAATGATGTCCTCCGATCAGTTTAATTTCCCTGATGAAAAGTTCCAGGCGGGTATTACCCTGCTTGATACAAAAACGGGTGAAATCCGTGCTTTAGGCGGAGGCCGAAATATTAAAGGTGAAAGAAATTACAATTACGCCACTCAGATCGAAAGATCACCAGGTTCCACCATTAAGCCTATCGTAGATTACGGCCCGGCGATTGAGTATTTGAACTGGTCCACTTACGAACAAATTGTGGATGAACAGTATCAATATTCGGATGGAACTCCAATAAATAATTACAATAATCAATTTCGCGGCCAAATGACGATCCGTGAAGCCCTGGGCCGTTCCTTGAATATCCCTGCACTAAAAGCTCTTCAGGCAGTTGGCCTGGATAAAGCCAGAGAGTTTGGCACAGGTCTTGGCCTGCCCTTGAAAAAGGATAAGTTTTTTGAATCAGCATCCATTGGCGGCATTAATCCCGGGATATCACCTCTTCAATTGGCAGGTGCATACAGTGCTTTTGGCAATAATGGGATTTTCAATAAACCGCATGCAATTACTAAGATTGTGGTGAACAACACGGAAATCAAAACGGCGCCGGAACCACAGGTTGCTATGAAAGAAAGCACAGCCTTTATGGTTACAGATATGCTAAAGAGTGTTGTTAAGTCTTCCTACGGTACTGGTTCTTATGCAAATGTTCCTGAACTCCACGTGGCAGGAAAAACAGGAACAACGAATTATACCGAGGATGAAAGACAGAAGTGGAATATACCTGAAACAGCCGTTCCAGATGCCTGGTTTGCAGGTTATACGACGAACTATACTGCAGCTGTGTGGACTGGATACGGGAATAAGAAAGACTATATTCCTGTCGAAAATGAGTATCAAAAAATCTCACAAAAAATGTTTAGAGAATTAATGCGTTATGTTTCTCAGGATAAAGAGACTCCTGATTTTAAACAGCCGAAAAGTGTAGTACAGGTTAAGGTTGAGAAGGGATCAAACCCTCCTAAGCTTGCCAGCGATTATACACCTGAAAGCAACATCAGCTATGAATACTTTGTCCGCGGACACCAGCCTACCGAGGTTTCTAAGGAATACGAAAAACCAAAAGGACCAGGAAAACTAGAAGCATCTTATGATCCTGATGCCAATCAAATCACACTAAAATGGGATTATAAAGGCAAAGAAAAAGACCCGGAATTTGAGGTTTCTGTAGCGTTAAATGACGGAGCAGATTCAGTTCTTACTGTCACTCGGAATCAAGGGCTGAAAATTGATAATCCTCAAGCAGGCGGAACATACAGATTTACCGTTTCAGCCATAGCTGGCGGCAGCAGAAGTGATTCAGCTTCTACAACTATTCAAATTCCAGAATTGGAAAAAGAACCAGCCATCCCTAGCGAAGAGAATGAGAATACCAACCCAGAAGATCCAAGCCAGGATCAAGAGAATGGTGAAAACCAGGATCCTGCTCAAGGTGAAGGCAAAGATCAAGGACAGGAAGAGGATAACCCTCAAGATGGCGAGGATGGCAGCACAGAAGAGCCTGCCGAGCCTGAGGAGCCTGAAACACCAACCGAAGATGAAACCAATCCACCTGAAACTGGGGACGATGGAACTGGAACCGAAAATGATAATGGGCAGCAAGAAACCCGTAGAAGCAACTCAACCAATGTACCTTCTCAAAGGCAGCAGTCCTTCAATTAATTTTTACAAATTACCCAACTTCATGGCAGTTCTGATTTAGAACTGTAGAACTGCCATAGTTAGGTTTATAGCCATAAAAAACCGTCTAAGTTTCATCTTAGACGGTTTTTTATGGCTATTTGTTTGTAAAACATTTTTTCTAGTTCTTGAAAGAGGATATTTAGCTGCTTATACGCATGAAACAAGACAGGCCTCTCAAGGATAAAAGTTAATCGTTCGGCTGCATTAATAGGAGATAAGGCTAATTCTGAACCCTGATTGCTCCAGTCTCGTACACAAACAGGACGGCTGTTAATCCAAAAAAGAGCTGATATCCATATGGAAATGGCTCTTTTCATGTGAAGAAAGGCCTTATCCGTTTTGCGCAGGGAAAATAAATCAGCAAGCACTTTACTTTCCCTATGCCATAAAGCCAGCAAATCGGGCATGACCTTTTCAGCATGCTCCCAAGGCGCAAAGCTCTCGATACTGTTATAAAAACAAATTTCGTAAGGGAAATAATGATGGACTAACAGCTCCGGTGTCCATACTTTCAGTTCTTCCCTGGAAAGCTGAACCGTCTCTTTGAAATAAATAGTTCCTACTAATGAGTTAGGAGTGGCTAGAATCAAGTTTGTCATTTTGTTTTTACCCTTTTCATCCGCTTCTTCCCCTCCCTGCATAGATCGAGAAGCGGACATATCTCACATTGCGGCGACTGTGCCTTACAATGATATCTTCCGAAGAATATCAGCCTATGGTGAGTCTCTGACCACTTTTCTTTAGGCACTTTTCTCATTAAAGCAGTTTCTACTTCAAGAACGCTGTCTTTCCACCTGGAAATCCCCAGCCTTTTACTGACCCTCTCCACATGTGTATCAACAGCTATTGCAGGAATGCCAAATGCAACAGATACTACTACATTGGCTGTTTTCCGCCCTACTCCCGGAAATCTAGTTAATTCATCGCGGTCCGCAGGAAGCTGCCCTGAATATTCGTCAATCAGCATGCGGCATAGCTTTTGAATATTTTTTGCCTTATTTCGATAAAGCCCAATAGACCTAATATCCCCTTCCAGCTCTTCAAGAGGGACATTTAGATAATCTTCAGGGGTTTTATATTTTTGAAATAAAGTTTTCGTCACCCTGTTTACCAATGCATCCGTACATTGAGCTGACAGTGCAACTGCAATGACCAGTTCAAATGGATTGGAATGATTAAGCTCACAATGGGCATCAGGAAACATATTTCCTATCGTATCCAGACAATAGTTAATCTGAGTTTGATTTAGCATGGTCATTACTCCTTAAAAACTGAGTATTTCCGTTACATAGAAACCATTTATTGCTCAAGCCAATTATAAAATGGGACAGTTTTACTGACTTGAGGAATTTCCTGCTTCTTATCCCTTCTATTATGAAGACGGAATTTCTGGCCGTGGCTTTTAGCTTGATCTGGAGTTCTGATACCATTCTTTTTCCACTCAAAAAGAATCCTGTCTATGTATCTGAAATTCAATTTACCTGATATAACAGCTTCCTTTAACGCTGCTTTAATCATTGTAAAATGGTGTTCATCTTCCATCCACATGGCGAGGGTCTCACATTCGAACGGAGAAAGCGGCCTCCCGAATTCCTTTTCAAAAACCGTATAAAGGCTTTCTTCATTTTCCACTTCAACTTTTACCTGGGACGTTTCTTTCTCATTTTGGACTTTCAAAAAGAACTGTACCAGCTTATCGTAAAGAGGTTCTAACGAATACATTTCAAATAGTATAGAGTTTTCCCTATATTCCTCTTTAATCTGCAGGAAGCCTTTTTGAATCAGCCTTCTTAAAAGGCTGGAGCACTCAGAGCTGTCAACATTCATTCTGTCCGATATTTGATCAGGAGTTGGAAATGTATTTCCCTTCTCATTAAAATGCTGTATATGAAGCAAAACCATAAATTCTAGTTCACTAAGACCCATTCGTTTATAATGGGACAAAAGAAAAGAAGGAATAGAAACATTGCCTTCCTTCATCCAAGCAAGAAAATTATCTTTTAACATTTAGGACACCTCAACTCTAATTATACCACGAAAGAATCAGTCAAAATGAGAAAATAACTCCGGGGTAAAATTTACATGTATGTTCATTTTTTTGTTTTAAGTTAAACCCGCCGCTTTTCTCAATTTCCTTAATGTTAGATCTTCGATTCAGTAACAATGATTAACAATTTATTCCAGACTTTGCTGTTGAATCGAAAAAAAGAAAAGCTCAACTGGTTATTGAGCTTTTCTTTGTATTATACATCTTTTTATCCATGAATCGGTTAAACCTCTTCCGCTTAGGAAGCCCTTCATATAAAGGAATTTCATAGCTTAAGCTACAATGTAAGAAACATTTAGTTTTTATGGGTATAAACGGTTAAGCAGACGAGGGAATGGAATGGTCTCCCGTACATGCTCTACTCCGCTGATCCAGGCAACTGTTCTTTCAAGCCCAAGCCCGAAGCCAGAATGCGGAACTGAACCATATTGTCTAAGTTCTAAATACCATTTATAAGCATCCATGCTTAGATTATGTTCTTCTATTCTTCTCTTTAAGAATTCATAATCATGTATCCGCTGGGAACCGCCGATAATTTCTCCATAACCTTCTGGAGCAATTAGATCCGCGCAAAGGACAACATCATCACGATTCGGATCTGGCTGCATATAAAAAGGTTTAATGCCTGTAGGGTAATGTGTAATAAATACAGGCTTGTCATAGCTTTCAGCAATAGCTGTTTCATGAGGAGCACCGAAATCATCGCCCCATTGAATGTCATCAAATCCTTTTTCATGCAGGAATTTAATGGCGTCATCATAAGTGATTCTAGGGAATGGAGCCTTAATATGTTCCAGCTTTGACAGGTCTCTTCCCAATGTATTTAATTGGATTGGACAGTTTTTCAAGACAGATTGAACGATGTGGGAAACATACTGTTCCTGAACCTCAAGGTTATCCTCGAAATCGTAGAACGCCATCTCTGGCTCAATCATCCAAAATTCAATTAAATGGCGGCGTGTTTTAGACTTTTCTGCACGGAAGGTCGGTCCGAATGAGAACACTTTTCCAAGTGCCATCGCCGCTGCTTCCATATACAGCTGGCCGCTTTGAGAAAGGTATGCATCTTCATCAAAATATTTCGTAGCAAAAAGCTCGGATGTTCCTTCAGGAGCACTTCCTGTTAATATGGGAGGATCCACTTTTGAAAAACCATTTTCATTAAAAAATTCATATGTTGCCCGAATAATTTCATTTCTGATCTGCATCAAAGCATGCTGTCTTTTTGAACGCAGCCATAAATGCCGGTTGTCCATCAAGAACTCTGTACCGTGGGCTTTAGGAGTAATCGGATAATCTTTTGAGTCCTGGATCACTTCAATATCCTTCACTACCAATTCAAAACCAAAAGGTGAACGTTCGTCTCTTTGGACCGTACCAATCACATAGAGTGAGGATTCTTGGGTCAGCGCTTTGGCTTTTGCAAATACTTCTTCCCCTACATCTTCTTTTACTACAACTCCCTGGATAAATCCGCTGCCATCCCGAAGCTGCAAAAAGGCAATTTTGCCGCTGGATCTTTTATTTGCCAGCCAGCCGCCAATTGTTACTTCTTCGCCTGCATATTTACTAACATCTTTAATCATTGTTTTCACGAGTTTATTTCCCTCCAAAAATCTTCACAAACTGACATATATTATTTATTATACCCTTGACTCATTTCCCAGGCAATCTGCTGCCTCATGCATATAGCCTTGAGAGCATATAGTGCCTCCAAATGATTCAATTACTTATTATTTATAAAGGATCCGATTCTTTCTACTGCCTTTTCTAATTGTTCCATGGATGTTGCATATGACAGCCGTATATTATCTGGTGACCCAAAGCCAGAACCCGGGATTACAGCTACCTTCGCTTCTTCAAGCAGCGCCTTAACAAAAGCATCTACATCGTTGTATCCAGTTTTTTCTGCCGCTTCCCGTACATTTGGATATAGATAAAAAGCTCCCTGTGGTTTTATACAGGTGACACCAGGTATGGAAACAAGTTTTTCATGAATAGCATCTAATCTGCTCTCGAAAGCTTGTCTCATAGTTTCCACATCGTCCTGCGGTCCTTCATATGCTGCAATAGCTCCGTACTGTGCCGTTGTTGTCGGGTTTGAAGTGCTATGGCTCGCCAGATTCGTCATCGCTTTTATGATTTCTTCGTTTCCGGCAGCGTATCCAATTCTCCAGCCTGTCATACTATGGGATTTAGAGACCCCGTTAATTATAATGGTGTTTTCCTTTAATTCAGGTGATAGTTCAGCAATGGATATATGTTCGCTGTTTCCATACACAAGCTTTTCATAAATTTCATCTGAAACGATTAAAATATTGTGCTTCAAGCATACTTCACCAAGAGCATGAAGCTCTTCCTTTGAATAAATCATTCCGGTAGGGTTGCTTGGAGAATTGATAATAACCGCTTTTGTTTTTGGGGTTATGGCGTTTTCAAGCTGCTCTGCCGTAATTTTATAAGAGTTGGCTTCCGTACCCTCTACATAAACTGGCTTGCCGTCAGCAAGCTTTACCTGCTCCGGATAGCTGACCCAGTAAGGAATAGGAATAATTACTTCATCACCTTCATCTAATATAGCCTGAAACAAAGTATACAGTGCATGCTTTGCTCCCGAACCCACCATGATTTGTGATGGTTGATATTCCAGCCCCTGGTCTTTTCTCAGCTTTTCAGCAATAACAGCTTTTAACTTAGGCAGCCCTGCAGAAGGAGTGTATTTCGTATGCCCTTCATTCATGGATACAGCGGCAGCGTCAATGATATGCTGGGGAGTATTGAAATCTGGTTCACCAGCTCCCAGTCCAATTACATCAATGCCTTGTGCTTTCATTTCTTTTGCCTTTGCTGTTATGGCAAGTGTTGTAGACGGGGTTAAAGCCTGAACTCTTTTAGCTAACAACATTCTTTGTATCCTCCAATCAAATACTGCGATAATATTTCAGCCATTCGCCAGTTTCAAAATCAAAGTATTCATAATTCATCTGTTTTGACCCATTCTGATAAACCACTTCCCAAAGCGGGACGTTATTTTCCATTCCCAGCTTGACGGAAAGAATCTTGTCAGGATTAAGCTCCTGCTGAACAAGACTCATGATCTCACTCTTCGATTTTCCGCTGGAATAATCCATTATGATCATTTCTTCTCCCTTTTTTTCAGGGATCCAGAAAACCTTTTTTTTGCGATCTTTCGTATTTCCAACAGCCACATAATAGGTTTCGGTACCATTATATAAATAAAAGCTTTCCGCTTCGGTCATTCCTTTACTCTTAGCCGCAGCCTCTGCTTTTTGAAACGCAGACTTTTTAGGCTTCATTGCCTCGGAATACACAATGGCCGATATAGCACACAGGCAGATGGCTGCTATAACTGAAAATATAATCCATTTTTTCACTTATTTCACTCTTCCATTATGTACGGTAAATCGTAAAAACCGCTTTTTCTTTATTTGTTTCGTCCAGTGCAAGGCCAAACATCAGATCTTTTTCCTTCAGTGTTCTGTTCAGCGAATCAACAATTTTATATAAATCAGGAGAATTCTGCACTTTTACTGTCGATATTACTTCAATCTTGCTTTCCATTTCATATTCCTCCAGCATTCAACAATATTTCTTACTCATATTGGCTAAAATCTTGGGCCATACTAAAATTACAAGTTAAGATTTATAAACATCATTATAACAGCAATAACTTCATTCGGATAATATTTAGAGTGAAAAAACCGGAAAGAAACTGTTTTAATTTTAAGTCTCAAACAATAACACTTCTAGTCCTCACTACACACTTTTACAGCAGCTTTTTCAAGCTGCTGCTTTTGTTTTTTACATTCCGCATTTTTCTTAGGTAAGCCATTCCCGAACAGCTTTCTCTAACTGCTCAAGCGGCTTTGTTTCCACCGTGACTTTTGGGATAGCTTCAAAAAAAGAATGACCATAGGTCGAATTTTGTATCCGTTTGTCCAAAACAATCAGGACTCCTTTTTCATTTTCAGCTCTGATCAATCTGCCAAAGCCCTGCTTGAACCGTAAAACGGCTTCTGGAAGGGCATACTGAGAGAAGGGGTTCTTACCTTCTTGGATGAGCTGCCTGCTTCTGGCGGCGTTCACTGGTTCTTCAGGCGGAGAAAATGGCAGTCTTACTATGACTAGGCATGACAGTTTATCTCCCTGAACATCCACACCATCCCAAAAGCTTGCATTTCCGAGCAATATACCTTTGTTGAATCCTTGGAAGTTTTTGAGCAGCTTCCATTTGCTTCCCCCTGTTATTCCTTGTGCCAGAAGGGTGTAGTCCCCTAGTTCAGCCTCAACCCTTAAATAATCGTAAGTCATACGGAGCAATTCACGCGAAGTAAATAAAACCATCATCCTGCCATTTGACCCTGTTGCAGCAACTGCAATATGTTGTGCTACATTTCTTGCATATTCACTGAGTGAGAGGCTGCCAATTTCAGGCATCGAGGAGGGAATCAAAATTTTAACTGCTTCCATATAGTTAAAAGGTGAAGGATAGGATTCTGTTGTAATATTTTCATCCTTCAGGCCAAGCTGTTCCATAAAAAACGAAAAGGATCCATTAACTGTTAATGTCGCAGAAGTCATGATAATGGAACTAAACTTAGATAGATAGTCATCCCAGATACTCTGTCCAGCTGTAAGTGGCTGGGAAAGCAATGTAACAGCTGTATTTTTACCGCTTTTCAGTATTTCGGCCCAATACACGGCACCTTCTTCATTCCTAAGAAAAAAGGATTTCAAATATCCTTGCTGCTCTGCTAATTCTTCCAGCAGACTCGCTGCTTCAGACACATAATATAAGTGGCTTTTCCCTAAGGATTCTTCTCTCCTAGTCAATACTTCCACTCTTTCGTCTGCAGCTTCCCGAATTTGTCTTAAAGTATCGATCACTCGTTCTGCAAGCATTTTTATTCCATTTAACTCTCGTGATTCAGCTGCTGAATCAAAATGTAAGGTTAATTTCTGCTGGGCAGGATTGATTGCTAGTTTTTCCGTGTATCTTGCCAGCAGAAAAAATAATTGTTCACTTTCATATAAGAAGTCTTGAATCAAGTTTTCTATCACTTTGGAAGAAGTGGGAACTTCCAGATTTTTTTCTTTCAGCATTTTTTCAAGTCTGTATAAAACCATTTTCTGATTATATGAACCGAGTCGATTTATGATGGTTCTAATGGTTAAATAGCTAACTTTAAAGCCAAGTTTAGAATTGTATGCTTTGTTAAAGTGATGGGCTTCGTCTAAAACAAGGACGGCATCTTTAGGGAGTACCGGGTTCTGTCCAGTAATATCCTGAATTAGATAGGCATGATTAGTTACCAATATATCTGCAGTCTTTGCTGCTGCTTTTGCCCTCAAGTAGAAATCCTTTGTATTCCACGGTTCCTGCAGTTTTCCAGGAAGCCCTGCCGAAGTTTGAAGTCTATCCCAGAAGCTTGCCCCTCCGCTGGTTAGATTCAGTTCATCTCTATCCCCAGTTTCAGTATGGGTCAGCCATACCAAAATCTGCATTTTAGTTAATGAGGTATCATAATTATCGTCTTTTTGCCTAAGGACTCTTTCAAACTTCGCCAGGCTAAGATAATTGTTTTTTCCCTTAATCATTTTTGCCTCGATCGGAAATGGGACTATACTCGCCAATGCAGGCAATTCTTTTTTTAATAGCTGTTCCTGCAGATGAAGCGTATATGTACTAATAATAACCTTCTTGCGGTATTTTTTTATAAAATAAGCGGCTGGCAGCAGATATCCCAATGATTTTCCTATACCAGTACCAGCTTCAATAATACTGCGCTTCTGCTGGATAAATGAGTCATAAACGCTATTCATCATTTGCAGCTGGCCCATCCTTTTTTCCGCATTTGGGAAAGCCCTTTTCAAATCCTTGTACTTTGTATCGGGATTGTACCGATATGTAAAGTCCTGCTCTTCTTCTATAAATTCTTCTTGCTGATCAGGAACTTTTAACGCAAGGCCTCTGAATATTTCCAAATGATCGAGCGGTTCCAGTGCTTTTTTATCTTTTTCTGCAATACACTCACCGATCAACTCAGAGATTTCGCTTTTCAAGGAAAATGACAGCCTGTATAGCTGTTTAAGAGTTACTTTCGGAAGGGCAAATAATTTAGTCATTAATTTTAAAAGCAGAAGAGCAGTAACATGCGCATCACTGTCCGCCTGGTGCGGCCTTTCATGTTCGAGATTCTCTTCAATAGCCAGCATTGAAAGCTTATAACTGTCCGAAGTCGGCATTAATATTTTTGACAGTTCCACCGTATCAATTGTAGAACCATAAAACCCCTCAAAGCCTGCTTGCTTTAATTCTTCTTGCAGAAAAGACAAGTCAAATAGCACATTATGTGCTACAAATACGGCATCTGTAAGCAATGAATTTATTTTTGGAGCAACCTCTTTAAATAGAGGTGCATTTTCGACCATACTATCATTTATACCGGTAAGCTCCACAATAAAAGGCGGAATCTTTTTTTCTGGTTTTATGTAAGTGGAATATTCCTCCACAATCTTTTTGTTTTCAATTACCGCACAAGCGAATTGAATGATGGAATCACCTTTTTTTGGTGAGTTTCCCGTGGTTTCTAAATCCACTACCACAAATCGTTGCATCATTTTGTGTACACCTCAGAATCATTGTTCCTATCAATGATATAGAAATATGGCCATAATAAGCATAATTTATCCGCTGAATTATGGAGATCACATTTCCTTATTTTTTTATACCATACCACCCAATAAAAAGAAAACACAAGCAAAGGTGATATTCCATCCTAAAATAGAAAGCCGGCCGAGGTTTTCTTCCTTCGGCCGGCTATCCAATTTACATAATGGTTGCTGCTGGTTCTTGAGCAATTAATTCTTTAATACGGTTATTTTCGTCCATAATTGCTACTCGCGGTCTATGGTCCATCATTTCTTGTTCTGAAACCATAGCATAGGAAATGATAATTACAATGTCATCAGGCTGAACTAACCTAGCTGCTGCACCATTTAGACATATTACCCCGCTGTTTCTAGGTCCAGGGATAATGTAGGTTTCCAAACGTGCCCCATTATTATTATTAACAATATGCACTTTTTCGTTTGCAGCCATACCAACAGCATCTAAAATATCTTCATCTATGGTAATGCTGCCGACATAATTTAAATTAGCTTCCGTAACCCGCGCCCTGTGAATTTTTGCATTCATCATAGTACGAAACATTTTTGTTCCTCCTCTTCCCAGGAATATTAGATTTCTACGATTATATTATCTATAAGCCTTGCCCTGCTGAATTTAACAGCCAGAGCAATGATGATTTTCCCTTGGATTTCTTCCACTCTTTCAAGCTCCGGATATGACAGCAGTTCAGCATAATCAATCTCTCCACTTGTACTGCTGTCAAGTTCTTCTTTAATACCAGCTATTACTTTCTCCGGATTTCTTTCTCCGCTGTCTATTAGTGCCCTCGCTTTTTGAAGGCTTTTGAAGATAGCCGGGGCCTGCTGACGTTCCTCTTCGGAGAGGAATACATTTCTGGAGCTTTTTGCAAGTCCATCCTCTTCTCTTACGGTATTAACAGGCACTAATTCAACTGGAATATTAAAATCCCTAATCAAGCTGTCTATGACCGCCACCTGCTGGGCATCCTTCAGGCCAAAGTAGGCTTGGTCTGGCTGAATTATATTAAAAAGCTTTGTCAATACCGTCACAACGCCATCGAAATGTCCAGGCCTTTTAGCCCCGCATAATACATTCGTCCTTGAGTTTACAATAAGAGAGACGCCGGCCTTGTGCGGATACATTTCTTCCACGGAAGGATAAAAAATAAAATCCACACCTGCTTCATAGGCTGCTTGCTCATCCCGTTCAATATCTCTTGGATACGTTTCAAAATCTTCATTCGGGCCGAACTGTATTGGATTTACGAAAACACTTAGAACCACAATATCGTTTTCTTCCCTTGCCCTTTTAAGAAGTGACTGATGCCCTTCATGCAAAAAGCCCATGGTTGGGACAAAGCCCACAGTTGAACCATCTTTTCGTTTATCTCTGAGGGCTTCTCTTAATAGACTGATTTCTTTTATTACTTTCATTTCTTTCCTCCGTATAGTGCTTCCACTTCTTCTTCGGCCATCGTAAAGGAATGTATTTTTTCCGGAAAAGCTTGTTCCTTTACTTCTTTTATATATTGGCCCAAAGCTTCTTTTACCATTTCTCCAGTATTTCCATATTTCTTAACGAACTTTGGAATACGGTCCACTCCATAGGAAAGAACATCATGATATACAAGTACTTGTCCATCTGTATATTGTCCTGCCCCAATCCCAATAGTAGGAATTGCTAAAGAGTCCGTAATCATCTGGGCTAATTGGTAAGGTACACATTCCAGCACCAGTGCAATAGCTCCTGCTTTCTCACAGGCAGCAGCATCCTCCATTAACCGGCCGGCTGCGTCAGCATCCTTGCCCTGGACCTTATATCCGCCAAGTACTCCCACTGATTGCGGTGTTAATCCAAGATGGGCAACTACCGGCACCCCAGCCTTTGTAAGAGCAGATATTTTATCCAGCACTCCATCTGCACCTTCAACCTTAACTGCATCTGCATTTCCCAGCTGAATAATTTTTGCTGCATTTTTCAGGGTTTCATCGAGTGATAAATGGTAGCTCATAAAGGGCATGTCTGTAACGATAAACGTGTTAGGCGCCCCTCTTTTTACAGCTTTAGAATGATGGATCATGTCCTCCACTGTAACAGGCAGAGTTGAATCATACCCGAGTACCACCATCCCCAGTGAATCTCCGACCAGAATCATATCCACTCCTGCTTCTTCTACAAGCTTTGCAGACGGATAATCATAGGCTGTGAGCATGGTAATTTTTTCACCCTGCTGTTTCATCTTATTAAAATGGGCAGAAAACTTCATTGTGCTTCCTCCTTTTTTTAGAGGAGATGAAATCACGAGGGTCAGAATGATTATATAAAATCAAAAAAGACCCTTCCGAAGGCAGAAGGATCCTGTAATGTCCAGTTGTTAATCCCTCTGTCCCAGTCCATCTCATTGGATCAAGGCAGATATGCATTTTAAAAGTACACTTAAAATTCTTTTTTAGGTGCAGTTCCTTTTATGGAAAAATTTTTCATTTTCCCTTGATACCGCCCACATACATTATACATAATCTAATTCTAGATTTCTAAGATTTTTTATTAATATGTACATTTAACTAATTTCTATATCAGCAGAATAGATATTGTGGATTTCTCCCTCGTCATCTTTTAATAAAAGCACTCCATCCTCCGTAATTCCGATGGCTTTTCCGTAAAGCACCCCTGTTAAAGTAGAAGCTTTGATCTCTTTGCCCAGGCTTACCGCATAACTTTCCCAGAGGAGCTTTATTGGTTTAAAGCCCTCCTTTAAAAAGAGGTTATAAAGAATCTCAAAATGCTTTAAAAAGGATTGAATAATTGAAGTTCTTGAAATCGGCTGTCCCTCTTCAATAGACAAAGAAGTAGCGGTTTCCTTTATTTCATCAGGAAAATCCTCGAGCCCCTGATTAACATTTATGCCGATCCCAATAATAACTGAATGAATACGGTCAGCTTCAGCCTGCATTTCCGTTAATATTCCAGTGACCTTTTTTCCGTTGATTAGAATATCATTCGGCCATTTAATGGCTGGAAGTAAAGAAGTTGTATCTTCAATAGCCTGCACAATGGCTACCGCTGCCAAAAGAGTAAGCTGCGGTGCTTGGTGCATAGGGATTTTTGGCCGGAGGACCAGACTCATCCAAATACCTGTCTTGGCTGAATGCCAAGTCCTTAACAACCGCCCTTTACCTTCAGTTTGTTCATCTGCAATAACTAAAGTTCCTTCTTCAGCGCCGCTGTCTGCAAGCTTATGTGCAATCTTCTGTGTAGAAGGGAGAGATTCATGATAAGAAATATGCTTCCCCATCATCTTTGTTTCAAGCCCAAGCAATATAGAATTTCCGGACAGCTTGCCGGGACTCTTATTGATTCTATAACCTTTTTTTCTGATTGCTTCTATCTCATACCCATCCTTGCGGAGCTCTTCTATATGTTTCCAGACAGCCGTCCTTGAGCAGCCCATAATTTCTGCAAGATTCTGTCCAGAAACAAAACCTCCATTCGCCTGATGGAAAGCTTCTAATAGTACTTTTCTCAAATCAGATTGCACCTGCAGAGCCACTCCCTTATTGCTTCTTTTTCATTCGCTGCTTTCTGCTCCAATACACCCTCTAAAGCAAATAATAATACTTCTTTAATCCAGGGACCGGCTTTCCTGGCTGACCATTGTATAAGATCATTTCCATCGACAGCCAGCTCTTTTAAGGCATGAATGGGCAGAGACTGATATACACTTTCTATTTGATCGGTATCATGAGCCTCCTCCGGGCATTCCGTCAAAACACAAAAAATCTTTTCAAGGCTAAGAGTTGTTTCAAGCCCCGCATGAAACATATCTATTTTGTTTAAAGAACCCTGTAAACGGCGATTCAGGTAAAATACATATTTTTTAATCTGCTTCATCTGTTTAGCAGACATTTTCCAGCTTCTAAGAAAAGAATCGATATCAGCTGGTTTTAATAGATGCACTAAAAGTGTCCAGTTTTCAATCAACTCTTTAAGCCCTGCTGTATCCAGTCCCTCATATTCAGCGAGAACATGTCCGCATCCTTTAAACCCGGGTAAAAACTGATAAATCCCAGTCTCTCTTAATATTTTAAAAGCCTCTGTTTTATTTTCTCCTGCCAGAAGTTTATTGAACTCAGCCAGTATTCGTTCTACCGCTATTTTTTCAAGCAGGAACCCATGGTCAGATAAACCCTGATATGTAGTTCGTTCAATTGAAAAGGAGAGCTGGCTTACAAACCTGACTGCCCTCATCATCCGCAGAGCATCTTCTTGAAATCGGTCTTCTGGTCTTCCCACTGTCCTGATTTGCTGATTTTCTATAGCAGCTTTGCCTAAGTAGGGATCTATAATAGTAAAATTCCGATTCATGGCAATCGCATTCATAGTAAAGTCCCTACGTTTTAAATCATCTTCCAAAGAACGGATAAACTCAACTCTTGACGGCCTGCGAAAGTCGGCATATTCACTTTCTGTGCGGAAGGTAGTCACCTCATAGGGAATTCCTTTAAATATGACAAGGATCGTTCCATGTTCGATGCCTACATCCACCGTCTTTGGAAATATTTCTTTAATTTCAGCAGGTGTTGCACTTGTCGCTATATCCACATCACTAATTTGTTTATTAAGAAGGTAATCTCTAACAGCACCTCCAACAAAATAAGCCTGGAAACCGGCCTGTTCAATCTTTTCAAGGACAGGCTTCGCCTGGATAAAGAGCTTGGGCATCAAGTTAAATCCTCTCCTTGCATGGGCTTGCCTGTCAGCAGACGATAGTAAATTTCTTCGTATTGGAGCACAATTAAGGAGGCACGGAACTTCTCATGAACAGCCATTCGGGCCGCCTCCGAAAATTGCTTGTGCATTTTTTCATCGCTCAATAAGAGAAGCGCCATTTCAGCTGCTGCTTTATAATCTCCAAGACTGCAAAGAAACCCGGTTACTCCATCTTCAATGACCTCGGGAATACCTCCAACGTTTGTTCCTATACATGGTACCCCGCATGCCATGGCTTCAATAAGCACCAGGCCGAAACTTTCTTTCTTCGATAATAAAAGCATTAGATCGCTTATGGAATATAATTCTTCAAGATTGTCCTGCTTTCCGAGTGTGAGAATTTTATCCTTAATTCCTAATTCATTTGCAAGCTTGCATACTACCGACATTTCCGGCCCGTCACCCACAAGCATCAGCTTAGACGGTACCTGCTTCTGAACTTCATAAAAGGTTTGCACTACATCGCTGACCCTTTTTACACCTCTGAAATTTGAAACATGAATGATAACCTTCTCGTCTTCAGCTATTCCGTATTCCTGCTTTAAATGACGGGAATCTGTTTTTCGGTATACACGTTCATCTATAAAATTGTAAATCGTTTGTATCTCTTTATCTGGCTGTATAAGGGTATAGGTCTGATCTACAAGAGCACCGGAAACGGCAGTAACCACATCCGATTTTTCTATCCCGAATTTTATGCTCTCCGTTAAAGATGGATCATAACCCAGTACCGTAATGTCCGTACCATGCAGGGTTGTTACAATTTTCACATCCGTACCAGCCATCTGTCTTGCGAGAATGGCACATACTGCATGCGGAATCGCATAGTGTACATGGAGAATATCTAGCTGCTCTCTTTTTGCGACTTCAGCCATTTTACTTGCCAGCGCGAGATCGTATGGGGGATATTGAAAAACTGAATATTGATTTACTTCTACCTGATGGTAAAAAATATTCGGATACCTCCGCTTAAGCCTAAAAGGCATGCTTGAGGAAATAAAATGGATTTCATGGCCTCTCTCGGCGAGAAGTTTGCCAAGCTCTGTCGCTACTGCTCCAGAGCCTCCAACCGTCGGATAGCAGGTAATACCTATTTTTAGTTTCATAGCTTATTCTCCTAACAAAGCAGCAGGCAAAAGAATGGGTTTCTGCGAGAAAAACCCTTCAGCAAAGGCCGATCCTGACTCTTTTCCGAGCAGCCTTTCCCTTGCTTCTACCGTTTCAATATATCCATTCACAAGCGGAGTATCAAATGAGCCTTCCGTTTTATTAAATTGGCTTTGATAGGCTCTCAAGCTTCTCAGCTTGAGCTCGATTGTGTCTGAAACATCTACCGTAAAGGCAGGCTTGTGAAACCCATTGATCATATAAAAATAAACGGATCCTGCCCTGTGAGGCTGCCCATCGGATGGATCTATGTATTTTTTTATTCCTGCAGAGAAGCATGCTTCCTCCACAAGTCTTGCACAATTTCCGTGATCAGGATGCCGATCCTCAAAATAAGGTGCAAACACGGTTTTAGGGCGGAACCTTCTAATTACAGAAATAACTTTATCTATATTTTCCCGCGTTACATATAATCCCCTGTCCGGCAGGTCTAACGTGATCCTCTGCTGCACTCCTAGAATGCCAGCCGCCTCAGCAGCTTCCTTCTGCCGTAATTCAACAGTTCCATTAGAAGATAATTCAGCGTGTGTTAAGTCACAAAACACTACTTTTTTTCCAATTGACGCGAGTTTGGCAGCTGTGCCTCCCATGCCGATTTCAATATCGTCTGCATGGGCACCAAATGCTAGTATATCCGCTTGTTCGTTTAACAATCTATTTCACCCCTGGTCGCGTTCAATCTTTCTCCACTCGATATCTCCTCTTTTCAGCCCGCGTACCAGTATTTCAGCAGTTCCCATATTAGTTGCAAGCGGAATCGAATAGACATCACAAAGTCTTATTAGTGCTGAAACATCCGGTTCATGAGGCTGAGAGGTTAAAGGATCTCTAAAGAAAAGGACTAAATCCATTTCATTTCTCGCAATCCGTGCCCCGATTTCCTGATCTCCTCCGAGCGGGCCAGATTGAAAACGGTGGATTTTCAACCCTGTTGCTTCTTGAATTCTAAGTCCAGTGGTGCCAGTTGCAAATAACTCGTGCTGTTTAAAAATATCCGTATAGGCTGTGGCGAAGCGTATCATATCCTCTTTCTTTTTATCATGGGCAATCAGTGCAATTCTCATCATTTCACCCTATTCTATTACATTCTCTAATCCATAAACGAGAACATCTATTTTCATAACTTCTTCCACTGCTAATTTAACTCCTGACATAAATGAAGCGCGGTTAAATGAGTCGTGTCTTATAGTCAAAAGCTGCCCTTCCATGCCAAACATAACCTGCTGATGTGCAACAAGTCCTGGAAGCCTTACACTGTGGATGCGCATTCCATTCATATCCGCACCTCTTGCGCCTGGTAAGGTTTCTTTCTCAGAAGGATGCCCCTGAATTTTATCCTCGCGCACCTCTGAAATTAGCTGCGCCGTTTTTACAGCAGTTCCTGAAGGGGCATCCAGCTTTTGGTCATGGTGCATTTCGATAACTTCGATATCTTCAAAGTATTTTGCAGCCATCTGTGAAAATTTCATCATCAGAATAGCCCCGATCGCAAAGTTAGGGGCTATTATACAGCCCAGCTCTTTTTCAGCAGTCAGACTATCCAGTCTTTCTAGATCTTCTTTCGAGAAACCGGTTGTTCCTACTACAGGGCGGATCCCATACTCGAGTGCTTTTTCTGCATGTACCATCCCTACCTCTGGTGTTGTTAAATCAATTAAAACCTGGGCATCGACTGAAGAAAAGCATTCATCCAGGTCTGAGTAAACCGGAGCATGAATTCCTTCAAAACCACCGATCTCGCTTAAATTCATTCCATTATTCTTTCGGTCCAATACCGCCGCAAGCTCGAAATTCTCCGTGTTATGTACTAGTTTTACTGCCTCAAGACCCATTCTTCCCCTGGGACCTGCAACGATAATCTTAATCTTGTCCATGTTCTTCTCCCTCTCCAATCCGTGTCCATCTGTCTTTATCTCTTGTATTAAATTTGGTCATTACTCTATCATGTGCTTCTTGTAAATCAATGCCGAGAGAATTCGCAAAACAAATCAGGACAAACAGCATATCGCCTAATTCCTCTTCAACCGCTTTTTCTTTTTCACTGGCTTTTTTGGGTTTTTCCCCGTAATAATGGTTTACTTCCCTTGCCAGTTCTCCCAGCTCTTCAGTCATTCGGGCCATCATTGCTAAAGGACTGAAATAACCCTCTTTAAACTGGCTGATATATTTGTCAACTTCATTCTGAAGATCTTTTATGGATTTCTCATTCTTCACAGTAATCACCCTTCATACTTTCTTCTTACATGTTAGCTAAAAGTAACCTTTATGACAACTTTTTGCGCCGCCCCATAGGTTGCTCCATAATAAGTATTCCTATATAATATGGACACGGCAAATTTTACTAATGTTTTACTTGGGGGTCTTTTTGCAGATGGTCTATGGCTTAAAAATAAAAAATATTATTTTTATCCTGTTCGGGTCCGGAATTTTTGCTTTCGGCCTAGTACATTTTAATATGCAGAATAACCTCGCTGAAGGCGGGTTTACAGGAATTACTCTGCTTCTGTATCAAGTTTTTGGGATGAATCTTTCTATTTCAAACCTTGTTTTAAATATTCCGGTGTTCTTTGCTGGCTGGAGGTTTTTGGGTAAAACTACCTTTCTATATACCATCATAGGCACTGTCGGGCTTTCAGCATGGCTGAAATTATTCGAAGTGTATCAATTGAAATTCCCTCTTCATCATGACCTTATGCTCGCTGCTCTGTTTGCAGGCGGCTTTATCGGGATAGGTCTTGGAATCATTTTCCGTTTCGGAGGAACTACAGGCGGCGTAGATATTATTGCCAGAATCGCGGACCGATATTTTGGCTGGAGCATTGGCCGGACAATGTTTATTTTCGATGCAGCAGTAATCACCCTTTCATTAATTGTTTACCTCGACTACAAGGAAGCCATGTATACCCTCGTAGCTGTTTTTATTGGTGCCAGAGTTATTGATTTCATGCAGGAAGGTGCCTACTCAGCCAGAGGAGCCATGGTGATCAGTGACAAAAATCAGGAAATTGCAGAAAAAATCATGAAGGATATGGACCGGGGTGTGACCATGCTCAAAGGCTATGGTTCATTTACAAAAACCGATAGAGAAGTCCTTTATTGTGTTGTTGCACGAACAGAGCTTGTAAGGTTGAAAAATGCCATTACCGCTGTAGACCCACATGCTTTTGTCTCAGTAACGGTTGTCCACGATGTACTTGGTGAAGGATTTACCCATGATGAAAATAAAAATCCAATCGAGAGATAGTGTTGGTTAATGGATTATACATGCGCGCGATTCCTTTGCCGGGTCGCGTTTTAATATGGAGGCTTGATATCTGAATCCTTCCATTCCACCTTAAAATCGGAAGCATTCTACTCTCAGCCATAGTTTATGGGGGTTGGGTGCTATTTGGACGTCTTTTCAACTAATTAAGCAAGCCGTTGTTCAATTTGAATGTGCTGCTGTTAGGAGAACAGGGTGTAAATCCTTGCTATCTATACCCAAATCCAAAAAAATTGAAAACCTCTTATAAACGGATAAACCCTCTTAAATTTCCGAAAACCCCCTTAAAATTTCATTCTTCCTCTTAAAATCCGCCACTTAAAGTTTCATTTACCCCTCATACACGTCTGAGCCCCTTGCTAATGTTTGAATGAACCTTCAGCTTATAGGTTCGATGGGCTAAATCCGCTAAATAGGCTCGCTACTAACTCCTTATTTTAAGGCTTAAGCCATGCTGAAAGGTCACAAGTCTTTTATACATATAACCGCCAGCCGCTTTTGCCGAAAATCCTAATGATATAAACTGAGTACAATTTACCACCTAATATGTTTAAATCGCCACGAATCGCCACATAAATAAGTGGGTTAACCACATAAAATGTTCAAATTCATCCTTTAAATAAGATAAACCCCTGGTGAACCAGCGTGTTTATCACACAAAAAAGACTGCCAGCCAAGCTGTCAGCCTTTTTGTTATTTTTCTCAATCATTTCTAGTCATGCCAGTATAAATTAACACTAAACGTACCAGTTCTAATACGGCTACTGCCGCTGCCGCCACGTACGTTAGGGCTGCTGCATTAAGAACCTTTCTTGTTTCTCGCTCTTCATCGTTTCTAATGATTCCTAATGAAACCACTTCATCCATGGCTCTATTGGATGCATTGAATTCGACAGGCAGTGTTATGATTTGGAATAAGACTGCAAAAGCCATGAAGGCAATTCCAAGCAGAAGCAATCCCGACATGTTAGCGAGTATTCCAGCGAGTATAAGCATCCAGGAAAAATTGGATCCCAGATTGGCAACTGGAACTAAGGCATGCCTGAACCGCAGGAAAGTATATCTTTGCTGATCCTGAATTGCATGGCCTACTTCATGTGCTGCGATGGCTGCACCTGCGATTGAGTAACCATGATAGTTCCCACTTGATAAGCGGACGGTTTTGGATCTTGGATCATAATGGTCACTTAAAAACCCTCTTGTTTCTTCCACATTTACATTGTAAAGGCCGTGACTGTCAAGAATGGCTCTGGCCACCCCTGCCCCAGTTCTTCCTGACGAGTTTTCAACTTTTGAATATTTTTTATAAGTACTTTTCACTTTAAATTGAGCATACAAAGGAACAAGGATAAGTAAGATAAAGTAGATTAACATGCTGAGCCCCCTAGTATGAGATTGGTTTCTTATATTTTAATTTTGCCTCTTTCCTGTGTCAATCATTCTGCTCCTTTCGGGTATTTACTGATTCTTTATTTCCTTTGTATTTTCTCCAGCCGACATAGGATAACGTCATAATAATAATACTTCCTGTGGAAATCATCACCCACCATAGAGATGGATCTGCTTCATCTTCTTTCATTTCTTCAAAAATGGACTGTAGATCTGATTGCAGCGCTGTTAATTCCTGCTCGCTTTCTTTTTCAGAAAGGAGATTTGGACGATACTGATTAATAAAATCAAACTTAGCATCCAGTTTTTGTATTTTTTCGGGGGCAATATCCACCTTTAAGCTCGGATGGATCAGATTGTACTGAGATAAAAGTTTATTAAAGCTTTCATCAAACTGCTCAACATTTTTTGTTTTCACAGCCTGTTGTGTGGTCTTAAAGGTCTCCATAATCTGTCCTTCCATTTCAGTCCACATAGGCTGGTGTTTAGATGATATGGCATCTACGACTAACCGAAATTTAGTAACATTCGAGATTTTTTCATTGAGGCTTAACGAAGCGGTTCCCACTGCCTTACTAGCATCATTATGGGCTGCAGTTATAATCCTGAGCTCGTCCATACTTAATATATTGTCATGTGCAGTGAGTGAAAGGAATTGTTTAGAGAAGTAATCAAGCATTTGGCTCGTTTCAGATAATCTATCGCTTTTAACCAGCTGAAGGGCTTCATCAGCAATCGTATCAAGCTTTTCCAGGGACTCACTTTGTGCAAAAGCTGGCTGAACAGGTAGTAGTAGTATAAAAATGACTAATAATACATTCAGTTTAAACATATTTGTCCCCCCTCTCATACTAATAGAAATGTATGAAAGGAGGGACAAGAGTAGAACTCTCAGAAACCTATTAATTTCAGCTAAAGTTTATATGTCATCCTGGAGGATCTATAAGCCGTATAATAGGCAGCTGCAATTGAGGCCATACTAAGCCAAAAAGTAAAGTAGCCAATTTCCTGGATATACCTCATTAAGTCCCCGTAATTTGGCATTTGATAATATACATAATCAATCATTTCATTATGCAGAGTCCATATTGCGGCAGCTGCAAAATGCCATTTTTTAATCCGAAAAAAGGGAGCATACAGCAGGCCTTGAAGGGCCATTGCAGCATGAGAAGCCATCAGCATATATCCTGTCCAATGCAGCTCCCCATTTACTATTAAAGTAAGCAGGTTCATTGCAACTGCCCAAATTCCATACTTAAAGAGGGTCATCAATGCCAATGCCTCAAAAAGGCCAGTGTTTCTTCTGAGGATAAGCCCAATTAATGCGATTACGAAAAACAAAGTGGCGGTCGGGCTGTCCGGCACAAAGGGCAGAAAAATAGCCGTTGTCTCCGCCAGCTGGTATCCATACCAATAATAGCCGTATACAGTTCCAAATATATTAATAATTAACAGCATCCACAAAAAACTTTTATTTGCCAATATCGAATATACAAATGCCATGGAAATCCTACTTCCCTTAATAAGTTTCTTACTTTTTACTATATCGTTTAATATGTAATTTTTCCATGCCGCACGTCGAATTCTTTCCATGGGAAATCCGATCTTCTAAGGGCAGCTTCTTTTGCCAGCGAGTAAAATGGCTTCTTTAGAAGTGCTCCCTAAGAACAAAGCAAAAAAAAACATTTGTTTTTTAAAGCGCCCATTTATATAAAAAAGCTGGCATGATCGCATGCCAGCTTAGCCAAAATTATTCAGCTTTTAACTTAGAGATAAATTCAGAAAGTTTCTTTAGGTCTTCTTCATTGCCTTTGTAAGCGTTTGGAGGCATAGAGCCTTTACCTTCTTTGGCAATTTTCGCAATTTCTTCTGGCTTTAAGTCTGTTCCTATAAGTGAAGGACCAGCTCCGCCAGTAAGTTCTTTACCATGGCAGCCGATACAGCTTTGCTTTTGGTATACAGCATAGCCAGGATCTTTTGTATCAATCTCAGCCTTAGCCACAATTTTACCCTGCTCTTTTGCTTTTTCCCAGTCATGTGTATCAACCGAGTACCAGGTTAAGTAAATAACAGAGGCTAATCCAAGGAGCATAAACCCGGTAGCCAGCGGCCGTTTAGACGGACGGCGGTGAGGGCTTCTGTCAAGGAATGGTGCAAGCAGTAATCCACCGAATGCAAGACCCGGCATAACTAGCGCACCAATTATATTATAAGGACCTGAAGCGTACGTATATTTAAGTAATTGGTATAAGAATAAGAAATACCAGTCTGGCAAAGGAATATATCCTGTATCAGTAGGATCCGCAATTCTCTCAAGCGGAGATGGATGAGCTACTGTTAAACATAAATAGCCAACAAGAAAAACGGCTCCAACCATCCATTCCTTCAATAGGAAGTTTGGCCAGAAAGCTTCTGTTTTTCCAGGATACTCCGAATAATCTTTCGGAATATTTGGTTTTCGTTCGGCAGAAACCCGAGAGTCTCCAACGAACTTCATACCTTTTCCGCGATGCATGTGAGTCCCCCTCCCCCATTAAAATGGTTGATTAATAGATAAATTAGGCTTCTTCGTTTAATATTACAATGGTCCGGAAATACCCTGCTTACGAATCATTAAGAAGTGGGCACCCATTAATCCAAGTAAAGCGCCTGGAAGGAAGAATACGTGAATCGCAAAGAAACGAGTCAGCGTCTGTGCTCCTACAATAGTTGGATGACCTGAAAGCAATGTTTTGGCATATGGTCCAATTACAGGAATAGAATCAGCAATCTGCAGACCTACTTTTGTTGCGAATAACGCTTTCATATCCCAAGGAAGCAAGTAGCCCGTGAAACCTAGGCCCAGCATAACAAAGAAAATTAAAACTCCTACAATCCAGTTTAATTCACGGGGCTTTTTATAAGCTCCCTGGAAGAAAACACGCAAAGTATGTAAGAACATCATAACGATAACTAAACTTGCTCCCCAGTGGTGCATACCGCGGACAATTTGTCCGAACGCTACTTCATTTTGCAGGTAATATACCGACTGCCAGGCGTTTTTGATATCGGGTACATAGTACATGGTCAAAAACATTCCGGATAGAATCTGTATTACCGTGACAAAGAAAGTTAATCCCCCGAAGCAGTAGACGAAAGCAGAGAAGTGATGGGCAGGGTTTACATGCTCAGGAACTTCGTGATCTGCAATGTCACGCCATAGCGGCGTAATATCTAACCGCTCGTCAACCCAGTCATAAATCTTGTTTAACAATGATTACGCCTCCTTATGCGGAACTGCTGACCCTAAATGAAGAATTCCATCTTTAACTTTGAAATCGTACATATCCAAAGGCTTAAGAGGTGGAGTTCCTTTTACGTTCATGCCATCTTTAGTATATCGGCCGAAATGGCAAGGACAGAAAAATTGGTTAGGATGTTCCTTATCCGTATTCCAGTCCACTGTACAGCCTAAATGTTTACAAACCGGGGAAAGGGCAACAATTTTCCCTTCATCGTTCTTATACACCCATGCTGTATCTGTTACTTCAGATTCATACCATGCATCCTTCTGCTTGTATGAAAAATCCAGCCTTACCGGCTTGTTAGTCAAATCATCCACTTTTTGTTTAGTAGCGACGAAATTTTCTCCAGCAGCCGCTTCCAGTACAGGATCAACCGCGAAACGAAGCATCGGCATTAGCATTCCGGCAGCCATGAAACCGCCTACACCCGTAAGAGTATAGTTCAGGAATTGACGTCTTGAAACTCGATGTTTGCTCATACATTTTCCCCCCCTCTATTAGAAAACTCGGTCTTTTATGACCAAAAAAAATTAGATTACTATAAAACAAGGACATTACAATGATATATCAATATTTCCAATAGGTCAATAATCTGGCAATTCTTAAATGACAGGCTAAAACAACTTTGTTCACAAAAATTTCCTATTTTGCCTGCTGCCATTTTTGGGAAAATATATTTGAAATCTGCCTTACCTGCTCATCCATCATCTGTCTTTTATAGCTATCATCCAATCCTTCCAGCGGAATGGCCGGCACCCAGATAAGAGACTGATCAAAATCCTTCTCAACAGCTTTCCAATCGCTGTCGCATGTTACAAAAAATACATGCTTAAAACCTTCATTCAAGAAATTCACTTTCCATTCAAGTGCTGTTTGCTTTCTTGATTCGGTGTCTAAAGATGCAATATAGGATAGTGCCGGAAGAAGGATGATTCTACCTTTAAACTGCCTTTCAATTTCTGATGCAAGTATAGTGAGGAACTCATTCATTCTTGCGTATTGTTTCATATTTGTCCCAAAGTCTATGCCTGCAAGCGGAACAATAATGGTATCAATGTGTTCTCTTGCCTGCTCAAACATTTCTATATCCTTAGGTAACAGCTTCATTTAACTTCACTCCCGATGCGTCCAAGTATGTATTCAAGTCTATCTTACCATTTTTCGATTCTGCCGGCATTATCTCTTCGAATTTTTCACCGCAGACATGAAAAGAACACCTGCCTAAGGGGCAGATGTTCAAATACGCTACACTTTTTTCAGCTGTTTTAACTGAGCCGTAAGCTTTTGAAATGCTTCGATGTTCTGCTGGTCCAAAGCATCATCAATTAATTGCATTAATTTCTCGCGCTGGAAGATGGCCAGGGAATTTTCTAGAAACTGTTCGGCGAGTACTTTATCTTTTTCATTAGCAAACTGGTTCTTTGGCATGAACGGGTTTTCTTCTAAAACTGCTGCGTATTGATAAGATGAGTAGGCTGAGCGGAAATTCAGCTGGATAAAGATTTCCTCGTCGCGGTTAAGCCGGATATCATGGAAAGATTTTTCTGCATCTGTAGTCATTATATTAGACTTGTAAAACCTGAAGGGAGCTTCTTCTACACAATGGGTAGACATAATCAGTCCTCTCGGACACAAATTGGCCTGCTCCACGAAATGAACCTTTTTCATAAGCTGGTCGTGGCTGATCAGATAATTCAAGATCCAGACACACTCTCTTCTTTTCAGCTGATAATGGTTTAAAAACCACCGGATAAATTCTTTCTTTTCATTAACAGAAACAGGGGTGTGCATGTGAGTCCCTCCTCTGTACCTAATATTTTTTAAATAGTTTAAGAAATTTTTAATTCGTCACAGGAAACATTATCTTCGACTATTCCAAACGGTCATTCAGCCGCTCTAACGTCATGATATATTCATCGTTTGCCGGCTGCATTTCAACCAACCTCTTAAATATTTCTACGGCATCTTTGTTTTTTCCTTCCTCAATCAGAAAATAACCATACTCTTCTAAGAAGTCCTGATTATCTTTAAACTGCGGAAATGCTTCAGCAAAAAATCTGACTGCTTCCGTATAATTTTCCAGCTTTTGATGGCTCACAGCAAGAATCCAGTCAAATTGCGGGTCATACTCGCCATATTGCTGCACAGAACTGATAACCTCCAGGATCTCCTCATATTTCTCCTGGTGAAGGTACAGCTTGAGAAGATTTAGGGCAGTCTCCATAAAGCCAGGATCTAAAGCCAAAGCTTCTTTAAAAAAGAATTCCGCTTCCTCTTCCAATCCTTTTTTCAGCGCAATCTTGCCTGCGAAATGGCATAGTTCCTTATTAAACTCATCCTGCTTAATGCCTTCCTTTGCTGAAGCAAGGGCTTGATCCAGGTCATTCTGCTGTTCATATGATTTTGCGAGATACAAATATAGGGAGTGGTATTCAGGATCTAAGTTTTTCAATTCAGTAAACTTTTCTACTGCAGTGCCGTAATAGCCAGCTTGATAAGCCGTGAACCCGTATTCAAACAGTAAATTAATTTCTAGTTTCTCTTCAAGCGCTTTTTCAAAATAAGGAAGTGCTTCTTCAAATTGTCCAACAGAGCTTAAAGCATCAGCTATTCTCTGGTTCATGTTGACTCCTGACAATTCTTTTTCCTGCTGTATCACTTTTTTATAGCTTTGAAGAGCTTCGAAGAATTTAGCCTGCTGATAATAGAGTTCTCCCAAAGCAAAGTCTATGATGATCTCTTCCGGGAGGATTTCTTTGGCTGTGAGAAGTTTTCTTTCGCTTACTTCATCCATCCCCTGCATTTGGTATAGGTCTGCTTCGAGGAGAAGGGCACTTGGGTATGCAGGATCTTCGGGGCTGACTTTTTCAAGAAGCAGGATGGCCTCATCTTCCCTGTCCATTTCCGTGAGAATTTCGGCAATTGACACCATTAGTTCTCCTTCTTCCGGATAAATCTCTAGAAGATGTTCATACAGGCTTTTTGCTTCATCCACAAATCCGTAATGCAGACAGCCCTCAGCCAGCTCAAGAATTTCTTCTTCAGTGCCGTTGTATTTTATTTCATTTATATGTTTTGATACTTGATCAAATTCACCATCTTTTAGGTTTTCTAAAATACTTTCAATGTTAACCATTCTCATTCCCTCACAGTCAAAGTACAGCCGCAGCTAAGAAGGGATAAAAAATCCCGGAACTTTAACTGTTATTTCTTTTCCAGAGACCCCTTCGAGGTCTATACGGCTGCCAGCTCGAATTATTTTTCCATCTAAAACTGTAACAACTAGTCTATCATACCCTCCGGGAAAAATACCATCCTGGAATTCCTCCATGCTGCTTTTTAGAAAAAGGTTATAGCTTAATTCTCCGCCGGTATGCAAATATCCTCTATGAGGATAAATTCCAATTTTTTTTAGAACTTCGTCTTGGAGCGGTTTTCCTGCTTCAGGGCATTGACTTAGATGTTTTATTTTTTTAATCTCAAGAATCTCGGTCCATTTTCTGCATACATGCTCTTGTTCACAGACTGGAATGAGGACAGGGCTGTAGGGAAAACCCGCTTGCCGGATCCATTCCCATGCTATATTTTCTAGATTGTCAGTTTCAGAGAAATCCACAAAGACAGCAGGTATTTTCCGCCTTTTACAAAGCAGCATAAAGGAAGGGGTTAACAATTTCAGTGGAATTCTGACAGCCATAATGTAAGAAAGAGGTGATGAAGATAATTCTTTTCTTCTAATACGGAATGCTTGATCCAGTTCATGTTCATACCTGACAAAAGGCGCGGTTAATATAGTGAGGGCGCCTTTTAAGATACATTCATTAATATAGTAGTTCAAGTCAGGTTTTTCAGGAAAATCTAGATGAAGACTAATAAAAGAAGGTGTCATTATAAAAGAGCCTAAATCCATTTTCATAAAGCTCAACCTGTTTACAGGACAATGGGTTGTATAAATCCGGTTATTCTTGATTGCTAATTCCTTCTGCTCGAACGTATTATTTTGAAAAAGAGTCACGTTTTTCATAACAAATGCCATAAAACCCACCTCCTAATTGGTCTTATGACAAGCTATGCGCATAACCGGGGATTATGTTAGTTTTTACAAAAAAAAAGTCCGACCCTTGTATGAAGCAGGCCAGACCCGGTTGAACACAGCATTCCTTTCATTAAGCTTGTGCTAGAGAATATAAATGATCAAAAAACTGAGGATATGAAACCTCCACCGCATCAGCATTTGAAAGGAGGATTTCTCCGTCCGCAATTAATGAGGCTACCGCCAGCATCATACCGATTCTATGATCTCCATAACTTTGTACAGCAGCACCATGCAAACCTGTTCTCCCCTCAATTATCATTCCATCATCAGTCGGGACAATATTTGCACCTAGTTTTGTTAGTTCATCAGCGACTGTATTAATCCGGTTTGTTTCTTTCACTTTTAGTTCGGCTGCATCTTTAATAATCGTTCTACCCTGAGCCTGGGTTGCGAGCAGCGCAATAATTGGAATTTCATCAATTAGACGGGGAATCAGGTCGCCGCCAATTTCAATGCCTTTTAGATTTGAGGAAGATATGATAATATCCCCGGCAGGCTCGAATGATTCTGCCTGATTCGGTATGATTTCTATATTTGCCCCCATTTGCTGCAGAACTTCAATTATTCCAGTCCTCGTCGGGTTTAGGCCCACATTTTTAAGAATGATAGAGCTGTTCTTCGCAATGGCACCGGCAGCCAGGAAAAATGCAGCCGAGGAAATGTCTCCAGGAACCATTATGTCAGCAGCATGTAAGCTTTGCGGTCCCTGCAGTTTTACACAATTTCCATCAACCTCGACTGTGCCGCCGAATTGCTTGATCATATTTTCAGTATGGTCTCTTGTTTTCACCGGTTCAAGTACCATTGTTTCCCCTTCAGCCTGCAGCCCTGCGAGAAGGATTGCAGACTTAACCTGGGCAGAGGCAACGGGCAGACTATAGCGGATACCTTCCATTTTCCCGCCTCTGACTGCCAGAGGTGTATACTCGCCTTGATGCCGGCCGTCAATATCCGCGCCCATTTCCGCAAGAGGTTTAACCACCCTGCTCATAGGCCGCTTTGCAATCGAGTCATCACCTGCTATCACAGAATGAAATGGAAGTCCGGCCAGAATTCCAAGCATTAATCTGGTTGTTGTGCCAGAATTCCCTGTATCCAACAGTTCTGAAGGCTCTTTCAGCCCTCCAAACCCCTTCCCATGTACCATTACGTTACTGCCTTCTTGTTCAATCTTGACGCCTAACCTGCTGAAACAGGCAATCGTACTCAGGCAGTCGGCTCCAGGCAAAAAATTCTTAATTGTTGTTTTACCTTCTGCCACCGCTCCGAACATAACCGCTCGATGTGAAATGGATTTATCTCCTGGAATATCGATTTCACCTTTTAGAGCAGCACCCGTTAAATGCAAGGCACGTTTATCCATGTTTTTCATCTTCTGCATCTCCCAAGTTATTAAGTTAAAAACGTTTCATAATCTGTATGTTTTCGAATGCATTCCATGGCAAGCTTTCGGTCGCCTTCCGTCTGAAAGCTCACTACAAGCGCTGCATAAATCTCTTCCCGAGTTTCGAGAATTCTTATATTCGTTATACTTATATTTACCTGAGCTAAATAACCAGTAATTTCTGATATCACACCAGGATAATCCGGTACATCAATATATAGATCATAAAAAGCGGGTATTGCACCCTGCGAACGGACTGGCAATTCATCCCTGAACCTTTTTGCTATGTCAAAATAAGCAAAAATCTCGTCCGCATCCTCTTCCTGGACAATGTGCTTAACACGCTCCATTTCAGCTATCCATTCTTTCATGAGTTCAAGGATGACATCTTTGTTGTGCAATAAAATGTCACGCCACATTTCCGGACTGCTTGAAGCAATTCTCGTAATATCTCGAAATCCTCCTGCAGCAAGCCTGGTAACAAGCTGATCTTCCGAATGGCAATTCCTGGCCTGATGAACGAGCCCAGAGGCTATTATATGCGGAAAGTGACTGATTACTCCTGTTAAATGGTCATGTAATTCAGGAGTCACAACAAGAAAGTTTGCTTTTGTACCCCGCAGCCAGTTTTTCAAAGTCTCCACTTTATCTGTCTGAGTCCCTGCATAGGGAGTTAGAAGATAAAAAGCATTTTCAAAAAGATGAGGTTTCGCAGCTATTGCACCGCTTTTATGAGACCCTGCCATAGGATGTCCGCCAATAAAGGTATATCCCTTTTCTACCAGACATCCTGCCATGCTGGTTATACCCTTTTTTGTACTTCCAACATCTGTAATGAGCACATCTTGTTTTAATTCCAGCTGTGATAATTCACTTATGATAGATTCTGCCTGAACGACAGGTGTGCCAATGATGATAAGGTCCGCCGCTTCTGCACCCTCTTTTATAGTTTCAGCCTCGTTATCTATTAAACCCAGTACTTTTGCGAGACGAAGATTTTTACTATCAACATCATAGCCTGTAATGATCGTTTCATGATGTGTATTTCGGATGGCCAGGGAAACAGATCCGCCTATAAGACCCAGCCCTATGACAAACACATTTCCCTTCATATAATCCCTCCATAATGGGTGATGAAATCCTGTAATAGAATCATTTTTTTCTATTTAAGAAAACTGTTAACTGCTCGATGACGCCCAGGTTCTGTTCCGGACACCCGATCGTGATTCGAATGCTCGTTGGAAAGCCGAGCGCATTACCTGAACGGACAATAAATCCTTTTTCCATGAGAAACTGAAATGCTTCATCTCCCTGGCATTTAACATCTATTAGGACAAAGTTACCCTGTGAAGGATAAAATTTCAGACCTTCTCTCTCACAAAAATCGTAAAACTGAGCCAGACCCTTTTTATTCATTTCATGGCAATAAGCAATAAATTCCTGATCTGCTAAGGCAGCTGCAGCAGCTAACTGGCCGATGGTATTCGTGTTAAACGGCTCCCTCGCAGGATCAAGCCTGCTAATAAGATCTGAATGGGCAGCTCCATAGCCCACTCTATAGCTGGCTAACCCATATATTTTGGAAAAAGTACGCAGAACGATCAGATTTTGAAATTGCTCTAACAACTTTATTGTGTCTGGATAATCGTCTGCATGGACATATTCAAAATAGGCCTCATCCATCACAACAAGCACTTGTTGGGGCACCTGCCGAAGAAAATCCACTAAAGCATCCCGGGCTATATAACGGCCTGTTGGATTGTTGGGCGAACAAACCCATACTACCGAGGTATTTTCATCAATGGCCGCAAGCATTCCATCAAGATCATGTTCTCCATCAGCCAGGGGCACTTCTCTGACTTCCGCTCCCTCAATTACAGCATTATGCTTATACTGTGGAAATGTTGGAGAGGCCATCACCGTATTCACACCAGGGTATAAAAGACTGCGGGCAATAACTTGAATAATCTCATCAGAGCCATTTCCGAATATTAAGTTATTTTCCTGTATACCTAAGTGCTTGGAAACGGCACTCCTCAGAACTGTGGCATTTCCATCGGGATATAAAGCCAATGATGACTCATAATTTTTCATAACTTCTTTAGCCTGTTCGGAACATCCAAAGGGATTTTCATTGGATGCAAGTTTTGTAATCTCCTTTAATCCATAAGCTCGTTTTACCTCATCTATCGACCTTCCAGGCTGATAAGGCTTCAAATTTAGGATTGCTTCTTTCCATTTCATCTTAACCACTCCGCATTATTAAAATATAATTCTCTTAGGCGATAATAGGTAAAACTCATTGAGACACTTCTTTAGTGATAAGGTCCGGCCTTAGAACTTCAGCCTGCTCGAGGTAGACATGCTGGATATTCTTCTGCTCGATATTTGTATTTACATGCAGCATGATTCTTATGCACAGGCTTAATGCACCAGGCACAGGAATCTCTCTCATACACATAACAGGGACATATGTCCACCCATCAAAAGTTCTGAGGCCCTTTGCCGGAAAAGCGGCATCTATATCTTCTGTAACAGAAATAAAAACAGATGCAACATGATCTGGTTCAATGCTATTTTCGTTAATAAGAGTTTCGAGCAGTCTTTCAGTTGCCTGTATTATCAGCTGTTCTTCATTTCTATCTACTGTAATTGCCCCTCTGATTCCACGGATCATGTTTCTCCCCCTCACTTTAGCTCTTATTCTCAAACATCAATTCAATCTCTGTAATAATTTCATCATCAGCCATAGTTTTTGTAATAGGTTTCCCCTCTTCAGCCAGAAGGACAAACGTAATTTCTCGGCCTGTTGTTTTCTTGTCTTTCTTCATTGCATAAATTAGCTGTTCTGCCTTCAAGCTTGATGGGATCTTTGTTTTATATCCTAAAGAAGTGACCCAGTTTATAAAGGATGTGAGATCAAAGTTTAGCCCTGCATATTTTATGGATAGCTTAAGTGCAAAGACCATACCGATCATAACGCCTTCTCCATGAGTAATAGAGCCGTAGCCCACGCTGTTTTCTATTGCATGGCCCAATGTGTGTCCGAAATTCAAATAGGCCCGGACACCATTTTCCATTTCATCCTGCTTTACAATGCCGCCCTTTACAGCAATCCCCTTTTTTATAGCAAACGCAAGCTGATCCATGTCTATTAGATCCATAGAATGGATATTAGTCGTAAGCCAGGAATAAAAATCAGGATCTTCGATAAGTGCTTCCTTAATAATCTCGGCAAAACCTGATCTTACCTCATGTAATGGAAGAGTAGCTAAAAAATTCAAGTCATAAAATACAGCTTCTGGCTGATGAAAGGCCCCAATCATATTTTTTCCAGCCTCATGATTAATGGCAACCTTTCCACCTACAGCACTGTCATGTGCCAGTATCGTAGTGGGGATTTGAATAAAAGGGATTCCCCTCATATAGGTTGCAGCAACGAATCCTGCCAGATCTCCAACGGCTCCTCCGCCCAGAGCCAGTATTAAAGATTTTCTGTTTAGATTAAATTCAAGCGCCCGTGTTAGGCAGCTATAGTACACATCAAAGGTTTTTGCTTTTTCTCCGCTTGGAACAATTGACACATATACTTCTTTTTCAATATCAGAAAGAGTATCTTTTAGCGTTTGAAGATACAGATGGCCGACAGATTCATCTGTAATGATAAGAATGCTGCTTCCGAAAGCATTGTTTTCTTTCAAGAAATCAGGTAATAAAGCTATTGCATTCTGCCCTACATAAACAGGGTAGGTTTTATTTGAAGTCTCAATATGAAGGACATCCATATTAAAAATCCTTCGCGTATGCCCTTTGGCTTTCAATCGCCTGTATAAGGGCATCCATGCGGTCAGAAGTGAATTGATCAAGGAGAGCGGAAGCTATTTCCCAGGCTACTGCAGCCTCTGCTACTACTGCAGCAGCTGGGACTGCACAGCTGTCAGATCTTTCTATGCTTGCAGAAAATGGTTCCTTCGATTCGATATCTACACTCTGCAATGGTTTGTATAAGGTAGGAATCGGCTTCATTACGCCTCTTACAATGATTGGCATGCCAGTCGTCATTCCTCCTTCAAACCCTCCAAGATTATTAGACTTTCTATAATAACCCCGGTCCTTATCCCAGGCTATTTCGTCGTGTACTTCACTCCCCGGCCTGTGTGCCGCTTCAAAGCCTATGCCAAACTCTACACCTTTAAAAGCATTAATACTTACAATGGCTGCTGCAATTTTGGCATCAAGCTTCCGGTCATAGTGGACATAGCTGCCGACTCCAGCCGGCATTCCTTCAACAATCACTTCCACTATTCCTCCAATGGAATCTCCGTTTGCTTTTGCCGAGTCTATGGCATCCATCATCTTCTTTTCAGCATTTTCATCCAGGCATCTTACAGGAGAAGCTTCTGATTTATCTTTCACTTCAGTAATGGATAACGTTTGCCTCTCTGCCTGAATGCCCCCTATTTCTATGACATGAGAAGCAATTTGAACTCCAAGCAGGGCTAATAATTTCTTTGCAACCGCACCCGCTGCTACCCTTACAGTTGTCTCTCTAGCAGATGAGCGTTCTAGGACATTTCTTAAATCCCGGTGTCCATATTTGATGCCCCCATTTAAATCAGCATGCCCTGGGCGCGGGCGTGTGATTTTACGCTTCACGTCATCTGTTTCTTCCGCAGAAATAGGCTCACTGCCCATTATTTTTGTCCAATGTTTCCAATCATTGTTTTCAACCACTAAGGCAACAGGCGAACCAAGCGTAAGACCGTGGCGAACACCGCTTGCTATGAAAGCCATATCCTTCTCAATCTGCATTCTTCTTCCTCTTCCGTGCCCCTTCTGCCTTCTAGCCAAATCTGTATTGATATCTTCTTCAAGTAAGGACATACCGGCTGGCAGGCCTTCAATAATAGTGGTTAATTGTGGTCCATGGGATTCTCCTGCAGTTAAATATCTCATTCTATCCGCCTCCATTAACTGGCCAAGTTTTATTTATATGTATTCCATTTAATTTAAAACTCTTTAACGCTTAAAAGCGTTAAATTAAGTATAACATGCGTATTTAGTCATTAACAGTATAACCTTTACTAAAATGGAAGTTAAATTTAATTAAAAAGGCTGTGCTTCTATGCACAACCCAATAAATTACTTTTTCTGATAAAAAAATGTGTCTACGGTTTCGAATCCAAAGGTGGATGGCGTAAAGATCTGTTCGGTGCTTCCCACAAAGAAAATACCGCCGCTCCTCAATGATTGGCTGAATTTGAAGTAAAGGATTTGTTTAGCCTCCTCGGTGAAATAAATTAAAACATTCCGGCAGATAATGAGGTCATAGTTTGAAGCGAATGGATCGGACAGCAAATTCTGTACTTGGAACTGAACGGTATTTTTTATCTCCTCGGAAACAGAATAATAATCTCCGTCCTTTGTGAAAAATTTTCTTTTTACACCCTCCGGCACCTCATTTAGGGACCTTTCCGGATAAATGCCCAGCTTTGCTCTAGCGATTACATTTTCGTCAATATCTGTGGCCAGTATTTGTATGCGCGATAACGGAACAAGATTTGACATGATCATTGCAATCGTATAGGGCTCTTCCCCTGTAGAGCAGGCAGCACTCCAAATTCTTAATGTAGACGACTTTTTTATTAGCTCGGGAAGTATTTTTGTTTCAAGAACTTCCCACCTCTTGGCGTTTCTATAAAACTCTGATACATTGATGGTGATTCTGTCGAGAAACTCCATCCTCAATTCTTTGTTAGTGTGTATTCCTTTGTAAAAATCGGAAAATGATAAAAAGCCCCTTTTTTCGTAAAGAGACATCAGCCTTCTCTTCATCTGAGCTTCTTTATACAAGGAAAGGTCTATACCTGTTAGTTTTTTTACGTTCACAACAAATTCAAGATAATCCTGCTCCATAAAAATACTCTCCTAAAATATACGATAGTAATGTAAGGCCCATAGAGTATTTAGACCTTTAACTAGTATATCGGTAAAGAGAGGAAATTTATAAACTAGGTTGTATTTTACTATTAAGAGGTAATAAAAAAAGGCTGTTTTCGTAAACTTTGTTGCTATCATCCAAGCAAATTGAGTTGTTGATTGCAGTGAAAGGATGCTCGCTTTCCGCGGGGCGGGCGGTGAGCATCCTCGTCGCTTAAGCGACTGTGGGGTCTCACCTATCCAGCTTCTCCCGCAGGACATTGAAGTACCATCCTCGAATTTTCACCGCACGAAGGAAATGCGTATGCATTTTCGAGAATCTCGCACCTGCAGCGAAGATCAACTCTTTATCAACCAATTTGGAATCACAATACCAGTTAAAAGCAACAATCTTTTAGAAAATAGCATAAAAAAAGACCAGCTAAGCCAGTCTCTTTTAATGATTAATAGATCCATTCATTAATTAATTTAGAATAATCGACAAGTTCATTTTCTTTAAAGAATAGTGCAATTTCGCGCTCTGCACTTACAGTTGAGTCTGAACCATGAATTACATTTTTGCCGACGGTTACACCAAAATCCCCGCGGATCGTTCCAGTTACAGCATCTCTTGGATTTGTAGCACCCATCATATGTCTCGCGGTAGCGATTACATTTTCACCCTGCCAAACCATCGCAAATACCGGACCGGAGGTGATGAAATCTACCAGCTCTCCAAAAAATGGGCGTTCTTTATGTTCACCATAGTGTTCTTCAGCAAGTTCAGTTGTAACCGCCATCAATTTAGCCCCAGCTAAATGAAAGCCCTTTCTTTCAAAGCGTGCTACAATCTCCCCGATTAAATTACGCTGTACCCCATCAGGCTTTACCATTAAAAATGTTTTCTCCATGATCTTTTCCCCCAGTTCGTAGGATTATATGCCTTATTTAGGCAATCCACGAAAATATTATCATTAATTTAATATTTTCGCAACTGTCCTAAAATAATTAAAACTTTCTTTTTCCTATGAACTTGGCTAAATCTATTAAAGATTTGCGGGTTTTACCAGCAGGTAATTCATGAAGAATCTGCAAAGCTTTTTCCAGATATAAATTACTTACCGCCATTGATTGTTCAATAGCACCTGATTTTTTTATTAACTCAATGATTTCATCTAAATCGCTTTGAGAAATTTGTTCATTAACTTTGTTAATTATTTGCTGTAAGTCTGGATCTTTCATTGCAAATAATACGGGCAATGTTATATTTCCCTGCCTCAGGTCCCCGCCAGCAGGTTTGCCGAGAGCCTTTTCAGTCGAAGTAAAATCAAGAATGTCATCAATAATTTGGTAAGACATGCCCACGTAATAGCCGAATTTAAACAGTTTTTTGTGAATAACTTCCTCTACACCTGCTGCTACCGCTCCAAGCTGGCAGCTCACAGCGATTAAAAGGGCTGTCTTTCGTTTAATTCTTCTGAAATAATCCTTAATATTTTGATCAAATCTATACTTATCCTTGATTTGTTCAATTTCACCGATACATACCTCTACAATGGCTTTTGCTAAAATTTTGTGTGCCAGCGGGTTATTGATTTCACCCATAATTTCAAGTGAACGGGCAAATATGTAGTCGCCTGTATACATGGCGACCTTATTATCCCATTTGGATTTAATGGTCGGCACTCCCCGCCGAAGATCTGAGTCGTCGATCACATCGTCATGAACTAAGGATGCCATATGTATTAATTCAAGAGCTGCTGCTGCATGCTTAATGACATGAATATTGTAATCACCAAACTTTGCAGCCAGTAAGACAAACACTGGGCGTATTCTTTTTCCGCCAGCTTTTAATAAATGCAATGATGCTTCTCTTAAAACTGGAGAGTCTGCCTGAATAGTTGCTTCTAATTCTTTTTCAATTAATTGAATATCTGAATTCAAGTACGAATACATCATTTTAAGTTTCATTTATTTCACCCAGCTTTTATTTCCTTATTCTTTGTTCCCCTTATAGCCTATATGAGTAGCTGCCACACCGCCTGTATGCGGTTTGTAAGCAACACCTGTAAAACCCGCCTTCCGGAACATTTCTGCCAACTCTTTCATGCCCGGGAAGTCTCTGGCAGATTCCTGCAGCCATGAATATTCTTCGTAACTTTTGGCAAATAGCTTGCCGAATAAGGGCATCATGTATTTGAAATAAAAAAAGTAAGCTTGTTTAAAAACGGGCATAGTCGGCTGTGAGGTTTCGAGGCATACAGCCATGCCGCCTGGTCTTAGCACCCTGTTCATTTCACTAAGAACTTTCAAATAATCCGGCACATTTCTAAGGCCAAAGCCTATTGTTACATAATCAAAACTGTTATCTTCAAAAGGAAGTTCCATCGCATTCCCATGGATCAGCTCAACCTGGTTAAGCTTAAGAGACTGAACTTTTTCACGGCCAACCTTCAGCATGTTTTTACTGAAGTCCAAGCCAATTACCCGCCCTTTAGGTCCAGCAGCCCAGGCTAGAGCGATAGTCCAATCCGCAGTGCCGCAGCAGAGGTCAAGAGCACTTGATCCAGGCTGAACATTCATTTGTTTCATCGTGGTATTCCGCCATTTTTTATGCTGCTGAAAGCTGATGACAGAATTCATCTGGTCATAGTTCTTATAAATTTTTTCAAAAACGTGATGTACTCTTTGTTCCTTGGATTCTTGCATGTCTACCCTTCCTCCGCTGCTGCTACAACTTTTTTGCCATATGGTCCAGTCTGGAAATAAACCTTGTCTTAACGTCATGCTTTACTGAAGACTTTTGTATAGATGTAAATATGGAAGCAATTTGACCGTCTATAAAACCAAGTGTATCAGTGGATGGCTCATGTGCATGTAAAAATTCATTGAATTGATTCAGCACTATTGTTTTGGATCCCTGGCTGTAATGGCTTCTTTCTTCATGAAGCCTTTTTAATAAAAGTATATCTGAGAAAAGTTTTTTAAAAGAAGCCTGTCCTGCAGCATCTGCTGCCTTGCAGATTAATGCCGACTCAATGGCTTTTATACTTTCAAGCAGTTCATCGGCAGTTTCATAAGAAGCCTGGTACAGCTTAATTTTATTTTCGTTAACATCCTTAATTCCTGCTGCAAGACAGGTGATAAAGTTTACTTTTTCAAGCCCTGCTAGAATGCTGTAATATAGTCCGCTGAAATAATCACCTGCAAGGATTGTTAATTGCCTGCTCTTTAAAAAATCAGAAGTGTCTTCTCCCGGGACTGATAAAGTTACTTTTTCATGAGCATCAAGTGCCATTTGTACAAGCATAGCAGCTAAAATAGTCTGTTTTTTTTCTTTGTCAGTCATATTTGTTTGGTTGAACAGAACCATTAATAATTCAAGTTTCACTGTGTCTATTTCCGGCTTATCTATATATTCAAGCAGATAAGGATGATTAATAGCTTCTTCTATAATATTCATTAATTCTGATGTGTTATTTTCAAGGTTAAGCATTTCATCACCCTTATTGCCGTCTTTTTTCTTCTTCTGATCGTACCATTAATAAATGAAATTATTTATTATGTAAACTAATACCTTCAATCCCCTGGAAAACAAGCTTTATTATAACATAATATAGCATCAAAACTGCAAAATTGGCTCCTGAAAAACCTCTTAAATCACACTCATGCCAAAATAAAAAATCTGACTCTTTTGAATGGTCGTACGGTGAGCCAGATTATTAGTTTTTCTTCCGGAAAGCATTTATGTTTGAACTTGGGCAAATTAGTCTTTAACCCGTTTATTTTCGCTGTGGATCTCTCCGTAAGGAGTAAAGATTTGGGCGTTCCCCCGAATTTTGATGGCAGATGTGTGCTCAGTAAACTGGGCCAGCAATACTTCGCCGGCATCCAATTTTTCTGAATGGTGAAACCGGGTATCCGTTCCCCTTGTTAAACCAATAACATTAACTCCATCTTCTGCAGCCTTGATCACTACAAATTCTGGATTTAATTGTTCCTTCATTGACTTCACCTGACCTGTCATTAATTTTTAATGAGTGAAAGCACTTCAGCGCGTGAACGGTCATCTTCTCTAAAAATACCCCGAACCGCACTGGTCACCGTTTTAGAGCCGGGCTTTTTTACCCCTCTCATTGTCATGCACATATGCTCTGCCTCTACTACTACCATTACTCCGTGAGGCTGGAGCTTTTCCATGATGGTATTTGCTACTGTTGATGTGATTCTCTCTTGAAGCTGCGGTCTTTTTGCAACTGCTTCAACAGCTCTGGCCAGTTTGCTTAAACCGGTCACCCTTCCGTTTCTGGGGATATAAGCCACGTGAGCATGACCAAAAAATGGCACTAAATGATGTTCACACACAGAATAAAAAGGTATATCTTTTACGAGAACCAGTTCCTCGTGTTCTTCGCCGAAAATGGTTTCGAAATAATCCCCTGGATTCTGGTTAATCCCTGTAAAAATTTCTTCATACATCCTGGCTACTCTTTTTGGTGTATCCATAAGACCTTCTCTTGAAGGATCTTCACCTATTGCTTCTAAGATCATTCTTACAGCTTCTTCTATTTGAGCATGATTAACTGCCGACATCTTTCTCCTCCTGTAAGCCCAAAGCGTATGTAATGCTTGCATGCTAAAAAAATATAATCCCATCTTATCATAAATATAAAATTAATAGCAAAAAGGATCACGGGGTTTCCGTGATCCTCTCTCGCTAAAGGGAGTATAGCCTCCCGGGCTGCTATGTATTACTTTACAGCATCTTTAAGCGCTTTTCCTGGTTTGAATGCAGGAACTTTGCTTTCAGCGATTTCGATTTCTTCACCAGTTTGCGGGTTGCGCCCTTTACGAGCTGCACGTTCGCGCACTTCGAAGTTACCAAAACCGATTAATTGTACTTTATCGCCATTTTTCAAAGCGTCTAAAATTGAATCAAAAACAGCATCAACTGCTCTTGTAGCATCTTTCTTAGATAGTTCGCTTGCTTCTGCAACCGCATTAATTAAGTCTGTCTTGTTCATGCCATTCACCTCCTCCCAAAGGAATTATTGCTTTTCAGGCAGTAATAAACTGTCTATTACCTGTTTAAACACATTCTAAACCGTATAAGCAAAAAAGCTTTACCTTAGAGGGCCAAAACCCTTCAAAGTGCCTAGAATTGCTGAAATGGCAACGTTTATAACGTTTTCTGTATGTAGATTATCATAATCACTTACCCTTAGCAAGCGAATTCCTTAATTAATGGGAATGTTTTCTTTTTTAGAAGCATATATTAATACTTTATTTGAAGTTTAAAGGAAATCCGCCATTTATTTCTCCCTCCCATAAGGATGTGCTAAAAAGCAAAAAACCTGCCAAATGATCGGCAGGGCTAAAAGTATGAGGTAATTATAGAATGATCGCGATAAGACCGCCAGAGCCTTCATTTATGATTCTTTCTAATGTTTCTTTTAGCTTATATCTGGCATTCTCCGGCATTAACGAGAGTTTGGCCTGTATTCCTTCTCTAACAATCGAGCTGAGGCTTCTGCCAAAGATATCGGAATTCCAGATTGATAAGGGATTATCTTCAAAATCCTGCATCAAATATCTGACCAGTTCTTCACTTTGTTTTTCTGTGCCGATAATCGGTGCAAATTCTGATTCCACATCGACCTTTATCATATGGATTGACGGAGCTACAGCTTTTAATCTGACTCCAAATCTTGATCCCTGACGGATTATTTCTGGTTCGTCAAGACTCATGTCTGCAAGGGATGGCGCTGCAATGCCGTATCCTGTCTGCTTCACCATTTTTAGGGCGTCTGAAATCTGATCATATTCTGCTTTCGCATGCGCGAAGTCCTGCATCAGCTCAAGAAGATGGTCTTTGCCCCTGATCTCCACTCCTACTATTTCTTTAAGGATTTCGTCATAAAGTTCATCAGGCGCAAATAAGTCAATTTCCGCTATACCCTGCCCCATCTCAATACCGGCTAATGATGCCCGGTCAATAAATTCAAAATCATTAAAATGGTGAACGACCCGGTCTACATCACGAAGTCGTTTAATATCTTTAACAGTGTCCCGGACCGCTTCCTGGTAGCTTTCCCTCAGCCAGTGGTTTTCACGGAGAACCATTACCCAGCTCGGCAGATTGACATTCACCTCAAGGACAGGAAACTCATATAATGCTTCACGGAGTACAGTCAAGACATCTGTTTCTCTCATACTCTCAACACTCATGCAAATTACAGGAATATCATACTTTTCCTGAAGCTGGATCCGCAGCCTGTCTGTTTCTGGATGGTGCGGCTGTACGGAGTTGATAATCATAATAAACGGCTTTCCTACTTCTTTTAATTCATTGACCACTCGTTCTTCGGCTTCTACATAATCTGCACGCGGTATTTCTCCGATTGTTCCATCGGTAGTCACCACGACTCCAAGTGTAGAATGGTCTTGAATCACTTTTCTAGTTCCAATTTCGGCTGCTTCATGAAAAGGAATCGGCTCTTCATACCATGGAGTGTGAATCATTCTAGGTCCATTCTCATCTTCATAGCCTTTAGCACCTGGAACAGTATATCCGACGCAATCCACCAGCCGGATGTTAACTTCTAATCCTTCATCAACAAGGACAGTTGCTGCCTGGTTTGGCACAAATTTCGGCTCGGTCGTCATAATCGTTTTGCCAGCCGCACTTTGAGGCAATTCGTCCAGGGCCCGCGCTCTGTCTGATTCATTATGAATATTAGGAAGCACAATCAATTCCATAAACTTTTTTATAAACGTTGATTTACCTGTCCTCACAGCACCTACAACGCCTAGATATATGTCTCCTCCTGTGCGTTCGGCAATATCCTTAAAAATATCAATCTTTTCCAAGAGATCCCCTCCCGATCTTATACATATATATATAGATTCATTTCAATTTGGAACTGGACATTATATGTTTATGATGTTGTCCATATAATTTATGACAAGATTTTTTAACTCTTCCCTCCATTAATCATTTTCTATTTAAAAAAGACTTTTTTAGATGATTCATAAAAAAAAACCCCTCTCCTACAATATATTTTGCAGATTAGGGGTTATTCTTAATTATTTATAAAAATTGGTTTTTTCGTTTTTGGATCGATGGAATACGGCAATGAATAAGCCGGTACGAATAATGAATCTTCTGTAAGAATCCCTCTTATATCGGTACCTGGACTTAAAGCTTTTCCCTTTTCCTTTAAAGCCTTAATAAGATCAGGAGTATAATCCACATAGATTTGCCCATCATTGCCGATCACAAGATGAAGCTCTTTTTGTGTATAAGGACTCATGACAGTCGGAGGCTCCTTATACCCCATCTTTTTATGATCCAGCGTATATACATTAGGACTTATTATTTCTTTAAAGGGAGGATATCCATGGGATTGGCGGTAAATGTTTAACCGGATTACCACGTCCTGCACCTGGTCTGCTAATCTCACATCAAATAATTTCACAGTGGGGTTTTTTTCTTCATCGATAAGGACATATTGGAACACTCCGCCGCTTTCATAAGCATTTCCAGGCGGTTCAGCCATATATCTAGGAACTATTTTCTTAAAATCAATTGGGTATTTTTGATAATACGGAGTATTAGCCTCTTTCGTTTTTATAGGAAGAATTCCATTATTATCTTTCTGAAATTGGTCTACTGCGTTTTGTACAGATTGAATTTGGTCTTGATAGGGTATTTGATTCTTCGTCAGCTCTTCCTCCGGATACATGCACCCCGACAGAAGGCTTAGAAGGACGATAAAAACAGCTGTAAATCTAATAAGTCTTATTTTGCTTCCAGTGGCATGAATTGTAAAGCTACCCATTTGTAGGCCCGCTGAATACGACCAGCAGCACAATCAAGCCGCCCGCTATCATTAATATATAAGCAACAACAGCAGTAATTACTTTCAAAATACCCTTTAATTTATAACGGCTCAAGTAAATAATAAGAATGGAAATTGCCAGGAAAAACATACCGGCAAAAGAAATCCACATTTTTTGCAAAGCTGGTGTCATGACTCCCTCTCCTTTTATGTATATCCATACATTTGCTTCTATGATTCTACTAATATCCCGAAGTATTATAACATAAGAGATATTCCAATTACATTAGCTGAAATAATTTTTGAGAATCTTTATCTGTCTTTTCATTCATACAAAAAATGCTTAAATCTTCATAAAAATTAAAAAGTCCCCTTAGATTCTAAAATCCCGCTTATAAATAGCTTTCTGCTTATACATTTCATTTTGTCCCTGACATCCTTAAGATTCCTGCTAAAGCCCTGGGTCCAATATTAGAATTTCACTCACGATAAATCCAGCAATACTGTACGTATAAATATTTGTTATTACTCTACTATCCCATTAATCCCCAAAGGAATAGCTATCGAAAGACCGGGTACGGGGGATCTTTTTTTTATTAGGTACTTGCTTTCAAAATTTAAATTCAGCAAGTCATGATCTTCTCGTCTTTGAGTACTTGATATACTCAATTCAATACCATCCTGGCTGAAGTTAAAGATGTACATGGACTAGGGCCATACAAATCAGGGCAGTTATCCGTATAAATAAAAAAACAGAAGATTTTATCATCCTCTGTCTTTTTGACTAAATACCCAAGCACCAGGTTTTTTTACCAGTTAGTTTCGTTGCATAGTATGCTTGAATTCATGCATTCGAACCACCAAATGCCTAATTTATAAAATAAATCTTAACAAATCGTTTAATCGTTCATCCGTTCATCCAATACATTAACCAGATCTTCCATTTCATGCTTCTTCATACGGTTCATCAGCTCATCTACTGCATCCTCAACATCGACATTATTAAAGAGGACATTATAAAGTGAGTTTGTAATCGGCATTGAAACATGATATTTTTCTGCCAGCTGGTATGCTGCCTTCGTAGTACGGACTCCTTCAACGACCATTCCCATGTTTTCAAGTACTTCATCCAGTTTTTGGCCTTTGCCAAGCATATTTCCGGCACGCCAATTTCGTGAATGGACACTCGTACAGGTAACAATCAAATCACCGATCCCTGCAAGCCCTGAAAAGGTCAGCGGATTGGCTCCCATTTTGGTACCAAGCCTTGCTATTTCCGCCAAACCTCTTGTGATAAGTGCAGCCTTAGCGTTATCCCCATATCCTAAGCCATCTGTCATTCCGGCAGCCAGAGCAATAATATTTTTTAGGGCTCCGCCTATTTCAACCCCAATTACATCTGGGTTTGTATATACCCGGAAGTTTTGGTTAATAAATAGATCTTGAATTTTCTCAGCAGCTGAAATGTTTTCTGAAGAGACGGTAACAGTTGTTGGATGCCTTAAGCTGACTTCTTCAGCATGGCTCGGCCCTGACAGCACCACTACATCTTCAAGCAGTGAAGCAGGAATTTCCTCTTTAATCATCTCAGAAATTCTAAGCAAGGTGTTAGGTTCAATACCTTTGCTGACATGAACAATTGTGACAGGCTGGTTTGTTTCGCTGGAAATTTTCGTAGCAACCTCCCGTATAGCCTTTGTTGGAACAGCAAGGATAATATTTTTTGCTCCTTGCAATGCTTTTCCTAAAGAACTATATCCAACAATGTTTACGGGCAGAGTTATTTCGGGCAGGTACTTTACATTCGTATGTCTGGTGTTGATTTCTTCAACCTGCTCTATCTTATGGCTCCACAGCCGCACTTCATGCCCATTATCAGCCAGAACCATTGCCAGTGCTGTTCCCCAGCTTCCTGCGCCAATCACGGCTACCTTTTGTTTCTCCATATTCATTCCCTCCTATTTTCTCTGACGGCCATATATCCTTATCGGTGTTCCTTCAAAGCCAAACGCATCCCTGATACGATTTTGAAGAAAACGTTCATAGGAAAAATGCATCAGCTCCGGATCATTCACAAAAACCACGAAAGTCGGCGGCTTAATAGCAACCTGAGTAGTATATAAAATTTTCAGTCGGTTTCCGTTATGAGTAGGTGTAGGGTTCATAGCAACTGCATCTGTTATAACATCGTTCAATACATTAGTCTGCACCCTCATTGAATGGTTTTCACTTACTTTATCGATAACCGGAATCACTGTATGAATTCGCTTCTTTGTTTTCGCAGATAGGAAAACGATTGGCGCGTATTCTAAGAACTGGAAATGAGCCCGGATATTCTCTTCGAATTCTTTCATTGTTCTTTCGTCTTTTTCTACCGCATCCCATTTATTAACGACGATAATCACTGCACGGCCGGAATCATGTGCGTAGCCGGCAATTTTTTTATCCTGCTCTCTGATTCCTTCCTCCCCGTTAAGGACTACCAAAACGACGTCAGATCTTTCGATGGCACGCAGCGCACGAAGGACACTGTACTTCTCGGTGGTTTCATATACTTTCCCTTTTTTTCTCATGCCGGCTGTATCAATGATGACATATTCCTGGCCATTATATTTATAGGGAGAATCGATGGCATCACGAGTTGTACCTTCTATTTCACTAACAATTACCCGCTCTTCGCCTAGAAGTGCATTCACTAAAGAAGATTTTCCAACATTTGGTCTCCCAATCAAGGAAAACTTAATAACATCCTCACCATATTCATTTTCTTCAAATTTAGGAAAGCTTTTAGCCACTTCATCAAGAAGATCTCCAAGACCAAGTCCATGTGACCCGGAAATAGGAAAGGGCTCACCGAATCCTAAAGCATAAAAATCATAAATCTGATTTCTCATTTCAGGGTTGTCCACCTTATTGACTGCAAGAACAACCGGTTTTTTTGATTTATATAGAATTTTGGCTACTTCTTCATCGGCTGCAGTAACTCCTTCTCTTCCATTCGTCATAAAGATAATTACATCAGCTTCATCAATCGCGATTTCTGCCTGTGCACGAATTTGTTCTAAAAAGGGCTCGTCTCCAATATCAATTCCGCCAGTATCAATAATATTAAATTCATGCGTCAGCCACTCACCGGAACTGTATATTCTGTCCCTTGTTACTCCAGGAACATCTTCAACAATCGATATGCGTTCACCAACAATGCGGTTAAATATTGTAGATTTACCGACGTTAGGACGGCCTACAATAGCCACTACAGGTTTTGGCATGTTAAACATCCTTTCAAAATGCACTCAGGTAAGTGCTCATTATATTTTTCAATAACTATTAAATTTTTTCCATTAACAAACTCTTTCAAACTAAAAAGCAAATGGGAGGCTAAGTCCTCTTATTCCATGAGATACTTTAGCTTCTGCCTTGTTTTATGTAAAATTTAATATTCATTTTCCCGGTTAAAAAATAGACCCTGCCAAAGATGCATTTGACAGGGATTAGGTACCAGTGCCTTCAAGGAGCTTTTTCCCTATCATCTGCTAAAGGAATCTCCTTAACTATGTTATATTAACAAATATTTATAAATTCAACAATGTTCTTCCTTTAATGTTTCACAATAATGAATAGATCATCCTTTAAAGCATGTGCAATTCCATCTAATATTGCCTCTAGATTTTTTGTTATTTCGAACATCTCTTGCTGTGACTCACAATGAAATACATTGGTTCCTGCAGGCACGATTTTTTGGTTAGTTGTAATGATCGCCAGTATAGATTTATCTATCGAAATTCCCATAGGATCACTGCTCCTGCTTTCCTTGTGATAAAGTTCTAGAGGGAACTCGTATTGCATTTTCTAAAATAGGCACATTTGCGATTACCTTTAGTGCTTTTTCAATCTCTTTTGTCTGGGGAAGAACAAAAATGCCTATCCTGCCGTCCTCTAAATCTCTTTTAGCAAGGGGTACCAGAGCAGGTGTCCCAGAATCCCTGTAAACTCCCAGCGCTACCGATACATCATATAGGATGGCCTGTCTCTGTCCCAGGTTGGAGATGGTGATTTTTGCATTAAAATTCTTTGGCTTCAGTATAAAGCCCATTCCATACTTCAATACTTCCTTTTGTCTTTCAGGGAGACCGATATTCATAATATAGATATTATCCACATATAAACCGGCACCTTCGAAATGCGGCTCTATATAATTTATTTCCACTATATCCTTCAATCTGTTTCCTGACATAAGCTTTCTGCAAATAAAAAAACAGATGATAGCTGCAATTAAGGCTGCCCATATATTAAGGTATAAATAAGCTGCAGTAGTAACAAACGACGTTAAAATCACTAGATAATTTCTTCCTTCAAATGCTACTGCAATTCCTTCTATGTACGTATTGCCCCTACCGACTAATTCATACATATCCACCTGCTGCAAAGTGGTTCTTTCCATATTCCGGACATCCCGAAATTGCGATGCTGCAAGTGTCAGGAAGGTAATAGCCGTGTATTCTTCCTTAATAATGGCAGGCACTATAATCGTCCCCAGTCCAGCAGCTATAAAACCGAGAGCAAGATGAATGACTTTTCCATGCAAGTAACTCGGATACTGCCTATAGTCCGTTTTAAGCATATAAATTCGAATAGCAGTCCCGACGGCTACCCCTAACAAAATGGGGTAAATGAAGTGGTTATCACTCATAATATCCCTGTTTCTCCTTTGGTATATTTTTGGCTAGGAAAAGGGCATGAAGAGATTTGCTTGCCTTCTCCATCCAGCACCATAAAAGAATGAATAATCCTGCAAGAGCAGTTAAATCCAGCCATGGAGCCGATACAATATCCTGCGGCATATGTAAAGTACCAAACAAAACATTAAGAATAATGTCCCCAAAAAATAACCCTAATATCATAGAAGAAAGTCTTTTTTTCCAATTAGAAAATAACAAAATAGTAAGATAAGCGATAAAAATCCCAAGCATCCAGGTCCCATCCCATATAATCCAAACTGGATCAAGGAAAAACAAAAGACTAATGCTGCCATAAGCAAATGACAAGACCATTGCTCTTATAGTAAAGGAAATCAGACTGCCGAACGGCAGACCTCGCAGCGAACATACCGCCAGCAAGGATATGCAGAAGCCTCCACTATTGAGCGGAGCATCACCTACTTTTATATTATAAGGACTTAGAATGATGGCAGCTAATAGTGACAGTAATATAAATCCCCTGTACGGGTTAGATTTCTCCAAAATAAAATAACAATAAATAACTCCCATCCATGAAAACCATAAAAATAACATCCCATCCATACGCAATATTTCCTCCCATAGAAAACATTATGTCTGAATCATCCACATTTTAAACGATGGATCATAGCAGATTTATTGGTAATCTATAAATGGATGGCGGGGGGTACTGTAATAAGTAAAAGAAGGGGGTTTACCTGAGGATAGAGGCTTGATAAACATAGTCAATGTGTATTAGTTTAATGCAGGAACTATAGATACATATCTTGCCGTATGCTGGTGCAGTTTAGTAGTGGTATAAAAGGGCCAGCGGGTACCGCATATGTTTTAGGTGAATAAGGGGCTGCACATAAATGTTAGATTCAAAAAGATGCAGGGGGTGCTCTTATTTATGTGGCTATCCAAAGGTTATATGTGGCTGAGCATAATTTCAAGGGGCTTGCGGCCGCGCGCAAGCTTAAGGAATTAAACAGTAGTTATAATAGTTCAGCATTCTTTCTTACACTTAAGCATACAACTTAATATTTCAGCGAAAAAATATACACTTTAGCATAGAATCTTATTTCTTAAGCATAAACCTTTAAAACTTAATCATAAACTTCGATTTTTCAAGCATAAACCAAAACCCACGTCTCCAGAATCATCAAAAATAGCTATTTCTGTCTCCATATAGTAATAAATAATCCGTGCAAGCACTCTTTCATTAAAAATCATAATATAATAAGCCAATTTTGATAATTATTTGTGTTTTTTATACTGCTGCTGGTTTACATCAAGTCTATATACCTGTTATTCAAGCATTGATTCCGCTTAACCCAAAATAACGATCCTCCAGCAGACGATCCGCTCCCAGAAGTTACAAAAAATCGGCAAGCAGATATCTGCTCGCCGATTTTTTTATTTTCCTAGATTTTTTAATTTGTCGCCGATCATTTCTCCAAGCTGGAATCCTTTTGATTCCTCAGGTAAATCATAGTCCGTTATTTCTTCATATTCTTTTTCCTGAAGATCTTTAATGCTTAATGAAAGACGCTGGTCATTTTCGTTTACATCGAGAACTCTTACCTGAACTTTTTGGCCCTCTTGAAGAACTTCATGAGGAGTTCCGATATGTTTATGAGAGATTTGCGAAATATGAACAAGTCCTTCTACTCCTGGAAGTACTTCTATGAAGGCTCCATAAGATACAAGGCGTCGAACGGTTCCGTCAAGCACAGACCCAGGCTGTGCTTTCTCTGAAACCTGTTCCCATGGCCCCGGCAGAGTCTCCTTAATAGATAAGGAAATTCTTTCACTATCTCTATCCACAGACAATACTTTCACCTGAACTTTGTCGCCTTCTTTAACCACATCTGAAGGCTTTTCAACATGTTCATGTGATAATTGAGATATATGAACTAATCCATCAATCCCGCCAATATCTACGAAAGCACCGAAATCTGTTAATCTTTGAACCGTTCCTTCCAGCACTTGTTCAGGATGGATGGCTTCTAATAGTTCTTGTTTCTTTTGTCCTTTTTCGTCCTGGACTACAGCTCGGTGTGAAAGTATGATTCTATTTTTTTCTTTGTCCAGCTCTACGATTTTAAAAGAAAGAGATTTTCCTTTATAATCAGAGAAATCTTCCACAAAGTAATCTTCTACAAGAGAAGCTGGAACAAAACCGCGCACACCTAGATCTACTACGAGTCCGCCTTTCACTACATCTTTTACTTCTGATTCGAACACTTCCTGCGCCTCGAATTTTCTCTCTAGTTCATCCCAGGCTTTAAGGGCATCCACTTTCCTCTTAGAAAGAATTAATGCCTCTTCCTCAACCTTTAATACTTCAAGCTCCAGCTCATCGCCTTCATTCACAACATCTGATGCCTTTTCTACATGAAGGCTGGACAATTCGCTGATCGGTAAGATACCGTCCGTTTTGCTGTTTTTAACATCAATAATCACTTGTTTTTCTTCCACTTTTGTTACGGTGCCTGTAACCCTGTCACCAGTCTCGTAGTTGTTTACTTCGATTTCATTCATTTCTTCTGACATATGTACTCCTCCTTAACGCATGACTGCTCTTCCTCGAGAATTTATAAGCTCAATATAGACGAGCGGAAAATCAGAAAATATTATCTATTGAAATATTCCCGATAGTTCGCTTGAGCAAACTAAAATATGAAAAGTATTTTGGTTTTTTTAAAATTCTTCAGGTTAAGCTGTAGTAGAACATAATCAAAATTGACCCCTTTTTTAATAAATTCTTACAAATCAGATTTTTTGTCAAGCAATCTGATTTATTTATATTGGGATATTAAATGTTTAATGCTTTCCATGATGATTTCAGTAGCTTCATCTGCAGAAACACGCCGCTCTCGCAGACTCGTAAAATCAATGGGTTTTCCGTAAACAACTTTGAGTTTTTTGAATGGCTTATATGGTCCTATGATGGCACAGGGAACAATATAGGCGTTGGAGCGCAAGGCAAAAAAGCCCGCACCAGCCAAGCCTTTTCCAAGCTCGCCTGTTTTGCTGCGGGTTCCCTCAGGAAACAGCCCTACTACTTTTTCTTCTTTTAAAAGGGATAAACCTTTGCGCAGTGCTTCCCTGTCACTCATTCCTCGTTTAACAGGGAAGGCATTCACATTCGGTAAAATGCTTTTTAAGACTGGTGCATTGAAAAGCTCTTCCTTCGCCATAAAATGTACAGGCCTTGGAGCGGTCATACCTACAACCGGAGGATCTAAATTATCAATGTGGTTAGAACAAATCAACACGCCCCCATCAGCGGGGAAGTTTTCTTTACCAATTATTTCAACTCGATATAAAGGGGTAAGAAGGATCTTTACAAGTCCTTTTCCAAATGCATAAAGGTTCACTCTATTAGTTCCTTTCTTTAATTAACTTCATGATTTCGCCGGCTACCTGCTTAATATTCAATGAAGTTGTGTCTATTTCGATTGCATCATCCGCTTTTTGAAGGGGGGCAATTTCTCTTTCCGAGTCAAGCTTATCCCTTAGAGCAATCTCTTCTTTTAAATTCTCCAGATCGGAAGGAAAACCTTTTGAGAGATTTTCTTTATGCCGTCTTTCTGCTCTTTCATCCACCGAGGCAATCAGAAACACCTTGATTTCAGCATTCGGGAGAACATAAGTGCCGATATCCCTGCCGTCCATGACCACACCGCCATTTTCGCCAAGTTTTTGCTGTCTCCTTACCATTTCCTCCCGCACTCCTCGGTGCTTCGAGGCAGCCGATACAGAAGATGTGACCTGGCTTGTCCGTATGACCTCTGACACGTCATGTCCGTCAAGAAATACTAATTGTCCCTTGTCACCAGGTATAAGGGCAATATCGGTGCTAAGCAATAAGTCGAGCAGTCCATTTTCGTCGTTTACATCAACATCATTTTTAAGAGCTTTGTAAGTTAGAGCGCGATACATCGCGCCAGTATCCACATATATATAAGATAAGTTTTCAGCGATAATTTTAGCAACAGTGCTTTTTCCAGCTGCTGCTGGGCCATCTATTGCAATCGATAATTTGTTTTCCATAATTCCTCCTATGAACCTTGACCAATGATGTGTTTATTAATACGTATAGTTACCTTTTCTATTTTACCATAAAGTGATATTTTATTATGTATTAATCCTGCCGTCCAGCCTTATTCAGTTTACACATGTAAAAGGCTGACTCCCACATTCAAGATCTGTGCAGCCAGCCGTTTTATGCGTATTCACTCTCTAAACTTCCATTGATTTAAGGCATCCAGTACTTTTCCATAATTATTTTCATTTACACCTTCATATTTAGCCATTTTTTTAAGTTCTAGGAATGAATCCTCTCTATGAAAGAAAACCTGAAAAAAAAGCAGGAAAACGAACTGAATCATAATCAATTTTATTAATATCTCTTCAAACCGTTTCATATCATTCTCTCCTTGTACTGATTACTAGACAGTATAAGGAAATATAAGTAAATTATTCACATCGTAAGCAATTATTTCAGAGACCTTTCTTTTTCATCTCAAGCTGCCGTTCAAAACAATATCGTATAATATACTGTCTTTCACTAGCGGTTAAGCCGGTAAATTGAATAGAGGCATTTCTTGTGCCTGCTTTAGTCTCATTTATTCTAATCATTATACTATTAATTTTTAAATACTGTATTTCACCCGACTTCATATCCAATGCCAGCCATATCACGATCGGAGTGGAGGGTTCAATGTATACTCCACGCGGCAGTGCCAGGCATAACCCTCCGGCGCTTATGTCTAAAGTAACCGCAGTAAAGGGGCGGAAATCAAAGTTCAAAGGATGGACGGCTACATCCAGTGCCGCTTCAATACGGACATACTGCCTTCGCTGTATCTTTATGTAGTCTTCATTTCCAGGGCATTGAAGCTGAATCATGGGGATATTGGACAATTTTCTGCCGAGAACTTCCGTATCAAATAAATACACATTATTATCTTTCCCTACAAAGCTTCCTTTCAGCTGGCTGCCATCTAAGAGAAACACCGTTTTTCTTGTTGCCAAATTTACGGGATAATCAATAAATAAACTATTATCCTGCATCTCTACAACCATTGCCTGGTATTTTTCCGGATGCATAGAATACTTTGGTTCAAATGTCAGGGTATCGCCTAATTTTATCATCTATGTTCACACTTCCGAATTAAGATATAAGTCTTACAATTAAGGTAAAATCTTACTATTATTATCTCACGGCTAAAAGGAAATGCGCAAGGACAATCGGCCGTTACAGGATCAGACAATATAAAAAAAAAATCTCTGTTCAAGATGAACAGAGATTTTTTAGACTAGCGGATTATACCATTTGCTCATATATAGGTTCTGCATTTTGCAGTTTTTCTACTTTTTCTTCCTGTCCTGTTTTTGCATTGATAAAAATTCTGTAGGTATCTTCACCAATCACTCCCAAAAATTCCCGGCACAGGACTTCCTCTCCCATATCGTTTGTGATATATGCTAGACGGTCTTCCATAATTTGAACCTTCGGACTGATGTTTTCCTTAGCTTTTTCTACTGACAGAGCGGCTTTCTCTATTTTCCTGTCCTTATGTCCCTTGAGATAATCATCTGCAGAAAAACCAACCACTTTCCCATTGTCCAGTGCAATTTTCACCCGGATGGAATCGGGATAGATTCTTACGCCATTGATATTGGTAACAAAGTTAAATACACCGGTATTATTATATTGGGCACTTTCATATAATTCGAGTGATGAAAATCCGTTTTCTTTCAAAAATTTAGCAGCTGAATTAGAAGCTTCATTCAAGCTGATCCGGCTGTCTTTAACATCTCTAGTATTGATCAGCCAGATAGGATATCCGCCTTTTTTGGTAATATCCATATTGACTTGATTTTTCGTGTTGTTATCGCTTAAACTGACACTGTAAAATTCAAAGTCTGACCCTTTTCCATTCGACTCTACTTTAGTCTTTACCGCTCCCTGTATCCCTGTATACTTTTTAGCAATAGCTGCTGCTTCTTCTTTGCTGATTTTTTTGCCTTTAATGTGATTAAAGTTGTTTTCTCTTTTATTCATACTCGTAAAGGAAGGATCGAAATCCGATTTTTCAGAGTACCCGACAGATTTATTTTCTACTGTTTTAAATCCATCAATAATCGTGTTATCTGCGTTCTCCTTGCCAGACGCCAGCGCAAGCTCCACATCCATCCACCGCAGATTATGCTTAAGCACTAAATACTGCACTTTCCTTAACTCATTTTGAATTTCATTAGACTGCTTATATAAACCTTGGAGATTTTTATATTCCTTATCTGTCAATGGTTCTTTTTCAAGGTCTCGTACTGCAGCTTTATAACTGAAGCTCCCAATGTTGGATAAAAACTCTTCTGTCTTATTAAAAGCCATAAGACTTAATGGCAGCTGCCCGACATCCATATTAGCTTCTGAAGAAATTCTCCAAACATCTGCCAATGCGGGTGATAGAGATTTTCTTGAATTCATGGCCAAGGATGTACCGATCTTATCGTGAAGAAGGTCTACCTGATAAGAAAGATCATGAAAGGCCCTCTGGTAGTTGTTTTCAGAGTTCACGAGTATCGCATTTTTCTCCTGATGCTCCTGATAGCCCCAGTATCCAGTCCCTACAATTGCTAACGCCAGGACAACTATTATTATATTTCTTATCATTGTTATTCACCTCTATTCGCAAAAAATATGCTTGCCAATTTGTTTAATCTGCGGCCTTGTCCAGATCCACTTGCTGGTTGCTGTCTCCGGATTAAAATAATATAAAGCATTTCCTGTTGGGTCCCACCCGTTAATGGCATCAATAACGGCTTCTTTTGCACGTTCATTCGGAGTGAGCCATATCTGTCCGTCAGCTACAGCAGTAAAGGCACCTGGCTCAAAAATAACACCGGAAATTGAATGAGGGAAAACAGGACTTTCCAGCCGATTTAATATGACTGCAGCAACTGCCACCTGTCCAATATATGGTTCACCGCGTGCTTCGCCGTACACTGCATTAGCCAGCAGCTGAATTTCATTCTGGGAAAAGCCAGCTGGAGAATTGGTTGCTGCCGTATTAACCTTTTTGCCTGGACTCTTAGCAGCCGGTTTTTTCGCAGTACCTCGTTTTGTTTTAATTTGTTTCTCAATAGGTGTTCCGCCGTAATAAGTGAATTCATTTCCCTTACGAATCTGTTCATGGACAAAAGCTCGATTAAAGTTTGAGGCATCAGCAAGCTTATTCTTTGTCGTTGTACCTGCCAGCCCATCTATGGGCAGCCCGTACGCCTCTTGAAAATTTCTCAGCGCCCAATAGGTGCTCCATCCAAAGACTCCATCTATCCTGCCTTTGTAGTAGCCTATATTTTGAAGCCTCGCCTGAAGCTCAATAACATCATCGCCAACTGCCCCCCTCTGGATTATCTGTTTTGTAAAGGCCTCCGCACTGCTGCCCCCAGAAATGACGGCGAAGGAAACAAGGAAGATGAATAAGCCTTTTTTTATTTTTGCAGCCATTCCTTTCACCCATAACACTCCTTCTGTTCTTGTTTTACCAATACACCTATTTTCTTCATATTCATTTCATTTATTCCTTTTAGTTTTTTCATAGGCTTCTTTTCTGCAAAAAAAAATCTCACCCCTCAGTTAACTGAAAGAGTGAGATCATAAGTTTTATTCTTTAAAGCATTTGCGAAGCATGAATATCTGACAGCACTCGTGCCATTTTTGCTTTCTTCAGCCCATACCACCATAAGAAAGCCATAAAAGGCAGCATCCAATATCCCCAGTATTCCTGAGTCAGAAGGATAAAATCATATGTTCCATGAAGCAAATATGGCACAGCAAAGGCAAGAAAGATGTATTTGTGTTTATTTTTATCTGTGAACTTTCCTTTACCAAAGTAATATCCCATGATGACTCCGAATAAAGCATGGCTTGATACAGGAAGAAGTGCGCGTCCAATAGCCTGATCAACACCATTTCCTATCAAATAAAAAATGTTTTCTAATGTCGCAAAGCCTAACGATACTGCCGCACCATATACAATACCATCGTATGGCTCATCAAATTCTACATGATTATAAATAACATAAAATAAAATAAACCATTTAAAGAATTCCTCAATTAACCCAGCAGATAAAAAAGCGGTTCCGAAATGGTTCATAATAATATTTTCTGCTTTTAATATATACTCTAGAAACATTATGGGGAGTACCAGGACAGCCCCAAAAATAAATGCCTTAGAAACTACAGATAATGGCTCTGTTCCATAATAATCTTTTAAATAGAAGAAGCTGAGAAGAGCCAATCCCGGCGCAAATCCAGCAGCTAATATGACCAGCATAGGCTGACCTCATTTCAACATTTTAGATTAATCGTAACATGATTACCTTTAAATTGAAAACAAAAATGAAGCTGAATCCCATAAAGAAGAGGAAGCTTCAGATTAGAATAATGACTGTTCCACTTTATCATAGCTAGCCCACAAAACAGCCAGTTTGATCCGCGCTTTCTTACTATCGTAATCTTCTCCTAAAATAACGCCTCTCTGCAGAAGGTCGTAAGCGCTGCCCTTGTACCCGTAAGCAGGATATACTTTTCCTTCCTCTGCACTTGTTGTCATGACAAGCGTGATATTCTGATCAATGGCATGCTGAATGGACTGCACCATTTCAGGTGTTACCTGGCCTCTGCCAACACCTTCTAAAACGATCCCCTTTGCATCAGCAGAAGCGGCCGCATCAATAAAAAGCCCATCAGCCCCTGTATAGCATTTTACGATATCTACTCTTGGAAGCTTCCTTTTTAATTGATGAAATTCGGTACTTACAGGTTTTTGGTACACATTCACCACGTCATTATCAATAATCCCCAAATAGCCGTATCCAAAGGACTCAAATCCCTGCAAATTGGAAGCATGAACTTTTTTGACATATCTAGCCGAATAAATCCGCTCATTAAAAACGACTACAACGCCGACTTGATGGAGTTTCTGGCTAGCAGCCGCATATATAGAATTTCTTAGATTCGAATATACATCTGTCCCTACTTCCTGAGGCGAACGCTGAGAACCGGTTACCACAATCGGCCTGTGGTCATTTATGGTCAAATCCAAAAAGTAGGCCGTTTCCTCTAAAGAGTCGGTTCCATGAGTGACTACAACTCCTGCCACATTCTCATCCAAAAGTTCGGCCTCGATTGCTTCCTTAACCTTTAGCATTGAATCAAAATTCATATGCATAGACGGAATCTGGAACAGATCCACGATTTTAATTTCAAAATCTTCCGGAATCTGGCAGAGTGCAGCTAATTCTTCCCCGCTCAGTACACCGGAATTCAGCAGACCTTTAGCCATTTCTTTACTGGCGATCGTGCCGCCTGTCGTAATAATGGAAATTTTATGATACATCTGAACAACACCCCTACCATAGCATACTAAAATTTCAAATATGTATATATAAAAAATACAGGTCTTTTGTAATTTATCCCCGCTTATGGATGATATAACGCTATAAAAAAATGCGGATTAAAACAGCTGTTTTTTTCGAAAAAAACTTTAAAGTATTATGGATTAGCCAAATATTACTTAAGATTTGTCCTGAAATCAGCCGAAAGGTTTATATCTGGATCCCTTTGCGGCTGTATTTCAGATCTTAGAGCTTTAAAGGTTTGCGGCCGCCTGCTTTTCTTATAAACAAAAAAGGACCTAATCTTTCTGTTCAGTAATATGTGAAGCGATCAGACCGCCATGAAACCGGCCATTTTCTATGAAAATTTCATTTGCGTTATTACCGGCTGCAATCACTCCGGCAATATATATTCCCGGGACATTGGTTTCCATTGTTTCCGGGTTATGAACCGGTCTTCCTGTTTGGGTATCTATATCAATGCCAATAGCTTTCAAAAAACTGTGATCAGGGTGATAGCCTGTCATGGCAAAGACAAAATCATTTTGTATGGTTTTAGATTTACCCTCCACTTCGTACTCCACAAATCCTTCTGTTATGTTCCTAACCTGTGCCTTGAATTCCATTGCAATCGTTCCGTTTCGCACTAAAGCATCAAACTCAGGCAAGATCCACGGTTTTACACTTTTAGAATATTCCTGCCCTCTATATAAGACAGTCACTCTTGCTCCCGCATTTGCTAACTCAAGTGCAGCATCTACACTTGAGTTCTTCCCGCCTATCACAACTACATCCATATCGAAGAATTCGTGTGCTTCTTTAAAGTAATGAAATACCTTATCCAGCTCTTCTCCAGGGATGTTCATATAATTTGGATTATCATAATAACCGGTAGCCATGATCACATAGGGAGTCTTATATTCTCCTCGTGATGTTTTCAATACAAATGTACCATCGTTTTGCTTTTCTAAGATTTCAGCTTTTTCAAAAGGGTGAATACGCAGATTTTTTCTTTTTACAACCTCTCTATAGTAAGACAGAGCCTGGCTGCGTACCGGTTTTCTTCCTTCAATAATAAAAGCTACATCTCCAATTTCCAGTTTCTCACTTGAACTAAAAAAAGTTTGGTGAGTGGGATAGTTATAAATAGAATTAACTATATTTCCCTTTTCAATAATCAATGGATTTTTGCCTATTTCTTTAAGAGCAATTGCAGCAGCCAAGCCGCAGGGACCGCCTCCAATTATAATTGCATCTTCTATCTGCATGAGTGGCACTCCTCTTTATTCAATGTATTATATACATAATGTTAATTCACTTATGTTTCACACTTCAATTTCTCCTATACAATCATAGAAGATTTTTTTTAATGTTTCAATGAACAGCCCTCAGCAATTTATTAGTCTGGTAATAACGTGCTTTTGCAGGATTATTAAGGTTGGTTGCAGGATTTTTGGTATTTTTGCAGGATAAATGAATTTTATGCAGGATTTTTTAGACTTTTGCAGGATAGTTGAATTTTATGCAGGATTCCTGGTTTTGGACCGCCGTTCGTCTATGCCCTGTGGTCGCATAGGTGCGACTTACTTCTGTCTTCGCTATCGTTTGCCAGTCAGCAAGTCTACAATATCAGGTGTCTGCTTTTAATTAGTCAGTGAGAAAATTAAAAAAGGCTAAGCCATTTAGCGCTTAACCTTCTGCATTACATATTGTTTAGAAAAGCATCGTTCTCCGCTTTTCTATCTGTCCAGCTCCGAACTGACACCTTCGGTCGTAAGCCAATCGCCATCAAAAGGCAAAGGCGGCCTTTCGCTGCCGCTCGTCTTACGCCTGTCAGGTGTCTGCTTTTCAATAGTTGGTGAAAAGATAAAGAAGCTAAGCAATAAGCATATATTCCTTTAAAGAGAATAGAGCAGAAAAGCACCGTTCTCCGCTTTTCTTGTTGTCCCGCTCCAAGCTGAGACCCTCGAGACATAAGCCAATCGCCATCAAAAGGCAAGAGCGGCCTTTCGCTGCCGCTCGTCTTATGCTTTTCGGGTCTCTGCCTTCCAATTAAAATTGCCTTTGTATCCGTATCAGCCACATTGTTCATGTAATAAGCGGTGCCTGGAAGGCACCGCTTTACGCTTTTATGTTGTCCAGCTCCGAACTGACACCTTCGGTCGTAAGCCAATCGCCATCAAAAGGCAAAGGCGGCCTTTCGCTGCCGCTCGTCTTACGCCTGTCAGGT